>WQZB01000044.1 GCA_009780955.1 Polyangiaceae bacterium | reverse complement strand
CGCTCGCTTGTTCCAGACCTCGGAATTCTCTCGGTAGAACTGCTGGAAACCCGCGAGCATCCCTCGGAAGTCGAGCCGGCCGTCGGCAAGAACGAAAGCCGTGCTAGGCACCTGTGTCGAGACGTTGCTCTGAAGGATGGACGTCAACTCTCGGGGAATCACCTCGCGATAGATGTCGTTTGCGATGCGGACACCGTCGGTGCGCTGCATCGTGATAAGCCCCAGATCGACGACATATTGGCGATCTTCGATCGATACGGCTTCTCCCCATTGTTCTCCTGCAAGAATGGGTTCAATGACGCGCCGGACGCGTGGCTCTTTGAGCTTGTCCACGAGCTGATCGAGATGGGTGTCGCGCCGGAGGATGAGGCGCTCCTTGGCTTCATCCACGTCATCGAGAGTGACGGGGCGCGAGCGGTCTTGGAGCGCAGGCATCTTCTCGGTCAATTCACGAGCCAGAGCGTTGACCAGCCAAGGCTGCCCACCCGTCAGCGCCATCACTTTCGGGTAGATTGACTCCTCGAAGATCTGCCCCGTTTCGGCCGTGTGTTGCTCGTAGAGTTCACGAACTTCGGCCTCCGAGAAATTCCCCAGCCGTAGCGACTCGGTTTTGATGTTGAAGGCGCTGCCCCCCGTGATGATCTCGCCCTTGGATGTGTGGATGCGGTAATCGCGCACGTCGCGGATCCCGCAGAGGATCACGGAATGGGGAAAGGGGCTTGGGCGAGCGATGTACCCGTCTCGGAGCTGCCCCAAAACCGAGACCAGCGTATCTCCTACCAGCGCATCGATCTCATCGATCAGCAACACTATCGGCTGTGGCGAATGAGCCGCCCAACGTGTGAGGAGCGTCGTCAACAAGCTCCCAGGCTCCTCCTCCTTTATGACGGAGCGACCCTCGACAGCAAGCCAGCTCTGAGGGCGGCTGGTCTGCGCCCGAAGGAGCAATTGGCTGGCGATGATCCGATTTCCCATCGCAAGGTCGTCGCGCGCCGCCTGGGCCGACTGGACGCTGAACCTCATCGTCTCGTAGCGCCCCTCGCCATTGAGCCGGTCGACGATCGCCTGCAATAGCGTCGTCTTCCCTGTCTGCCTGGGAGCGTGCAGAACGAAGTACTTTTTCCCATCAATGAGCTGCTGGATCTCGGGCCAATTGATCCGCGCGAAGGAGTTGACGCTGTAGTGGTCCGCGGGGTGGTTGGGGCCAGCGGTGTTGAAGTGTCGGGTCATTGCATCGCTCCGGGGAGACCGTAATCACCTTCCGAAGGTGAGCTCGCGCGCGAGCAGCTCGTCGGCGGCGCGCGTGAAAGCACTGAACTTGGTGTATTGTGCGCCTGGTTGCACGCGGCCAGCAGGAATGTCGATGACGCGCTGAAGAATGACAGAGTGGCCCGTAACCGCGTCGGCAACGCGCACAGTGCGGTCTTCGTTTTTGAGTTCGCCCGTTGGCAGTGCGGCTGGCATGGCGATGCTGCTGGGGATAAGAACCTCGAACTTTACCTCGACGTGCGACGACGTCCCGAGCAAAAGTGGCGTTTGCCTTTCTGCAAGCGACGCGATTTGCGCGATGTTCACCGGAAATAGCGCCTTCAAAGCAAGCTTGTTGGGTCCCATCACACGCGCCATCTCAGGAACTTCTGCGTGCATGCGAAGAGCGAGCGGCGCGCCGAGATCATCCACATTTTCGAGCTTCATGTCTTTGAGGCGCGCACCCGGTATGTTCGGCCCTAAAAGCTGCGTTTCAACGAGCTCGCGATGCTTGTTTTGCGGCACTTGGTCGAAAATTTCGCGAAGGCGAATGCCCATGCGACCCGAAAAGCTTTGAACGAGATCCATCGTGGCCGAGCCGTCTTCCGCGAGCACCGCTTTGCCTTCGAGCAAAACGCCGTCGGCAGCGCCGAGCGCCGGTGTGACGTCGCGCGGCGTGCCAGAAACAAGGCGGATGGCAGGCTGACCGCGTAGCTCCGCGGGGATGTAACCGTAAGGCGCGAACTTGTCGCGCATGGTCAACCAGCGTGGACCCTTTTCGGTTTCTATGCGCGTGACGATGTTGTCGTAAACGTCGATTGCGCTCATCTTGCTACGCGGTGGCATCGCGATGCGGCTCTTGACGAGCGCGAGTTCCACCGGAATGCCCAAAAGCTGCGCAAGGTAGCTGAACGCCGATGAGCGCGAGCCCGAGCGCCCGTTGATGGCGCGCCGTGCATCGAGCTCGTTGCTCTCTTGAATCTCGGTCTGCGTATATTTGTAAAGTGCACGCGCTTGATCATCGCGATGACTGGCGGGGATCTTCGCCACAATCTCGCGTGCCTTTTTGCGCAGACGCGGATCGAGCGGAGTTTCCGGCGAGGCCGCGTCGACGAAACGAAGAAGTGTTTCGTCGAGCGACACGCCCCAGCCAATACGCACGCTTGGCAGAAACTCGCGCGGGTTCGGGCTGTCGGGCTCGTCGGGGGCCGGAGGGCTTTCGTCGACTCGCCAGCGAAGTTCCACGAACATGACTCGGTCCGAACGCTTTGGCGCAGGAACACGACCGATGGTTTCGATGTCGAGCGCTTTGTCTTTCGGCGTGACCACGACAAACTCGCTTCGCCAATAGCCCTTGTCGGCTTCGCGGAAAAACCACTGCGGGCCAACGTACCTTTTGCCTCTGCTACCGTCGCTTGCGGTTGGCGTGATGTGCTCGATCTCGATGTAGTCGCCAACCTCGAGATGCGGCATGGTCAAAGTGGCCTTGCCCGCAACGTTCTCCGGCTCGAGCATCGAGCCGTCAGGCTTGATCACGCGCAGGCGCAAAGTCTGGCCCGTGGGTGGCTCTTGCTCGGCCTCTTGCCCGATGGCTTCTTGCGACTGCATGCGAATGATTTCGTGCTCGAGCATTTCGCTCGAGCCGTCGGGGTGAACCCACGTGGCGGCGTAATCGAGCACGCGGGCCGCGGTGCCATCCATGCGCTTGCCGCTTCTTTCCCAAGCCTCGAACTCTTTGATGACCCTGCGTCCGTCCATCCGATACGGCTCGAGAAGGCTTGCACCCTCGATGAGGTCGATGGCTTCGCGGATTTCGTTGCCCTTCGAGCCGGCTTGCAAGGCTCGGGCAAGTGCGCGCCGCAACGCGGTGGTGTCACCTTTGGCATACGCGTAGTCGGCGAGCCTGAGGCGAGTGGCCGAATCTTGCGGATTTTTCTCGAGAGCCTTTTCAAGCGCCATGGCCGCCTTGCTTGGGTCGCCCGAGCGCATGAACATGTCGGCGATGCGTGCGGCGAGCTCTTTGCGATCCGGCCGCCGCTTTTCGAGCCTTTTCAGCTCTTCGATGGCTGCCTTCCAATCGTGGCGCGCAATGGCGCGATCGAGATCGATCTCGGAGTCGGGATCGAGGCGCTTGATTCGTTCGGCGACTTTGTCGGCCTCGGCAATCGAGCCATCGTCGTCGAGCGAATTCATGTAAAGTGCAAGCACATCGCGGTCGTCTGGAAAGTGCTCGGCAAGGTCTTTGATCGTGCGCATGCGCTCGGCGCGCCAACCAAGCCGGCCGTACAATCGCGCGAGCTGTACGGCGATGTCGGGAACGTCGGGTGTTTGCTGGGTGAGGGTGCGAAGCGAATCAACGGCCTCGACGAGACCGCGTTGCTCGGCGTCGTCGAGAATGAGCCAACCGCGCGCGTACCAGAGTTTCGGATCGGCCACGGCGGCGCGCGCGTAGAGATCTTTTTCGTTCGTGTGCTGGACTTGCTCCGGATAGGCGCCATCGAAATGGGCATAGCGACCGCCGAAAAGCAGCGCGACAGGCGCTGCGTTCTTCGCTGACGTCAGCGGCGCAGTCATTGTGGCAGCCACATCGCTAAGCCCGTCGATGCTTGCTGCATAAGCGGCAAGCGTTAGGGCGAGCGGCGACATCGTAGTCGTAACTTTTTCGGCGTCGACTGCAAGGGCCTCGACGTATCGCGCAATGGGATTCGGATCGGCAAGAAGGGTTGGTCGAGCCAGGCTATATGGCTTTGCGTCATTCGTATCGGTCGTGAGGTTGGCCGATGTGCCGTCGAGATTTAATAGGCGAATCGATGCCGCGTCATTGAGAACACGCGCAAGCACGCGATGGCGGCCACGTTTGACATGAACGGCGGAACCGAAGCGTTGCCACGCTCCCCAGTTTCTGAGATCGCGCTCGCTGGCGAGCGCGTCGTCGACCCACACGGCAACCGACCCTTGCACGGCGATGAGCACGTCGCGATCGGAGGGCGTGTCGAAGAACGTTTCGACGTAGTAAATGCCATCGTCGGTGTGCTCGGTGCTTGCAAGCACGCAGCGACGACGTTCCGCCTTGAGCACGTGAGGCACGCTCCCACGCACCGGATCTTCCGGCCACGACGGCGGCCACGGGGATCGCTCGGCCCCAAAGCTTCGCCGCCGATCGGGCGCCGCGGCCCGACCAAAAGGACCCGCCATTCGCAGGTTGCGCGCGCAGCCCATGCGGCTCGTAATCAGGTCGTCGTAGCGGTCGCTCGTCACCTCGGCGCGGTCAAGGGCTTCGGCGGTCGACCACTCGTGAAGCTCGGCGAGTGCGCGCCAGCCAACATGCCCTGGTGCATCGAGAATTGGCAAAATAGCTGGCTTGGTTTGCGCCCAGAGATTGGCAACGCTGCCGCTCAGCGCGATGAGGTGGTGCGTGGCGAAAAACGCAGCGAGTGGCGCCACGGGGTCGTCGCTGCGCTTGGCAGCGCTGAGCGTGGCAACGTAGCCTTCGGCGGCGCGCTTTGGCTGCCCGTGCGTTTCATCGAAAACTCCTGCGCCGAGCGACGCGTACAGCCCCTTGCTTTTCGCTTTGTCGAGCGACGCGCGCGCGCCTGCGGCGTTCTCTGCGCTGCCACCGGGCGCGAACATCTCGCCAAGAAGCCATTGGCCGAGTTCCTCGCCATCGGACGATCCGTGTGCGGCTGCCCGGAGCTTGTCGGCCTTGTCGGCCTTGTCGACAGAGGTCGGCGCATTCGATGGTGGCGTGGATGCGCCGCATCCGGTTGCGACAGAGCCGAAGACGCTCACGATTCCGAGAGCTCCGAGCGCACCGAGCAGGTTCAAAGCCGTTCGCGAGAAAATTTTCACTTGTTCACCGTATACGTCACCGATTGACCGAGCTCACGATCGGCTTTTTCGCAGAACGTGCGGAATGCGCTGTACTCGCTTACCGCAATGCGCGAGCGCATGATGGCTACTTCGGACCGAACGCGCACAAGGCCGCCCACATTTTCGACCTCGACGCGGTAGGTGCCGAAGGGCGAGCTGCCTTCGGCGGCGTGTGGCGCGGAGACAATCTTTGCGCCAGCGGGCAAGCGCACGCTCGTCTCGGTTATACGCGTCGTAAGAGCCATGATGCGCACGTCGCGCTTTCGCTGCGAGAGCCGGGCCCATGTCACAACGACGTGCTCTCTGCCACCCACGGGCAAACGGAACACATCGCCGTCTTTGCGAGCGAAAGACATGGCTTTGCCTTTGGCCTGAATGTCGACTTTCTCTTCGATGTTTTCGAGATCGCCCGTTGTCACTTGCGATAGCTCCACACCAGGAAGCTCGCTCGACAAATCTTCCTGCAGACGCTGCTTTTGCGTTGCCTTCGCGTTGTAGCGTTGGCGCCATTGGCTGGCTGTTGCGCCGGTCACGGTCATGGTTGCGCTGACGACGGCCGATCCGTCGGCGCCGACCGTTGCGTCGATGTGCTTCGAAGTAACGCTCTCGCTGGCCGGCGGCTGTGGCAAGTGTACGAGCTTCGGTTTGCCTTCGTTGACTTGCATTGCAAGCGCGCCGCGGTTCATTGCAGGAAGCTCGGTCGACCCCGTCCACTCGGCAGTTCCGTCAAGGTACAAATCAAGCGACGGCACGTATGCAATGGCATGATCGAACGGCGCAAGGCTCGCAGGCTCGGTTTCGAAGTCGCCACGTAAACCCGTGCGCACGATAACGATGGTGGCCGGAATGCCAAGCTCTTTGAGCATGGTCACGATGAGCGTTGCCTTGTCTTTGCAGTCGCCAAAGCCGCGCGCGAAAATTTGCGCGCTTCGGTAAGGCTTGAAGCCGTGGATGCCGAACTCGAGCGCCACGTAGCGAGTTTTTTGCACCACGAAGTTGTAAACGGCACGCACTTTGGCCTTGTCGTCTGAAAGGCCTTTGGTGATTTCAGCGACGCGCCTTCGGACTTCGTCGTCCGCGGTGAATTGGTCTTTGATGAGACCCCAGTACCAGCGTCCCAGTTCGTCCCAGCTTTTGTATGTTGAAACATGCACATGTCCGAGGGCTTCGGCCTCGGGTGGTGCAAGTGGTTCGGCTTCGAGCGGCGGCACGTTCTTGGCGGTAAACTGGAAAATACGGTTGTCGCCCTTGTCGAACTTCGCTTGCACGAGCCCGGCGACGGCAGGCTGGTTGAAATAGAACTGCCGCGACTTTGGCGTAATGAGTACGTACTCGGAGTGTGCGATGGGCTCGGCGGATTGCATGTACACAACCTCGCCGAAGTAGTCGGCAAAGGCATTGCGGTGTGCAATGTCTTCCACGCGGTAACGTAGTTCGACGACGTCGCCAGGATTGAGCCGCGGGAAGCGCACGTAGAACGCACGTGCACTCGTGTACATGGCCATGGCTGGATTGTCGGCCGCGCCCTCGCCGCTCTCGATGGCTTCATCAACCTGGCCGCCCTTGCGATAGATCTTCGCGCCGCGAAGTTGCACAGTCTCGGTATCGGCCTCGAACGCGAATCCGTACTCGCGCGCCTCGGCCGCGGCAGCGTCGGTAAGCGGCTGAAAAACAATCTGGTGAAACCGGCTTGCTAGGCCATTAGGAAATACCGTGGTGACTTGCACGTGGGCGAGTGTGCGGCGGTTTTTGCCGTCGGCCGGCTTGTCGCGAAGCTTGAGAAATTCGGCAGCCGGGCGTGCGTAGGCCTCGTCGGCGCGCGGCCGGCTTGGCTCGGTGTGAGCTACGTATTCGCGTACGTCTTTGTCTTGTGGGCGAAGTTCGAGCACCTTCTTGAGCAGGCGGATTTGCTCGTCGGTTTGGCCCGACAGGCCGTAGACGTCGGCAAGTGCGCGAAGCGTTGCAACGTCTTCTGGTGCAAGATCGAGCGCGCGGCGGTATGTGGCAACAGCCTTGGGTCGATCGCCAAGCGCGATGTACGCGTGTGCGGCAATGCCAAGTGCGCGCGCACTGTCGGGATTCGCCTCGAGCATCCGATCGATCCAGTGCATGGCCGCCGTCGTGTCGCGACGAGCGAGGGCGAGATCGATGCGGCTGTCGATCAAAGACGTGTCGTCGAATCGGAGCTCGGCGTAGCGCTCGGTCAGCTCGTCGGCTTCTGAGATGCGGCCGAGATCGCGCAGCGTGGCCAAGGTTGCACGAACGAGCGCCACGCTGCTCGGACGCCTTGCGAGCGTGCGACGCAGCGAGGCAAGGGCTGTTTCGCGTAGCCCTGCCTCCGAGTAGAGCTCCACGCGTGCGAGGTTTGCCTGGATGTTGTCGGGATCGAGTGCGAGAACCTTGTCGTAATAAGGAATCGCATCGCGCCAGTTCGCGCCGCCTCGGGCATGCGCCGCGCGTGCAAGCAGCACCGCGATGCGTTCGCTTTGGGTCGCCCGAGCTTTGACGATGTCCTCGGCCTTGTCGATCCATATCGCGCGTTGGTTGCGATTCTCGGCGAGCTCGCCGGCGAGCAGACAGCGCTCAACGGTAGGTGATTTTTCGGCTGCTCGCCGCGCCAAGTTGCGTGCGCGATTCTCGGCTACGTCGTCCGAGTCGGTCACGACGAGCCAGCGCGCGAAGGCTTCGAGCGATGCGGGGTCGCCCTTTGCAACGAGCCTTTCGAACACTATCGCTGGTCCCGACAGAGTCGGAAGGGTCGTGCCTTCGCCTTTCTTGAAGCGGATCGCCGCGGCTTCGTTGGCGTGCGACGGATCCGGATCGCTCTCGAGATTGGCGTCAGGTGCGCCGCTTGCGCTGGCGAGGCGTAGTGCGAACATTGGCGGATCGTCGTGACCGCACACTTTCACGGTGAGCCGGTGCCAACCCTCATGCATGGTGAGCGTGACACCAAACCGATCTTCGTCGAGTTGTTTGTATTTTGCATCTTTCAGAATCAGCTTGCCGTCGAAGAACACCTTCGCGGCGCCGGCGCTGCCAAACCAGATCGACAGCGGGCGTGGCCCTTTTTGCGCATGCCGATCACGCACGAAGGTTGTCGCGTACGCGCACACGTTTTCCTGCGGGCGCACGATGGCTCCCAGATCGACCCAGGCGTAGGGAAAAACATCTGGGATAAGGCGATGGCGCACAGCCCGCTCTTTGCCGTCGTAAGTTTGCGTCATGCTGAGCGGCTCGCTCAACTGCTCTTCAGGCCCAAAAACGCGATCGAACCCGCTTTTGCCTTCGTTGTCGAAAGGCCCCGTCACGATCCAACGGCTCACGAAGCCAAGGTCTTTCACACGGGCCTTGGCACCCGCAAGATCGCCGCGGCGCCGGCGCGCGTAGGCCCCAAGCAATCCTGCGTAAGCGCGCATCGGAGCAGGGACGCGCGCATCGGAACTCACGGTATCGAGCGCCGCTTCGACCTCGCTCGGATTGCCTTGGTCCCATTCAGACCAAAGCTTACGTAGCGGCACGTAGCCGAGAGGCATGCCACCGCGAGCCACATCGTCGATGAGTGTCGCAAGCTTTGGCAAGCGCTCAGGTCCGTATGCGTGGGCTACCGAAAGGCTGCTTACGCTTGGCCCAAAGACTACCAGTGCGAGCAAACCAAGGAACAGGGCTATACGTGGCGACACGCGCTGGGTTGTCCGTCGCCGCGCGTCGCGCGTCAAGCGGTGCTCGTGAGTGCTCGCGAGTGGGGGTCGCCTGGTGTATCTAGAGCGGCGTGACTCTCGATGCTCGTGATCCGGCTCTCAACCCGTCTTCTGAAGGGGATCTAGCGTCGCAGCCAAGCGATGCGCCAGTGGCGCACGCCGGCTCGCATCGCGGTCTTGTTCGCGGTCTCATCAAGACCATTCGCCCCCACCAGTGGGTCAAAAACCTATTCGTGCTGGCGCCGATGTTCTTTGCCAAAGACCTGTTTTCTTCGACCGCGCAAGGCGATCCATCGCTGAACCTCCGTGTGACGGGGGAGGCTCTCCTTGGCACCGCAGTTTTCTGCATGCTGGCAGGTGCAGTTTACACGATTAATGATCTCGTCGACGTCGAGGCCGATCGCATCCATCCGGTAAAGCGCTTTCGCCCCATTGCAAGTCGCGACGTGCCCGAAGCCATGGCATGGCCGTTCGCCGTTGGCCTTGTCGTGGTGGCGCTCGCAGTAGGTTACTTTGGACTCAACGTTGCCTTCGCAGCCGTCGCGCTTCTCTACTTCATCGAGAATCTCGCTTATAGCTTCAAGCTGAAAAAGGTCGCCTACCTCGACGTCGGGCTCATTGCGTTTGGCTTTGTTTTGCGCGTCATCGCGGGCGGGCTTGCGACAACACCAAGGGTGCAGGTAAGCGGGTACATGATTGCGTGTACTGCGCTCCTCGCGCTTTTCCTCGGTTTCGGCAAGCGCCGGCACGAACTCGAGGGCGAGCACGCTGGCAAGCAGCGTTCGGCGCTCAAGGCGTACGGCAAGCGGTCGCTCACCGTGGCGCTGGCCGTGACAGGGCTCGCAACTGCGGTAACCTACGTCGCTTACACACTCGATCCCAAAACCGAGGAGTTTTTCAATAGCAGGTATCTCTGGCTCACGGCGCCATTCACGATCTTTGGCATTGTGCGCTTCTTGCTTCTTGTTTCGGGCCGCGCCGGCCGTGGTCGCAGGGCGGAAAGCCCCACGCAAGAAATGCTGAGCGATGTGCCGTTCGTCTTGAACTTGGTGCTTTGGGGCGTCGTGGTCGTGGCGATTGTGTACCGGCTGCGCCCCGGGTAAGCGGGATGGCGCGCGCGTCCATGTCATCTTCATCCTTGCAAGAGCAGTCTTCGGCCGGTCAGTTGCTTGCCCGTCCGGGTGCGTGGGTCGACCTCGGGCTCACCCTTCCCATTTTCCTCATTTACCAGATCGCGGTTGTTTTCATCGGCGTGCAAAACGCGACCGACATGGTGACCGGTCAGCTTTTGCGCCTGACTTCTGGCGATCGCGAAGTGTATCTGATTGCAACGTTTGCCATTGGCGCAGCGTTCGCCGTGGCATTCATGCTTCTGGGGCGTGGGCAAGCGTTTCAGCCGCGCAAATTCATGCAGATTGCAATTGAAGGCATTGTCTACGCCGTTGTCATGCGCCTTGCCGCGTCGTACCTCGTTGGCCGCATTCTCGCGGGCACAATCAAAGACCAAGGGCGCTTCGTCGGCTTCATCATGTCGCTTGGTGCCGGCTTCTACGAAGAACTCGCTTTTCGCGTATTGCTCTTTGGTCTTGGCGCGAAAATTCTCGTGTGGCTTTTCGCGCGCGAGCAAGTGGTACTTACGGGTACCTCCGAAGTGTTTGCAGGGGCAGCGAGTGCGCGCACGCCCGGCACGCCGAGCACAACGACGCGCACATCGAAGGCTGGGGCCGCGATGATCATGCTCGCCTGGGCGATCGTTTGCGCAATGATCTTTAGCGGCGTGCACTACATTGGGCCAATGGGCGACACATTCGATATGGCGTCGTTTCTTTTCCGCGCGATGCTCGGCTTGGCGCTCACGCTCATTTACGTGACGCGCGGTTTCGCAGCAGCCGTGTGGACGCACGCGGTTTACGACGTTTGGGTTTTGGTATTTTGAACGCTTTCGATTTGACGCCTGCTTGTAGGGGCGTATGGCCATACGCCCCTACTCGGTAGACTCGCTTTTCGCGAGCGAGAACGCAACGGCGCTGGCGAGGGCCATGCCCATGGCGCTTGCGAGGTACGGCATGCGCGGACCCAATGCCCCGTACATCCATCCGCCGAGAGCAGGCCCGAATACGCGTGCGAGACTCGCCGCCGACTGGTTGGTGCCGAGCGTGGCGCCTTGCGCGCGAGGATCGGCACGCGTCGACACATAACCCGCAATGCTTGGTTGCGTTAGGCCATTGCCGAGCGCGAGCAGGCCGCATGCTGCAACGAGTGCGGGCAATCCAAACGAAGGTGAGATCGCGATGGCGGCAAAAGCAACGGCCTGAATCACCGTGCCGGCGCGGATGAGATCGGCCTGGCTATAGCGGCGCGACAGCGGCCTGATGAGTGCGCCCTGCACGCTTGCAGCAACAACGCCGACGAAGGCGAGAACGAGCCCGGTGCCGAACTTCGTAATCTCAAATAAGTCTGCGTTGAAGAAGCGAAGAGTCTGGTCAAGAACGGTGAACGAGAGAATCAAGACGAAGTTGACCGCAATGACCCGGGCAACACCTGGCAGCGCGAACGCTTCGCGGGCGGCGGCAACGCTCAGTGGCGAAAGGCTTCGACGAAGGGTGGAACGCCTATCGATCGGCAATGACTCTTTCAGGCTTAGCTTTGCCCAGGCGAAGTTCAATAGCGACAGACTTGCCGCGACGAAGCATGGCACGGCGCCCTCGCGACCGTTGACGCGAAAGACCGAGAGCATGCCGCCGATGGCCGGGCCGATGGTGAATCCGAGGCCGAAGGCCATGCCGATGAGGCCCATGCCACGGGAACGGTCTTCGGGCTTGGTGACGTCGGCGATATAGGCGCTTGCGGTGCCAAGGTTTGCGGTGGCAATGCCGCTGAAGATGCGCGCGAGAAAAAGCCACGTGACGCTTGATGTGTAGATGAGACCAACGGCGAGCCCGATCCAGCCGACGCAAGTGGCAGCTACGCTCCAGAGAAGCACGGGCCGTCGCCCGATACGGTCGGAGAGACGACCCCACACCGGCACGAAAAGAAACTGCATGAGCGAGTAAATGGACCCGAGAAGCGTGCCCACGAACTCGGTAGTATGAAAGGTGCTGCGCGCTTCCTCGGCGAGAAACGGCAAAACCATACTGAAGCCGAGAATGTCGAGAAAAACGATGAGAAAGATGGCGCCGAGGCCAGGAGGAAATCCCTTTCGCGAGTGCTGGGCGTCGGTGTTGGCGGATGCATTTGGGTTGAACGTGGGGGAGCGTTTCGCCATCAAAATTTCCGAGTTCGTTCACCTAGCAGGCTTGCGCGCGTGCACAAACGCCTCGAGGTTGCCGCGCGGTCCTTTGATGATGCAATCGGTTGTGGCGAGGATTTCAAGGCCCGAGGCCGCCACCTCGGCAACCACGCCATCGATGGCGCGGGCGCGCAGAGCTGGGTCGCGCACGACGCCGCGGGCTTTCGAGGCCTCTTCGCGGCCGACTTCGAACTGCGGCTTGACGAGGGCAACGAGCTCGCCGCCAGGCAAAAGACATCGAACAATCGCGTCAGCGAGCTTGCCAAGGCCAATGAACGACGCATCGACAACGATGAGATCGGCCATGCCGCCGACAAGCGAAGCTTCAAGTGCGCGAGCGTTGGTTCGCTCGAGCACCTGCACGCGTGGGTCGACTCGAAGGACGTGGGCGAGCTGCCCATAGCCAACGTCGACGGCTGCAACTCTCGCGGCGCCACGTTGAAGAAGGCAGTCGGTGAAGCCACCGGTCGACGCGCCGAAATCGATGCAGCGTTTGCCGTGTGGATCGACGCCAAAGGCATCGAGCGCGCCGGCGAGCTTCACCCCACCGCGTGACACGTACGGATGATCGCTGCCGCGGATGGCGATCGGCGCATTTTCTGCAAGGCGCGCGCCTGCTTTGTCGACGCGAACGTCGCCGACGTAGACTTTGCCCGCAAGGATTAGGGCTTGGGCACGCGAACGCGTTGGCGCCAGGCCGAGCATCACGACGAGCTCGTCGGCTCGCACTTTGGGCATGATCAACATTTTAGGACTATCTGCGGATCCGTGCGACAGACGCCGCATGCGGCGCGGATATCGATCGCGATCTCGCCCCGCCGTTCGCGAGACGTCCAAAGGACGCCATTGATCGCTCACCTATCGACGATACTTTGATACTTTCGCTCACGAAACATTCGGTCCGTCGTAGGAGGTAGATCCCATGGGGGGGGTATCGAACATTCTGGCGCTCGCGTTTGTCGTGAGCGTCGAGGCAAGCATTGCGGGATGTGGTGGATCGGACGTAGGCACGCCTTCGACGGCTCCGAGCCCGAGCAGCAGCGGTGTCTCCGGTAGCGCGCCACCTATTCCTGAATCGAGCGTGTCCACACCCGAGTCTTCTCCCGCGCCGCTCGGGGCGCCGTATCCCGTGGTCTTTCTTCATGGCATGGCCGGCTTCGGTAAACTCCAGGTCGGTCCCATCGGCGTGACGTACTTCAATGGAGTCGTCGTCGATCTTACGAAGCGAGGCGAGCAAGTCTTCGTCACCCTTGCTCCGCCATTTGACACGAGTGAGGAACGTGCAGCCGCCATCGCGGAGCAGATCGACACGATCCTCACGCGGACGGGCAAGGCGAAGGTGAACCTAGTCGGCCATAGTCAGGGCGGCATGGATGCACGCATCCTCGCGAGTCCGGCGGGCCTCGGCTACGGCGATCGAATTGCGTCCATCACGACAGTGTCCACGCCGCATCGCGGGAGCAAAGTGGCGGATCTCGTTCTTGGGATGATCAGCGGCGTTCCCACGAACGTCGTCGATGACGTGACAGGTGCGGTCCTCTCGCTCGCCGAGAAGACGGCCTACGAGTTACAGACGGATCCGCACCTTCGCGCGCAGCTCGAAGAGCTCAGCGTCGATCATATGACGAAGGTCTTCAATCCGAAGTACGTCGACGATCCACGCGTGACCTATACGAGCTACGCGGGGCGCACGAACCTCGCCACCGGCATCGGCGTGTGTGACGACGGCAAGTATCCAAACGATCCCTCTTCGCTCGACCTCACGCAGGCTTTGCTCGTCCCGACAGCGGTGTTCCTCGAAGAAGGACTCCGCTTCAAAGTCAACGATGGCTTGGTCACCGTCGAAAGCGCGAAGTGGGGGACCTTCTTGCAATGCGTTCCGGCCGATCACCTCAAGGAGGTGGGCCTGCTCGGACCGGTCATCGACAGATTCGATAACCTCGCGTTCTTCCGCTCGGTCGTAGCCCGCATCCGCGACGCCGGCTTCTGAATCATCCTATTTGCAGAGGCGCGCGCGGACCTTGGTCTCGTCAGCAAAACGAATCGGGCCAAGCATTGGGCCAAGCTGGAAAAAGCGCGAATCAGACGGAAATTCAGCCTCCGCGGAGACCTCGCCTGCGGCGTCGGAGCCGCGCGAGGAGTTCGATCATGTGACGATTACGTCAAAGCCGATTGCGCCAGTACACCCCTGAGACACGTACTCGCGGTACGGGGGGAGCAAACGGAGCCGCGGATTGGCCTTTGCCGCGAATCGCGCCAGCATCGAGTACACGTGCTGAAAGCTATAGCTGTCGCCACGGGCCAGATCGCGCATACAAGAGAGGGCGTCGGGAGAGGGTCGTCGCACGACTACCTCCACCGGGTCTTTTCAGGAACCAGCGGTAGTGGCTCATTGCGCGAGCGCTGGATCGCGTTCTTGGTCACCGCCTTCCCTTGACGACGTTGTGCTGATGCGAGGACCGGAAAGGTTCGTCCCCCAACTCCGCGCGGCTGACCCTTTTTGTCGCCCGAGAGAATGTCCCACCAATTTCGACGTGTCGCGCGGCCGGCACTCCGCCACTCGGTAATGATCTCGTCGATCAGATCGGCAACGTCGTCGTACCCGTGGAGTCGTAGCCAGTGGCGTACGGTCCCCCGCAATTCCGCGGCAGGCTGCGACGCCTTCATCTTCGACTTCTTTTTGCTTCCCATGGCCCTCCCTCAATCGTCTGACCTGGATAGTGTGTAGAGACGGCGGCCATATGGCGAATCTTCAAGCAACCAGATCTCGTCCTCGCCCTGGATCGGCCCAACCACCGCCTCGACAAAGAAGAGAAAGAAGAGGCGTCGAATCACCCCCACATCGGTAGCGGCTGCCCGCGGAACACCATCCACGATGGCCTCCGGTCCCTTGAGGTCAAACACGTCGCCGTGAATCAAGCGGCTGCTCCTGCAGGGAATGATGAACCGGACTACCGCCGTCGTCTCGTCGACCAGATAGCGCCTTCGGTCAACAAGCATGCTGGCGGCCTCCGCGCGAGAGGCGATCGCGTCCGCGCGAAAGCGTCCGCTGACGTGGCTGACCGAATAACCTCCAATGAGCCCGGCGATGAGCGTAACTACGCGGGAGACGTATATGTCATCCGCTTCGCCATCAATGCGAGATACAGCTTCCGCCAGCGCGGGCTTCGAGAGAATCTCTCGCGTCCGCTGCTCGAGCGTGTCGCGATAGAAGAGGTCATCGAGCGCGGTACGGAGCTTGTCCTCCTTTGTCAACGGCAGCAGGAACTCGTACGAGACGACGTGGTCGTAGGTGGCACGCGACCACGTGACGACAGGCTTGCGAACCTGCGTTGTGAGGGCTCGAAAATCCTCAAGACTCAGACGCAAGAAGCTTGGATCTACGCAGAACGCGCCCTTCGCTTCGGTCGCCACCCTGATATACGACTTGAACTGCTTCGACCTATACGTTTTCCAGGTCCCCTCGCTCCACTTGGTCTTTGCTTCGACATCTGTAACGGTGAAGGTCGTCTGCTCCTTCGCGTGCTTCCGAAGGAAGTCGAATGCGGCCCGCTGCGATTCATCCGTCCCCATGATCTCCCTGTCCGCCGATAGGCACTTGAAGATGTTCAGCGAAAGCATCGATCATCCAGCGTGCCCACGCAATGACCGTGGAGGCACGTCGAAGTGGTGTGGCGCCAGTCAATCCTGTTGACCGCGCAATCAACTCGGCAACGCGCGCATGGTCGGGCAACGCGCTCTGGACGACAGCATGCTCCAAGACGGTGCGAAAGACGGGCAGTGACGTCATCCGCCTGGCGAGAAAGATCATCCGCTCGGTGAGGCCACCGCGAACAAACTCCGAGCCGAACGATGAAAGTGCGAATGCTCGTGGGGTCCGCAAAAGTAGACCCAAGAAGATTGCGGCGTTCCCGTAGTAGTCGGCTTGTCGCTCGTCGATATTCCACTTGTCGGCGATCCCGGTTCGGTCTTGCGTGCCCGATCCCACCGCGTCGACGATGTCGATGACCTTGCGAATGTCGTCAGCTTGAGGGAACGGCGCTTTGGGCAGATCCTCCAGCTCAGTGCTGTTCAATATTTGGGCGAGCGACACGACTTCGCTCTCGTCTTCGATGACGTAGTCGACCGCCTTCACGAGCTTGATGGCGTGGTAGCGATTGGCCGGCTCGAACGAAAACATGCGCAGCTCGAAGCGACGATTGCTCCAGGTCATGAAGACCGTACTCACCTTCTTTTCCGGCACCTCGCGCTGCCACATGCGAAGCGGGTAGTAGAGCTGACGCACATGAAAGTCGTCTCGGCTGCCAAGCTTTCCCTCGATCAGGTGTATTCCGTCGCCCTCAAGTCCCGAATCGACTTCGACCTGAACTCCCTCGACAACGACTTGTTCGACCGACGCTGGGCAGTGAAACTCGAAGTCGAACCTCGGTGCGCGCCGCCGACCACGTACCGTCAGTCGGGCGTGCGGGTCGTCGAGAAAGTCCCCCAGAATGCCTGCCGCCAACGCCATATCGAGCGCCTGAGACTCGGAGCACGGGCCGGTGGTCCATGGGAGCGTGCGCAGAGCGGCAACCGACTTCACCAACGGCCAGCGCGTGGTCGACGTCAGCTCGATCAGATCGTGGTACCCGTCACCAGGGAGGATGACATAGCTTCCGTTCGTCACCGGCAAGACCGTGGCGGAGGAGAGCAGCGGCGGTCGACTCGCGCGAGTGTCGAACTTCGTCATCAACCTCGGCTCGCGTCCCCCGAGTTCTTTGATCTCCTGAGCCGAGAGCGAAATCGATTCGCCGTTCGCGAGCCTCTCTTCTATGTGATGGATCGCACCAATGCGAGCCCACGCTTGCGACGTCTGGGACTTGGCCACCGCTACACCGCAATTCGCTGCACTCTGCGCCTCGACTTCCCGTTCGCTTGCGCAAGCCGACGTTCGTAGTTGCGCACTACAATCTCGGCGATCTTACCGCGACGCGAAATGTTCGAGTTGACGCTGCGAACCGCTGACACCTCCTCAATGGTGAAGCCCGCGTAGAGATCGCGGATGCCAGGTGCATTGGAGTTCGAGAGCATTGCATAGACGCCCTTCTTGGTCAGATCCGAGAACGCCTCGGCCAGATTCTCTTGATCCGCCCAACCAAACCCACCAACAGCATACGATATGAAGTCCGCGGTGTCCGAGATGGGCGCGTACGGTGGGTCGAAGTAGACGAAGTCTCCAGGCGCGGTATCCTTCACAATCTGTCGGAAGTCTCGAACCTCCAGTTCGACCCCTTGCAGCGCCAAAGAGCACGAGCGAAGGTTGTCTTCGTCGCAGATCGCCGGGTTCGTGTGTCGTCCGAACGGGACGTTGAAACGGCCAGCACTATTGACACGGTAGAGCCCGTTGAAGCCCGTCTTGTTGAGGAAGATTGTACGCGCTGCGCGCCGCGCCCGTGGCAGCGACCGCGGATCAAGTTCGCGGACGATGTAGTAGTACTTTCGCTCGTATCGATGCTCTCCGAGCGCCTCAATCACCGAATCAACCTCGTCACGGATCGCCCGATAGCAGTCGATGAGCTCTTCGTTCACGTCGCGCAGCGACGCCCTCGGTGGTCGAAGGGCGAAAAAGAGTGCAGCTCCTCCAACGAAGGGCTCGAAGTATCGTCCGAACATCTCGGGTAGCAGCGGGCAAAGCTGGTCCAAGAGTTGAGTCTTTCCACCAACCCACTTCAGGAATGGTCGCGGAGTGGGAAGCTCCACGATGAGCGGGAGGTTGGCGCGATGAACCACCTTCGGCATGCAGGCTCCGTCGTAACAGTCGCTCTGCCGCTGCTCAACGGGTCTGATGAGAGGGGACCGCGCGCGCGCGAAGACGGTCGAACGACATGGATGGCAAAGATCGTCCGACTAGCCACGGCTTACATTAAAAAAACAATGCATACAGAACATCATCGGTGTTTTCAAGGGCTTCAAGCACTGAACAAACGACTAGTTTGCATGATTCCATTGTGCTAGTCGTTTTTTTTATGTTGGCGAACTTTCAGCTCAACGAGGGCGACGCCGTCTCATGGCTTCGCACACTCCCCGCCGCAAGCGCGAATCTCGTCATCACGGATCCGCCCTACGAGTCGCTGGAAAAACACCGAGCGATCGGAACTACGACCAGGCTGAAGGTGAGCAAGGGCTCAAGTAATGAGTGGTTCAGGATCTTTCCGAACTCGCGTTTCAAGGAGCTGTTTCGAGAGGTTCACCGCGTGCTCGAGAAGAACACACACTTCTATCTTTTCTGCGACCCGGAAACGGCGTTCATCGCAAAACCGATCGCGGAAAGCGTCGGCTTCAAGTTCTGGAAACCACTCGTGTGGGACAAGCGCGCGATCGGAATGGGCTATCACTATCGTTCGCGTTACGAGTTCATTCTCTTTTTCGAGAAAGGAAAGCGGAAGCTACACGATCTCGGAATCTCCGACATCCTCGAAGCGAAGCGAATCCGTGGCGGGTACCCGACCGAAAAACCCGTCGAGATCAGCGACGTTCTCGTTCGACAAAGCACTCTGCCCGGAGAGGTTGTCCTCGACCCGTTCATGGGATCTGGGTCAGCAGGCGTCGCGGCTGTTCGGAACGGACGGCACTTCAAAGGGAACGACATTGCCGAGATCGCTGTTCGTCTTTCACGTGATCGCTTGATCGCTGCGTCCGGCAAAGAGCATAAAATGCTGTCCTCGTCGACAGAGCCGCCGCCTGCGGAGGATTCTCAACTGCGTCTTGCAGGAGTGACAGAGCGCGCTCGCGCGTCGGCCTGATCACGAACACCTCTGCGTTCCTCGTTTGCGCATCGACACGGCCCAAGGGCAACGCAACCGGGCGATCTCCGCGTTTCTCCCTTCGCTCACGGCGGCGGGCGCAACCCAATGGCGCGCGACCGAAGACAGCGCGAATCGCCACTTCTCGGGTCATATATGTTCAAGAAGGACGACAGGACGATTCCAGGGGTAATATTCGTTGCACGTGTTGGGGGCGAAAGCGCGCCGAGGCTTGCAAAGCATGACGATGCGCGCTGGGTTTTGCCAAACAAGCTTGGTGAGCTGGACAAGATCGTTCCTAACCTTGCAGAACACGTCGGCCGCGCCTTCGATCAATGGAATCAATGGAAAAAAGCTTGGGACAAGGGATGACTGACGGATTCCGACCGCTGGCACTCGAGCGTCGGGACGCTTCCTCCATCGTGAATGACGACTTGTACTAACACCACAACGAAAGCCATACATTTACTTTTTCAGGCCATCTCAACTTGAAAGCGATCCCGTTTATGCGGGGTTCGCGCAGGCTTTGAGTTGGAGACGTCACTGCAAACCATGCAAGGTTTCCCAAGCAAATCCGAACACATACGGGTTTGCTGGGTTTGCAGGATTTATTTCGGACCCTCAGCGTCCGGGGACCCAGGGCGAGCGCATCTTAAAACCGCGGGAATTGTGCTGAAAACGGCAAACGCATAGTCTGGCGCCCAGCCTGCGACCCTACATTTGCCTGCGATACTCTTTTGGAACGACAAAAGACGGCCAAATTTGATGCGCTCGCCCTGCCCGGGGACCCCCCATTGGGGTCCTCCCAGCACGAATTTTCTGGGGGACGCTTGCGACCCCAGGATCGGCTTAGTGGCTGTGTTTTTTGTAGGGTGTTTTTTGGAGTTGATATGACGACAACGATTCGTGGAATCACCGCGCTGGCTCGTGAGCGGCATCGGCTGGCTATCGCGCGATGCTGGCTCGCGGGGGCGGCAGGCGCTCCCTGGCTTGCCCTCCGCTGGACGCAGAAGAGAGCGACGATTGAACCCCCGTGAGCCACGTCGAGCCCTTCGGCGAGGCGTTGCATACCTTCGAGAACGTTCTTGATGTCGACTCCGTCATTGGCATTCAGCAAGGATCAAAAATAAATCTACATGTCAATTTATCGTTAAAAATTAACGACTTGACGCGCGTCATACCCAGTTCCGCATGAATGATGCCATGGACAAAGTTAAAGCAAGGCGCATGTAACACTCATGGTGAAGCGGAAACGAAACCTCGTCGTGAAGTGCTCCGACGAGGAGATGAACATGCTGCATCGGATATGCGACGAAAGCGATGTGTCGATCGCCTCCTTTGTGCGGACTCTCGTTCGGATTAAATACGGCATGCGGTTTGGCCTCGATGCACCGCCGCCTGCGATGTTGAAACACGGGTCAAGATGAGTGGCCCGCCTCGTACCGGTAGCGTCGAGGCGTGCAAACGCGCCGACGGAACGACCTACTTTCGCGGTCGCGTCTGCCTCGGCGACGGCTCACGCAAATGGATCGACGTGCCCGACAAATACAGCACGCCCGCGGGTGGAAAGACGGCACGCGAGCGCGCTGAACTCTATGTCCACGCGAGGCAAGAGCGCGAGGACGAGAACGGCGAGCTCTTGGTGGAGAAGCGCGCGCGCGAGGCGAAGGCGCTGAAATCCGCCGAAGCGCATGGGGAGACGTGGAACGAATGGCACCCAAGGTATCTCGAGGTCCACGAACGACTTGGCAAATCGATTCGAGACATGAAGGGGCCCGCCGCAACGTGGGTCGGCTCACGGGTCGGAACGATGCCCATGCAGTCGATCACGCGCGAGCAGATCATCGGTATTCGCGACGCGATGACAAACGCCGTTTTTGCCGGATCGATCTCGAGCAAGCGAGCCATGAACATGTGGAGTGACATCATCGTGGCGCCGTTCTCCCGTGCGTTCACCGACGATGATCCCCGCTATTCTTCGGTGCGCGTCGGGCCATCGAGCGCGAATCCAGTGACGAGCGTGAAGCCGCCGGTGACGAAAGAGCAGCTCGACGAAGAAAAGCGAGAGCGGCAGCCGCTCTACCCGCACGAATTCGTGCAGTTGATCACGTGCGAAGCCGTTCCGATCTCAGCGCGCCGGCTCTACGTGCTCGCGACGTACCTCTATCCGAGGCCTCAAGAGCTGTACGCTTTTCGTTGGTCCGACGTCGACCGAACCGCTCAAGAGATTCGAGTGCGCCGCAAGCTCGATGTGCGGAGTGGCGAAGAGAAGCCAGGAACGAAGAGCGACGCCGGCATCCGCGAGATCCCCATTCACGAAAATCTGATGCCGCTGCTCCAGGCGATGTACGAAGAGCGTGCGAGCGACGACGAGCGCATCATCCCGCTCATCGGAAGCGCCCGCCTCTTCGAACGTTTTGCAGATCGGACGCGCCGGCACTTAAAGCTTGCGGGCATCGCTCGCCGCGAGCTTGTAGAGGGTACGGTCGACCATCTGCCGTTCGACTTCCGGAGCTTCCGGACGACAGGCTGCACGTGGCTTGCGATGCTCGGCACCGACAGCTACGTCATCGCGGCTCAAGCCGGACACAAGTCGCCAGAGACCACGTGGGCGAGCTACATCAAGCGGGGTCCCGACCTCCGCCAGCGCCACGGCGAGCCGTTCCCTCCGCTGTCCGCAGATCTCTTGAAGGCCCCAGCGAGTTTTGGCCAAGTTTTGGCCACGGAGCCAAAACGTACTAGCAATTTCGCGCTGTTACAGCGGAGAGGGCGGGAGTCGAACCCGCGGTCGGGTTTTAGCCCGACGCCCGCTTAGCAAGCGGGTACCTTCGGCCACTCGGTCACCTCTCCAAAGGATAGATTTGATGTACTCGGCCCTCGGCCACCGCGCAACTCACGAATTCAGGAGCGGCCCGGAACAGCCTCACCAACGCGAAGAGAGTGTGCCAAATCGAAAGCGGTCTATCTTGCGGTTTCATGGCTGAAGCCCATCTGCATGATCTTCCCCCAACGGACGCTTCGAGCGACGACATTCTCTCCGCGTTTCTAGGCTACGTCGCTGCACGCAACCTTGAACTTTACCCGGCACAAGAAGAGGCAATCTTGGAGCTTCTTGCCGGTAGCAACGTCATCTTGAGCACGCCCACCGGGTCGGGCAAATCGCTCGTTGCCGAGGCCGCACACTTCGAGGCTCTCGTTCGCGGTCAGCGCTCATTCTATACGTCACCCATCAAGGCGCTTGCGAACGAAAAGTTCTTCGCCCTTGTCCGAACGTTCGGCGCCGACAACGTTGGCCTCATGACTGGCGATGCCACCGTGAATCGCGACGCGCCGATCGTCTGCGCTACCGCCGAAATCCTTGCCAACATCGCCCTCGCGGGCGGCCCACGCGCCGAGGTAGACCTCGCCGTGCTCGACGAGTTTCACTATTACGCCGATCGCGATCGTGGCGTGGCGTGGCAAATTCCGCTTCTTTCATTGCGTAATGCACGCTTTCTTTTAATGAGCGCCACCTTTGGCGATCCCGAGCCGTTCGAAAAATATCTTTCGCGCCTCACCGGCAAGCCCACGGCCGTCGTGAAGTCCACCCATCGCCCCGTTCCGCTCGATTTCGAATACCGCGAAACACCTCTTCACGAAACGGTGCAGCACCTCGTCAGCAAGAACCAATACCCTGTTTACATTGTCAATTTCACGCAGCGCGCATGCGCCGAAGAAGCGCAAAACTTGATGAGCGTAGATTTCTCTACGAAAGACGAAAAGAAGCAAATCGCCGAAGCGCTCAAAGGCGCTCGATTCGATAGCCCCTACGGTCGGGAGATCCAACGCTTCATTCGTCACGGCATTGGCATCCACCACGCGGGCCTTTTGCCAAAGTATCGACTTATCGTCGAGAAGCTTGCGCAAAAAGGGCTCATGAAAGTCATCAGCGGAACGGACACGCTTGGCGTGGGCGTCAACATTCCCATTCGCACCGTGCTTTTTACGAAATTATGCAAGTTCGACGGCGAAAAAACCGCCATTTTGCGCGTCCGCGATTTCCAGCAAATTAGCGGGCGTGCCGGTCGCAAGGGTTTCGACGAACAAGGAAGTGTCGTGGCCCAAGCGCCCGAGCATGTCATCGAGAATTTGCGACTCGAAGCAAAAGCAGGAAGCGACCCCATCAAGAAGCGGAGAATCGTCAAGAAAAAGCCTCCCGAATGGGGTTATGTCCCCTGGGACAAATCCACCTTCGATAAGCTTATTGTCTCTTCGCCTGAGCCGCTTACCTCGCGCTTCACCGTGTCGCACAGCATGGTCGCAAGCGTGCTGTCGCGCGAAGAAAGTGGCGGGTGCATGGCGCTTGCGCGTCTCATCAAGTCGAGTCACGAGCGGCCCGCGCAAAAGCGCATTTTGGGGCGCACGGCGATCGAGATGGTGAAGTCGCTCAAAAACGCCGGCATTCTTGAGATCGATTACGACGAAAGCGGCCGGCGGCGCATCGTTGTCAATAGCGATCTCGGCGAAGATTTTTCGATCCATCACGCGCTGTCACTCTACTTGCTCGACACGCTGAAGCGCCTTGTGCCGTCCGACCCTGCCTACGAGCTCGATTTGCTTACGTTGGTCGAATCGATTCTCGAAAACCCCGACATCATTCTCGCGCGCCAGCTCGACATGCTGAAAGGCAAAAAGCTCGCGGAGCTGAAAGCGGCCGGTGTGGAATACGAAGAACGCATGGCGGAACTCGAAAAGCTTGAATACCCAAAGCCGCAAGCCGAATTCATTTATGGCACATTCAACGCCTTTGCCGCGCTTCACCCGTGGGTCAAGGCGGAGAACATTCGCCCTAAATCGATTGCGCGCGAAATGTACGAACAGTTTATGTCTTTTTCAGAATACGTGAAGGAATATGGCCTCGAGCGGGTCGAGGGGCTTTTGCTTCGGTATCTCTCCGATGTTTACAAAACACTCGTGCAAACCGTGCCGAAGTGGGCAAAAACCGAGGCGATCGAAGACGTGATCGTCTACTTCGGTGCCATCGTGCGCCAGGTAGATGCGAGCTTGCTCGACGAATGGGAGCGCCTGAAAAACCCGGCCGAGCGCATCGAGGCGCCCATCGTGCCCGGCGATCTCGAACCGGAAGGGTCGAAAGACATCACGCGCGATCGCAGGGCCTTCATGGTGCTCGTTCGCAACGAAACGTTCCGGTTCGTACGAGCTCTTTCGCGGCGCGATTGGACCGAGGCGGCGCGCACGATGCGAACGATCGGGCTGCCCAACGCGCCCGGTGCAAGCGGTGTCGAGGCGCACGAAGCGGCGCGAATCGAGGCCGAGTTTTCTCCCTACTTTGCTGAGCACACGAGCCTTCGCACCGATCCCGAAGCGCGAAGCCCAAAGCACATGGCGGTGGTCGAGGGCGAAGAAGCTTGGCGCATCCGTCAAACGCTGCTCGATCCCGAAGAAGACAACGACTGGTTCGTCGAGCTCACGGTCGATCTCCAAGCCTCGCGCGACACCGGACGACCGGTTTTTACCCTCGAAGGTGTTGGGCGGTAGACCGAAAGTTTAACGGAGTAGCCTGCCCCAGAACGCGGAGGGCGGAATGGGCAGCGCGCCGAATGGCTCGAGTTCAGCGGGCTCGTTTTCGTCGCCCCAAGTTTTCGTTAGGACATATCCATCCGAGCCAAGGCGAAAAACTTCTACGGTTCGATCGCGCGGGTCGACGAGCCAGACATGTGGGATTCGCTCTCGAGCGTAGATCGGCAACTTCCGCATCCGATCGAGACGAGCCGTACTTTCGGAAAGGACTTCGGCGGCCCAGTCAGGAGCCACAACGAAGTATGGATCGTTGTTGTCGTCGTCACCGGGATAGCGCTCTTCGCGCCAGCCGCCGAGATCGGGAACGAGGATATCGGGCTCGGGCCCGAGATGAAGCTCCGGTTCGTGGATGATCACCCACCCGCCCGGACCATGCACGCCCGCGGCGTCAAAGGCTCCAAATAGGAAGCTCCCAAGGGAAGACGCAGCACGCAAATGACGGCGAGCCGGTCGCGGATGGAGATAGAGCTGCCCGTCGATCACCTGGGCCGTCATGTGTTCTGGGGCATCGAGAACATCTTGGTAGGTTGCTCGTTTACGAGCCAGCTCTGCCATGAGTTCATTTTAGCACGTCAATTCAGTCGGCGCGATCGTCGACCGACATCCCTTCGAGATGGGCCGTGTCGTTCCATGCGCGGAGCACGGCGCGTTCGCTCTCGATCTCGATGACTGTGAGGCTCGCGTTGCCAAGGCCGGAGAGCGCGCGCATGCCCTGTGCCCCAAGAACACCGAGAATTTTCGCGATGTAGCTGCGGACGGCGCCGCCGTGCGAAACCACGAGAACGCGCTCGTTCTCGTGCGAGGCGATGATGCGCGAAACGGCGCGCGCAACGCGCTCGGCGATCGCCGCGTAGGTTTCGCCGCCTCCGCGCGCAATGTCTTGTCCAGCCGACCACGCGGCCCATTCGTCTGGGAACATTTTTTTTATTTCCTCGTAGCTTTTGCCCGACCACGCTCCGACGTCGATCTCGCGCAGATCGCGATCGAATGCGGGCACGAGTTTGGTGGCCGCGCCGATGATGCGCGCGGTCTCCGCCGCGCGCTCGAGATCGCTTGCCACGATCGCGTCGAGGCTTGCTGTGCGCATGCGAGCCGCAAGCCTTTGTGCTTGCGTGCGACCCCGCGGTGACAGGCCTCCGCCGCGCTGCCCTTGAAAAACTCGATTCGTGTTGTCAGCGGTCTCGCCATGCCTGGCGAACAAAAGCGTCATCATCGGTGCTCACAATTAACCTTAAGAGCTTGCCGGTCTAGCGGCCTGCGACTACCCTACAATTTTCAAAGTTGGCAGGCTGCTTATGGTCCGCCTTCGAACTAGCGAGAATATTATGGCGCGTGTTACCGTTGAAGATTGCCTCGAGCGTGAAGAAAACCGTTTCGCGCTCGTTATTCTTGCTGCACGCCGCACGCGCCAGCTCATGAAGGGGGCAGGCCCTCTTGTTCACTCGAAGAACAAGCCGGCCGTCACTGCACTTCGAGAGATCGCCGCCGGCCAGGTCCACTTCGATCGTGCAAGCAACGACGCCGTGCAAGACTGGATTGAGCATATGAACCGCTCGGGCTTGTACTGAGCCCGGCGCATTCGTCCAAACGATCGTTACGGCAAGTGCAGCGCGAGCGCGAACGCAATCGTGGGCGCGATCGCGAGCTCGAAATTGGCTCGCGCGCTCACTACGAAGATCCAGCGTATTACGATCACGCCTACGGCGGGCAAGTCGACGACGTTGCATACTACACCGAGCTCGCCGTTGCCTACCCGTGTGTTCTTGAATA
Organism: Polyangiaceae bacterium; assembly: GCA_009780955.1. Lineage (GTDB taxonomy): Bacteria > Myxococcota_A > Polyangia > Polyangiales > Polyangiaceae > Labilithrix. The sequence goes on along the minus strand of WQZB01000044.1, from coordinate 17,274 downwards.
CGGCATTGGCAATGGGCGCATCGCGCTGCCCATTGCGCGCATGGGCACCAAAGTTTTTGGCATTGATTTATCAAAGGCCATGCTGGGCGATCTGCGCGCGCGCCTCGAACACGAAAGCCGCGAGGTTCGCGACCGCGTAACGGTGCGGCGTGGCGACATGCGCGGCGTGCGACTTGGTCGACGCTTTCCACTTGTACTTTGCACATTCAACACGGCGTTGCACCTTTACGCTCGGCGCGATGTTGAGCGTTGGCTTGCGTGCGTAAGGCAGCATCTTGTTCCGAGCGGCGAATTGGTTGTCGATATCGGAATGCCAGTTCTCGAAGATTTGACGCGAGACCCAACCAAGCCTCATCGTTGCCCACAGTTCGTTCACCCCACGGCCGGGCGAGTCAAATACTACGAATATTTCGACTACGACCGCGTACGGCAAATCGCCTTCGTGTCGATGTGCTTCGAGCCTGCGGGGCAAAAAAAACAAGGTGCCGAAGGTGCCCCAAAAGGTAGTTTATTTATGACGCCGTTATCGCATCGGCAATTCTTCCCGCAAGAGTGGGAAGCGCTTCTCTACTACAATGGCTTCGAGGTCGAAAAAGTGCTCGGCGACTTCCAAGGCGGCCCGCTCACCGCAACTTCCGACGTGATGATCTGGCATGCACGCGTTCGTCGCGGCTGGAGCAAGCGTTGAGCCCCATCGCCGAGGCGCTCGCACGAGTTCGCGCTCGAATCACGCGCGCAGCCATGGCGTGCTCGCGCGATCCGAGCGAGATCAAACTCATTGCCGTGTCGAAAACGAAGCCAGCCGAAGCCGTGCGCGAGGCGTACGAAGCAGGCCAGCGTGCCTTTGGCGAGAACTACGCGCAAGAACTCACGCACAAGGCTAGTGCGCTAGCGGACCTTGCCGACATCGAGTGGCATTACATCGGCCATCTTCAGTCGAACAAGGCAAAGCATGTCGCGCATGCCGCCCATGTGGTGCACACGCTCGACACGCCGACGGTTGCCCGCGAGCTAGGCAAGCGCGCGGGGAGCGAGGGCTATGGCAACGCGCAGAGGCAGCTGCCCGTGCTCGTCGAAGTGAACGTTGGCGCCGAACCGCAGAAGCATGGTGTGTCGCCGGGCGAACTCGAGTTCTTGCTCGACGCCGTCGACCGCCAGCCAGCTCTGAAGCTCCGTGGTCTGATGACGATGCCCCCGCCCGATCTCGAAAGTGCACGTCATGCGTTCATGGCGCTTGTTTCGTTGCAAACGCGCCACGGCGGCCGAAACCGCCTGCCCGATCTGTCCATGGGTATGAGTCACGATCTTGAAATCGCGATTGCCTGCGGCGCAACGATGGTACGCGTCGGGTCCGCTATTTTCGGCTCTCGCTAAGACCGCTTGAAAGCGGTCTAGGAGCGGCGCCAGCGGGCGAATACTTCCCGCAACCGCATGAGTGTGCTCGTGCGACGGCGCCCGGCGCGGATGCGCTCGGCGAGCGCGCGATTGGCCTCGTTGGTCGTATCGAGATCGAGCGCGCGATCGATCGCTTGGCGTGCCTCTTCGTGATCACCCACCGCGAGCAGCGCGGTTGCCAGCACTGCGAGCGAGCGCGCGGTTTCGCCGCCAAGTTCGCATGCGCGCCGCGCATGGGCGAGCGCCGACGCTGGATCGCCGAGGGCAATGTGGGCCGCGACGATTTCCATGTGTGCTGGGGTCGCGCCCGCCGACAAACGAATGGCGCTCGTGAAGGCATCGCGCGCATCGCGCCATCGTTCGCGCCGTCGCTCGGCGATCCCCGCGGCAAAGAATGCATGCCAAACCGGGTACGCGATCGCAAGGCTTCGTGCACGCGCAGCAACGGCGTCGAGATCGGCGGCCGTCGCACCATAGGCCGCGCGGAGCACCGCATCGATCTCGAGCGATGCTTGCGGCTGTTCGAGCGCGAATTTTCCGCGCTGCGCTTCGGATGCAGAAACCGAGGACGGGGCAAGCTTTTCGACCAGAGCGAGCCTTCTTATGGCACCCATTCGATTGCCCATTTTTGAGGCGGCACGCGCGAGCACCAGGTGCACCCAGGGATCGTTCGGCGTTGTTTCCACGAGCGCGCAGGCAAGCTTGTTCACGCGGGCTGCCCGCGCGATTCCCTCGGGTTCGGCTGCGAGCAAGAGCTGGATCGAACGACGGAGCATCTCTGGCGACGCGCCGCCACGGCTGCATGCGACAAGGACCATATCGACGAGACCTGCGGCAGCGGCCGTGTCTTTTCGCTCCATGGAGAGCGATGCGAGGTTGGTGAATGCAGGTGCATACATAGGACAAATGTCGAGCACCATGCGCCACGCGCTCTCGGCCTCATCGAGATTTCCACGCTCGGCGAGCACGATTCCACGCTCGGTGTTGAGAAGCGGATCGGTCGCGCCGTGAAGGAGCCCGTCTTCGATCGCCGAAAGCGCACCCGGCAGATCGCCGCGCGCCCGGCGAGCTTCGGAGACGAGCGCATAAAGACGTGGCCGTCCTGGCGTGAGCAAAAGGGCTTCGTGCGCGCACTTCTCGGCTTCTGCGCCGTTGCCCGCGCGCATGTGAAAGGCTGCCACGGCTTCGAGCAGCTCGGCGTTCTTCGGCGCGTCTTCGGTTGCCCTCACGAGCGCACGAAGCGCGGCGTCGGCGAGCTTGCCGTCGAGTGGCGCGCAAAAGGCCGTGTCGAGCGCAAGCGCCGCGAGCCTGCTCGCCGGAAATCGTGCATCAGGCGCATCGAAAATCGCCCGGCCAAGATGCGCCATGGCTGCGAGCCGATCGTGAGGTCCGCCACGCAGCGGATCGTGCAGCGCACACCGCTCGGCGCGCAGCACGCTTTCGAGCGCATCCCATGACAAGTCGCCGATGTCGCGCACCGTGCCAAGCTCGCCACCGAGCTGCGACCAGACCTCGTCGAACGCCGCGAGCAGAGTTTGCCCTGCGTTGTCTCCGTCGACATGGGCCTCGGCCTTTGCCCGCGTGTAGCCGTTCTTTGCATCGAACACGAGAAGCTGGATGAGTCCACGACCGCCGATCGGAGGCTCGAATGTTCCGGTCACGACGATGCTCACATCGGACGGCATGCTGCCCGAGCCCGTGAGATCTTTCCACGCGCGCGGCGGAATGAAGGCCTCGACAGGCGCCGCCGGCTGGTCGGGCAACGAGGTTGCGTGTTCGATCGCCTCCGGTAGGTTCTCGGCGTCTGCATCGCTCTCGTTGTCGCCATGCTCGTCGTAGCCATTCTCGTTGGCGCGTGGCTCAGAGCATGATGCGCGTGCGAGTAGTTGGGCAAGCGCGACGCCCTCGCCGTCGATCTGCGCAAAGCTATGCACGAGCGCCGCGAGGCCGAGCCCGAGCCCGCGCCCCTCGTCGGGAACGCCGAAAGGGATCACCACCGAACGCGGGCTTGTCATCACAGTGTTCATGCCTCTGGATCGACCTTTGTACAAGCTGCGAGAACACGCCATCATGCGATCGTCTGCTAATCTTTCAGAGTGGTACGCGGGCGCAGCAAAACAGGCGGCAGCGGCGATGGGTTCGCAGCGTCGCAAAGCAATACGCTTTTCGAAGCCGTATCGAAACGCCAAGCCATTCGCTCTGGGGCGATTCCACTTGCCGAGCGCATGCGCCCGTCACTTTTGAGCGAGTTTGTCGGTCAGACGCATGTGCTCGGCCCAACAAGCTTTCTCGCCAACGCGATCGATAGCGATCGCGTCCCCTCGATGATTCTGTGGGGGCCTCCGGGTGTCGGCAAAACCACACTTGGGCGAGTCATCGCTGCTCGAACCACGTCGGTGTTCGTGTCGTTCCCCGCCGTGCTTGGTAGCATCCAGGAGCTGCGCGACATCGTTAGTGCCGCGCGCGAACGTCGCGCCTATAAGGCAGAGCGCACGCTGGTGTTCGTTGACGAAATTCATCGCTTCAACAAGGCACAGCAAGACGCCTTTCTGCCTCATGTGGAAGCCGGCATCATCACCCTTGTTGGTGCAACAACGGAAAATCCATCGTTTGCCGTCAACGCGGCGCTGCTTTCGCGATGCAAAGTTTTTCGCCTCGAAGCGCTTTCCGAAGAAGCGCTTGCTACCCTTGTTCGCCGCGCGCTTTCCGATGCGGAGCGCGGTCTTGGGTGGGCACAGCTTTCTGCCGACGACCAAGCCGTGCGCGCGATCGCCCAACTTGCACGCGGCGACGCCCGGCGCGCGCTTGCCATTCTCGAGGCGGCTGCCGAATACGTGCAAGCGTGCGGCGAAACGAGCGTCACCACCAAGGCTCTGGCTGCATCCAACGAGAAAGCGCCGCTTCTTTACGACAAAGCGGGCGAGGAGCATTACAACGTTGTTAGCGCGTTCATCAAATCCATGCGCGGCTCCGATCCTGACGCCTCGGTTTACTGGATGATGCGCATGCTCAAGGCAGGTGATGATCCGCTCTTCGTTCTGCGGCGTATGCTCATTTTCGCAAGTGAAGACATTGGCAACGCCGACCCTCGTGCGCTTCTCGTTGTCACGAGCGCCGACGCTGCGTTCCGTCGTATGGGAATGCCGGAAGGGATCTATCCACTTACACACGCCGCGCTTTATCTGGCATGCTCGCCCAAGTCGAATGCGGTAAAAAATGCCCTTGAGCGCGCCAAGGCGCTCGTCGAGGCCCATGGAACACTTCCTGTGCCCATGAAGCTACGCAATGCCGTCACGAAACTGATGAAACAAGAGGGTTACGGCGATGGCTACAAGTATGCGCACGACTACGACGGCGGTGTCGCGCCGGGCGAGACCTATTTGCCCGACGCGATTGTTGGCGAATCCATCTACGTCCCGACCGATCGCGGCGAAGAAGCCCGCATTCGCGCGCGCCTCGCATCCGTACGTGGTACGCGCTAGTACCATGTCCGTGGAACTTGTGCCGGGCCAGCGGCTGCCATGACGACCGCGCGGGCTGCGCGGAACGCCGCCACCTCGCTCTCGACTCTGCACGCGCCGCGGGGATCCAAGCGGTCGCTCGAGGGCGTCGTCGTGCTTGCGGTCGACGACGACGACGACGCGCGGGAGTTGTTGCTTACGCTTCTCGAGCAGCGGCACGCCACGGTGTTCGTTGCTTCGAATGCCCGTGATGCATTTGCTCTATTCAAAGCCGGGCAGCCGCACGTCATCGTCTCTGATATCGCAATGCCCAACGAGGACGGTTATGCCCTCATAAGGCGCATTCGAGCCTTGAGCGAGAGCAATGGCGGACGCACACCGGCCATTGCCGTTACTGCGTATGCAGGCACAAGCCATCGTGCGCTCGCATTGGATGCGGGGTTCGACCTCCATGTGCCAAAGCCCGTCGATCTCGATGCGCTCGTCGAGGCAATTCTTTCGCTTTACGATGCACGCGAATCTCCACCTCGTAGTCACTTTTGACTCTTTACGCCGGACCACGTCAAGGTGACTCATTCACACATTGTGAGCGAACACGTCGTTATGATGCTTTCCGCCGAGACCATTTTGGCCCGAGTGAGCGAGCTCGGGGTCGAAATCGCCAAGGCGTATGCGGGCAGGAACTTGGTTCTTGTCGTTGTTCTCAAAGGAAGCTTCCTTTTTGCTGCCGACTTATGCCGCGCGATCGAGCTTCCGAACCTGCGCATCGACTTCTTTGGTGTGCGGTCCTACGGCGATGGCACGGAGTCGAGCGGTGTCGTGCAGATCACCCAAGATCTTGCAGCACCCATTGCGGGCGACGACGTTCTCATCGTTGAAGACATCGTCGATACCGGGCTCACCGTGCTCCACATGATGGACTTGTTACGCACGCGCGGCCCTCGCTCTATTGCGGTTTGCTCGCTGCTGTCGAAACCGACGCGCGCCCGCGTGGCGGTGAACATCGACTACCTTGGATTTTCCATCGACGACAAGTTTGTCGTTGGCTACGGGCTCGACGTCGCCGAAAAGTACCGAAACCTGCCGTACATTGGCATTGTCGAAAGAGATTGAACGTCGAGAGTGCGTCCGTCGGTCCACGCCATCACGCTGCCGTCGTGATCGGTGCGGTACGTCGTGATGCCCGCACGGGCCAGCCCGAGCAGCGTATTGGGGTGAGGGTGCCCGAAGCGATTGCGCACGCCGCACGAGATAATGGCTGCGCGTGGCGACACAGCTTCGAGCATCTCCTTGGTTGACGAGGTGCGGCTGCCATGGTGGCCGACTTTGAGCACGTCGGCATGCAGCTTGCCCCGCGCAAGGTCCACGAGCTCGTATTCTTCTGCGCGCTCGGCATCGCCGACAAACAAAAAGGCGCGCGCGCCGTAGCGAATGCGAAAGACGAACGAGTTGTCGTTCGGACCGCGGTCGTTTTCGCGCGGATCGCTTGCGCAAGGGGCAAGTACTTCGACGACCGCGTTGCCGAATGTGTGCAATCCGCAAACGTCTTGCGGTCTTCGAATGGGCACCCCACGCGCGCGCATCGACGACAGGAGCTCGGCGTACTCACCCTTCAGATCTTCGCTTTCACCCTGCCCGGTGTCCCAAAACTCGCCGACATCCACGCCACGGAGACCTGTGCGCAACCCGCCAAAGTGATCAGGATGCGGATGCGTGAGCACGACGACATCGATCGAAGTGCGCCTGCGGGCCCGCAAAAGCGGGGCGATAACACGTTGTCCCATGTCGATGGGACTGCCAACGAGGCCGCCGCCGTCGATGAGCATGAGCCGGCCATCCGGAAAGTCGACGAGAGCTGCATCTCCCTGGCCCACGTCGGCAAACGTCACGCGCAGCGCACCGGGCGAGCTGCCGGCAGCCCGAGCCGCGAGTTCGAGCACGATGAGCAACGCGGCGTTGCCCACGATCCACGCGATCCGCTTGTTCCGCACGATCCATGAGTTGCATGCACGTGCATAATGCACGCTACGCCCAGCGAGCACCCCGAGTCCAAGCGCGAACACCGCGAGCGCGCAGAGCTCCGCGGCGGTTGGTAACGGCACGGCGACCATGCCCCATGAGAAAGCTGAAAAGCGCCGCGCCACGATACGCACGAGCCCGAGTGCGCCAGATGCAGCGAGCGCGGTTCCGCGTTCGGCCGCTGGCACGGGCGAGAGCACCGCGTGCACGAGGCAAAGCGGCAGCGCCGCAAGTTCTCCGAGTGGAACCGCAACGAGGTTTGCCACCAGGCCCGCAATGGGCAGCTCCGGCGCCATGCACGCGAGCACCGGCGAACATGCAACCGACGCGGCCGTTGTTGCAGCCAATGGGCGCGTGATGAAGGTCGCCCACGATGGCAAGCGCGCTTCGAGTGCGCGGGTAATCGGCGGGCCCAGAGCGAGCAATCCCAAGGTCGCAGCGGCTGACAGAAGGAACGACAAGTCGTAAGCCGTGAGCGGATCGAAAAGTTCCATTCCAACCATCGACAGGCCGAACGCGCGCCACGTGTCAGGCTTTCGGGCCAGGGCACGCGCGAGCAGCGCGACGGCGCTCATCCATGCGGCGCGCATGGCCGAACCACTTGCTCCTGCGAAGTCAGCGTAAAAAAACGCTGCTGGAATGCCTATGGCTGCTGCGATGCGATGAACGTCGTAGCGAACGGCAAGTGCTTGCCATCGGAGCAGAAGCGCCCGCAATCCCGCGACGAACGACGCAACCACGAGCACCAGGTGCATGCCCGAAACAGCAAGCAGGTGCGACAAACCACTTTGCCGAAACGCGTTCTGATCGGCTTCATCGAGTGCCGATTCGCCGAGAACGAGCGCGCGAGCCATGCCTTCGGTTTCTGGCGGAAACGTTGCAAGGATGCGCCGTCGCACGATTTCGCGTGCGCGATCGATGTAGCTTGGCAGCGAATGCGTTCGCTTGGTTACGATGACATCTTCTGCGCCACCAGAGAGGATTGCGCCGCGATGCGCTTGCGACGGCGCGGGATCGGCCGCTCCGTCATTCCAGAAGCGATACCCGGGCGCGAGCGACGCCACGACCTTAACGTGGTCGCCACGTGAGAGCGCCGGTGCATCGACCGGGACGTAGAGGCCGACCAGTCCTTCCTGTCCTTGTAATGCACCTCGTTCGCATTCTGCGCGCTCGACATCGACATCGACTCGCACAACATCCATCGTGCGCGCGGGTGAGGTCGCGACGCGCCCTTCCACCTGACAGCGCGATGGCCAACGCCTATCGGTCGAAATTGAAATGCGCGCATTCTCAAATCTACGAATGACGCGTTGTGTGCGGAATGCAGAAAACGCAAATGCCAAGGCGCACACGAGTGCGAGAAGGCGCGGTCCAAGGGTCCATCCGGTGGCCCGAGACAGCGACGGGCGCACCGAAGACAGGCATACGGTTGCCACAAGCACGATGCCTATGGTGATTCCCACTTCGGCGGGCGCCGAGTAAGCGAGCGCTCCAGCGCCTACGGACAGGCCAATGGCAAACGTGGCGTCGAAAGGCATGGCAATGGCAGCCCCAATGCATTGCTCGGGCCATGCGTGAAGCCTTGAAAATCTAGTGCGATTCGTTACCGAGCACCTGTCGCCGACAGATTGTTGCCTGTCGCGGACAGATCGGTCGACGTGCCAATCACTTCGTCGAGATGAACGATTTCGCTATCGCAGCGATGCCGAAAAGGATCCCGACGCCGGTGAGAACACTGCCGACGACAACGCTCGCCCCCAAGAAACTCACGAGCTCACGCTTGCTCTTGGTGGTCAGAATCAATTCGCCATCCGCCTTGCCATTCGCGAACAGCACGAGTTCGGACGACGGCGCATCGCGGTAGCCACTGACAATGGGTGGTCCTGCATCTCGACGCGAAGGACCAATGGCGTAGAGCTCTTCGCCTGGCACGAGCACGGCTTCTCGATAGGAAAGGGTTTCCCTCTTTTTGTTACTCAAGCCGCGCGACACGAGAAACGTTTCGATGCGAGGCGCAGCAGCGTTGGATCGGTTGCTCGAGGCTACCTCTTGGCTGCCGGCGATGACGTTCGCGCCCTTAGGTAGAATGCGTGCAAGTTGACCCGATCCGTCGTCGACAAGAAACGCGCACCGGTTGGACTCTCGCAGAATCGACACCCAAGAGACTTCGTCCTTAGTCCCTCGGTTTTCGTACACTTCAGCGATGTACCAGACGCATTGTCGGTCGCTAAACGGTGCATTTAAGAGCCCTTGGTCGCTCGGCGCAATGCGCCCCTTGATTTCCACCGAACCCGTGCCGGGCGCGGTGGCAATGGGCGAGTTGAGTGTTGCAAGAACTCGCTTTCGCCGCCGCCAGTTCGTCAGGCTTGCTGCGAGGATGATCACCCCTACAAAAATGAAAAAGACTGCGAATAGGGTGAACGATTTGTCATCCGACGGATAGGTCACGAGCCATCGTAACATGCGCCACACCGTTCCTGCCCGCGTGGTGCTTACGACGAACCGACAAGCCCGTTCATTTGCACTTCATCAATAACCGTAACACCGTACTTCTTTGCTTGATCGAGTTTCGATTTGCCGGTTTTGTCGCCGGCAACGAGATAACTTGTTTCCTTTTTTACTGAATCGTGAATCGTAGCGCCGGCCGCGCGCAAAAGCGCGTGTACCTCCTCGCGTTTGCGTGAAAGCACACCCGTTACGCAAAAGCTTTTGCCAACGAGCGGCCCTTCTGTCGCAACGGCGTGGCGCGGTTGCGGGCGTCCGACCCCTCGCACGAGAAGCTTTTCGATGACGTTGCGCTCGCCCTCGTTTTTTAGAAATTCAATGACACTTTCGACCATTTTGGGGCCAAAACCAAAAATGCCAGAAACTTTCTCGCGCGCTTCGCTTTCGCTCCAGCCGAGCACGGCTTCGAGCGTTATGGCTTCTTCGGCAAGTTGCTTGGCGGCAACCTGGCCAATCTGCGGAATGCCAAGGCCGCAAAGCAATCGATCGAGCGTGCGCTGCCGTGACGACGCAATAGCCAAAATGACATTCTCGGCGCTCTTGTCTCCCATTCGTTCGAGCGCGGCGATGTGCGCGGCATTCAAATCGTAAAGATCGGCCACGTCGTGGACAAGCCCTTGGCTTACCAGCTGCTGGGCGAGCGATTCACCAAGGTGATCGATCGCCATGGCTTGTCTGCTTGCATAATACAATATTCGACCGCAAACTTGCGCCGGACACAGGCGATTCGGGCAGCGCGTCGAGGCTCCGTCGCTCATCACATGCGTGCCGCATTCGGGGCATGCCTCCGGCATGTAGAAATGCGGCGAACCTTTTGCCCGTGCGCGCTGTTCGACGCCGACGACTTGCGGAATGATTTCGCCTGCCTTTTGAACGACCACGCGATCGCCAACATGCACATCGAGCAGGCGGATCTGGTCGGCATTATGAAGCGTTGCGCGCGTTACCGTGGTGCCCGCGAGCTGCACGGGATCCATCATCGCCACGGGCGTAAGCACGCCGGTACGCCCAACCTGAACGATGATACCGCGCACCGTGGTAGCCGCGCGCTCGGCTTGGAATTTGTAGGCAATGGCCCATTTTGGAAATTTTGATGTTTCACCAAGCCCATGCTGCTGGCGATAAGGATTGACCTTCACCACTGCGCCATCGGTTTCGAACGGATACGTCGTGCGAGCATGGTCAATCGCGGCAATGGCCGCCATCACACCATCCCAAAGTTTTACGACTTCGCGGCGATGCGTTGGCAAGCCTAACTCAGCAAGCCAAGCAAGCGATTCGGACTGCGCTTTATGCAGCTCGGAACCTTCGACAACTTGGTAAAAAATGGCGCGCAGCGGGCGCGCCGAAACCTCGCGTGGATCGAGCATACGCACGGCGCCGGCAGCGGCGTTTCTTGGGTTCGCAAAAGGCTCGAGCCCGGCCGTAAGCCTATCGGCGTTGAGCGCATCGAGATCTTTTCGATAGATAAGAACTTCGCCGCGCAAGGTAAGCTTCTTTTGATAACGAATGCGCGAAGGGACGCCGCGAATCGTGCGAACATTCGTTGTAATGTCTTCGCCCGTGACGCCGTCGCCGCGCGTGGTTGCTTGCACAAGCTTGCCGCCGTCGAAAATCACCTCGATGCTTGCACCATCGAGCTTAGGTTCAATGACGAATTCCGGAATGTCACTTTCACGCAAGCCAGAAACGACACGCTTGTGGAATTCCTCCAGGTCATCGGCAGAATACGCATTGTCGAGCGACATCATGCGATGTTCGCGGCGCACTTTGGTGACTGACGCACGCGCTTTGCCGCCAACGCGCTGCGTGGGCGAGTCGCCCGTGACAAGCTCCGGGTGCTCATTTTCAATCGCGAGAAGCTCGAGCATGAGCCGGTCGAACTCGGCATCACTTACGGTTGGATCGTCAAGAACGTAATAGCGGTAGTTGTGAGCTTCAATCGCGGCAGCGAGTTCGGCGTGGCGGGCCCTGGAAGACATTGGACGGTTGGGTGAACGTTATCGGCGATTTGCTACCTGCACGAGAGCAAAAGCTCTGGTAGATAGGTGCCGCCATGTCGATGAAGCGCACAAAGCCGCGGAGCTCGGGCAAGAGCCAAGATACCGATGACGGCGGCTTCTGGCTTACGCCTTCAGAGCCCGAAAAAAGCTGGGAAGAGCAAGTCGCGAACAAAGCCGACTCTGAGTTCGTTGCCTACGCACTCACCACGCGGCTAGAAAAAGGCCAGCTTGTAACGCATTCGAAGTTCGGTAAGGGAATCGTTGTCCACGCCGACGCAAGCAAAGTGGAAATCCTCTTCCAAGACGGCAAAAAAAAGCTCGGGCATGGTCAACCCGGCTGAGCGCTGACGGAGCGAGGTAAGCGCATGATTCGCGGTGGTTTGGTTATCTATTTTGTTCGCGATGTCGAAGTGGCAGTGCGTTTCTATGTTGAAACACTCGGCATGAAGCTCGTCGAACAGGAGCCTCGCTGGTCCGTCATCGACGCTGGCGATGGCTTTCGCATTGGCCTGCATGCAGCCAAAGATGCTCCGGCAAACGAAGCAAACGAGACAAGCAGCGACACCGGGGCCTCGATCTCCCCGATCTCCCCTGGCGTGACTTTTTTTTCGAAGCTTCCAATTCACCAGGCCGTTGCAATTCTCGAAAATCGCGGCGTGTCCTTCACCGTGCAAGAAATCGACTCTGGCACGATCGCAAACTTTTGCGATCCGGATGGACATCCGCTCTGTTTGTACCAACCTAAGTAGTACAATTTTTCGCGATTGCGGCGGGGCAGAGGGCGCGATGAATCGCGCCCCTACACGACCATGCATTTCGTAGGGGCGCCATTCATGGCGCCCGATTCTCGCGGGTGTGATGCGTGTAGGGGCGTATGGCCATACGCCCCTACACGCAACCGCCAACACAACGCCGATCGTAGGGGCGGCCCCCTGTGGCCGCCCTAGATCAGGCCTCGAGAAGCGGCGCAAAATCGTGCACACGATCGAGCAGGATGAGCAAGCTTTCCACGACGAGTGGTTTGGTTACGATTGCGTTTGCACCGAACGGGGCAGAATTGCCTTCCCCGGAAAGGCCGAGGTCGAATGCATTCGAAAGCGCAACGATGGGCACGTCTCTCAGTGTGGCGTCCGTGCGAAGTGCGCGCAAAAGATCACCGCCATAGGCATGCGGGAGCTCGAGATCGAGCAAGATCGCATCCGGCCGCTGCGAGTGGGCGAGCATGAGCGCGAAGTCAATGTCACGCGCGACGGCCACGTCATAGTCGTCCACCTCGAAGATCCGCGCGAGCAGCCCAGCGGCGCGCGGATCGCCTTCAACAACGAGGAGGTGAGGCGTTCGGGCCATGCGCCAATCCGTTGCAGATTTTGCGCCGTGAGCGATCGCCAACCGCGGTCAGGTGCCTATTGGTAGCGTTGTTGTTACCGCGGATGAGGCCGGCCTTTCCGACGGACTCTCGCCCTCAAATGCAGTTCCGCCGTCTTGCCCAACGTCCCCGAAAAAACGCATGATTTCGTCTCTTCGCGCATGAGCGTCGGCGCGGCCCATTTCGATGAGCTGGCGGCAGAAGTGCCCGTCGAAAAGCAAGTAGCTTGCAAGATCAGCTTCATCGCCCACGCCGAGCTCGAGCAAGTCGAACAGGCGCTTGGTGAAAAACGGATTGCCCACGAATTTGCCTCGATGAACGTGAAGGCTTGCAATCTTGCCGAGATCTTCGCTTGGGCGAATGGCAAATGCGTCAACGAATTTGTAAGGCGGAGCATGGCGCTTCTGCGCCTCGCGCGTGATCGCGTCGACGAAGCCATGACCAAATGCCTTGGTGCCATCTTGAAGTATGGCGTTGAGTCTCGTGAGCATCTCGAGGTCGATGTCGACGTGATCGAGCAAGAACGCATTGAGCACCTTGCCAAGCAGGAACGCCGCGCCCGGCATTCGCGTAGCGCGCAACGCGCCTTCGTTGGTCACCACGCCTTGCACGTCGTGTGAGCTGCCAATGGCAAACACGTGCGTTGCCCCAAGGCGTAGCGCCGGCGATATTGGCGTATTTTGTCGAAGGCCGCCATCGAGGTAAAGCTCGCCATGGATCTCGACCGGCGGAAACAGCATGGGGATCGCCGCGCTTGCCAGCGCGTGATGCGGGCCAATGGGTTCGGCACGGAAAAGGGTGCGCGGGGGCGGGGTGTGTGGCACGTCCACGTTGGGTGCGGTTTGCATGAAAACCACCGTGCGGCCTGCCGACACCTCGGTGGTCGACACCGTGAGCGCTCGGAGGTAGCGCTTTCGAAACGCACGGGAGACCGCACGCCAGCTAATCTCGCGTTCGACGAGATCGGCCATGGGCGTGACGTCGAACAAGCCCGTACCCGCATCGCCGCCACCGAGAAGCAGGCGCGGCAAGCCTCGCAACTGACGGGTGCCGAAGCCAAGGACTTGTGTAATCTGCAAATTACTCCACAAGTGCACGAGCCTTCGCATGCCAAGCACCGGATCGCCAAGGTGCGCGGTGAGGTAACACGCATTGATCGCGCCGACGCTCGTGCCGCAAAGGATGTCGATGCGTGGGGGCGCACCGCGCATGCGCGACAGATCGTCGAAAATGTACCAGAGCACGCCAACCTCGTACGCGCCGCGTGCCCCACCGCCGGAGAGAATCACTGCCGTACGGCGTTGCCCCGCTGTGTTCAAGATCGTACGCATGGTCATTCTCCGTGCTCGGCGGCAAAAAGGTACAAGTACTAAGGAAAGAGTACCCGAACGGGGGCGGAAGGTCGCCTTGCGGGCTTTGGTGCGCGAACCCACGGTTTTGCCGTGGTGGAGCAACGGAGCGAACGCCTAAAAGGCGCATTTTGGGTCGCCGTACAAGGCGTCGATGACATGCCTGTTTTACGCGAAGGCGACATCAGCACTCTGGGGGTTTGCTTCGAAACCGATGCGCATGTGGGCAGCGCGGGCGATATCCACTTGCTCACGATTCTGTCGGCCGACCAAGTTCACAGCCTTCGCATCGTTGGACAAATCACTCGCAAGCATCTTGTTGATGGCGTCGACGGCGCGAGCCGCGCGAGCATCACGTTCACCTTCGTGCCTGACGGCGCGCGAGCTGCGGACACACTACGGCACTTTGTCTGCCGCGTTTTTGCCGTTCGCTACGATCGCTCTTCGGGGGTTCGACCCTGCTTGCCGCCGAGTCTTGTGGCCGCGGCGCAGAACGAGGCGCAGCAGGAGTTGATCGACCGCTTCGACCACGCAGGCAGCATTTACGAAGCCGAGCGCGAAGCCCGAAGTGAGGGTTTCTAACATCCCGCATCCGTAGGGGCGCCATTCATGGCGCCCGACCGCAGCGACCGATCCCGAGGGCGCGATGAATCGCGCCCCTACATCCAAACAAAACGCACAATCGTAGGGGCACCCCTTGTGGGTGCCCTGCATCGCGCCCCTAAAACTGTGGCAACTGAGGGCGGGAGTCGGACATGGGCGTCATGCTGTTTTGCGCTTCGCTCTCGACAAGGTAGCCGAAGCGCGCACGAAAGTTGGCTGGCGTCATGTTCGCCGCTTGCGCAAGGCGTGCGAGCTCGGTGCGGTCTTCGAAATCGTTTGGCGTGAGGCGCAGCATGTAGCTTCGCGCGATTTTGTAACGATCGGAGGAGATGTCGACCATGCGCACGCGCATTCGGCCCGTGACTGGATCCATGATCCGCGAAAACGGCACTGGCACGAAGTGGCCGCGTTGAATGCTGATGAGCACTTGGGTGCCACCTTCGATGATGTAGTGTGCCGCGCAGTAGCCGAGATCGCGCGTGTATTCCATGTCGAAGGGAATTGGATCGGCGCAGCGAACCTCGTAGCCAATGTTCTTGGAAATGACGGTGGTTTTGATGCCCATCTCGGCGAGGCGCGATTGGACAGCGGCCTTGACGATGTTGCCGAAGTCGACTTCGGCAATGCGAATATGGCCGTGTGCGTCGCGCTCGACGCCTTCGAGCCCCTCGATGTCGCTCGGGCAAATGTGCTCGACCAGGCCTTCGGCAAGCACGGCAACGCCATCGGTTCGACCCTGCGACAGGCGCTTCAAAATTCCGCCCGCGAGTGTGTCGACAATGGTGGCAAGCGGAACGGGGTTTTCGAACTCTTCGGACACGAGCGTGAGCGTGGCACCCGCCGCTTTGCCGATGCCAAGCGCGAGGTGGCCGGCCTTGCGCCCCATCGCAACGACAAAATACCATCGCGATGTCGTTTTCGCGTCGACCATCAGATTCTTGACGATCTCAACGCCAATGTGGCGCGCGGTTTGGAAGCCGAAGGTGTAGACGTCTTGTGGCAGATCGAGATCATTGTCGATGGTTTTCGGCACATGCACGACGCGAAGTTGGCCGTGCGATGCCTTGGCGAGCTCGCTTGCGCTGTAGCACGTGTCGTCGCCGCCGATGGTGATGAGCATGCTGATGCCAACGCGATCGAGCGTTGTGAGGCAGCGTGCAAGCATCTCAGGGCTTTTCGTTGGGTTTGCGCGCGAGATGCCAAGGGCTGAGCCGCCGCGGAAGTGAATGCGGCTCGTGTCGGTGATGCTGAGCGGTGTCACGCGGGTTGTGTCGCCCTCGATGAGCCACTTGAAGCCATCGTGGACGCCGAGGACTTCGACACCTGAGGAGGTCGCGCGAATGGCCGCGGCGCCGATGACGCTATTGATACCGGGAGCAGGGCCCCCGCCGACGAGAATGCCTAGCTTGGACATGGGTTACTGGAACATACCTGGGAATCTTGCTGCGCGGCGAGCATCGCTTCGCGAAAAAAGACTGCGCACGAATGCACCTTGACTCGCTTACATGAAGTGCGACGACCTTCGTACCAGAAAGCTGCTCGTAAAGGGGACGCAAGCCACCGCGACAAAAAATGCAACCTTATCGCTGCTTGTTTCCCGCAAGCAGCAAAGCACGTGTTAGTTTTTTTCGGTGTATCGCGGGTGCGTCCTCGTCATCCACGGCCGCGAGCTAGCTGCTCGCTCGCTTGCGCACAGCCTTGAGCAAACCGGCTATAAAGTAAGTCTCTCTACCACGGCACGTACCGGATTTGACATGGCGTGCGAAATGGCGCCCGATTGCATCGTATGCACCGTTGACTTGCCCGACATCGACGGTTTCTGGGTTTGCCGACGAATTCGCACCGAAGCGAGCGACGTGGCCAAAACGCCGCTGCTTTTTCTATCCGACGAATCGGACAGAACCCTGCGAATCCAGGGGTTGCGGGTCGGCGGCGACACTGTGCTCGACAGCGTTGCGACGAACGATGAAATCGTGGCGCAAGTCACGGCCCTCATTGGTAGCCGAGAGCGTTGGCAGCTCGATTTCGCGGGCGAGGAGCCAACGATCACGTCGACACCTGCGTCATCTTCAGCGGCGTTTCGAGGTGATCTCGCGAATTTTCCGCTTACAAGCATTCTCATGATGCTTGAAATGGAGCGCCGCACAGGCACGCTCGAGGTCATTGCAACTTCGGGCAAGCGCGGTGTGCTTACGCTTAGCACGGGTTTGTTCATCGCCACCGAAATGGATGGCAAGCCGGCGCCTCCGCTCGATGTCTTGCGTGAAGTGCTCAGTTGGCGGACGGGTCGTTTCGCTTTTTGCATGCATAATCCCGCCGCAGTGTCAGAGGCAACAAGCGGGCGCCCGTCGATCGGCGCGCTCGTGCTCGAGGCTATGCGTCTTGAGGATGAAAAGAAGAATGCTACGTAAGGATGCTTACCAGCCTGCTGCGCGCCGCGATGCCTTCGTTGGGCCCTGCGGTGCCTGCGCACGTACCACAACGTACGCTTACGCGGGCTCCTCGGGCCCGCCGCGAGCCCCGAGCAGGTTGCGGACCGAGTATTTTTGCCGAGTTCCGAGCAGAGCGAGGCG
>WQZB01000043.1 GCA_009780955.1 Polyangiaceae bacterium | reverse complement strand
TTTTTGCCGAGTTCCGAGCAGAGCGAGGCGCTTCGACGAGAGCTGCTTGTGCAGCTTGAGGAGAAGCAACGAAGCGATGCGACGGAAATCGGCAAAAAGACGACGGGAGCAACCTTCGAGGGGCTCGAAACCTCGCGTCAACTTGAAAGCGGTCTAAGTAAAGCGGTCTAAGTAAAGCGGTCTAAGTAAAGCGGTCTAAGTAAAGCGGTCAAGATGGCGATGTTGGTTGTCTGATGGTACGCAAGGGCGCCGCCATGCGAATGCGGACGCTAGTCGTCTCTGACGTGCATTTGACCACCCACACGCCGCGCGCGATAACACGCGATCTTGCACGGCTGTTCGATGCGAATCGCGACGCGCGCATCGTCGTTGCTGGCGATCTGTTCGATCGTTCAGCGGAACGCGTGCCAACGCCATCAGCCATCGACGTCCTCGACCAGCACGAAGGCATTCGTCGTGCGCTGGGCGAGTACATTGGCCGTGGTGGCGAGCTCTGGCTCTGCGCCGGCAACCACGACTCGGAGCTCGCCGAGCCCGCCTTCCAACAAAGCCTTGGCGCAGCCCTTCGCCTCGATACCAAAGCGCGCACGAGGCTCCGCATCACGCCTTGGCTTTTGCGCTTCGGCGCTTTGCATATCGAGCACGGACACTTGTATGATCCCGACAACGTTCCGGCGCATCCCCTCGCCATGGGAACGCCAAGCCTTGGCGTCACGTTCGTCAAAGAGTTCATCGCGCCAACCGGCGCGTACGCATACTTGAACCGCAACGACAGGCTTCCGCTCGAACTCTTTGTCGAGGCCTTCACGCGCTATGGCTGGCGCGGTCCGCACGTTGTCGCAACCTACTTCAAAGCGGCTTGGTCGTGCCTGCGTCAGAGCGGCGCGCGCTACCGACCCGAGGCGGCACGCGCCTTCGGGAATGCAGCACTTCCGGCGTTCGCGCACGAACATGAACTCGATGTCGACATGCTGCATGCATTATGCAAAAAAGCGCCCAGCTCCACGCTGGCAAGCTTTGGCAACACGTTCGCGCGTCTGTACCTCGATCGCGTGGCGGCCACTACAGCGCTTCTTGCAGGCGCGGGGCTGTTGGCTGGCAAGAAGCGAATGGCGGGCATGGGCTTATGCGCGCTCGGCGCCATTGGTCTTTTGACGAGCTGGTCGAAAAAGCGAGACCGTTACGGTGGTCGTGTCCCTGACCTGCTTCGTGACGGCGCAGCACTCGTTGAGCGCGTAACCGATGCACGCGCGGTTGTGTTCGGACATGCGCACGTGCCAGAAGTTTCAGGAACGTACGCAAACCCGGGAAGCTTCTCGTTCCCGGTGAACGATGGCAGCGAAGGCGGGCGCACCTACATCGCGGTAGGCGGGACCGACGACGCTCCTCGCCCTGCCCTATGCCGCCTTCCAGCGATTGAATAAGCACCTTAATAAAAGGATAGCGACGTCATGGCCGATCCGCTCACCGCCCTCACCCCGTGCTTCGAAGAGGCGCTCCGCAAAGCTTTTGGTGACGATCATACTGGGGTCGACCCACTCTTGCGCTTTTCCGACCGCGCCGATGTCCAGGCCGACGTTGCCCTCGGCCTCGCGAAAAAGCTTGGCAAAAATCCTCGCGAAATTGCCAATGCCATTGTCGCCAGTCTCAATGCCAATCTCACTACGACGGCAATCTGCGATCGCATCGAAGTTGCAGGCCCGGGCTTTGTAAACCTAACGCTGTCGAACAACTGGATTGCGCAAGAGCTCTCGAGCGCCGCGAGCGACCCGCGCTTCGGCATCCCCTTGGCAACAAAGCCCGAGACCGTCGTTGTCGACTACTCCGGGCCGAACGTCGCAAAAGAAATGCATGTAGGGCACATCCGAAGCACCGTCCTCGGCGATGCTCTGGTGCGCGTGCTCGCCTTCCTTGGCCACAACGTGATTCGGCAAAACCACCTTGGCGACTGGGGCACCCCCTTTGGCATGCTCATCGAGCATCTCGTGGATCTCGGCACGGGCAAAGCCAACGACGTTTCGGTGCGCGATCTCGACACCTTTTACAAGGAAGCACGCGCAAAATTCGATGGCAGTGCGCTCTTTGCCGATCGCTCACGAGAGCGCGTCGTCCTGCTTCAGCGAGGCGATCTCGCAACGCTCGATCTCTGGCAACGACTCGTGGGCGCGTCGAAACACTATTTCGGTGAGGTCTACAAGAAACTCGATGTCACGCTTGGCGAGCATGACTTCGCGGGCGAAAGCATGTATAATGCAATGCTTCCAGGCATGGTTGCCGAGCTCCAAAGCAAGGGCCTCATCCGTGAAAGCGAGGGCGCGCTTTGCGCCTTTCCAACAGGCTTCAAGGGAAAAAACGGCGAGCCGCTCCCGCTCATCGTGCAGAAAAAGGACGGCGGCTTCGGCTATGCGGCAACCGATCTCGCGGCCCTGCGTGAGCGTGTTTGCACGCGCAAGGCAACACGCATTCTCTACGTCATTGGCGCACCTCAGCAGCAGCACCTCGCCATGGTTTTCGCGGTCGCAAAAGACGCCGGCTGGCTTACTCCCCCAGCGCGTGCCGAGCACGTGGCTTTTGGTTCGATTCTCGGGCCCGACAAGAAGATGTTCAAAACGAGAACGGGCGGATCCGTAAAACTCATCGAACTGATCGACGAGGCCATCGGGCGCGCTTCGGCGCTCGTTGATGAGAAGAACCCCCAGCTCGATGAGCGAACGCGCGATCAGGTGGCGCGCCAGGTTGGCATTGGCGCCATCAAATACGCCGACCTATCGAGCGACCGCATCAAAGATTACGTCTTTGATTGGTCGCGCATGCTCGCGTTCGACGGCAACACCGCGCCATACCTGCAATATGCACATGCGCGTATCCGTTCGATCTTTCGCAAGGCGGGCATCGAACCTAGCCATATGCAAAAGGCATGCATTAGCCTTCACGAGCCCGCCGAGCGTGCACTTGGTCTCGAGCTTCTTGGGCTCGGTGCTGCCGCCAGACAGGTTGCAGACACATTGCAACCGCATCGGCTTTGCACCTATCTTTACGAATTAGCGACAGCTTTTACAACATTCTACGAGCAATGCCCGGTGCTCAAGGCAAAGGGCGAGGCCACGATGTCGTCGCGTCTTGCGCTGGCTGCGCTCACAGCGCAGTCGCTCGAGTGTGGTCTTTCTTGGCTCGGCATCGAAGCGCCCGAGCGTATGTAAAGTGCATGAAGATCTATACAAAAACGGGCGACGACGGCACCACAGGCCTTTACGGTGGTACACGCGTAAAAAAGAATTCGGCGCGAGTCGAGGCTTATGGAACCGTCGACGAACTAAACGCCGTGATCGGGGTCGCGCAGGCCAGCCATCCTGACCCATTCACAAGCGATGTTTTGACACACGTGCAAGTCGATCTGTTCACACTGGGCGCTGAGCTCGCATGTGCACCGGGCAAAGAAAGCAAACTTGGCATTGCGCTTCTCGACGCTACCGATGCCGAGCGCCTCGAGCACGCCATTGACGACGCCGAAAAAACCCTGGCTCCACTCAAGAACTTCATTCTGCCAGGTGGCAGTCTTCTAGGTGCCATGTTGCATCTCGCGCGCACGACGTGCCGGCGCGCCGAGCGCTCGGTGCTCGCCATCGATGCCATCGATGATGAACCGGTGCGCCGCGAAGTCGTCGTCTACCTCAATCGCCTGAGCGATCTGCTCTTCACGCTCGCACGCCGCGCCAACGCCGAAGCCGGCGTTGCTGAGATAGCCTGGCATCGCACGACGAAGTAAGGCGGCAGCGCGAAGCCGCCGGCCTTCTGCCTACCTAATCATAGTTTATTTGTCGCACTGACGAGCGTATCGACTCGAGCGCGGACGGCGTGCTCGTCGCCGAGAACTGCTGCGAGCGCTGCTAGCTCGTGCCCGCCGCAGCGCACTGCATCTTCAACGGTGCGACGCGTTCGACGTCCGCTCGCAACGAGCCACGCGACTCCGAGTGCGAGCTCGCGGATCTGCGGTTCGATCGCCAAGTCGATGCGGGTGAACCGATCGAGGAGTGCGTCCACTGCCTTTTTGAGCTGGGCTCCGTAGACCGCATGCGCCGTTGAAAGCCCCAACCGAGATAGCTTCAAGAGTGCATCTGCGGTAAGTGCTATCGAATCGCGCCCGGGTTCTTCCCAAAGCCCGGACGCTGTCTGCTGCGACAGCAAGACCAAGATCGGATCCGCCTCGGCGACCGACTTCTGTTCGAACGCACTTGGTGCGGGAGAAGGAGCCGCGAAAGCTCGCGCAGCAGGCATTGGCGCAAAACCGGATGGCGTCGGTGCTGCCGCAGGCCTCATTCGCGCGGCAGCCATCATTGGCGCCGGTGCAGCAGGTGCCGACGCAAATGCAACGGCTCTCCCAACCCTCGCGCTCTTCATCCTGTCCCAGCCCGCGGGAGCGCTCACAGCAACCACGCGAGTCTCTGGCTGCCCTGTCGCGCGACGATCGCCCGTGCGTTTCTCGATGACGACGAACGATGTGTACTTCGACGAAACACCGTGAAAAGTAGCGAGTTTCACGATGCGGTCTTTCATCGTCTCGGCACGACGCCCGGTCACGATGGCCCGCTCGAGATCGACGATGCGCGCTTGCGCCCAAAGCTTCGCGACAACAGGACGATCGGAGGCATCCGCAAGATCGACGGGGACCTCGAGGTAGAACGGCTCGCTCTCCAGCTGTCCCCGAATCTCAATCGCGCCGTGTCCGGGAACTTCGTAGGTGGCGAAGAGACAGAACGGCTCGGAGTCCACAAGCGATCGCGGCTCTGCCGGCGCGATCTCGGCGAGCTCGATCCCACGTGTTTTGATCGTGATGTTGGTGACGCGCAACGCAGTTGCACGGGCAAATTGGGCAATAACCTTCTCGTCGATACGCTCGCCCGGATGAATCATCTCAACAGCGCCACCCGTTTTGTCGGCAAGCGCATGAAGGAGTGCGCCCGAGACGTTCGTTCCAATTCCGAACGAATAGACGCGCGCACTTGTCTGCGCCTTGAGGAATGCTGCAAGGATCTCGTCTTCGTTGCCTACCTGGCCGTCGGTGAGCACGACGATGACGCCATCAGGCGCAAGCTTCGCAGCTTCCAGCATTGGCCCGAGCAGCTCGGTACCGCCGCGAGCGTCAACGTGCTCGAGCCACGCATCTCCGGCCGTCAGCGTTGCTTGCGTGAACGGCGTAAGTCGCTGGGCAAACGACTCGATCCTATTATCGAACGCAAGGATCTCAAAACGATCGCCTTCACGAAGCTGCCGGAGACAAAGACGAAGGGCCATGCGAGCCTCGGTCATCGAGGTACCGCCCATGGAACCGGAGCGATCGAGAACGAACACGAAATTGCGACCCTTCGCAGTATGCTTCGACGGAGCGCTGCCGAGATCGGGCACGATCGTCAGTGCGAGCATACCGGCGCCTGCACCCTTTCGATGCATGAGCACGCTCGCAAGCGGCGCGGCTGCACTCCTTGCCGACGTCGCAGACGCGATGACGATGACATCGCGATCGAGTGCCACTTCACGCTGCGAGAACGCGACATGTGTGCGCCCATCTTGCTTGGTGACAACAATCGAATGCGACGGGCTCTCGACGTCGACGTCGGCACCGAGATCGAACGTGAGATCGAGTGCGAGACCGTAAGCGACATCGCCAATCGGCGGCGAAATGCGGTCGGCATCGGGCACTCGATCCGTGGGATCGGTAACTCCGTGCGCGGTCCGATCGCCGTTCGGAACGCCGGGGATGTAGCGCGGCGCAACGAGCGTTGGCACTGACCAGCGCACGGCTCCTTCGTCGGCAACGACGGGCTCGACATATTGAATCTCGATGGTCGTCTCTTCGCCCGGCAAGAGATTGCCGACATTCGCGGTGAAGACGTTCGGTCGCTCCTGCTCGAGAAGAGCACCACCATGTCCCGCTGTGATTGCATCGTCGTAACGGCGGAAAGCTTCTTCGCGCTCGTGGACTTCACCCTCTAGCCGACGACCGAGCACGGACATCGAGAAACCAATGAGTATCGCCTTACTTGGAAGCGGAAACGTGTAGAGTGCCTCAATCGGCTTCTTCTCGTCATTTCGATATCGCTGACGCACAACGGAGCTGGCGTGGCCAGCAACCACTTCGGTGCGAACCTCTACACCGAGCAGAGCCATCGCTTCTCCACTCGTCCCAACCAGTTCCGATCGATTCATCGTCATCTCATTATCTCCTTGCCCCGTCATTCGGACTCACTTCGTCCGCAGTCTCTCACAAATTTTCTCGACCAGATCGAGTGCTAGAGTATGCAGAATGCAAGGGCCCACGTTCGACGAAGAGGATTTTTTCCGAGCCATCCAAACAAGTGGCGCTCGTGTCCTGCTCATCGGCCGACGAGCACTCGTCGCACTTGGTGCTCCGCTCTTGACAGCAGACTACGATCTTTGGCTTCACATCGATGACATCGAGAAGCTAAATGAGCATTTGGGCCGGCTCGATCTCGACCCAAACCGTAGCCCCAATGATGCTCGCAAAGTTGGCCGCTACGTGCTCGAAGGTGACGAGCGAGTCGACGTTCTCATTGCGCGTGCTGCTCCAACGAAAGACGGAGTCGTGCTTACGTTCGACCAAGCCTATCGAGATCGTCAGAGAATTCGGTTCGTCGAAGGCATCGACATCACCATTCCTTCCCTCGATCATCTCGTCCTGACAAAGCGCTGGTCCCTGCGCCCACAAGATCTGCCTGATATCCGTTTTCTCGAAACCCTCAAGGAAGCATCTGTGCATAAGAAAGATGACTCACCATGAATCCGTACGACGAGTCGCTCACCCCTGAAGAATTCGATCGTCGCCTCGAGCTTATGCGCAACGATGAAAACGAACAGGCGGAACGCCTCGCTTTAATCTCGTGGTTTATGGAACGTTACCCAACCGCGAGGGAGCGACTCGCCTATGCTCGTCGCAAAGCGCACGAGTGGCAGCGGCGGCCAATCATTATCCCAGATATGGAAAAAGATGGCGCTGATGCCGACAGTTCGAAACCGTAGATTCACGCGGCTTCGGCGAGCTGCGACGCAAGCATTTTTCGGCCCCGATGAAGGCGACTCATGACGGTGCCAAGCGGCACGCCAAGCGCAGTTGCTGCCTCGCGGTAGGTGAGCTCGTCTAAGTCAACGAGCTTGAGCACCATGCGGAACGACTCAGGCAAACCATCGAATTTACTTTGCGCGGTCGGCGAGAGGCTTACGCCGGTCTCTGGCCGAGCGAAACGCGTTGGCGTTGTCCACGCGAACGGATCGGCCGAGAGTGCACGCAAGGCATTGCGCTCACGTCGCGACCGCCGGCACCGTGTGATGAAGACGCTGAACAAGATCTGATGCACCCAAGCGCGCAAGTTCGTGCCGCGCTGGTACTGGGCGACGAAGCGCAGGGCGCGTTCCACGGTGTCTTGCACGATATCTTCGGCGAGCGTGGCGTCGCGCGAGAGCCGACGTGCACGCCCGCGTAGCTCCGGCACGAGCTCAATGAGCTCCACTTTCAAACTGGCAAAATCGGTAGCAACGACAGGTGTGTGGGCAGCGCGAGCGTATGAATGAAGTGGCATGGTGATCTCCGTCGTCGCGCCATCGCAACCTCAGTGCCAGCGGATCAAAGCGAGAATTTGCGAGTGATACGGTGGGTGTCACCCCTCGACGTGTGTTCGCTCGCCAACGTCTGCGTGCCATCGCCCACGCATGTGGGCGGGCGCTACGACAGATGCCATGGTCTCAGGTAGTCCTTCGGCGATGTCGCTTGCAAGCATTCCGCGATCGCCGCGAGTCTTCTTCCACGCGTCGCCCACGGCGCCATGCAGATACACAGCACACCATGCGGCTTCGAATGGGTGCAATATGCACGCACATGCCCCAACGAGTCCGGCAAGCACATCGCCCGAACCCGCCGTTGCGAGCACGGGATTGCCTGACGAGTTCACAACCATGCGCCCATCAGGTGCCGCAACAATCGTGTGCGCACCTTTGAGCACGACAACCGCGTTGGCGCGCACAGCCGCCGTGCGCGCCGCGAGAAATCGATCGGCTTCGACTTCTTCACTCGTGATGCCAAGCAGCCGCCCGAGCTCGCTTGCGTGGGGAGTTAAGATTGCTCGCCCACGAGCCGCCGCAAACTGTTCGATGGCGCGCGCATGAAGCGTAAGGGCATCGGCATCGGCCACAATGGTTCCAGGGAAACTCGACAGCACATGGTTCACCGCGATGCGCGCGCCGTCGCCGAGACCAAAGCCTGGTCCTATGACAAGGGCACGTTTGCCAACAAGAGCCGCATCGATCTGGCTGGCGAGATCGCTGCCGTCGGCAATTCGCGCAGTCATGATCTCGACGGCGCGTGACTCGAGCGCGCTCGCCGCTTCGGGCCATGTCACGATCGTGGCAGCCCCTGCCCCACCGCGCAGCGCACCTTTCGCGCATAGAGCCGCCGCGCCGATTTTTCCTGGTGATCCTGCGAGCACCGCGACATGCCCTGCACGGTATTTGTGCGAATCGACGGGGCGCGGAGTCAATACCGCCCGAACGTCGCTAGCATCGACGAGATCGGCCGAATGGACTGCCGACGTCGATCGCGGCACACCAATGTCGACGACATGCACGGCCCCACAAGCACGCGCACCACGGGGCGTAACGTGACCAAGCTTCAAGTGCCCAAAGCTCACCGTAAGCTTTGCTCGCACGTATGCGCCCATGACGGCTCCCGTGTCAGCGTTCATTCCGGAAGGCACGTCGAGAGCAACCTTCGGCGCTTGTGATTCGTTGATGAGCGCAAGAAGCGAAGCATGTGGCTCGTCGATCGCGCGATCGAGGCCAATGCCGAAAAGCGCATCGACGATCACGTCCGCCTTTGCGAGAGATGACTCGTGTGCCTTGAGCGAGCCGCCCTCCGCAACGAGCACGATGCACCCGCCAATGCCTGCGAAGGCATCCATGTTGAGCCGGCAGTCGGTTGTTTTCGGACTCTGCCCAACAAGCCATGCTTCGACGACGGCGCCGCGCAAGAGCAGCCGCCGCGCCACCACAAAACCATCACCACCGTTGTTTCCTGTTCCGCAAACAACGACAGCGCGCTTGCCATGCACCTGCCCGTCGAAGATTTCGCGCTCGATGGTCTCGGCCGCTCCCCTGCCCGCGTTCTCCATGAGCACAAGGCTCGGCACCTTGCATGTGCCGATAGCGTGGGCGTCGAAGGCGCGCATTTCGGCGCGCGACAAGATAGGAATCATTCCACGCTCTCCTCATGGCCTTCGCGGCCCGACGAAGTTTTTTCGAGGATCACGACGGCCACGGCAATGCCGGCGTCATGGGTAATGGTCACGTGCCACGTGTCGGCGCCAAAGCGCTTGGCCATGGTGATGGCGTTGCCGAAAAGCGTGAGCACCGGCTTTCCGCTTTTCGCCCTTCGCACCTCGACCTCGTGCCAGCCAACGCCGCGCGCGCCGTCGATCGATTTCGCAAACGCCTCTTTCACCGCGAAACGACCTGCGAGACTCGTCGCCGCGTCTCGGGAGATCAAATCAGCACGCTCGGTTTCCGTGCAAATGCGGGAAAAAAAGCGATCACCGTGCCGACTGAGCGCCCGGCGCATGCGCTCGATCGAGCAAACGTCGATGCCGAGCCCGACGATCATCGCCTGTTCGCGCTCTGCCTGTCCGCACCACCTTTGGCGATTGCCGCGAGCATGGCTCGCACAGCGCCTTCGATGCCGACAAATACCGCATCGGAAATGACGGCATGGCCGATATTGAGTTCGACAATTTCAGGGATTGCAAGGAGTGCTGGCACATTCTGCGTCGTGAGGCCATGGCCGGCAGCGATGTCGAGGCCGAGCGCGCGACCGAGCTTCGCCACCGACGCAATCCGGGCAAGTTCCTTCTCTACGCCATTTGCGGCAGCGCTGCCGAACGCATGCGCGTAGTCACCGGTGTGGAGTTCGATTTGCTCGACACCAAGCGCGCGCGACGCTTCAACCTGGGCGGCGTCGGCCGCAATGAAAAGACTCACTTTGATTTTGTGGGCGCGCAGCGTTTCGATATGAGCCAATAGGACGCTGGATGCTTTTGCGACCTCGAGACCGCCTTCGGTTGTGCGCTCTTGCCGGCGCTCGGGCACGAGCGTCACGACATCAGGCCTAACATGGCACGCGATATCGACCATTTCATCGGTGGCCGCCATTTCGAGGTTGAATGTTGTATTTTGCATCAATATGCGCAACTTATTGATGTCGTCGTCGCGAATGTGCCGGCGATCTTCACGCAAGTGCGCGGTGATACCGCTTGCGCCCGCATCAAGGCACATGCGCGCCGCCTCGATTGGGTCTGGATAGCTCGTGCCCCGCGCATTGCGGAGCGTCGCCACGTGATCGACGTTAATGTGCAGACGCATCAGGAATCGAACGCTACCATCAACGAATGCGTGCGGTCTTCTTTGGTACGCCCGAATTCGCGGTTCCAAGCCTCAACGCGCTTGCGGAAGTTGCCCACGTCGTCGCCGTCATCTGCCAGCCCGACAAACCTGCCGGGCGCTCGCTCGCGACCATCGCGTCACCGGTCAAGCGCCGTGCGATGGAGCTCGGGCTCCCCGCCCTTCAACCCAACAAGCTTCGCACGGGCGAGTTTGCTGCATGGCTTCGCGCGCAGAATGTTGACGTCGCGCTCGTCGTTGCATACGGCCGCATTTTGCCGAAAGACGTTCTTTTGGCGCCGCGCCTTGGCTGCTTGAATGTGCACGCGTCGCTCTTGCCAAAGCTTCGCGGAGCGGCCCCCATCACCTGGGCAATCGTGCGCGGTGAGCGCGAGACCGGCATCACCCTCATGCAGATGGACGAAGGCATGGACACGGGCGACATCATCGAGCAGTACCCAACGCCAATCACGGGTCATGAAACGGCCGGCGAGCTGTCGTCACGCCTCGCTGCAATGGGGGCGCAAGCAACACTCGCTTTGCTGCCAAAGTACGTTCTTGGCGAGCTCTCCGCCACGCCGCAAAGCGAGTCGCTGGCAACGCTCGCGCCCATGCTCAAGAAGGGAGACGGCCGCATCGACTTCGGCAAGCCAGCACAAGCCGTACACAATCACGTGCGCGGCATGATGCCGTGGCCAGGGGCGTTTACGGCCGTGCGCGGCAGAATGCTAAAAGTGCATGCCACACGTGTAACCGACGTTCCTAGTGCGCGTGCGTCCGCTGTGGCCACGCCAGGCACCGTGGTGCTTGCCGACAAAAGCCGCGTTGTCGTTGCATGTGAGACGCAGGCGATCGAGCTGGTTCGTGTGCAGTTTGCAGGGAAAAAAGCCATGGCCGCCGGAGACTGGTTCGTCGGAAGGGGTGTGGCCGAGGGCGATCGCCTGCAATCATGACGGTGCGGTCTAACGGCGTCATCGTCGTTCGATTTCACGCATGATTTGGCAGGCAGGCGCGTCACTCGCATCGTTCGCGTTGCATGCCTTGGATGCGAAGCGACTGCTACGCGCAAGGTTTTCATGAAAACCTTGTGCGCCTTCAAAGTAGATTGCTGCAAAGTGAGTCATGACTTTCGTTTCGTCGGGAGACGGCTTGTGCCAGGGCCTCGCCGTGAAGATGAGAAGCGCGCCAAAGGCGGTAGCGAACACGATCGAAGCAAGGTGAACGCGACGCGAAGTAACCATCCAGGTGGATGCAAAACCAACGAGAAGGCCGCCAACGTGCGCCGCGTTGTCCATCCGCAGAGCGATCGAGCCAATGACCATCCAGACGCCGATGTTGAAGAGGATTGATCGCGTTGGCGGATCCCGGAAGAAGGCCGCGAAACTTGGCAAGGTGCGTCTTCGAATGGCAAGCATTGCCCCAACAATGCCAAAAAGCGCACCCGATGCCCCTGCCGACACCGCCATGGGATGACTGACGAGTGCACTCACGCAGCCACCACCAATGCCGCTAAGGAGGTAGATACCAAGAAAGCGAACACGGCCGAGCACGCGCTCGACTGCCTCGCAGAAGCCAATCGACGCGTAGATGTTCCACCCGAGGTGGAGCCAGCCGATGTGCAAAAACATGTAGGTTGCAACCCGCCAATACTCTCCGACCAACAAATGAGTTGGCTCGTTTGCACCTGCATCGAGCAGCGTTTGGATGTCGGTGCTCCAGACCGAGCTGTGCTTGCTTTCGAGCACGAAGAACACGACCACATTGAGTGCTGCAAGGCCGTAGGTTACCGGCGCGCGGCGCGCGTGCTCGAAAAGCGTAGGCTGGCGAGGTGCCTCGGGCATATGAGGCGGCCTCTGGGAATCGTTCATCTTCTTCTACTTACGCCATTGTCGAGGGCTACGCGATGGGCGTAGGGTGCCGCGCATGTACTATCCAATATTCCGCCAGATGAGGAAAACACTCGCCCAAATCGACACGTGGTTCGACAAGGCCACCGACTACGCGAAAAGCAGATCGTTCGACCCGAACGTGCTGGTTGGGATGCGTCTAGCGCCCGATCAATTCCCGCTCGTGCGTCAGGTGCAGATTGCATGCGATACCGTGAAGCTTGGTGCCTCGCGCCTTACGGGCAAAGAAGCACCTACGCACGAGGACAACGAGAAAACAATCGACGAGCTTCGTGCTCGCATCAAGTCGGCCACGCGATTCCTCGATGGTCTCACGGAAAAAGATTTCGACAATGCGGCAACCCGCGCTGTCACACTACCCCGCTGGGAAGGGAAAATCATGACCGGCCACGATTACTTCCTCGAGCACGTCGTGCCGAATTTCTTCTTCCACGCCTCGCATACTTACGCAATCCTTCGTCATAATGGCGTGCCGCTCGGGAAAAGCGATTACCTTGGGCCGCTCACGCAGCGGAAACCCTGATTGAACTGCTTATGTAGGGCGGCCACAGAGGGCCCCGCCCCTACGCTTATGTAGGGCGGCCACAGGGGGCCGCCCCTACGAATGTGCGCTTTGTCGCCTGTAGGGGCAGACCCCCGTGTCTGCCCCTCTCTCAAACCGTGATTGTCCCGAGGACACGTTCGAGATCTGCAACGATGTCGGCTTCGTCTTCGATTCCAACCGAAAGCCGCACAAGGCTCTCACGAATGCCAATGGCCGCGCGCTCTTCTGGAGTCATCTCGTAATGGCTCATGATGGCCGGCTGCTCGATGAGCGTTTCAACGCTTCCGAGCGACGGCGCAACGGTTGCGAGCTGACACGCATCGAGCGCGCGCGCCGTGCCCTCGAGGGTTGTGCGAAGAACAAAGCTGACGACACCGCCGAAACCGCTCATCGTTCGCACAGCCAGAGCATGATCGGGATGGCTCGGCAGCCCCGGGTAGAACACGCACTCAACGGCGGGATGCGCCTCGAGAAACCTCGCCACGGCAAGCGCGGTTTTGTTCTGCCGCTCGACGCGCAACGCGAGCGTTTTTATGCCGCGTAGCAGCAAGTACGCCGCGTGAGGATCGAGCACGCCACCGAGCACGCTGCGCAGATCGCGCACGAGCGAAACGAGTCCCGCGTCGCCAATGACAACGCCGGCAAGCAGATCGTTGTGCCCGCCAAGGTACTTCGTGCACGAGTGGATCACGAGATCGGCGCCTTGCGACAGCGGCTTTTGATTGATGGGCGTTGCGAACGTTGCGTCCACAAGCACCTTCAGGCGAGGCTGCTTGGTTTTAATGCGCGCGATCGCCGCAATGTCGGCCACACGCAGATAGGGGTTTGTCGGCGATTCGGTGACGACGAGCCGCGTGTCGGGTGTGATGGCAGCCTCGAGCGCGGCGATGTCGCCGGCAGGCACGAGCGTCGCCGCAACGCCGAAGCGCGTGAGGATGTTCTTCACGAACAGACGCGTGCGCCGGTAACAGTCGGACGTGAGCACCACATGATCGTCCTTTTTGAGCAGCGCAAGAAGCGTTGTCGTAACGGCATTCATGCCGCTCGCAAAGAGGGATGCGTCTTCTCCACCATCGAGCACCGCAAGCTTCTGTTCGGCGGCGCTGACCGTTGGGTTGCCATAGCGGCCGTATTCTTCACGGCTCGTTTTTCCTTCGAAATGATCGCGCAGTTCGGTGGATGATCCGAATGCGAACGTTGCCGTGCACGCGATGGGTGTCGTGACGGCATTGAGGGCGTCCTGACGCGGCTGACCCGCACGCACGCACGCGGTGTGAAGCGAACTCGACGAGCCTTCGGAAATCGTGGAGGAGACAGAAACAACGGCGGGCATGGAAGGTGTCCTTGTGCCCACAGGTTCTGCCGCTAAGAAGAAGGGCCTCATCGCAAGGCTAGACATACAAAAATGCCTGCGAAGAAGCCCACTTGTGCCCAACGGCTTAGAAGGAAACTTCTAACGCGCGTCCCCCAAGGTGGGCAAAATCTCGCGCGGCTCCCTTTCGAGAGCACGCGCACCTTCCCACGAGCTGCCCATACATGTCAAGCTGCGAGAAGCACGGGTCATCATCGTGTGTTCGGTATGTCAGCCTGTTTTCGCGTTTTGGTTGCTATTGGACTCGGTGCGACAAGCTTTTTTTTTGGTGATGTGGCCCTCGCAGAAGCCGACAGCACCATACCCCTCGAGTCTGCGCCCGAGCCGCCCAACAAGTCTGCTGACAAGCCGATTGTTGTCTGGCCAACGCTTTCGCCTGCTGGCGACGACGGGGCAGGCATCGCGCTACACAGGCCCGTTGCCACCGAAGGCCCCGTTTACGCGCGCGCTCAAGAACTCGATGCAACCTTGCGCGATGCCGTGCAAGATCTCGGCTTCACCCTCGATGTTGCCGATCCAGGACCTGCGATCGACCGCGCCCGCGATCTCGATATGATCGAGCGCGCGTCGCGATCGAGCGCACACGGTGGAGGACCGAAAGACACCGGCACGTGGGTTCTCAGCGCGCGCCTCGAGCCGCTCAGCGGCGACTCATTTCTGCTTCGCGTGGTCGCTGTGCCACCGCACAATAAGCAGCTTCGTGTGAGGGTCGAGCGCGTCTCGGGCGCCGACGTTTCCGTGCGCGGGCTCGTCATTCTGCGCGATCTGTTGTCAACGACGCCTGCGCCGGACGAGTCCGGCCCGCGCCCGCAAGAGTCGGCCAGCACAGGGATCTTGTCGCCCCTGCATTCGCAAGGCCGTGCCGTGCTCGCTGCCAACGCGGCTCTCTTCGGCGCCTTCACGGCGTATAGCGTCCAGCGCGCGAGCGGCTCCGACGACCCACGCTTGCTCTATCCGCTGCTCACCCTTGGCACAGGTTTGGGGCTCGGCAGCGCGCTGCTCGTCGCCGAAGAATGGGATGTCGGCACCGGCGATGCGTGGACTCTCGCGGGAGGCGCGTGGTGGGGCGCAGCCTCGGGCGTGCTCATCGCGAATGGGCGAAATATCGTGCCGCTCACCGATCGCTACGCGTGGGGCGTTGGCGGCGGCCTTATCGGCTTGTCGTTTGCCACCTTCGTGCTTTCGCGCGGCTCTGCTGACGAAGGCGACGCGGTGCTCGTGCATTCGGGCGCGGCTCTTGGGATGTCGTTTGGTGCACTCGCCGACTTATTTTACGTCGGCGACATTGAAAATCGTACGCCACACACGGGCGCCGGCTACGGAGCCGCCGCTGGCTTGGTGGCCGCTGGCCTTTTGGCGACTCAGGTGCAAGTGTCGTCGCAGCGCGTGCTTCTTGTTGATCTTGGTGCAGGGCTTGGCGCAGCGTCGGGCGCAGCTCTCGCAAGCCCATTGGTCTTTCAAAATGTCACCGAGAGCAAAGCGCGCGGCTTCGTTTCAGCAACGGCGGCCGGCATGATCGTCGGCGGCGGCGTTGCATGGGTGCTCACACGTGGATCATCAAACGCCGCAAGTGTCGCAAATACCATAAGCGCCTCGGGCATGCACGTGGTGCCCATGGGCGGCGTGATTGGATCGTCAGAAACACGCTACGGCACATCGCCAGCGTATGGCGTTGGCATTCGAGGAATATTTTAGTTGAGATCTCGTTCAAATTGAAAGTGTAGTGTAGGGGCGTATGGCCATACGCCCCTACACGCCTGGTGGCTGTTTCGAAGCAGTATAGATATTGCAAACCGTACTAACGCGGCTGCTTCGACGCACCCGCAGCACCCTTTACGCGTGCCTTCACGCCCGATCGAATGGTGACAAGCTGGTTTTTCGCGCCCGGAATACCGCCCTCAATGAAAAGAAGCTTTTTGTCGGCGTCGACGCGTACAACCTTGAGGTTTAAGATACTAACTGTTTCATTCCCATATTGACCGGGCATTTTCAAATTCGGCAGCGTTCGGCCTGGTGTCATGTTGGTGCCGATGGATCCTCCGTGGCGGCGGTACTCGTGCGTACCATGCGTCTGCACAAAGCCGGCAAAGCTCCAGCGACGAACGACGCCCGAGAAGCCGCGGCCACGCGTGAGCCCTTGGGCGTCGACAATTTGCCCAACGTGAAAGATGTCATCGAGCTTTGGCTCGGCGCCAATCTCGAACTTGGCAAGGAACTCGTCGTCGCAGCGCATTTCGCGCACGATGCGCTTGGCAGGAACGCCGGCCTTTTTGAAACTTCCTT
This sequence comes from Polyangiaceae bacterium, assembly GCA_009780955.1. Taxonomy (GTDB): domain Bacteria; phylum Myxococcota_A; class Polyangia; order Polyangiales; family Polyangiaceae; genus Labilithrix. The sequence continues at coordinate 27,013 of WQZB01000043.1, read as the reverse complement.
GCTGGGCTTTGGCAAGGTGCTTGTCTTTCGCGTCGGTCATTCCAAAAATGACCGCGGTGTAGCCGTCTTTTTCCTTGGTACGCTTACCAACCACCGCGACCGAGCTCACGTCAACGACAGTAACGCGCTGAACCGTTCCGTCGTCTTTGTAAAGCTGTGTCATGCCGAGCTTTTTGCCGATGATGCCAGGCTTCGTATTCATTCGAATCGTCTTTCTTGTGCGCTCAACGCGTCCAATTTCTCAAAAGAGGCAAGGCCGCGGCTTGGGGATTCATGAGACCGCGTAGCATTCGCGAGAAAGCGACCGGCCCGAACGCTGGACCGGCAAGACCATGGGTGCGTCTTGGATGCAGGAAGTCTCAGCTCTTAAAAGCCGCGGTAAGTTACGCTGCGAATGGCCCATTCGTCAAGCAGCAAACTCAGCGAGCGCGCTCATGCTATGAGGACGGGCATGCCGCTACGGGTTGGACAGAAAGCACCCAGTTTCGACGTGGTTTCGAGCAGCGGCAGACGCCTCAAGCTCGAAGAGTTCGGGGGGCAAAAAAACGTCGTATTGTATTTTTATCCGCGAGATTTCACGAGCGTGTGCACCAAAGAAGCATGCGGGTTTCGTGACATGTACGAAGACCTTGCCCAGCAAGGCACCGAGGTTATCGGCGTTTCGGCTGATTCGAACGAGTTGCACCGCAAATTCGCCGAGAAGTACAAAGTCTCGTTTGAGCTTATCGCTGACGAGAAGCGAGAGCTCGCCAAAGCCTATGGCGCAACAGGGTTATTGCACGATTTGTTCGGCGTAGCAGCTCGCATCACGTACGTTATCGACAAGAAAGGCGAGATCGCAGGCGTCTTCGAGGGCGAGCTTTCGGCAAGCAAGCACACGAGCGGCGTCAGAGAGCTGGTTCAGCGGCTACGCGAACGCTAAGCCCGCTTTCAAGGGGATCACTCGGTTGACAGCTGCTGGTCTCGTGTTTTATATCGCGCTCCCCTCCCCCTCAAAAAAAGGGAGTTTCTTCGAGATTATTGGAGACGGCCATGCAGAACGCGAAAATCGCGGAAATCGAAAATGAACAGCTTCGAAGGGCAATACCGGATTTCCGCGTGGGCGACACCGTGCGCGTTCACTACAAAATCGTCGAAGGCGACAAAGATCGTGTTCAGGTTTTCCAGGGCGTTGTCCTCAAGCGCCATCGTGCGGGAGCGCGCAGCACATTCACCGTCCGCAAGGTAAGCTTCAGCGTCGGTGTCGAGCGTATGTTCCTTTCGCACTCGCCGCGCATTGAAAAGGTTGAAATCGTATCGCGCGGGGTGGTTCGCCGCGCCCGCCTTTTCTACCTACGCGACCTTCAGGGCAAAGCAGCCAGAGTTCGCGACCAGAAGGATACCTGACCGCGGCATTTATGGGGCACCCACAAGGGGTGCCCCTACGGATATGCATGGTTGTGTAGGGGCACCCCTTGTGGGTGCCCTATGGGGTGGCCCCTGTATACGAAAGGCGGCCGCCCCTACGAACATGCGTATTGTGGGTGTCACACGTAGGGGCGTATGGCCATACGCCCCTACGAAGCAGCGACCATGTCTCTCAGGCGCACGCGCGCGTCGCGAAGCCACACGCTGTCGTTGAAAACATCACCCGCGAGCAGCGAAGTGATCGAGCGGCGCAGCGCGTTGTGCATGGCATCGACAAATAGCAGATCGACCAAGGGTCCCTGGTAAAACGCCTTGATGGCAAGGAGAAACATCTCGGCGCCCGCGCGCAGGTTGCTCTCCCACGCGGCGAAGGCTTCGGCCTCGTTGGCGTTTGCGTCGAACACCTCGAGCATCGCCTCGGCAGCGGTTTTTGCTCCTACCATCGCAACGTGAGCGCCAGCCGAGAAAACCGGGTCCATGAAGCCTCCGGCATCACCAACTGCAACCCAACCCTCGCCCCACAAATCGCGCACGTTGTAGCTGTAGTCTGCACACGCTTGACACTTCGGCCAGAGTCGCGTGGCGCGCGAAAGCATCCGCGTTGCCGTTGGCGACTCGGCAACGGCCTGCTCGAAAAGGCCGTCAACGCTGCTGGCCTGCGCTCCGAACTTCGCGCGGCGATCTTTGATCCACGCCCCCGAAACGACAGCGCCAACGCTTGTACGCCCATCTTGGAACGGAATAAACCAAAACCAGTTCGGGCGGCTCTCGGCATTCTCTCGAAAGATGACGATGTCGATGTCCCCCGCGGTGTCGCCCTCGGGGCGCGGCACGTCGCGGCAATGCGTGTAGAATGCAGTTCGATCGAGCCCCTCGATGCGGGACGTCATGCGCATGGATTGCGCCGTCATCGCATCGCGCCCGGTCGCATCAACGATGAAGCGCGCCGTGGCCACATCCTTGGTGCCATCGGCCGCGACCGTTTCCACGCCAACCGCACGGCCCGCTTCGCGCACGATGCGCGTCACCTTCACGCCATGGCGCACATCGGCACCTTGGGTTTTTGCGTTGTCGAGCAGAATGATGTCGAAGTCGTCGCGTGGCACCTGAAAGCAATGGCCAGGATCGGAATGCCACCCGTCGGCGAACGCAAAGCGCCCCTTTCGATGCCGCACGTCGTCGTGAAAGCGTGCGCCGCGCTTGACAATGAACTTTGCGCGCAAGGCTTCGAGCACACCTATTTCTTTGAAGATGGGCAGCGACTGCGCCAAAAGCGATTCGCCAAGGCGAAAGCGCGGAAAGTGCTCCTTTTCCAGAACAAGCACACGCTTGCCTTTTTGAACAAGATACGTGGCGCAAACAGCCCCTGCAGGACCGCCGCCAATGATGATCACATCGAACGAGCTGTTCATACTTGCTCCCCTTGGCCGGCGAGTCGAGCTGAATGCGTTCGCCGAAAAAACATCCGTAGTCTACCAAAGTTCGAAGTGACTAACACCGAAAGCGGTTTGCTGGCATTCGCATCCGCAACGGTGTACGGCAGAGCGCACAATGAGGATTGTGATTGTAGGCGCAGGCGTCATGGGCTGCGCAACCGCACTCGAACTCAAACAGCGGGGCGTCCGAGAGGTCGTTGTCCTCGATCAATCGGTTCCAGGTGCCGAAGCATCGAGCGCCGCGGCCGGCATGCTCGCGGCGCAAATCGAGTCGCGCGACGACGCCGAGCTCGATTCTTTCGTTGCTGCGCGCAACGCCTATCGCGAATGGACGGAGTCCCTCTACGACGCGACAGGCATCGATGTCGGCTACCGGCGCTCTGGTGCACTCTGCATCTTTCGAGACCAGGCCCTATTCGAACAAGCTCGCCTGCGGGTCGAGGCTCAGCGCGCCCGCGGGCTTGCCTGCGAACTCGTCGACGGGGCGAGCGCACGCCACATCGACCAAGAGATTGCGACCGACATCCTTGGCGCGGCCTACTTCCCCGACGAAGCCCAAGTCGATCCTCCCCGGCTCATGCGAGCGCTCCTGTCGGCAGCTACGCGTGCAGGCGTCACGATTCGAAGCGGAACCACCGTTTCAGCGCTCGTAACGGAAGGCGGCCGGTGCGTTGGCGTGAGCGCGGAAAGCGCCGGCGCACATGCACGCGAAGTCCTGCGCGGCGACGCGGTGGTGCTTGCAGCAGGCAGCTGGTCATCGCTCGTGCCGGGCGTTCCCAGAGAGCTTCCGCGCGTGCGGCCCGTGCGAGGTCAGATCCTCATGCTCGACGAGCGATCTCCGCGCTTGCGTTGCATTGTCTTCTCGGACCACGCATACGTCGTTCCGCGCGGTGACGGGCGCGTAGTGTGCGGCGCCACCATGGAAAACGTCGGGCATCGCCGCGAAATCACGGCTTCGGGCATTTCTACGGTGCTCAATAACTCCCTGCGCATTGCACCTTGCCTCGGCGAAGCTGCGTTCGTCTCGTCGTGGTGCAACTTCCGCCCACAAGTCGTCACGCCGAGCCAAGGCGAAGCCGGTGCGCCGCTCGTTGGCGCCTCGTCCCTGCCCGGGCTCTTTGTTGCCACGGGACATCATCGCAATGGAATTTTGCTTGCAAAAGCTGCGGCCGTTGCCGTTGCAAGCGCCATCGGCGTGCAAAGCCATTGAATACAAAACAGAGCGCGGTTGCCTACAAAGTAGCCTTCGTCATCGTCGTTGCTTTTGCACTCGGGCTAAGCTTCGTTGCCTATGGTGGTGGGCTCAAGATCCTCGGTGCCCGGCGAGGGCTCGACAAGGTCGTGCACTTTCTGCTCGCTGGGGCGTTAGCCTTCAGCCTCGACGGCGCACTTGGTCGCCGCAATCTGCACGCATGGGGACTGCGCCTTCCTCTAGCGCCCTTGCTGGTGCTCGTGCCTTGCGCCATCGACGAATGGTTGCAACGCTATAGCGCCGTGCGCACCTCGAGCTTCTGGGACTTTCTGGCCGACTTCGCCGGCGTCACGTTCTCGGTCGGGCTTGGCCGATTCATCGCGGGGCGCAGAGCATGAATAAGATGGTGCTCAAGGGCCCAGGCGTGATCGAGCTAGAGCACGCTCCCGATCCTTGCCCTGAGCGTGACGAGATTGTGCTCGCCGTAAGTGCATGTGGCGTGTGCCGAACCGATCTGCAGATCACCTCTGGCGATCTCGAGGCGCGCACGCTGCCCATTGTGCCAGGCCATCAAATCGTTGGCCGTGTCGTGGCCATCGGATCCGGTGTTACCGGTTGGTCTTTGGGCGATCGCGCAGGCGCTGGCTGGCTCGCGTGGACATGTGGAGTATGCACGTACTGCACTCGTGGGCGCGAAAACCTTTGCCCGCGCGCTCTTTTCACCGGCTGGGACAACGACGGTGGCTTTGCCACGCATGCGCGTGTTCGTGCTGACTTTGCGTTCCGGCTGCCAAGCGGATTCGACGATCTCGAAGCCGCGCCGCTTCTATGTGGTGGCGTTATCGGCTACCGCTCGCTCCTTCGCTCGGGCATTCGGCCGGGTGAACGACTTGGCCTCTACGGCTTCGGCGCCTCCGCACTCATCACGATGCAGGTGGCGCGCCACTGGGGGTGCCGCGTTTTCGTGGCCACGCGCTCTCTCCACGAACAGGCTCGCGCACGAGCCATGGGTGCGGAGTGGACCGGGCACTATGAGCAGGCGCCACCCGAACCGCTCGACGCTGCCATCACGTTCGCGCCTTCGGGCGATGTCGTTGTTTCCGCGCTTCGGCACACGGCTCGCGGCGGCACCGTGGCCATCAACGCAATCCACCTCGATCGCGTCCCAACGTTTTCGTACGACATGCTTTGGCTCGAGCGAAGCCTGGTGAGTGTTGCAAATTACACGCGCTCGGACGCCGCTACGCTCCTTGATCTCGCACGGGCAATTCCGATTCGCACGCATTTCGAGACGCACCCGCTCGCTCGGGCAGCGGGCGCACTTGAGCGGCTACGCAAGGGACAAGTCGACGGCTCGGCGGTGATCGTTATGTAAGGCGTTGCGCTATAAGAAACCAAAATGTGTCGCCGCGTATGGCTGGCATTCGTTCTGATGGTCATGCTGCCATTCATTCTGATAGGCGGCCTGGTTTTCGCGCTGCCGGTGGCCCGCGCCCAGGCAGCCCCTCCGCCGGTCGCCGTCGCTTCGGCGGCAGCGCCAGGTGCATCGCTCGACAAAGGCGCGGGCGACGACGAGGCGACCGATTCGCCACGCGCAAGCTATCGCTCGTACATCGAGGCATGCGACAGAGCACATTATGGCGATGCAGCGCGCTATCTCGACGTGCCGCGCGGCCTTGAACAGCGAAGAGCGGAGCTCGCGCGCAAGCTTCATGATGTGCTGAGCGAGCGGCTCTGGGTCGATCCCGATAAACTTTCCGGCTCGTCGCACGGCAACAAGGGCGATGGCCTTCCGATAGGTACCGAGGAGCTCGGAAAGATCAGAGACGACAAAGACCGCGTCGTCACGATTCGTCTCGTTCGTCGCGAGCCAAAGTCGGCCGACGACGAAACTCGTTGGGTGTTCGCACGGTCGACGGTCGACAACATCGACGGACTGTACGCCACGCTCAAAGCGCGATGGCTGCGCGATCGTCTCGCTGGTCCCTTGCTCGATCGAGGATGGTACGCACTTTACTATTGGCAGTGGGTTGCACTGCCCGTGCTCGCGTTGCTTTGCCTCGGCGTTGGACGCGTACTCGCTTGGTTCGCGGGGTTCATCGCGCTGCGCATTTTGGCAAAGCGGCGATGGACCCACGAGCTTTTGCACGCGCTTCGAAGGCCGGTCACCATGGCCTTTGCACTCGCGATTTTCTGGGCGGTCACGCCGTACCTCGCCTTTACGCTGATCGCCGAAAACACGGCGCAGCGCATACTTCGGTCGCTGGGCCACCTCGCGTTTTTCTGGGCGCTGCTGCTCCTCGTGAACTTTGCTGGCGCTGAAATTGCCAAGGCGCCTTGGGCGAGAACACGACCGAGCGTGGGATCGCTTTTGTCCGTTGGGATGAAACTCGGCAAGTTCATTGTCGCGGCCCTCGCAGCAATGGCTGCTCTGTCCGAGCTTGGCTACCCAGTAACAAGCATTGTTGCTGGTCTCGGCCTTGGCGGTGTGGCGCTTGCTCTCGCAGCGCAAAAAACCGTCGAAAACCTTTTTGGCTCGCTCTCGATCCTCGCCGATCAACCTTTCGTCGTTGGTGAAATCATCCGATTCGATACTGTCGAAGGCACAGTAGAAAGCATTGGCCTTCGCTCGACACGCCTTCGCACAATCGACCGCACGCTCGTTGTCATTCCGAACGGCAAGCTGGCCGACATGCGCATCGAGTCGCTTGGACCTCGTGATCGAATTCGCTTTGCAACGAAGCTCTTGCTCGCGCGGAGCACATCGCCAAAACAAATTCGCACGATTGTCGCTGACATCAAAACAATGCTCCAGTCGCATCCTCGCGTGTGCAAAGAAGACACCTTGGTTCGCGTCACGGGCATTGGCGAATCATCGTTCGACGTTGACGTGATCGCATTCGTCGACACACGCGTGTTCGACGACTTCGCGGAGATTCGCGAGCAACTCATTCTTGGCGTGGTCGAGGTGGTCGAGCGGGCCGGGGCAACCCTGGCATTGCCCACACGCACTGTCGTTTGTACAAGGAACGATGAGCTATGAAGAAAAACCGAATCTCACGACTCACCCAAGCAGGCGTTGCGGTTCTGGCCGCATGGGCTGCAGGCTGGATCTTGTTTGCCTGCACGGGGCACGAGGCAGAGCTGGACACGACTACCTCCTCGACGAATAACGATGGTGGCGTTGACGAGGGTAACGGCGACGATGGTGACACCGGGTTAGATGCCGCCGACGCCGACGCGGGCGACAGCGAGGCAGGCCCCGAGCCAACGTGCGACCTCTCGGCACCATTTCAGGATGTAACCCAGATTTTGGCAAGTTATTCTGCTAATTTCGCCGCTGATCCTTCGCTTACGTCCGATGAAAAAACGATTGTTTTCTCGATGAACGATGGCAACGGTAAACACCTTTACATGGCCACCCGCGATTCAACGAGCGAAGGATTTGGCTATGCACGGCTTGTTGATGGGCTCTATGTTGGCGGGACCATCGCGGGCGCAAACTGGGACGACATTCAGGGTCAGATTTCGCCGCTTGGCGATACACTCGTTTTCGCATCGACCCGTCCTGACACAGCTGCCGAAGGTCATGATCACATTTTTCGCGCACGGCGCACAGATAATACCTATGCGGTAGAAGCGACTCCGCTTTACACGGAACCGGAGGACACGACCAAAACCTGGAATGAGTTTCACCCATTCTTGACGAACGGAGGGGGCGAGCTTTTCTTCCACAGTTATCGGGATATCAACCAATCGCGAATTTTCCGCTCCGCGGCAGATGAGAATGGGGACTTTCTCTCGGCGTCCTCCATTTCGCCGTACTACAACGACACGAATAAAGTCTCCGATGGGTATCCCGTTGTCAGTCGCGACGGGTTGACCATGTATTTCTCGTCGGACTACCCAGGCCCCGCTAGCGAGGCGTATTCTCACATTTTCGTAATGACACGCACCTCGGTCGTGGGTCAGTTCGGCACACCCAATTCGGTGAATGGCATTCGCGACCAATTGCCCACTAGCGTACGAGAAGATCCCGGCTGGATTTCCGACGATGGTTGCAGGTTGTATTTCACGAGCTACCCGACCGACGATCCAAACCCAACCCTCTGGGTCGCTTCCAAGTCTTCTAAGTAGCGTTGTGCGACGGCTGCTAATCCGATTTCATCCGCGCCGCGCGACGCAGAAGCATGCTGCCACCAATAAAAAAAGGCGCTGACGTGGCAACGAAGAATGCCAAAAAACCAGGATTGAATCTGAGCTCCGATCGGACAAAGAAAAGGCCTGACACAACGGTGATGAATGGCAGCGCAATAAGCAAAATGCCAAGAATGCGCGCGGTAAGCCTGTCGGTGATCACGGAAGCGCACAACCATCTACCATCGCTTTCAGAGCCTGTCGCCTGTCCTGCTGAACCTCGCGACACCCGGACTCACTCGCCATCGTAATGCTCCGTCCCTAGCTTCCGCGCGCGAAGCATGGGTAAAGGTCTGGGCGTCATCTTCACTTGCGTCGCCCTTGGCTTAGCGGTGCAGGGCTGCCAGCACGCCCCCGACCCTGACAATCGCACCGGCAAGGTCCGCATCGTCTTCAAGCACCGGCCAATGGTTGGCAATACTTCTGAGTTTCGCGAGCGGCTCGCGAGCTTCACACGCGCGCACCCCGAGGTCGACTTGATGACCGAGGTGCTGCCGAACGCCGCCGACCTCACGCATCAGTATTATTTCACCGCGCTTGCCGCCCAAAGCCGCGACATCGACGTCTTCGTTGCCGACATCATCTGGATCCCAGAGTTTGCGCGTGCAGGCTTCCTGCGCGATCTGTCGGACGCGTTTCCTCCCGCCGACATCGAGCGAGACTTCATCGAAGGCTCGGCGCGCGCCGTTATCGTCGGCGGTCGCACTTTCGCCGTGCCTTGGTACGTCGACGTAGGCTTGCTCTACTACCGCACCGACCTCGTCTCGCGCCCTCCGCGCACCTACGACGAGCTCGAAAGCTTTGCGAACTTGGCAAAGCACAACGATCCATCGCTGTTCGGTTATCTTTGGCAGGCGCGTCAATACGAGGGGCTTATCTGCAATGGCTTCGAGTCGATCTGGGGTCATGGAGGCGTGACCATGCAGGGTGATCGAGTCACGCTCGACACGCCCCAGGCGCGCGCTGGTCTCGATTTCTTGCGCGGCCTTCTCGATCGCGGCACAAGCCCCAAGTCTGTCACAAGCGCGATGGAGGAAGACTCGCGCCGCGTCTTTGAGCAAGGCCGCGCCGTTTTCATGCGCAACTGGCCATACGCGTGGACTGAGTTGCAGAAAGAGGATTCACCTGTGCGCGGCAAAATCGGCGTTGCCCCGTTGCCAACCACCACGGGCGAACCCGGCTTCGGTGCGCTTGGCGGCGGACAGCTCGTGATCAACGCGGCCGCACCCCAATCGCATTTTGCTGCGTCGATCGACTTGGTGCGAACCATGACATCGCTCGACGCAAACATCGCTTTCGCCGTTGCGAATGGCCAGCCTCCGCCCAGAAAAGCGGCATACACCGACGAGCGCTTGAAAACCCAAGCGCCCTTCATCGCAAGCCTTTACCCGATCGTCGCGCGCTCTCGGCCGCGCCCCGTCACCGCCTACTACAACATGATCAGCGACATCATCGAGAGTGAGTTCTCCGCTGCCGTGACAGGGATCCGCTCAACCCCTGTTGCCTTCGGCCGCGCGCAGTTGACAATCGACAGGATTGCGCAATGACTCGCACACGAAGCGAAGACCGGCGGGGTTACTTCTTCGTTCTGCCGACGGTCATCGTGCTTGTCGTTGTCGCGGTCTACCCCATGATCCTGGCCGCGTGGATTAGTTTGCGCCGTGTTGTCATCGTCTTCCACGAAGACCATTTCGTAGGTCTGTCAAACTACGCATTCCTCGTTCGCGATCCGCGCTTCTGGACGGCTCTTGGCAACACCACATACTTCACCGTTGTTGCCGTGATAATCGAGCTTCTGCTCGGCCTTGGCTTTGCGCTGCTTCTTCACACCTCGTTTCGCGGTCAAAAGCTATTTCGCGCGGCTATTCTCATTCCGTGGGCTATTCCCACAGTCGTTTCCGCCAAGATGTGGAGTTGGATATGGAATCCTGAATACGGCCTTATTTCCCGAACTCTTCCTAACTCAGACATCAATTGGCTCGGCATGCCCGGATACGCCATGCATGCGGCCATTCTCGTTGACGTGTGGAAAACAACGCCGTTCGTTGCACTGCTTTTGTTCGCCGGGCTCGAGACCATCCCAACGGTTTTATACAAAGCCGCGGCTGTTGACGGCGCGTCCTCTTGGCGGACATTCTTTTTCATCACGTTGCCGCTGTTGCGACCGACCCTCGTGGTCGTCTTGGTTTTCCGCACGCTCGACGCATTTCGCATTTTCGACGCGGTTTACGTGCTCACCGGTGGGGGCCCGGCCAACACGACCGAAACGCTCTCCATCTATGCGTACAAAATGCTCATGCGCTCGGGCGACTTCGGCTATGGCTCGACCCTTGCGGTTGCCACGTTTCTGTGCGTGATGGCAATAAGTGCAATTTACATACGTATGCTCGGTATGCCGTCAAGGAGTCAGCGCTCGTGACATCACGATCACCGCTCGCTCGCGCCGGCCTGATGCTCGCCGTTTTCGCAGCCATGAGCTTTTGCGTTGGTCCATTTGTGTTTCAAGCCATCACGTCGCTGACACCCGACCGCGACATCGCTCGCACGGGGCTGCCAAGCACACTCACGCTCGATCATTATGCAAGCGCCCTTGCCGGGCGGCCGTTCATGCATGTCGTGCAAAACAGCATCGTCGTTTCATCGGTCGTCACGGTTGTGTCGCTGGCCATCGCTGCACCTGCGGCTTTTGCGATCGTAAAGCTTCGCGTCCGCGGGAAAAGGTTGCTACTCGCCGCAGCCCTTGCCATCTCCATGTTCCCGCCCATTGCCACCGTGTCGCCGCTTTACCTCGCGCTTCGCAGAGCTGGTTTGCTCGATTCTCTTTTGGGCCTCACGATCCCGTACACGACATTCGCGTTGCCACTCGCCCTCTGGATCCTCACCGGTTTCTTCCAAGACATTCCCGACGATCTGTATCTCGCCGCGCGCATCGACGGGTGTTCGATGTTTTCGGCATTCCGCAAAGTTCTCTTGCCGCTCGCAATGCCAGGCATCGCAACCGCCGCCATCCTTACATTTATCTTCGCGTATAATGAATTTCTTTATGCGCTTACGTTTCTTTCATCGCCCGACAAGCGCACGATTCCGGTTGCCATTAGCCTCTTTGCTGGCGAGCACACGGAGCCCTGGGGCGACATCGCCGCGGCAAGCATCATCTCCACCTTGCCTCTTGTTGTTGTCGCCGTCACTTTTCAACGCAAAATCGTCAGGGCTCTTACTGCCGGCGCAGTAAAGGGATGAGAAGGGATGAAACGTTGGCATCCGTACGACTCGAACGCCTTCAAAAGACTTTCCGCGGTACCCGGGTACTTGCAGGCATTGATTTAACGATTGAAGACGGCGAATTTGTGACTTTCGTAGGGCCAAGCGGCTCAGGCAAGTCCACGTTAATGAACATCATGGCCGGTCTCGAAGAACCCACCCATGGCCGCGTGTGGATCGACGGCACCGACGTAACCAATGAAACACCGAAAAACCGCGGCGTTGCCATGGTTTTCCAAAGCTACGCACTTTACCCGCACATGACCGTGCGCAAAAACCTGGCGTTCCCGCTCGAAATCGCGAAAATGAACGCTCGCGAAATCGAGGCGCGCGTCGTTGAAACTGCCAACCGACTCGGCATAGGCGCGCTGCTCGAGCGAAAGCCCAAAGAGCTCTCCGGCGGCCAAAGGCAGCGCGTAGCTCTTGGGCGCGCGCTCGTGCGACGCCCGCGGCTTTGTCTTTTCGACGAACCTCTGTCAAACCTCGACGCTGCACTTCGCACACAAATGCGCGGCGAGCTGAAGAAGCTCCATGAAGATCTCAAGGCGACATTCATTTATGTCACGCACGACCAGGCCGAAGCCATGACACTTTCCGATCGCGTGGTGGTTTTGAACGCAGGAGTCATCGAGCAAGTCGCGTCGCCGCGTGATCTCTATTGCAATCCCAAAAACTTATTTGTTGCACGATTCGTTGGCTCGCCGCAAATCAACATCGCCACTCCGGAAACATTTGGCCTTTGCGCCCCTGCCGAAGCACTCTCTCTCGCCGGGCAATCGGTGCTCGCGGCCGTACGCCCGGAAAACGTGCGCGCTCTGCATCACTGCCCGAGGCCCAACGCGGCTAACGCGGCCAACGCGATTGAAGGCCGCGTTTACATCGTCGAGCCCATGGGCGGCGAAACCTGGGTAACCATCGACATGATTGGCGACGTTGGCACAACGCGCATCACGGCCCGCGCCGAAGCCGATTTCGCCGCTCGATCCGGCAGCCGCGTGTGGCTCGACATCGACGAATCGCGCGTTCTTTGGTTCAACGCGAAGACACACGAGCGCGTTTGATCATCAAAATACCATATCAAGAGCCTTCATCGCCACATAAGCCATCGCAGCACTGAGCGGAATGGTAAGCACCCATGCTGTTACGATATTGCCGGCAACGCCCCAGCGCACGGCACTCACGCGCTTGCTCGCGCCAACACCCATGATGCATGCATTGATGCAGTGGGTGGTTGAAACCGGCACGCCAAAGTGGCTTGCACTAAGAATGGTTGCGGCCCCTGCGGTTTCGGCGGCAAAGCCTTGAAGCGGCGTAATGCGGATAATCTTCGTTCCCATGGTTTTGATGATCTTCTTGCCACCTGCCATGGTTCCGAAAGCAATCGCAAGCGCACACACGACAACGACCCAAAGAGGCACATGGTTGTCGGCTTGCGGCATCGCCCAGCTAGGCATCCCGGCGTGACCGGCTTTTACGAAAGCAACGAGCGCCAGGGTAATGATGCCCATCGATTTCTGAGCGTCGTTCGAGCCGTGCGCGAACGCCATGGAGCACGCAGACACGAGCTGCGCGCGGCGCGAAACCCGATGCACCCATCCGGAGCGCCTTCGGCGCACAATCCAAAGCAGCGCGATCATCACAAAAAACGCTACAAAAAAGCCAATGGTGGGAGAGGCAACCAGCGGCACGAGCACTTTATGATAAAGCGCCGACCACTTGAACGCCGACACACCCGCCTGCGCCACAACCGCGCCGGCCAAGCCTCCAATGAGCGCGTGCGACGAGCTCGACGGAATGCCATACCACCACGTAATGAGATTCCACGCGACCGCGCCGAGCAGCGCTGCAAGCACCACGGTTTGGGTGACAATGCCCGGATCGGCAAAGCCCGAGGCGATGGTTTTCGCGACCTCCGTGCCCGTGACGGCGCCAAGGAAGTTCAAAACGCCGGCAATCATCACGGCCGTGCGAATAGGCAGTACTCCGGTCGACACCACCGTTGCAATGGCATTTGCGGCGTCGTGAAATCCATTGATGTAATCGAATACGATGGCCGTGATGATCACGGCCACGAGCAGGCTAACCATTTTTTATAGCCAGGTTCGTGAGCGTATCGGCGATGGAATCGCACTGGTCGATTGCGTTTTCAAGATCTTCGAGCACGGTTTTTTCCCGGATGATGACTTTCGCATCGGCCAATGGATCTTTGAAAAGCCTCGAGATGGCGTCGCGGTATACGATATCCGCTTCCTTTTCGAGTTTGCGAAGATCGCGCGCAGCCTCAACGAGATCACTATATTGATGCTTACGCAGCTTGGGCATGGCCTCATCCATCTTCTCAGTGCAGCGCACCAGAAGCTGAATGAGCTTCGACATGGGTTCGGTGGGCTTTTCCACGCCAAGCATGACGCACGCGCGAATGGCGCCGTTCGCAAGGTCGAGAACGGTGTCAAGCTCGGACGACAGCTTCTGGAGATCTTCGCGATCGATCGGCGTCACGAACGTTTTCGCGAGTGCCTCTTCCATCTCGTGGACAACCTGGTCGCCAGCATGCTCGAAGTCCTGCACGGCGTCGCGCGCCTGGTGGGCGGTCGCGCCGTTTTCAGAAAAGCGGGCCATCGCAGCAGCCCCCATGTGAGCAAACTGCGCCTGGCGCTCTAAATAGTCGTAGAAATGGTCTTCCTTTGGCAAGAGGAATCGGACGATGTCTTGAATGCCCATCAATCCCCCCATCCGCCCAACCGAAAAATCATGGCACGACGGCGATGCTGCTGTGCGCCACCTACTGCCCTTCGCGTCGCGATCATCATCAAGGTGCAGCGCAATCTAGCCGCAATCGGAGCGGAATGGACAATCTCTCGTCGATGGCAGAGCCTCTCGCACATGCGCAACTGTCGGCGACACCCCAAAAACTGTCGGCGACAGTGCGAATCAGGCAAAATTCGACAAATTTTCGGCAAATTTCATGTTCTTCATCCCGGCACGGCATTTGTTTTCACCCGCCGCATGCACACCACAAAACTCAAAATTTTGCCGTTTGGAATTTCGTTCGTTCTCGCCACCCTGGGGTTAGTGGCTCGAGCCCCTGACGCACGCGCATCACCGTCGTCGTGGTCCGCCGAAGACGCGCTGGCCGATGGAGACATCGACACCTACGATCTCATCGATCCAGATACGAATGCCACGAGCGTTTCGGCATTGCGCGGTGCACCCAGCGCACATCTCGGGCACGCCTTCGTGTCGGTCCTCGGCTTTTCTCGCCAATGGGAGACAGGCACTCACGAAATTGGCGGATTCGTGGTGCTCGGGATCCCGCTCGATCGAATCGCGCGCCCGAAACTACGCCACGCCACGTTGGCGGCTGATTCGAAACCAGCACCGCAGCAGCAGCAGCAAAAATCCTCGGCCGCACCCGCACCTGCCGCAACGCCCGCACCGGCTACTCCCACACCGTCGGCTGCGGCGCCGACCCCACGCCTTACGCTCTCTCCCGAGCTCGCGCGCTCGTGCGTTGCCGCGGCTCTGCGAGCCGCTGGCGTGGGCACCGACGACGCCAACGTCGATGCTATCGTCTCTCGTGCGCGTTGGAGCGCGCTCTTACCGGAACTGCGCCTTCGCGCTGTCCGTTACAACGACGTGCGCCTCTACACTGACACGACAACCACGGACGATTCGGCACGTCTCCGCGATTCCGCTGGCGGACAAATGGATCTCGAGGCGCGCCTCACTTGGCGGCTCGATCGCCTCATTTACTCTGGCGACGAGCCTGCCTTCGAGCGACTGCGGCTTCGTCGCCAAGACACCCGCGCGCACGTCGCGGCAAAGGTTCTCGATGCACTGTTCCACTGGCAACGCGCGTTGCTTCTGCAGCGCGATGCCGAGCACGATCCCGGCAAAAGCCCCATGGATCAAGCCGAGCTCGCCCTTCATGTGATGGAGGCAGAAGCAACGCTCGACGTGCTGACAAACGGGTGGTTCTCCATATCCCGTGCGCATGCCGGGGATGCAGGCAAGCCTTGAACAGCGCATGCGCACAGGCAAGCGCGTCTGCCGACGCGCTTGACGTGTGCCTCGCAAAAAGGCATTGGGTGCGGATCATGCTGGCTGAATCGCGCGATGCACTTGAAGATCTCCAAAGGCGTCTGATGACGCTAAGGGGGCATCTTTGACGTTCCAAAGCTGAAAAAAGAAATCGAACGTCTGAACGACGCCACGCTCGCCCCTGGTTTCTGGGACGACGCAAAGAAGGCGCAAATCGTCACGCGCAAGCGCTCGAGCGTTGAACAGCAGGTTATTGCAATCGAGAAACTTACCCGCGACATCGACGACGCAAAAGAACTCATCGAGCTCGGTGTCTCCGAGAAAGACGACTCGGTGGTCGCAGAAGTCGAGCACAGTCTGCCAGAGCTCGAGGCGCGTCTGCGGTCAGCCGAGCTGGGCCGCATGCTCGCAGGCCCAGTCGATCACGCCAACGCCATTCTCAGCATTCATTCCGGCGCAGGCGGCGTCGACGCAAAAGACTGGGCGAAAATGCTTATGCGCATGTTTTTGCGCTGGGCTGAACGCCGAGGCTACAAAACCGAAATCGTCGACTACGAAGAAGGCGAAGAAGCAGGCATCAACGACTGCTCCATCACCGTTGCCGGCGACCACGCCTTTGGCTACCTCCGCAGCGAAATCGGCGTGCACCGCCTTGTGCGCATTTCACCGTTCGACGCCAATGCCCGCCGTCAAACATCGTTCGCAGCCATCGAGGTCACGCCTGACATCGAAGACGAAATCGACATCGTCGTGAAAGACGAAGATCTCGAAACCACAACGATGCGCGCCGGCGGCAAAGGCGGCCAAAACGTAAACAAGGTCGAAACCGCGGTGCGCATGAAACACATCCCCAGTGGGATTGTGGTCGTCTGCCGTGCCGAACGCTCGCAGCTGCAGAACCGCCGCACGGCTTTGAAAATGATCAAAGCAAAGCTTTATGAAATGGAAATGGCGAAGCGCGAAGAGCAAGCGGCCGCCTACCAGGCAAGCAAAACGCAAATTGCTTGGGGCAATCAAATCCGCAGCTACGTGCTTGCGCCCTACCGCCTGGTGAAGGATCTGCGAACGGGCCACGAGGTCGGCAACGTCGATGGCGTGCTCGATGGCGATCTCGACGCGTTCATCGAGGCCTACTTATTAGCCGCGGCCGGCGCCACCCTCAAAAAAGGCGCCGGCAACGACGACCTCGAAGATTAAGGCGTGTCCTTACAACGCACATTCGTAGGGGCGCCATTTATGGCGCCCGACCGACGGATCCCGAGGGCGCGATGAATCGCGCCCCTACACGCCAACCACCTCGACCTCGAAGATTAAGGAACGGGTTCGGGCTTGACCCCCCGCTTCGTCGCATATTCGCACCCGAGCTCGACGCCGGTGGGGCCGTCTTTGGTCTTGACAATCTTGAATTCGACGCGACGGTTCTTCTCCCACGCCGCTTCGTTGTGTCCCGGATCTTCAGGACAGAACTCGCCGTAGCCTTTGCTGCGCAGGCGGTCTTTCTGGACATGCCGCTCGACAAGGGCATTCATGACGCTATTTACGCGCGCCTGCGTGAGCCTCAAGTTGTACTCATCGCTTGCGCGCTCGTCTGCGTGACCGGCGATCTCGATCAGCAGGAACTCGGGGTGGTGGAGGATCGTCGTTGCCACCGCGTCAAGGATCTCGTTCGACTCAGGCAAAATCTCCGCTGAGCCTGTTTTGAACTGGATCGTTTTCAGAATGACGATGTTCTTGTCTTCAACAATGACGTTGCCGGTGTCGGGGCAGCCGTCTTCGTCCTCGAAGCCGTTGTAGGTCTCTGGCTCGTTGGGACACTTATCGATTACGTCGGGAATGCCGTCGTGATCGTTGTCTGGATCAGGGCAGCCGTCTTCGTCCTCGAAGCCGTCAAAGTCTTCGGGTTCGTCGGGGCACTTGTCGAGCCAATCGGGAATGCCGTCGCCGTCGCGATCCGACCAGCGGGGCTCGTCAATTTTTTTGCCCTCACCCGCGCGCTCGGCAATGGACGGCTCAAAAATGAAGCCGATGAACGCACGCAAATCAGCAGCCTCGAAGCCCGGCGTATACCTTGGGCCCGCGCCCACCATAAGGTAGCTATTTTTCTCGACGAAAATTTTGAAACCGCCCACGACTTCGTTCGACGCTCGGACCTTCGAGTCGGAGCCGCTTCCCACAAGATACGTTGCGTAGGTGTCGGCCACGACGTCGACCGGATCGAGAATGCGGTAGGCAAGGCCGACTCCGTACGTGGCACGATTTCCGTCTTTGAACGTGCCGTCTTTCAACGTAAGGGTTGTGTCGCTCATCGAGTGCGCGCGAAAGCCGATGTTGGCGCCAACCTTGAACTTCCCTGTTGCGCCGAATCGCTTCTCTGCGATGAGCTGCGGCCACACCCACACGCTGGGATCGGCACCAGCGCTGCGCGACGCGCTCGAAACAGGCACACCAACTTGCGCTGCCAGCGCAAGACCGAAGCCTTGCTCGACACGGAGCAAGCGAACCTTGCCATGAAGCGCGATGAAGCCGACCGACTGCGAGTCGAGCTGGCCGGTGAACCACTGCCCAGGCGAAGTTGGGTCGCCCTGCTGGTTGGTCTGCTGCTCACCAGACATCAGGTTTACCGGCAGCGAAAGACCAACGGCAACCAGATCCCCAATGCCGTAGTTGAACGAGAACGTGCCCTGAAACGAGTGACTGATGAGATGCCGCGTGTCTTGACCGTTGTCTGGCACGCGCAATAGCGTGCGGCCGTAGTCGATGACCAGGCCAAGGCTCAAGTCGTTATGGCCAAGAACATCCGTGCCGTTCGTCGAGAAAAAGCCCTTTGAATCGAGCGCCGGACGGAACAAGTGCGTGTCGAAGCCCTTGCCGTTTGAATCCGGAATGGCGTTCTCCGCGGTGGCACTTCGGCTGGTTCCAAGAACACCGCCAAGCAACGCCACAGCGACAAACGCTGTACCGATTCGTGTTCTGCGGCGGCCCATGCAGGGTGTGCAGGGTGCCGTTTTCCCGTCGACCAAGCTTGAATTCAAGAAGTATCCGACCTGCTCGCTCACATACGTGACCGTAACACAATCGGGCGGAAAACCGCGCTACACTGCCACGGTCGAATGTCGAATCCTTGTGGGATTACGCATCCAGCGTTCCTGGAAAGATCCATCAGTTAGCGGCACTACAAGCTCAGCGTCTCGTGCCTGCCGCGTCCTGTCACCTTTGTCGCCTATGCCGCGACGATCACCGCTGTCCCGGCTGCATACGCGGCACGGAATTTTCGTTTTCGGTGGCTCAACGTCGAAAATGGCAAAGGGCCCGCTTGATCGCCCGGATTTCACGCCGCTATACTCGCCTCATTTGAACCCTCGCGAAATTGTCGCGAGCGGCCGTCGAAAGCTCGAAGAGATCGATGCCAAACGTAGCAAACGTAGAATGTGAAGGAATGGTTCCGCGATGAAGATTCAGTGCCAATCCTGTCAGGCAAAGTACACCATCGCGGATGAAAAGGTCGTCGGCAAGGTGGTCAAGATCCGCTGCAAGAAGTGCAGCTCAACGATCGTGATCAACGGCAACGAAATGCGCGCCGAGATGCGACCCGAAATGCGACCGTCGGACGAGCAGTCCGACACGCACGCTTTCGATTTCGCCAGCCAACACAACCAGCAGTGGACGGTGAATGTCGCTGACGGCGATCAGCGCACGATGACAGCGCAAGAAATTGTCGCCGAGTACCGCGCCGGCACGCTCAACGACGAGACGTACTGCTGGAAGGAGGACATGCCCGACTGGCTGCCGCTGCACGAAATTGAATCTTTGTACTCCGCGATCAGGCTCCCGTCGCAAGTGTCGTTTCAAGAAGATCCGCAGGCTGCCGCTGCCGTCCCTGCACCACCTCTGGTCGAGGCTCCGCAGGCACCGCTGTTCGGCCAAAACGAACCTTCGCAACCTTCGCCGAGCCCGTTCGCTGGGCATGCAGACGAAAGCAGCGAAAAAAGCGCAGGTCCCTTTGCCAGCGAGGCTCCTTCTGCAGCGCCAATGCCAGCAACGCCAGCTTTGCCGGCAATAGCAATACAAGAGGCGGCGGCAGCACCGGCAACGACAGCACCGGCACCTGCGGCCGCTGCACCCGCAGCGGCCGCACGGCGTGGCGGCGGGCGTGGGCAAGGCGCCGACCTGTTTGGCAACGCGGCGCGCGCTGGCAGCGACGACGACATTTTGACCGGCATGCCACGAAGTAGCGGCGGCTCGAGCGTTGCCCCGGCAACCGAAGAAAAGCTCACCGGCCAACGCAACGAAAGCAGCGTGCTTTTCTCGCTTTCTGCGCTCACCGAAGCCGCGAAAAACGAAGCGGCGCCTACCAACCGCAACAGCACGGCAACTGCCGATGGGTCGGGCCTTATCGACATTCGCGCGCTCAGTGCGAGCATTAGCAGCAACGAGAAAAAGGACACGAAGGCGCGCATTGACGACATCATGAATTTGAGCGGCGGCGGCGCATTCGGTACAGCCCTCGCAGCGCCCATTCTCGCGCCTTCTCCTCTCGAGACCGCCGATTCAACGGCAGCCGCAGGCAGCAAAAACAGCAAGGCGTTGCTCTGGGGACTTCTTGGTATGGGCGCGCTCATCGCCGCTGCCATCATTATTGCGGTCATTCTCCTGCTCAAGCCGTCTACGCCATCGCACGCAGACGCGAATCCGCCAACAGCCGCAGTTCCACCACCAACCGAGACAACACCAACGACTGCGCCGACCGAAGACAACACGCCTCCACCGCCTGGCACGGGCCAGGCGAACCCCGTTCCTACGCCAAACGCGACGCAGGCGCCGCCAACCACTGGCGGCAGGCAGCGCGGTGGACCCGCACCAAGAGGAGCCGTCCCAGGTCGTACTCCAGAGTCACCAAGGCCGCCGAATGCGACGCAGCCAGGCTTGGACGACGCAATCAGAAATGCAGTACGCCCTCAGAACGACGCGCCAAGGGCCAATGCTGGCGGCGGCGCAACAGCTCCGTTCGATCGAGGCGCGGCATCAGGTGCGCTTTCCAGCGTCAATGTGCAGTCGTGCAAAAAGGCCGATGGTCCAACAGGCACCGGGCACGTCAAAGTCACGTTCACGCCCGATGGCAGCGTGTCAACAGCCATCGTCGACAGCGGGCCTTTCCAAGGAACAGCAGTCGGCGGGTGCGTTGCCGGCAAGTATCGCGGCGCGCGCGTCCCAGCTTTCTCAGGCGGGCCTGTCGCCGTCGGCAAAAGCTTCACGATTAATTAGCAACCGTAGGGGCGCGATTCATCGCGCCCTCTCGGTATCGACCGACGATCCGCCTGCGGGCGGGCGCCATGAATGGTGCCCCTACAACAACAACGCCATATTCGTAGGGGCGTATGGCCATGCGCCCCTACTTTATTTGCTGGTGTCGACCACGACGGTAGGCGCGCTCTTGGCAACCGTTAGGCAGAAGGCTGCGCCGCCGAGGAACATGCCCTCGACCTGCGCGCCGCCTTCGAGGAGCTTGACGTCGCCGCCCAAACCGCGCGCCACACGGCGTGCAATGGCGAGCCCAACGCCCGTGCCACCGTGAGCCCGCGTGGGTGAGCCGTCGGCTTGGTAAAAAGGATCGAAAATGCGCCCCTCGTGGTCTTTGGCAACGCCAGGCCCAGTGTCGGCCACAACGACTTCGTAGGTTGTTTCGAAGGGCTGAACGCGCACACCAACAATGCCGCCTTCGGGCGCGAACTTGGCTGCGTTGTCGAGCAACTGCGAGATTGCGCGGCCCAACCGATCGCTGTCGCCGTATCCGGGCAATGCACCTTTCGGCATTTCTTTGAGCATCGTGATTTTTCGCTCGGCAAATGCATCGGCATGCCAAGCCATGGCGCGCCGAACCGTGTCGAGGAAATCGTAGTCGCGATGGAAAAAGCGCATTTTTCCGGTTTCGAGACCGGTCACGTCAACGAGATTGTCGAGCTGCGCGCGAAGCCTGCGAATGCAGTCGTCCATCACCCGAAGGGCTTTGCGCTGCGCTGGGTTCGTTGGGCCTAGCTCTTCGTCGATGAGCATTCCCAAGTAACCAACGATTGGCGTAAGCGGAGTTGCGAGCTCGTGCGAGATGTTGCGATAGAATTCGGTGCGCAACCGTTCCATCTCGCGGAGCCGCTCGTTGGCCGCGGAAAGCTCGGCCACCTTCTCTTCGAGATGCGCGACGATGCGCCCGCTTTGGGTGCGCAAGCGCTCGCCAGTAACATCGGGCGACGACATAAGCCGCTCGCGCTGGCCGCCAACATAGCCGGCGATTTGCCTAGCAAACGCACGCGCGTCGATGGGCTTTTGCAAAAAGCCGTCGCAGCCCACCGCGAAGCTTGTGTCACGATCGCCCTCGGCCGTAATCGCAACGATGGGAACACCGGCGAGCGATGACTCGTTGCGAAGACGCAACGTGACTTCGAACCCGTCGAGGCCCGGAATGTTCAAATCAACGAGCACGATGTCGGGCCGCTGCGCAAGTGCGAGGCGCACCCCTTCGAGACCGTCGGCCGCATCGATGACGTCGTGGCCTTCAGCTGATAGAAGCTTGCGAACGAGCAGCCGGTTACGCGGATCGTCCTCGATGTGAAGAACGCGAGCCAAGCATTTCTTATCCTAGCCGTAGTGCACACACCCACAACCCCTTTACTTTCTTGCGTGAAACGCTACCGTCCCCGGCCCATGCAGAAGCGCCTTGGCAAGGCCGTTGTCCTTTTCGCGACAGCCGCGATAGCACTTGGAGCTTGTGCTGCTTGCTCCAAGTTGACCGAGCCGGCAGCGCACGAACCGATGATTCAAAGTGAGCAAGCGACCGGCGCCGAGCGCAAGCAGGTGCAACCTGCTGCCCCCTCACCGCCCGGCTCTGTAAGGCCAGAGGTGCAGCCAAAATGATTCGTGCGCGCATGCTCCTCGCAGCTTTCTTGTGCATCATGCAAGCAATGGCTTGTGGGGGAAGCGCGGCGTCAGGGACTGCACCGCATGGCCCAGGAGCCGATCCTCCTCTGGCCGGCGGCGGCGCAGAGAACGTTGCAGCGATTGCAACCGAGCCGCGCACCGAAAGTCCCACGGCCGCACGAATCACCAACCCGCCTCCAGCCGACGCGAAGGCTGCCCCTGCGTCTGCGCCAAAGGCCAATCCGCAGGGCCCGCCAGCAGAGCGCGCCACCAAACACCCAAGCCAAATTGGTGCGCGGCACGTGCTCATTCAGTACATGGGCTCCGAGCGCGCAGGCACGCAAGTGCTGCGCACACGCGAGCAGGCGCTTGCCCTTGCGCAAGAAGTTCTTCGCCGTGCGCGCGCCGGCGAAGAACTCGCGCGCCTCGCGGTGGAATACTCCGACGAGCCGAACGCCGCATCGCGCGGCGGCTCACTTGGCCGCTTTGGCGAAGGTCAAATGGTTCCCGCGTTCGAAGCCGCCGCGTTCAAACTCAATGTTGGCGAGATTTCCGATGTCGTGGAAACGCCATTCGGCTTTCACGTGATCCAGCGAACGGAATAAGCGGGCCAAGCGGAATCGATGCAAAGCGAGGCCGAGCCTGCCGTTTTGGTTCGCGGGCGGCTTGCCGAAGCAGGTGCCGCGGCTTCGGGTGTTTTGTACTTTCTTGCCTTTGCGGGTTTCGACCAGTGGTGGCTTACGTTCGTGGCGCTGGTGCCACTTTGGCTTGCGCTGCAAGGCCAAACCACCAAGCGAGCAACGTGGCTTGGCTTTCTCACGGGCCTCATGATGAACCTTGGTGGGTTTTATTGGCTCACCGGCATGCTGAAAACGTTTAGCGGCTTTCCGCTGCCGCTTTGCCTTTTATTTGTCATCATCATTTGCTCCTACCAAGCCGGCCGCATTGCCTTGATGGGTTGGCTTTACGGCCGCGCGGCGAATCGCGGTTGGCCCACGCACCTCGTGTTTGCCGCTGCATTCGCGGCAAGCGAGCTAACCTTTCCGCTGCTTTTCCCTTGGTATTACGCGGCCACGGTTCATCAAATTCCGATTTTGATGCAGCTTGCAGAAATCGGCGGGCCGATTCTCGTCGGCCTTGTTCTGGTTTCAGCCAATCTTGCCATTGCCGAACCCATTCGCGCGCACCTTTTGGCACGCCAAGGCCGCATGACCACGGAAGTAAGCCTTGCCACCGGCCACGAAAGGCGCGGGCCTATGCGCCCAAGTGCGCGCGTGATGGGCATCGGCGTGCTTGTTATGCTTTTTGCTTTGCTTTTTGGCGCTGTGCGCATTCGTATGACGAAGGCGCGCATGCAAGCGGCCGAGCCCGTACGCGTGGGGCTGGTGCAAGCGAATATGGAACTGCTAGCCAAGCGCGAAGATCCAAACGAAGGGCTTCGTCGTCACCTTCGCCTGACAGCCGATTTGAAGCGCCAAGGCGTTGATTTCGTAGTTTGGAGCGAATCGAGCGTCATGCGCCCGGTTTGGGAAGACCTCGCACCGGTCGAATTTCGCAGTCGCTTTGCGTCGAGCCTCGGCAAGCCGGCCATTTTTGGTGCCGTGCTTCGCGGGCACAATCCCAATCGCCCGAATGGATATGGCCTTTACAACAGTGCCATCTCCACCGACCTTCGCGGGAATATGAACGGGCGTTACGATAAGCAATTCTTGCTTGCGTTCGGTGAATATTTGCCTTTTGGCGATACCTTTCCCATTCTTTACGAATGGTCGCCGAACAGCGGCAATTTCACGAAAGGCACTTCGCTCGACCCCGTGATTATCGACATGAAAGGGCAAGCCCATAAAGTTTCGGTCTTGATTTGCTACGAAGACATTTTGCCGGCATTCACGAACCGCATGGTTTCTCATGCAAACCCTGAGCTGCTCGTGAACATCACGAACGACGCGTGGTTTGGCAACACGAAAGAGCCGTGGGAGCACCTTGCGCTTGCTAAGTTTCGCGCCATTGAGCACCGGCGCTACCTGGTTCGCAGCACGAACAGTGGGGTTTCGGCCATTGTCGATCCCGTGGGCAGCCTTGTTACAACCTCGAAAGTGTTCGTGGAAGAGGCACAAGCCAGCGAGATTCATTGGCTGCAGGGCAGAACGGCGTACGAAATCGTAGGCGATGTGCCATGGTATCTCGTCGCATTCGGAATTGTCATCGCGTCGTTTCGGCGCCGAAGCGAAGCTGCCGTGGCCAACGCTTGAGATTGCTTGGTGAGGAAACAGGTCGCATTTACACAAATTTACTGCGAATCGCTGGCCTAATGCGGCGCGTTCCCCTATTCTGTGGCAGCATTGAACATTGCGGGCGCTCGGCACGTCCAATCGCCCGCCCAATCAACCTTTCGTTTCCCCCTTCCCTTTTTGAGGAGCATCCGATGAATTTGAATACAAAGTTGACTACCTTCACAGCGCTTGCCATTGCAGCGCTTGGCACCGGCGTGCTTGCTGTCGGTTGCTCATCCAGCTCAGACGACAGCGGCGTCGTGGTCGATCAAACCCCCGGCGACGGCACTGGCGACAATACTGGTACTGGTGACACCGGTGACACTGGCAACACCAGCCAAACCTGCGACGTCGTCAATCAAGCAAATGATATTGACTCCGCCGAGTGCCAGGTATGCCTCGAGGCGAACTGCTGCACCGAGCTTACGGGGTGCTTCGATATGGCCCCCGCCGTTGCTTGCGATCTCGGGACTGCCGAAGACGGGACTGATCTTTGCGCGACTGCCAACTGCAACGACTTCACTGCCTGCGAGGCCAAGTGCCCAGATGCAGATGATCCAGCTGCCTGCGACCTCTCGTGCCAAGAGACCGTCACAAATCTCGACGGCAGCATGCCGATTGCTGAAGCATACGATGCCATCGTCACCTGCGCGACAACCAATTGCAAAGACGTCTGCCCAATGGCCGAGTAATCTGTACAAGTCTCTGATTGTGCATCAATCTTGATGTTGCCAATCGTGCGGGCGCTTCCGAAAAGAGGCGCCCGCATTTGCTTTTCGTCGCCATTTCACATTTTCATGGCTTTCTTGAAGCGTTTGGCGTCGGTAAACATATCAACATTCGAAAAAACGTACGTTACGTTGGTGTGATTGGCACGGTGTGCAAGCTCGGAAAGCTTTAGAATCGCGTGGTCTTCATATCGGCTTTTGTGGCCGGCTGGCCCTGGCATTCGGTAGTAGGCCACAGGCGTATCGAGCATGCCCTGCGTGAGCGGATCGCGCGCTGGAATTACTTTTGCGTCAACGGCGAGCGCGGCAGCGTCGCTCGGGTTCCAGCTGGGCGGCGCTTCCCACACCACGCGGTCGAACTTTTTGCGAACGCTTGCAAGAAAGTCTTTCACCGCCGCCTTGTTCGCGCGATTCTGCGCAAAGTCGGGCGGAGAGACAAAAATGGCAATGCTCGAGCCGAGCTCTTTGCCGGCTTCGAACATCGCTTCTAGCGACGTTTCAACGACTTTGCCTTCGCGAAAACCTTCTTGCCCAATTTCGCGCGGCGCAAGCATGGCAAAGGTAAAACCATCCGGTGCTTCACGGCGCCAGCGGCGAAGTGTGCCCATGCCAACCCGCGTAGGGTGCACTTCTTGGATTTCGACGAAGAGAAATTCTTTAAAATATCTGGTTGCAGGCCCCGGAAAACCAGCGCACCCGATTGTAATCATGCATATTGCAGGTTAGCACAGAACCAACGCATCTCGTAGGGGCGTATGGCCATACGCCCCTACAGCCGACAAAACGCATATTCGTAGGGGCGGCCGCCTTCCATATTCATGAGGCGCGCCGTATAGGGAGGGCACCCACAAAGGGGTGCCCCTACGAATTCGACGAATTCGTCGCTTTGGCAAGCTGCGCTTCGAGCTCTGCAACGCGTGCCAACGCTTCCTTTTCGGACTTTCGGGCAGCTGCTTCGGCTGCCAACGCCTTTTTCTCGGATTCTCGCGTCACTTCCTCGCTGGTAAACCACAATTGCAAACCGGCTTCGTCGCTGGAAATGCGCAATTTGAGGCCTTCGTCGACCGCAATGAAGTACCCATTGAGCGTGGGCGAATACACCGGGCCTTCGCCCGCATAAACGCGGTTGAACTCCCCGCTTTCATCGTGACGCCATAGCTGCAAGCGATGCGGTCTGTGCTCATCAGAAGTGGAGCCATTGCTACGCCGAGTGCGTCGAGGCCCGATGAGAAAAGGATCGAAAATGCACAACTCCGGAATTCCGCTGCTTTCACACTTTTTTGGCACAACCTCGTAATCTTTGCGCGAATTCGTTCGGCTCACCACTTCAATGGCCAATATCGGCACCGAGTATCCCGGTTCCCACGTGTGTATGCTGGACTTGTGCGAGCTGTCTGGCGGCAAGGCCGGGCGAAACACGGATACATCTGGATCGAGGCCAACCGTGGGGTGCTCTTCATCCCAGCGAATGCCTATGTTGTGTTCCACTTGGGTATTCGGTTGCGAGCGCGCCCACCAGGCGAGAATGGCTTCTATCAGGTTGATGGCTTTGGCGTGATCAGGGGCTTC
>WQZB01000042.1 GCA_009780955.1 Polyangiaceae bacterium | reverse complement strand
TCTTTGCGCATTGGCGTCTCGGTGCGAAGCCTGCGGCCGGGATTGGAGGAGCCGGATGAGGCGAGAGTCTCACGTCCGGTTCTGGGAGGGCCCGAGGGTGAAATCCCCTCGGGCTACTCGACCCATTTATGGCGCCCTAAGGTCGGGCGCCATGAATGGCGCCCTACGATATTACGTTGTTGGTTGTAGGGGCAGACCCCCGTGTCTGCCCTGCCTTCTACGTCCCCGTGAATGCGGCCTTGCGTTTTTCGAGGAACGCCTTCATGCCCTCGGCGCGGTCGCTGGTGCCAAAAAGCATGGCGAACGACTGGACTTCGAGCGCGTTGGCGACGTCGAGCGGCACGTCTGCTCCCGTGTAAAGTGCACGCTTGCATTGGGCGACGGCAAGCCTCCCTTTCTGCGCGATTTTGAGGGCGACTTCGCGGACCTTGGGTAAGAGCTCGGCATGCGGGACAACGCCGTTGACAAGCCCGATGCGCAAGGCTTCGCTCGCGCCAAGGGTGTCGCCGGTGTAGCAAAGCTCGCGCGCGCGGCCGATTCCGACTCGGCGGGCGAGCCGCTGCGAGCCGCCGAAACCAGGCATGACACCAAGGTTTACTTCGGGCTGGCCGAACTTGGCTTTATCGCTGGCATAAAGAAAATCGCACGCTAGGGCGATTTCGCAGCCGCCGCCGAGCGCAAAACCGTTGATGGCGCCGATGACCGGGAAGGGCGCGTGCTCGATGCGCGCGCAGACGCGATGGCCAGTTTCCGAGAACGCGCGCGCTTGTTCGACGGACATGTTCTGCATGGCGGCGATGTCGGCGCCCGCGGCGAAGGCTTTGTCGCCGGCGCCGGTGAGAATGGCGCACGCCACGTTCGCGTTTTGCGTGCTGCTCGACAGATCGACAAAGGCTTGATCGAGCGCGGCGAACATTTCGGCATTCAGCGCATTGAGCTTGTCGGGTCGGTTCAGTGTGATGGTGGCGATGGCGCCATCGCGTTCGGTGAGGATCGTGGTGCTCATGCTAACTTTGCCCCTTTTTCATCGTATCGATAAAAGCCGCGGCCCGTTTTTTTACCGAGCCAGCCCGCGCTGACAAGATTTCGAAGCATGGTTGGCGCGCGGTATTTGTCGTCGCCGATGTCGCGATGAAGAACATCGGCAATGGCAAGCACGGTATCGAGCCCGATGAGATCGGCGAGCTCGAGTGGCCCCATGGGGTGGTTTAGACCGAGCTTTGCGCCCGTGTCGATGTCGGCTGCGGTGCCAACGCCTTCTTGCAGTGCAAAGCATGCTTCACAAAGCATGGGAATGAGAATGCGATTGACGAGAAAGCCAGGTGCGTCATGGCTCGTGGTCGTTACTTTTCCCATTTTGACGGCGCACGCTACAACACGATTGTAAGTTTCATCCGAGGTTTGCACTGCGCGCACGATTTCGACAAGCTTCATCAAGGGCGGCGGGTTCATGAAATGCATGCCAATGACGCGCGAGGGCCGCGTGGTCGCACCGGCAAGCTTGGTAATCGAAATGCTCGATGTGTTGCTCGCGAGAATGGCTTCCGGCTTCAAGGCCTTATCGCACGCACAAATCAATTGGAGTTTGAGTTCGACATTCTCGGTGGCTGCTTCCACCATCAGGTCGCAATCGCCAAAGTCATTGGGCCCACCAACCGGCTTGATGCGTGCAACGAGGGCTGCGCGGGCATCGGCCGTGATTTTGCCTTTGTCGACTTGCTTCCCAAGGGTTGCGTCGATTTTCGTGCGACCTTTCTGCGCAAGCTCCATCGATGCGTCCGCCATGACGACATCGAAGCCCGCAGCGGCTGCGACTTGCGCAATTCCGCTGCCCATTTGCCCGGCTCCAAGCACGCCAATCGTTCGAATTTCCATGTGAGTCTCTCCGACTTTTTGCTGGTCTTACCACGGCTTTGCGCAAAGGTGTTTCCGACTGTTACCCCCTCTTACCTTGCTGTTGGAAGCGTTTGAAAGCTACGTTAGCGGCGTCGTGAGCCATCATCCCAAGCCCGAATCGCGTTTTTCTCCAAAGCCACATTGGCTCAGGGTGCGCGTACCTGGGGGCGATGCCTACGGACAACTCAAAAATACGTTTCGCGAGCTCGATCTCCACACCGTTTGCGAGCAAGCGCGCTGTCCGAACGTGGGTGAGTGCTGGACCCAGGGCACCGCGACGGTGATGCTTCTTGGTGATGTTTGCACGCGCGGCTGCCGTTTCTGCGCGGTCAAAAGCGGCGATCCACGCGGTGCCGTCGACGTTCGCGAGCCTGAGCACGTGGCGCGCGCGATTGCTCGACTTGGCTTGCAGTACGTCGTGCTCACCATGGTCAATCGCGATGATTTACTCGACGGCGGCGCATCGCATGTTGCACGAACCGTGACGCGCCTTCGCGAGCTGCGCTCCGACATCGTCATCGAAACGCTGCTCGGCGACTTTGGCGGCCACCTCGATTACGTGGACACGACCGTCGACAGCAAACCCGGCGTTTGGGCTCACAACATCGAAGTGGTTCGGCGCCTGCAAAATAGCGTTCGCGATGCGCGCTGTAGCTACGAACTGTCCATGCGCGTGCTCGAGCACGTCAAAGAGCGTGATCCTTCGCGGATCACCAAGTCGTCCATCATGGTCGGCATTGGCGAGCGCGATGAAGAAATCTTCGAAACGATGCAAGATCTCCGCAAGGTTGGCGTCGACATCGTGACGCTGGGCCAGTACCTTCGGCCAACGCCGAAGTATGCGCCCGTCGATCGCTTCGTCACACCCGAAACATTCGAGGGTTACGCCAATGCGGGGCGAGAAATGGGCTTTTCGTTCGTGGCAAGCTCGCCGCTCGCGCGAAGCTCATACAAGGCAGCCGAAGTATTTGTGCGCGGCATTCTCGCAGCGGGCGATCCTGCTGCGGCCAATGCTCTCATGAAGGCTCGCTTGACCGAAGCGCAGCGTGCGGCATCGGCCACGGGCAGCGCGCTGCTTCCGCCGGGAAGCCTCGTGCGATCACAAAAAATGTAAATGTAACACGACTTGAGGCGATTTTGACTGACCTCTTCGTTTCGTTGGCCTTCGTTCGCCGTTGGCGCTGCGGTGTCTGCGCACGTAGGGGAAGTTCCGGCAGTCGTGTTAGAATTGTACGAGGATCCAAATCATGAAGCGCGCCATTGTCACTTTCGCATCGTGTGCTTTTGGGCTCGCGGTGGGGCAGCCCGCCTATGCGGAGCAGGAACGAATCGATCTTGCGCCGTCGAATGCGCCAACCTCGCAGTTTCTCGAGAGTCTGCCCGACGTCATGCCGGGTGAGATCGTCGTGGATGTGAAAGACGATCTGACCGACGCCGATATCGAGCGCCTCGGCAGCGAATTTCATATTGCTTTGCGTGACAACAGCCCTGGCGTCAAAAACGATGGCAACATTGCCATTGCCAACATTGATGCGTCGCGCTTGGGCGAGCTCATCGCGCGCCTCACGAGCGACTCGCGCGTGGAAGCGGTCGAGCCCGTCATCGTTGCCAAAGCATTGTTTACTCCGAACGATCCAAAGTTTGGCGAGCAGTGGCACATGACGCGCGTGGGCGCCGAGCGCGCGTGGGATTATGCGTGCGGGCAGGGCGTTACCGTGGCCGTCGTCGATACGGGCATTGCTTGTTACGACAAGAGCGGTTTCATGAAGGGGACCGATCTGGCAGGTACATCCTGCGTGGGTGGTTACAACTTCGTGGGTAATAACGATATTGCCGCCGACGACCAAGGTCATGGCACGCACGTCGCCGGAACGATCGCCCAGACAACGAACAACGGTGTTGGCGTTGCCGGTCTCGCGCACTGCGCGAAGCTTATGCCCGTCAAGGTGCTGTCGAAGCAAGGCTGGGGCACGATGGCCGACGTTGCCGAGGGAATTCGATGGGCAGCCGATCACGGCGCCAACGTCGTGAATCTGTCACTCGGCTCTCCCATCCGAAGCAAGGTTGTCGAGAACGCGGTCAAGTACGCCTCCAAGAAAGGTGTGGTTGTCGTTGCGGCTGCGGGCAATTCCGGCAAATCGGTTGGCTATCCCGCAGCGTATGCCGATGTGATTGCCGTGAGTGCAACCGACCGAAACGACAATCTCGCATGGTTCTCGTCGCGCGGGCCCGAAGTGGCCATTGGCGCGCCAGGGGTGTCGGTCACGCAGCAAACGATTTGCGACGAAGGCAAAAACAAATGCGAAATGTGGGGCGTTTTCAACGGCACGAGCATGGCGTCTCCTCACGTTGCCGCCGCCGCCGCGCTCGCTATGGGTCAGGGCATTACGAATCCAGATGCCGTGCGCGAAGTTTTGCAGGCTACGGCAATCCCGAAAAACGATAAAAACTTGTTTGGCGCTGGGATTCTCGACGCCGGGAAATCCGTCTTTTCTACGCACTTCACCCACGTCGTGGTTCGTCTGCTCGTGCTCTTCGGGCTTGCGTTGGCCGTCGCTCGGCACATCAAAAGGAAAGGGGGTTCCATCGAGCGAGGCGTAGGCAAAATGGCAGCCGCTTTGGTTGCGGGCGTAGGGCTATTGCCCGTGTTGCCCGTGTTTGGAGTGCCGGCGCGTGCGGGCAGCCTGCGCTGGGTGACCGAGCTCTTCATCAAGCCTGTGGGAGAGTGGGATTTGCTATTTTCGGCGGCTGCGCACAAATGGCTAATTCTCGCCAGCGCGGCGCCAACATTCCTGCTCGTGGCACTTTTCTTTGGCAGCAAGCGCTTGCGCGGTGCCGTGGGGGGATATGCACTTGGCAGTGCGGCGCTTTGCGTGCAGCTTGCCATGAGCGGCGAAGTCCTATTTGCTGGGGGGCCGTTCATGCTGCGCGTGTTTTGTGCCGTGAATGCAGCCATGTGTTTGTGGGTTGCACGGATGACACTTGATGCAAAACGAATCTAGGGGCGCGATTCATCGCGCCCTCGGGATCTACCAATGGTATGGATTCCAAAACGCCACGCGGTCGGGCGCCATGAATGGCGCCCCTACAACGAAACGCATATCTTCGTAGGGGCGTATGGCCATACGCCCCTACATGGCTCAAATAATTCATAACGACTTCGCTTCGACGTTTCGATCCTCTCGCTGCAAATGTTCATCACATTAATCATATTGACCGTCGCCACGGTCTTCTTCGTAACAGGCAAAATCCGCTCGGATCTCGTCGCGCTGTGTGCGCTCATCCTTCTGATGTTGTTCGACATCCTGACGCCCGCGGAAGCTCTCGCTGGGTTTTCGAGTTCCATTATTATTATGATGATTGGGCTGTTCGTGGTGGGAGGTGGTATTTTTCGTACCGGATTGGCCAATGTAATTAGCAGAAAAATACTCACTCTGGCAGGCAACAGCCAGACGAGACTATTCGTGCTGGTGATGCTGGTAACGGCCACCATCGGGGGTTTCATAAGCAACACCGGCACGGTGGCCTTGATGCTTCCGATCGTGGTGAGCCTGGCCACGGCGGCCAACACCAGCCCGAGCCGTTTTCTGATGCCCCTGGCCTTTGCCAGCAGCATGGGCGGAATGTTGACCCTGATCGGAACCCCGCCAAACTTGGTGATCGACAGTGCTCTCAGGGAGGCAGGCTTCCAAGGCCTTTCGTTTTTTTCGTTTTTGCCTGTCGGCTTGATTTGCCTCCCGCTGGGGATTGTTGCCCTTGGCCCTTTGAGCAAAATTTTTCTCACGAAAAACAAGAATGCTAGCGAAACCAAGAAATCGAAATCGCTGGGGGACCTGGCCAACGAATACCAGCTTTCGCAAAACCTATTCCGTGTGCGATCGATTCCTGGATCGGCGTTGACTGGCAAGAAGTTGCAGGAATTGAAAATACCAAAGCGATACAACATCAATGTGTTGGAAATCAGACGCCGTGCCAACAACCATAATCCGTTTCTGAAAACCATCAATCAAAAATTGGCCGGCCCCGAAACCGTGATCATCGAGAACGACGTGCTGTATCTTTCCGGCTCATTCGAGCAGGTGCGGCTTTTCGCGGCCGAAAACAAGGTCGACATGATCGACATGCACGAATCGGAGGAAGAAGCGCCTGCCTTTGCCGGCAAGCTCCGGTTTGACGAGATTGGGATTGCCGAAGTCGTGGTGTTCCCCACCTCGCGATTGGTGAATCAGTCGGCTAGAAATTCGGGTTTCCGCGAAAAATACAGAGTGAATATTCTGGGGATCCGACGCAAGAAAAAGTACATCCTGCAAGATCTGAAAGACGAGAAAATCCAGTCGAGCGACGTGCTCTTGGTTCAGGGCGAATGGAACGACATCGCGCGGCTGACCGAGGAATCGGCGGAGTGGGTGGTCATCGGGCAACCGCTCACCGAAGCATCGAAGATCACGCTCGACCATAAAGCGCCTCTGGCGGCGATCTTGATGATTGGCATGGTGGTACTCATGGGTTTCAATGTGGTGCCTGCCGTTACGGCCGTGATGATGACGGCCGTGGGAATGGTGCTCACGGGGTGTTTCCGCAACGTCGAGGAGGCCTACAAAACCATCAACTGGGAAAGTGTCGTATTGATTGGTGCCATGTTGCCCATGTCGTCGGCGATTGAAAAAACCGGCGCCACGGAACACATATCCAGAGGATTGGTGGAAGGGCTGGGAAGCTTTGGTCCTATGGCCTTGATGGCAGGTATCTATTTTGCCACTTCGTTCCTTACGCTTTTTATCAGCAATACTGCTACGGCGGTACTTTTTACTCCTATTGCATTGCGTTCTGCCCTCGAAATCGGTATTAGCCCTTACCCCCTTCTGTTTGGCGTAACGGTAGCGGCTAGCATGTGTTTTGCGAGCCCGTTCTCGACACCTCCCAACGCCCTCGTGATGTCCGCGGGGCAATATACGTTTATGGATTATGTGAAAGTGGGTTTGCCTCTGCAAATCCTTTTCGGCATCGTGATGGTGCTGGTGCTGCCTTTATTGTGGCCTTATTAGACCGCTCGCCGTCGTCCCTCCAGGTCGGGCCGTTGCTCTCCGACGGATCCCGCGCCGGTTCTGGCCGATGCTGGCTGTCGAACGTGGCCAAAAACAAAAACGGGGTCAGAATAAGTCCCGCCACACGGAAAAGGTCTCGTGAAGTAGTGTCAGGGTGTGTATGGCCCACCGTTTACGCGAACCAGACTGCTTTTTGCTTGATGGAGGAACCATGAGAATTCGTTTAACAAGGGCGTTGATGGCCATGCTGATTGTGCTTCCCTTGGCGACGTATGGGTGTGCGTCGGCGCCGAACCCTCGTCCGACAGGCACGATCGAGCAGAGCAACGCCCAGCCACAGGAACCCGTTTGGCGAGCCGCAGAAAAAGGAAACGCGGACGCGCAATTCAACCTTGGTGTGATGTATGCCAAAGGCCTAGGCGTTGCGAAGGATGATGCAGAGGCGATTAAGTGGTGGAGAAAGGCGGCGGATCAGGGGCACGTGGTTGCGCAAACTGTCTTTGGTGTGATGTATGCCGAAGGCCGAGGAGTCGCGAGGGATGACGCGGAGGCGGTGAGGTGGTTTAGGAAGGCGGCGGACCAGGGGTACGCGGAAGCGCAGACCAAACTTGGATCTATGTATGCCGAAGGCCGAGGAGTCGCGAAGGATGATGTAGAGGCGGTAAGGTGGTACGGGAAGGCGGCGAAACAGGGGAACGCAGACGCGCAATTCGGCCTTGGGATGATGTGTGTCAAGAACCGGAGCGTTGCGAAGAATGAATCCGAGGTGGCGTGGTGGGACAAAGAGGCGGCGGGGTGGTTCAAGAAGGCGGCGGATCGGGGGCACGCAGACGCGCAGACCAAACTTGGGCTTGCGTATGTCAACGGCCTAGGCGTCGCGAAGGATGAAGCCGAGGCGGTTAAATGGTGGAGGAGGGCGGCAGAGCAGGGGCACGCGAAAGCGCAATTCAACCTTGGGCTTGCGTATGTCAACGGCCGAGGAGTCGCGAAGGATGAAGTCGAGGCGGTTAAATGGTGGAGGAGGGCGGCAGAGCAGGGGCACGCGAAAGCGCAATTCGAACTCGGGTTTGTGTACGCCAACGGCCTAGGCGTCGAGAAGGATGACGCAGAAGCAATAAAGTGGTGGAGGAAGGCCGCGAACCAAGGGAATGACGAAGCGCAATTCAACCTTGGTGTGATGTATGCCAACGGCCGAGGCGTTCCGAAGGATGAAGCCGAGGCGGTGAAGTGGTGGAGGAAGGCGGCGGAGCAGGGGAACGCGAACGCGCAAACCAACCTTGGGTTTATGTATTACGAAGGCCTAGGCGTCGCGCCGGATGATGCCGAGGCGCTGAAGTGGACGACGAAGGCGGTGGAGCAGGGGAACGCGGAAGCGCAAGGCAACCTTGGGCAGATGTATGCCGAAGGCCGAGGAGTCGCGAAGGATAAAGTCGAAGCGCTGAAGTGGTACAAGAAGGCGGCGGCCCAGGGGAGCACCTACGCGAAAAATACCCTTGGGTTGATGTATGCCGAAGGCCAAGGCGTCGCGAAAGATGAAGCCGAGGCGGTGAGATGGTACAAAAGCGCGGCTGAACGGGGGTACGCGGACGCGCAGTTCAACCTTGGTGTGATGTATGCCGAAGGCCGAGGAGTCGCGAAGAATAATGCAGAGGCGCTGAAGTGGTACAAGAAGGCGGCGGATCAGGGGCATGAGGGGGCACGGTTGGTCCTTCAGAAGAAGATGGCGCGGGTGCCCTCCATGTCACAAAAGCGCGCGAGTCTACGTGCGCAGGCACTGCAGCAGGACCCAACGCAGGGATCGCGGCGCGCAGCAGGCTGGTAAACATGCTCTGAGGTTTTTCGGCAGACGGAGCGGTGGAATTACCTGGATTCGACCGGCGACAGCGGCGGCTCACCCCCAAGCACGCGCATGACGTTGTCTACGGCCATGGCGGCCATGGCTTCGCGTGATGTGCGGTCAGCGCTGCCGATGTGGGGCGCGAGCACGACATTCTGTTGCGAAAGAAGTGCATGGTGCACACTCGGCTCGGCTTCGTAAACATCGAGCCCTGCGGCTGCGAGTGGCCCATTGGCGAGTGCGCTCGCAAGAGCAGCCTCGTCGACGATGGGGCCGCGTGCGGTGTTGACCAGCACCGAGCCGTGCTTCATGCGCGCGAGCCTGCCCTGCGAGAAAAGGTGGCGGGTTTCGGCCGTGAGCGGGCAATGGATGCTCACGGCATCTGCCCGGGCGAGCATGTCGTCCAGCGAGGCCACGAACGTCGCGCCAAGCGCGCTCTCGATGTCTTCGGATAGCTTCGTCCTTTGAGTGTATAATACATTCATGCGAAACCCGCGAGCGCGCCGCGCGACCGCTTGGCCGATACGCCCCAAGCCAACGATGCCGAGCGTTGCACCATGCACGCGTGTGCCGAGCATGAAGGTGGGGGTCCAACCCGTAAAGCCTCCTTTTCGCACGAGCCTGTCGCCTTCGGCAATGCGCCTGGCTGCGGCCAGTAGCAGACCGAAGGCAAGATCGGCGGTGGACTCGGTGAGCACATCAGGGGTGTTGGTGACAAGGACACCGCGTTTTGCGCACGCCGCAAGATCGATGTTGTCGACACCGACCGCGACGTTGGCCACGATGCGAAGTCGCGGTGTCGTGGCGAGCAAAGCGTCGTTGACGTGGTCGGTTACAAGGGCAACAAGTGCCTCGATGCGCTCGCGGCACGCGGCGAAAGCGGCCGAGCGGACTCCGTCTTCGCCCGTGATGACTTCGAATTGCGAGGCAAGGCGCAGCACCCAGTCGCTGGGAAGCGCTGCGCTCACGAAAACCAAGGGTCGCTTGCTGTTCATCAGGCTTTACAGGGGGCACCCACAAGGGGTGCCCTCTACTCGCGATCGAAGGGAATGACTTCGTGGCGTGCAAGCCGTGGAATGGCCGCCGTCACTTGGTTGACGATGTCGCTCGCGGTTCCAACGACGACGACAACGAGGTTGTCCGGCGAGATCCGCGCCGTGATCGCTGCACTCGCCGTCGTGGGAGTAACCGCGCGCACATGATCGAGGTAATGCGTGTAGTAATCCTCGGGCAACGCGAGAAGCTCGCTGTCGAGCGCCTGGCCGAGCCGCTTTGGAGCCGTATCGATATCGAAAGCATGCGATCTTACGATGTAGTTTTTGATGAACGAAATCTCGCGTTGCCATACCCCACCTCGGACGAATTGTTCGAGCATGGAGAGTTCGAGCGAAATGCACGGCGCGCAGTCGTTCGAAGCTGGAAATGCCGCCATCACGAAGGCATGTCGCCTTCGGTCGATGGTCAAGCGTGCGCTCGTTCCATACGACCAGCCGCGCTTGCTTCGGATTTCGCGCATCATGCGTGAAGTGAATGTGCCACCCAAAATTGCGGTGGCGCAGACGAGTGGGAAGTGATCGGCGTCGTGCGGGAAGGTGCCGAGTGTGCCGATGAGGATTTGTGTTTGGGTGCGCTCTGGCTTGTCGACAAAGATGAGCGAGCGGCCTGCCGGCGGTTTGGGTTCGGGGATGTCGACCGGTTGCGCCGGCCCGTCGTGCCCATCTCCCCCATCACTCTTTTCTCGTAGGGCGCCGGCGATGAGCGCGCCGAGTTCGCGCGCCTCGGCTTCCGTGATTGCGCCGGCAAAACCAATCACGCAATCGGCACGCACGAAATGACGCTGGTAGGCGCTGACCACATCGTCGCGTGTCAATTTCTCGAGCGACGATGGCCGCCCGGAGGCGCTGCGCGCATAAGGGTGATCCGCAAAAAGCGCTCGTCGAAATGCGCGACTTGCGAGCGCGCGGTCGTTGTCGCGTGCGTCGTAAATCTCGGCGATGCTCTCGCGGCGCAGGCGCAAAAACTCGTCTTCGGCAAAGGTTGGTTTGCCCACGATGGTCGCGAGAAGTTCGCAAAACGGCCGCAAATTACGCCGAATGACTTGACCGTGCAGGCTTGCCGTCGACGGCGAAACGTCGAGGCCAAGCTCGGCGCCAAGCTGGTCGATGGCATGCTCGACTTCGATGGCGGACATGCCATGACTACCGCGGCGCAGCATGCGCGCCATCAAACGAAAAACGCCGTCCTTGCCATCAGGATCAGCGACCGATCCGGTTCGCAGCGCCACCACGATGGACACGAGCGGCACCGCTGTCGCGCTTTCGACAAAGCCCACCGCTCCGCCGCCAAGGTCGAAGCGCATCGTGCGCGTCGTGTCATGCGTGCTGTGAACTTCGCGTGTCACGCTGCGCTCTCCTTGCCTGTCTTGTTTGCCTTTGCATCGGGCACGACGCGAATGATCGTTCGTGCATCAAGAGTGAAGTATCGTCTCGCGGCTGTTCGCAGCTCTCCGGCAGTTGCGCGGCGATAGGCTTCGAGCCTGCGGAATGCCGCGGTTGGGTCGCCAAGCACCGTGTCGTAGAAACCGATTTGCTCGGCCTTGCCGCTCATGGTTTCAAGCGATTGAAAAAGCCCGAGTTCGAGCCTGGCTTTCGCGCGCACGAGCTCGTCTTCGGTAACGAGGGATTCGCGCACCTTGGCAAGTTCACCATCGGCCACCGTGAGGATGTCGTCGATGGCCACGCCGGGGCGCGCCGTGAAATACATTTCGTAAAGCCCCGGATCTTTGAATGTGGATACCCAGCCGCGCAAATCAGTGCAAAACTCATTGTCAATCACGAGCGCGCGGTACATTCGCGCGGCGCGACCGCCAAAAAGCACTTCATTCAAGACCGACAAGGTGGCATGGCTAGCATCGCCGAGGGCCGGTCCATGATAGCCCAGGAGCACTTTTGCACTTGCCGTTGGTTTTTCCAGCACGAGCTCGCGAACGCCCTGCTGCAGCGGTTCGGGCGTCGTGTCCTCTTCGGGCAAAATCGATGATTGTATTTTCCCATAATCAGCGCGAATCTTTTTTAGAACATCGCGTTCGTGCACGTCTCCCACCACGACGATGGTGGCATTGTTTGGTGCATAAAATGTTTTATAAAAGGAAGTGCAATCGTCCACGGTGAAGTTTTCGATGTCTTGCATCCAGCCAATGGTGGGCCATTGGTAAGGGTGCTCTTGGAAAGCAAGCTTGTAGAGCGTTTCGTTGGCGCTGCCTTCCACGTCGTTGTCCACGCGCATGCGCCGTTCGTTTGCGACCACGTCTTTTTCGCTGGCGACCTGCGGCTCTCGCAGAACGAGGTGACGCATTCGTTCGCTTTCGAGTTTCACGGCGAGGGCGAGTCGGTCTTTGGGTAACGACTCGTAATAGTAAGTCCAGTCGAGCCAGGTTGCGGCGTTCGACTCCGCTCCGTTTTCTTCGAGCTTGCGATCGAATTCGCCTGCTGCATAATTTTCAGTTTCGTTGAACATCAGGTGTTCGAACAAATGTGCCAAGCCCGATTTTCCACATTTCTCGTGGCGCGAGCCAACACGAAACCAAGTAAAGTAACTAAATGTTGGCGCGCTGTGATCCACGAGAAGCAGCAAGCGCAAGCCGTTCGTTAGCTTGAAGCGATGCACTTGCGGTACATCGGCGTCTAGAGCCGCCGCGCCAAAATCGGCGAACGGCATCGAACCCTCGTAGGTCCAAACGCCGTTCGTGTTCTCTCCGCCTGGTTCGTCAGCATTGATGCGTGCGGTCAGGGCAGCGATTTTTGCAGACATCGAAGTGCTGCCCAAAGGAAACTGCTTTGCCCCTCATGTCAAGCCTTCCGGTTTCAAATCGAGATGATTTCATCGTTGGCGAACGCATCGGTAGGGGCGCAGCATGCTGCGCCCCTGATATGGTACGACTCCGTCGTTCCATTGCGACTACGAATCAACCTTGAGAATGGCCAAAAAAGCCTTTTGCGGGATCTCCACGTTGCCCACTTGCTTCATGCGCTTTTTGCCTTCTTTTTGCTTTTCCAAAAGCTTCCGCTTTCGTGAAATGTCGCCCCCATAACACTTTGCGGTCACGTCTTTGCGAAGCGCGCGCACGGTTTCGCGCGCAATGATTTTCCCTCCAATGGCCGCTTGAATGGCCACTTCGTATTGCTGCTGCGGCACGAATTCTTTGAGCTTTTCGGCAAGGGCCCGCCCGCGGTTGTAGGCGCGGTCGCGATGCACGATGATGCTCAGCGCATCGAGCGGATCGCCGTTGACCAGCATGTCCACCTTGACGAGGTTGCCGGGCTTGTAGCCGACGAGCTCGTAATCCATCGAGGCATATCCGCGCGATATGCTTTTTAGTTTGTCATGAAAATCAAAGAGCACTTCGGCAAACGGAATTTCGTAAACAATGATATACCTGTCAGCGCTTGGGCATGTCATGTCGAGCTGCGTGCCGCGCTTGTCTTGGCAAAGCGTGAGCACGGCGCCCACGTATTGTTGCGGCACGTGCACCGTGAGCTTGACGAACGGCTCTTCCATGCGGTCGATGTTTTGCGGCGGCGGAAGCTTTGCCGGGTTGTCGACCACCACCATCTCGGTTGACGCTGCGGTCGTATACACATGATAAACCACACTTGGCGCGGTGGTAATCAAATCGAGATTGAATTCGCGGTCCAGCCGCTCTTGAATAATCTCCATATGCAGCAATCCAAGAAAGCCACATCGGTAGCCAAAACCAAGGGCTTCCGACGAATCGGCCTCGAAGCTAAAGGCTGCATCGTTCATTTGTAGCTTTTCGAGTGCATCGCGCAAAGCCGGGTAATCTGTGCTGTCGGCAGGGAAAACGCCCGCGAAAACCATGGGCTTCACTTCTTTGAAGCCAGGCAATGCCATCGTGGCCGCTTTGTGCGCTTGGCTTGGTGCATGCGTGATGGTGTCGCCAACTTTCGTGTCGTGAACACTTTTGATGTTTGCGGCAAGAAAGCCGACCTCGCCCGGACCAATTTCGTCGAGCGCGCTGGGGTGCGGAGTAAACGTGCCAAGCTCGGTCACTTCGTATTCGCGCTTCGTGGCTAGGAATCGAACCTTGTCGCCGGTACGAATCGTACCGTCGACCACGCGAAACATGATCATCGCGCCGCGGTAGGTGTCGTACCACGAGTCGAAAATGAGCGCGCGAAGTGGTCCATCCTCCCGGCCCTTGGGTGCAGGCACTTTCTGCACGATTTGCTCGAGAATGTCAGGCACGCCCACTCCGGTTTTGCCGCTGCATGCCACGGCATCGGCGGTATCAAGGCCGATGATTTGCTCAATTTCTTGCTTCGTTTTGTCGACGTCGCTCGAAGGCAAGTCCACTTTGTTGAGCACCGGAAGAATCTCGAGGCCTTGATCGATGGCGAGGTACACGTTGGCAAGCGTTTGGGCTTGTACGCCTTGTGTGGAATCGACAACGAGAATGGCGCCTTCGCATGCTGATAAACTTCGCGAAACCTCGTAGTTGAAGTCGACGTGGCCTGGCGTGTCGATGAGATTCAGTTGGTACACTTCGCCATTTTTGGCGCTGTAGCGAAGCCGGACATTCTGCGCCTTGATCGTAATGCCTCGCTCGCGTTCGATGTCCATCTTGTCGAGGAACTGCTCGCGCGCCTCGCGCTGCGTAACCGCGCCGGTGATGTCGAGAATTCGATCGGCAAGCGTGGATTTGCCGTGATCGATGTGTGCAATGATTGAAAAATTGCGAATTTTGGATTGAGGGAAAGGCATCGCTTTTGGAGGGTGGCAACCTAACCCAGATGCGGAGCACCGAACGGGTTCTCTCGCGACTACTTCTGGCCAACGGCGGCTGACGATGGCGTGTCGCGCGTGTCGCGCGTGTCGCGCACATCGGTGTTCACCGGCACTTGAGCAGCGGGGCTGTTGGCAACATCAGGAGGCCTTGGTGATTCACGTGATTCGCGCGCCTCGCTTGCGTTGACCTGGTCGGCGTTGACGAGCGCGAGCTGCCCGGGCAAAAGGTGCGTGTAGTGGCGGAGCACGAGGTCGATTCCCTCGCGGATGTAAACCGCAACCGGCACCTTTGTGCGCTCGTGCAAGAGCTTCAACTTATCAGCCTGCTCCGGCGTCACATAAATGGTGGTCGAGATCTTCTTCCGCATGATGGCTGGGAAAGCTTGATGCCTTACACCGGGCTTGCGAAGGAAGCGAACCGCTTGACGGTGCCCTACCTTCGTGAATGTACACTACGTGAACATACGTGACAGTCAAGGGCGTCCATAGAGTCTGCCAAGTCCTGGAGAAAACCGCATGGAACGATTGCAGAAAATTCTCGCGCGCGGAGCCATTGCGTCGCGGCGTGCTGCTGAAGGACTCATCGTGGCCGGACGCGTGCGCGTCAACGGCCGCGTTGTCACTGAACTCGGTGTCAAGGCCGACGAACGCCGCGATCGCATCGAAGTCGACGGCAAGCGTGTCGTTGCTGAAAACCTTGTCTACGCGGTTCTCCATAAACCGCGTGGTGTTGTTTCGACGATGCGCGATCCAGAAGGTCGACCCACCGTGCGCGACTTGCTCACAAGCCTTGGCGCGCGCGTGTACCCCGTTGGGCGACTCGACTTCGCGACGAGCGGCGTTTTGCTTGTGACGAACGACGGCGAGTTCGCAGATGCTCTCCTTCATCCGAAGCGCGCCGTGCCAAAGGTGTACGTCATCAAAGTTAAAGGTGCGATGACCGAAGCCGATCTCGACGCTTGGCGAAAAGGAGTGCGCCTCGAAGACGGAATGACGTTGCCCGCCGAAGTTCACCTCGATCGCCACGAGGGCGACAAAACATGGCTTTTGTTGACAATCCGCGAAGGCCGGAATCAGCAAATCCGGCGAATGGGTGAAGCCACGGGCTTTCCGGTCATGCGTCTGGCGCGGCTGTCGTTTGCGGGCATCGATGTCGAAGGGCTTCGGCCTGGCAAGGTCCGCCACTTGACGCGCGACGAGCTTGTGGCGCTAAAAAAAAACTACGGGGTTCCGCGCTCGACTCGGGCAAGCAGCAGCGAACCACTGCAGCGCGGGCGCATGCGTCCAGTGCCGGCAGTCGAGCATTCACCTCGCTCACCTCGTTATGGCGGCGGCTCTCCCGCTCGCAGAAGCGTCGAGGTAACCGAAGACTGGGGCGGAGGTGCAGGGCGGGGATCCAGCAGCGGCCGCTATCCAAGCGAGCGGGGGCCGAGCGAGCCCGGGCGGGCTTCATGGCGCGATCACAGCGATCGTCCCAAGCCCGATGTTGGTGCAGGCCGCTTTGCTCGCACGCGCACAACAGGCACTGGTGGCGGCATCGGCGCCAGTAGGGGCGTATGGCCATACGCCCCTACTGATGATCGCGATCGCGTCAAAGGCCGTCGAAAGAGGTAGGGGCGCCGAGGGCGCGATGAATCGCGCCCCTACATTCAAGAACGCATCATCGTAGGGGCGCCATTTATGGCGCCCAACCGCGGCGGTCACCAATCATCGCTCGAGCCGCCCCCACCCGTGCTTCCGCCGCCGCCACGATAGCCACTGCCCCCGCCGCCGAAGCCACCTCGACCGCCTCCGCCTCCGCGACCGAAAATCAGCATCCAGAAAAGGAGGCTGCGGAAGGTTGGCGACACAATGGCGAGGACGATGACAAGGATGAATCCAACAATGTACACGCCCGATCGCACAACATCGCGCGCGCCTGGCTGTCCGCGCTGCGCGTGCATCCCGGGGTCGCTCACGCCGCCTGGTGTGCCCGCGGTAAGCTCGCCAAGGATCGCGCTCGTGCCGCGGTTGATGGCCTCGTAGTATTGCCCTTGCCGGAGAAGCGGATTGATCACGTCGCGGTTGATGTGGCTCGACTGCAAATCCGTGAGCGCGCCACCAACACCCTTGCCTGTTGCAATGAACGTTTTGCGCTCTTGCGGCGCAATGACCAAAAGCACACCATCGTCGCCTTTGGCCGAGCCAACCTTCCATGTGTTGAATGTGGTGTAGGCAACGTCTTCGATCGATTCGCCTTCGAGCGAGCTTGGAACAAAAACGACAACGGCAAAGCCAGTTTGCTCTCGAGCGCGTGAAAGCTTGCGATCGACCTGCTCGACTTGAGCGGGCGAGAGCACCCCGGCCGTGTCCATCACGTGGCTATCGATGGGTGGCGGCTTGAACGCCAGGGCAACGGGTGCCCAAAAAAGCACCGCAAGCGTGACAAGCGTGGTC
Source organism: Polyangiaceae bacterium (assembly GCA_009780955.1). GTDB lineage: Bacteria > Myxococcota_A > Polyangia > Polyangiales > Polyangiaceae > Labilithrix. The sequence continues at coordinate 28,491 of WQZB01000042.1, read as the reverse complement.
AGCAGCCCAAGCAGCCTCGCGGCCGCAAATCTCGTTGGCCTCTTTGGCCTCTTTGTCGTGTGCGAAGCGCGGGCGGACGAGCCAGTCATTGGCGTCAATGTAACACTGCTGCCGAACATCGTGTTCGGCCGTCGTGTTACCGCGGCCTGCGTGGGTCACCAAAGTTTATTGGTAGAGCCCAGTCTTTCGTGAAGAAACCTCCAGCGCGCACCGCTCCCGCGTTGAGAAGCGTCTGGCCACGCGAGGGCACGAGTGCCTCGTCCCACACCACGAAGTCCGGCAGCAAATCCGGCAAGGAGAGCGCGCGCAGCATTCCTGTTACGTCCGCGCCGGCAACCACGACGATGTAGCGATCGGGGCGAGTTGGGTTTGGGTAAACGAACGCCGCACCAAGGGATGATCCGGTGATGCGCTCGGTGCCAATCGCAATCGCGCCGGCCGACACTTTGATGGGCAACGGGTGCGCCATGGCCTGGGTTGCGGCGCTTTCCATGGCTTCGAGCACGCGGTTCTGGCGCCCAACGAGAACGAGCGACCGATCGTTATCGAGCGCTTCACCTTTGGTAAAAAATTCGGCGTCGCTCATGATTGGGTACGCGACGTGCACTCCGGGGCGAATCCGCGCAAGCGATCGTGCCACGATCTCGCTCGCCATGGCGCCTTCGGAGCTCGACGCGCTCGACTCGTAAACCAAGAGCACGGGGCCATAGAACACATCGCGAATAGGGCCTGTTATGGCGCCATGCTTGTAGGGGGCATTGTGAGTGGCAGGGCCTTTGTGCCAAACCGTGCCCTCTTTGTGCACACGCAGATCTTCGCCAGAATCAAACTTTAATGCTTGCGCGTCGATGATCACCTCGACGCGTGCATCGAGGTTGATAAGGGCAGGGTCGCGCGTGAAGGTCAGCGCATCGACGCCGCGGGTTTTGGCGACAACGCTGTTTTTCTTGTGCGCGCGCGCGATGCGCGCATCGATTTCGCCCCAGCCCGATGCGGCTGCAAGCTCGTCGATCGTAATCCATGCGCTTTGGTTCCAGCGCGTTCGCGACGTTTTGAAGCGCACATGAGCGGGATGCAAATCGCGCGCATGCTGAGCGAGCCACTTGACACCTTTGAGCTCGTCATAGGTTTCTTGCCAGACGTTGTGCCCCTTGTCGGGGTGCTCGTGTTTCACTGGAAAATTCAGTTCGTGATAACGGTCGATGAGCACGCCGCTGTTGGCTTCGGGCAAGTCTTGTTTGCCGTGCACAATCCATAGCGGCAGCCGCTCGCCATTTTCGGCCCAAAAAACATTCGAGCGCTCTTCGGCGAGGAATTTTTCCCACGGGCGAATCGGCTTACCCGCCACGTCGCTTCGAACGAAAGCGCTATGGTAGCCGCACAGCGGAGCCGCGGCTGCAAAAACGTTTGGAAAGTGCAGGGGAATCGACGCCGAACCAATGCCGCCCATCGACGGCCCGGTGATCGTCACGCGCGCCGGGTCGATTGGAAATGTTTTTTTCACCCAGTCGATGACATCCATCACGTTCGTTTCACCGAGCTCGCGGTACAGCGTGTTGCCATACGCAGAAGGCGTGACAACGAACGCGTCGATCGGCAAAAGCGCACCCACGTGACGGTCTTCCCACGCCTGATCACGCTTCGGATCGTCTCCGCCGAACATCCACCGCATTATGGCCATGGCACGGCCATTGAGTCCGTGCAGACCAACGATGAGCGGAAACTTACGACTTATGTCGTGACTTATATCTGGCCTATACGCCGCCGGAACGTAAAGCCCGAATTCGCTGAGCGCGCCATCGATGCTGCTCGTGATGGCGCGACGCACGGGGCCGACTTTCCCACGGTAAGGGTCTCGGCCGCGCTCGAGCGAAGCGGCGAGGCCATCGAGCTCGCGTGCTTCTTCGGCCTGGGCATCGGCATCGGCATCGCCACGAGCCACGAGATGCGAGAGCCTTTGTGTGAGAAAACGCACCGAATCGAGCGATCCAGGCGCAAGCCACGCCGCGTGCTCGTCGACCGTTGCAAGGGCTCGCGTTGCGCGCGCGAGCGCCTGTTCGGTGAGCGGCCGGCTAGGGAACGGCAAGCGAACCACGCGGCCCGCCACACTGGCCTCGAATGTGGCGTCAGCTCCGAGCGACGTAATCGGAGGCAGCGTGACCGCCAAATCGGTCACGCCGCTTGCCGTCACCGTAACGCTGCCTGCTTGAAGATCGAATATCGGCGCGTCGTGACCTTCTCGAGCGAGTTTCGCGGTTATCAAAATAGGAACGCCGCGCGGCGCGCCTTCAGGAAAACGAACCTTGAGCGTGGGACGATAGCTTGGAGAATGGCTTACTGCATCGAACGTGCGGTCGATCGAAAGCCATGACATTTTCGCGGCCAGGCCGCGCGCGTCATCGGCACTCGTTCCGGGCAGGCGCAGGTAGCTTCCGAGTGGTACTCGAAGCGACGAGTCGACGAACCGCACCCGCATCGCCCACGCACCTTCATGTTGGTGAAGTTTGAGGACGATGGTGTGCTCGCCTTCGGCAAGGTCGAGTGGGACAACGTCGTCGTCTTCGCGGACCGGTCTTGCGTCGTCGCGCGCAAAAACCACTTTCCCATCGACGCTCACGCGCACGCCGTCGTCGATGCCGAGAAGAAGGTAGTGGCGTCCAGCGCGCTTTACGGAAATCACGCCCGCGGCGTACGCGACAACGTTGGTCATGCCACCCGCGTCAAGGGCTGCCTTCACATCGACTGGGCGATCACCGCTTGGGCCGAAATCGGCCTCTGTACTTGCCGTTGAAGCGAGCAGCCAACGGGCAGGGGGCAGCTTCTTGCCGTTGCCAAGGTCGCGCGCTTCGCCAAGGCTCGCTCCGAGCTCGGGTGTGAGCAAAGCTTCTGCAACGCCGCCCGAAATACCGATTGGGGCCGCTTCGAGAGCAGGCTTACCGGCGCGGAATGGTCCGCACATGAGCCATGCGCCGAGCACTCCTGACGCGGAAGGCGCGAGCCTCACATCAATGGCAGGGGCTTGTGCTTCGGCATCCAGCCTCGCGATCTGCCCGCTTTCGATTTGACGCGATTTCTTCGTTGGCGGCTCCGGGGCGGTCCTCAAAGCCGAAGCAGGCTGTTCCGGTCCGCTCCTCGCCGACCGCCTCGAACTCGCGTCAACTTGAAAGCGGGCTCGGTCTAGTGGTGTTGCGGTGGCGCGTCTCGCGGTCGTCGTTTCCGCGAGCACGAATACGGCAATGCCAGCAGCAGCGAGCACAGAAGAAAGTTTCGAGCGCGTTCTCAGAGGCTGTTTACCAGCCTGCTGCGCGCCGCGATTGCCGTCGTTGGGCCCTGCGGTGCCTGCGCACGTACCACAACGTACGCTTACGCGGGCTCCTCGGGCCCGCCTTGGCCTCGCGGCGTTCGCGACGGCTGGTAAACACCCTCTCACGCCTAGCGCTATAGCCCTTGACGCGTCAGTCCGACAGACCCTGCGCGAGCATGCGCGATTCGTCTTTGAAAAGGATTTCCACTTTGCGTGCGTCGAGGATGCGCGTGACAACGCCGTCGCCGAATTTGGAATGCTTGACGAGCTCGCCTTCCGAAAATGTTTCGCTTACGCGGTAGGGGCGGAAATCGCGTATGCCCTTGCCCGCAATAGCCTTTTCCCACTCGCGCGCACGGTCGATGGCGGCTGCCGCGGCTCTCGACGAGCCGCGCGCCGAATGCAGAGAAGGCGAGCCACCACTCGCGCCGCTCGCGCGAGTGCTCGTTGGGCGTGTCTTCTCGGCCTTTTCGGCTTTCTCGCCTGGCGCTCGCGCGCGGAAATTGTGATGGGAGCCGCACGTAGAGCATTCGACGCGCGCAGGAACCGGCCCAACCATTGCGATGACGCGGTGATTCAGCACAAGCTTGCACTTCGTGCACCAGGCGTCGACCTCACCCCCCGCACGGAGCGGTTTGCTCATGGTGTGCCTTATACCAAAATCTTTATGCGTGTGGGCGTCGCGGTTCGTGAGGGCGTTCGTGACGGCGAACACGCATTGCAGTTCTAATTTCGGGCTTTGGCAGCGAGGCTGGCTTTGTTTCGTTCGGATCGCCCGTGCTGCTTGCTTCTCTTGCTTCAACTTTTTTCGTTGGCGTTGGCGTTTTTGAATCGCCGCTCGTTTCGGTCTCGTCGCCCGACTTGCCCGATGGGTCCGATTTGCCCGTCGGCGTTGGCTCATTGCCGCTGTTTGGCGTGAAACGAATCGTTGTATTGACCTCGAACTGCACGGTCGTCAGGATTTTCCGTAGCTCACCAGCCACATTCGTGTGATCGAGGAAATCTCGGATTTCGCCGGCAACAACGCGGAACAAGTCACTTCTGGTGTCGTCGATCTGCTGAAAAAGGTAACGAGCAATATCTTTCGGAAGCTTTAGCTCACTTACGAACTGTTTGAGGCTATCGGGTGACTCGCGCGCTTTTTCCACGCCGAGCTCGAGGGCTCGCCGGACAATCTCGGGAATCGCGCTCTCGAGCCGGCGTTTCCTGCCCTCACGGTCACTCGGCGCATTCGGTGAAGGCGGTGATGAGGACGGCGAGGGCGGCGGTGTACTCTCCGGCGGGGAGGGCGGATCCAACTCACTCACAAGAACTTCGTTTACCCTTGTCAGACGGCCTGGTCAAAGCCCGTTTGATTCCGCTGGGTCAGAATTCGGCGCACTCCAGCCGCGGCTTGGTCAACCTGCGCAACATCGCGAAGCACGCTGCCAGCGCGGTGCTCTTGCCCGCAGCGCTGCCAGTGGGCGCAAAGCAGGACATCTTGTTCGCCGATTGCGACAAGGCGCACTTCGACTTCGCGCCGAAGGGTTTCGACACGCGAATTGACCGCAGCACTCATTGAAGCCGCGCCTTGCTCGGCATGCTCGGCAAGTAGGGGCGCGTAAGCCGCAAGTTCTTCGCAGACCGGCCATGAGCCCGCGCCAGCAACGACCAGACCCGAGGCATCGGCGACCACGATGGTATCGATCTCGGCGCGCGAGCGTGCAGAAGTAAGCTGATAGTGCAAAGCCACGAGTGGATCGGCGCTGCGACGGCGCCGGCGTTCGGGTGAGGCTGGGTTCTGTTCGATTCTCATGTGTGAAAGTGTCGCGTGGTTGCGCAATTCGGGCCAAGTTTGGGCCAAGTATGTAGGTGCACGCCTCCACACTTCGTTGACGCCTCTTGGGGAGCTCGGTCGAACGTGCGAGAGTAACGGATGCGTGTACCTTGTCGTTCCCCCCGGCGGTTGTTTTCGTGAGACGAGAAGGATCGAACTTGGCCCTAATCCGCTCCGAATCGGGCGTGCCGAGGCCAACGACGTCCGCGTCGATGTACCCGGCGTCGATGATGAGCACGCGCGCATTAGTGAAATTGCCCTCATCGCCATCGGCGCCGATTGCGCCATCGGCGATGTGCCGCTCGACACTGGCGCTCGTCGGCTCGTCATGCCAGGCGACGAGATCCAAATCGGCAGCGTCGTCGTAGCGCTCGAAGGCGACGATCCAAGCCTTCAATCATCACCGCCTGCCGAGGGTGATCCGTCGCCGCGCCAAAACCCTGGGCCGAAAGTGCGGGTGGTCGAGGGCGCGAACTTTGGCGATGAGCTCGTGCTCGCAGAGGAAGGGCGCGAGTATGTCGTAGGTCGCCATGGCAGCTGCGATCTCGTGCTCGAAGATCGTGAGGTGTCGCGAGAGCATCTGCGGGTGAAGCGACGTGGCTATAGCGTTTTCATCCAAGATCTCTCGTCAACCCGTGGATCGTGGCTCGGTCGCGCGCCGCTCTATCCTGGTGCGACAGTCGAGTGGTTGCGCCCGCGCATGCTTCGCGTTGGCGCAACAGTTTTGTCGCTCGAGCTGCCCGCCGAAATCCGCCGTGCGGCACACGCCGCGCAGGTGAGTGCCCCAATGACGCCAGAGCCTCGTCGACGCCAGCCTTTGCCTGGGCACGAAACCCCGCAGTCATCGCCATCCGCGCAACCATCTCCTGCCAACAGTCCTCCAGCGCCGTCAGGCGATCCTGCTGCACCGCCGCCGATCAGGCAGGTGACCGAGCGTTTGTTAGCAAGCCCTCCACCACCCGCGCCGCCCAACGAGGGTTCCGGGGCGGTGCTCGCAGCAGCAACAGCCCCAGCGGCAAGTGCACACGTGGCCTCGCTCACCATTCCCGGACCTTCGCGCAAAGCATGGAAAAAGCAGGGCGCAATGTTGAGCCGGCGCTCGGCCTTCTTGCTTGCTGTCCTTGCCGTGATTGTGATCGTTGCGTTGATCTGGCTCGTCTTCTACGCCATGGATTAGAAGTTTTTGCCATGTGCATTGGTCAGAGCGAGGTTGTCGCCCGTCGTCGTCATCATTTTCTCGACGCGATAGCGATGCGCGGCAACGATGCCGTGTGCGTGCTTGCGGCAGCTCCGGTGTTCACGCGCAACGGCGACGTCGAGCACGACTGGCGGCAAGACTCTGATTTTTACTACGTAACCGGTTTTGTCGAGCCCGCGTCAGTGGTTGTTTTCGACGTAGGCGCTTCGCGCAAAACCACCATGTTTGTGCGCCCAAGCGATCCTGAGCGCGAAATTTGGTATGGGCGGCGCTGGGGTGTCGACGGCGTGAAAGCCCACTTTGGCGCGGACGAGGCTTTCCCCATCGACAATCTTGCGAGCGAGCTACCAAAGCTTTTTGAAAACAAAAAGCGCCTTTATTACCGGCTTGGTGTCAGCCGCGCGATGGACGACGACGTTCTCCAAGCCATTGACCAAACGCGTGCGCGTGCGCGGCGTGGCATCGGCTGGCCCGTCGAAATCATCGATCCAGGCACGATTTTGCACGAAATGCGCCTCATCAAAGGCGCTGATGATCTCGAGGCCATGAAGCATGCGGCGAGCATCACGGCCGAAGCCCACATTCGCGCGATGGCCCGGGCAAAAGCAGGCATGTACGAGTACGAGGTCGAGGCACTTCTTCTCGAAACTTTCCGCGCGCATGGTTCGGAAAGGCCTGCCTACGGCAGCATTGTCGGCTCGGGCGCGAACGCGACGATCCTGCACTATCGATCGAACAATAAGAAAATGAACGATGGTGAGCTCTTGCTCATCGATGCAGGCTGCGAATACGACTACTTTGCAAGCGACGTCACGCGCACATTTCCCATCTCTGGCACGTTCTCGAAAGAGCAACAGGCGATCTACGAACTTGTGCTCGAGGCGCAGCAAGCTGCCATTCCCAAGGCACGCAAGGGCTCCACGCTCGAACAAGTGCATAATGCATGTGTTGATGTCATCACGCGCGGCCTCGTCAAGCTAGGGCTACTCGAAGGCGAGGTCGAAGAACTCATTGCAAACGAGGCATACAAGCCATTTTACATGCACAAGTCGAGTCATTGGCTCGGCATGGATGTGCACGACGTCGGAACCTATTACGAAGGCGGGAAGGCCCGTCTGCTCGAGCCTGGCATGGTTCTCACGGTCGAACCGGGGATTTACATCAGTGCGAGCAATGACAAAGTCGCGCCCAACTGGCGCGGCATTGGTGTGCGCATCGAAGACAACCTTGTTGTGACGAGCGGCGAACCCACGAACCTTACGCAGGCGATCCCGAAGACGGTGGAGGACCTTCGTCGTGCACTTGCGGGTTATTAATCGTTTCAGCATTTTCTAGACCGCTTTCAAGTTGACGCGAGTTCGAGGCGGTCGGCGAGGAGCGGACCGGAATAGCCTCTTCCGGCTTTGAGGACCGCACCGGAGCCGCCAACGAAGAAATCGCGTCAAATCGAAAGCGGTCGCGTCGGGCGACGATCGCCCAAGCCACTAAACCGAACACGATGGCCAAGAGCAGGCCGACCGGAATCGTTCCAAGGAACCAATCGAACAAAAGGTTCGGGGCCTCGCGAACCACGTGTTTTCGATCGAGCGTGACCCATGTGCCTTGGCGCACGCGATGCGCGAGCTGGACCTCCGCGAGCACGATGAACGGCAAAATAAACATGTTCGAAATGCGCGACCCAATCCACGCAAACAAGCGATTTTTCTTCAAAATCGTGGCAAGCGCGACCGCAAACGGGCCGTGAAACCCGACGGCCGGCGTGCACCCGGCAAACACACCAATCGCCACTGCCCAGCCGATCTCGCGAGCCGAGGCGCGCTCCGAGGTGGCGAGCACCCAAAGGTGTTTGAGCTTTTCCGCAATGCGGCGCACCACAAAAACCGAAATTTAGCAGGATCTGGGCCGCTCTCTGCGTGACGCTGTACGATGGCCGAAAAAGATGTATGATGCAATAGAACTTTCCGAACTGAAGCAAAAGTTCATCATCCATCTCGCAACCGAACGTCGCGCATCTTCGAACACGGTCTTGGCTTACGAACGCGACCTTGACGCGCTGCTTGCGTTCGTCGCCGCTCAGCGCTCGTCGCAACACTCGCGTCAAATCGAAAGCGGTCTTGATGTGTATGTGCTGCGCGCGTGGCTCGGCTCGATCGCCCGAACCTTGGCGCCAAGCTCAATTGCCCGAAAAATTGCAAGCATACGAGCGTTCTGCCGGTGGATGAAAAAAAATAACTTCGCTGCCACAAACCCGGGAGAAGAGCTTGCAAGTCCCAAAGCTCGCAGGGAATTGCCCATGGTTTTGTCGCCCGAGGACGCATCGCGAGTCGTCGAGTCGCCGTCCGAAGCCAATGTCTCTGCGCGGCGCGCGCGACAAGCCGTTGCGCTCCGCGATCGCGCGCTGCTGGAGCTGCTTTACGGCAGTGCCTTACGCGTTGCGGAAGCCTCGGGCATCGATCTCACGCACGTGTCGCTTGCCGAGCGCTCGGTGTGTGTGATGGGCAAGGGAGGCAAGGAACGCGTCGTTCCTTTCGGGCGCAAAGCCGAAAAAGCCCTTGTAGCGTGGCTTTCTGTGCGCGATAGGCTTTCTCACCCCCGAACGCGAAGGGTCGACCCGCATGCCCTTTTCGTTTCGACCCGAGGCAGGCGACTCGGCCCACGCGCGATTCAGCTCCTTGTTCGTCGCTATGGCCTTGCAGGTGTGGCGCGTGCCGACCTGCACCCTCACGCTCTAAGGCACACCTGCGCAACGCATCTGCTCGACGGCGGCGCTGACTTGCGTGCCATTCAAGAGATGCTTGGGCATGCGTCGCTGTCGACAACCCAGCGATACACGCACGTTTCTGTGGCTCACTTGCTCAAAGTTTACGACGAGGCACATCCGCTCGCGAAGAAGAGAACGGTCGGGTAAAAAGACAGTTCGTGTTTTGGGCAGTTCGGCTGGTGCTCGCTTTTGGGGGAGCTGCCGTTGCGGCATCGGTCGTTGCGTTGCTCGAAGGGCGCGTCGTGAACGCAGCCGCGCTCGGAACCCCCGATGCCTCCATGGCGCCTTCGAGTCTGCTGCTTGGCGAGCTTGGGGTGCTCTTTCCCATGGTCGTCGTCGTGGCGCTCGCTGTTGCCGTCACGAGCTTTTTGCTCGAGCCCGGCGAGCTCAAAAGCCCAACCGAGCACCTTGCCGATCTTCGGCGTGGTACTGTTCTCGAACGACTTCGCAATGCCGCGCTCGCACCGCTGCTAATCTTCACAATCTTTGCCAGTTGCGTCGGCTCCGCGAACGTTGCCCGCGATGCGCTTGGCTCCGGCAAGCCGCTCGAGGCAGGGCTGACTCTTGGCATCACGGCCGTAGGGCTTGTTCTCATTCTCGTTGCGGTGGCTGTTGCGCTCCTGCCGTGGGTTCGCCGCGCGCTTGCGCTCGGCAGCGGCGCTGTTCCAGAGCTGCTCGACCCGATCGTTACCGGTGGCGCGGCACTGATCATCGTATGCGCTCTTTTCGCCATTGGTGTTGCAACCGGCAACACGGGCGGCGAGGGCGGGGTGCTCGGCATCTTCGGTGTGCTCAAGCGCACCGAGCTCGATCTGCGTCCCGCTCGATCCCTCGCGCTGATCGCGTTCGGTGCATACCTTGGGCCCATTGTATTCGCACGCGGCATCAAAGGCATGGCAAAGCCAAAGCAGTTTGGTCGGTCCGTCGCCACCGGCGTGGTCGGCTCGCTCGCTTTTGTCGCCGTCTTTGGCGCACTCTGCTTTCGAGCGAGTGGTGCGCTGAATGTCGAACAGGCCGTAGCGCGCGGCATCGAAAAATCCGCACCGTTAGGCAAAATTGCGCTCGCCATTCTTCGCCGCGCAACCGATCGCGACGGCGACGGTGAGTCTGGCAGCTTTGGTGGCGGCGACTGCGACGATCGCAATCCGCTCATCCACTCGAATGCTGTCGACATCCCTGGCAACGGCATCGACGAAGACTGCTCCGGAGCCGACACGCCCGCGCCGCTTGCCGGCCCTTCAAGCGCTTCCAGCCCTTCCGGTCCTTCCAGCCATGGCAATGGCGATCCAAAGTCTGTGCGGCATCCGGCGGCTCCCGGTGCAACGGCAAAGCCGCGCGTTCGCCCGGCGTACAACGTCATTCTCATTACGATCGATACGCTGCGCCCCGACCTCGGTTTTCTTGGTTACGACAAGCGCGTTTCGCCCAACCTCGACAGGCTTGCAGAAAAATCTGCGATTTTTGAGCGTGCGTATGCGCTTGCATCCTACACAGGCAAGAGCGTTGGCCCGTTTCTCATCGGCAAGTACCCGAGCGAAACGAATCGCGACTGGAGTCACTTCAACACGTATGCGCCGTCGAATACCTTTGTGGCCGAACGTGCGCACGATGCAGGCTTTCGCACGTTCGCAGGCCACTGCCACTGGTATTTTCGCAATCCCACGGGTCTCAACCAAGGCATGGACGAGTGGGACACATCAGCCATCCCGCCCAACATGGGCGACAACGATACGAGCATTACGAGCGACCGCTTGGCCGATGTTGCTCTGCGCATGCTTGCGAAGCCCGAGAACGTCCCTGCGCTGCCGGACGGCGGCACAAGGCGCTTCTTCGCGTGGTTTCATTTTTTCGATCCGCATGCGCAATACGTCTCGCACCCAGGGGCGCCGAAGTTCGAGGGCCCCAACGTGGCAAAGAACGTCTACGACGAGGAAGTCTGGTTCACCGACAAGCACGTCGGGCGGATCCTCGATTATGTCGCGTCGCAGCCGTGGTCGGCCGAAACCGCGATTGTGGTAACGGCCGATCATGGCGAAGCATTTGGCGACCATGGCATGAGTTGGCATGGCTCGGAGATTTGGGAGTCGCTCGTGCGTGTACCGCTCATCGTTTACGTGCCCGGAGGCAAAGCGGTGCGCGTTCCCGTCAAGCGCTCGCACATCGATCTCGTGCCCACGTTGCTCGACCTCATGGGCATTGCTGCGCCGGCAGACGGCGAGCTTCGCGGCAAGAGCCTGCTTGGTGATCTCGACGTGAAGGGCGGCGCCTTCGAGGAACGTGATGTCTACATCGACATGCCGGCAGGTCCTTACAACGGCGTGCGACGCGCCGTCATCACGGGCGATACGCCGGGGATGAAGCTTATTTCCTCTGGCGGCAACCGCTACCAGCTGTTCGACCTTGCAAGCGATCCGGCAGAAAAAAACGATCTCGCTGCGGATCGCACCAAGCTTTCTTTGGCCCTCGATCGCATGCAAGCAATTCGGAGTGGGCTACAGGAAATCGAAGTCAAGCCGCCTCCGTAGTCACGCCATGTGCATGGGGTGTTGGTGTCGGTAGGGGCGCCATTTATGGCGCCCGACCGCAGGCGGATCCCCAGGGCGCGATAAATCGCGCCCCTACAAACACGCATTTCAATGTTACGCCGCGTGGGTAACGGGTGGCGTCGAGTCTTGTCGCTCGAGCAGCACTCGGAGCCGGCCGCGTGCTCGGTGAAGGCGTGACCGAACGGCGCTTTCCGTGATGTCGAGCCGATCGGCGATTTGTTGTAGGCCAAGATCCATATGGTAATGGGCGACCACGACGTCGCGGTAGTCTTCGGGAAGCTCGCGCAGCGCGCTCTGCACGGCCGCGTCACGCTCGTGCGCGGCAACTCTCACGTCGGAACGCGTTTCTTCGTTGTCGTTCACCGACGCAAGCGTTGCGAGCTCCTCCCAATCAAGGCCATCGACAATGTGCGATCGGTGGCGCCGCCGCGACCGCATCAGCATGAGCGCTTCGTTCGCAGTCACGCGAAAAAGCCATGTCGAGAAGCTCGATTCGGCGCGGAACGATCCAAGCCGACGAACAATCTGCATGAGTGTGGCTTGGAGCAAGTCGCGCCGATCTTCATCGGTTACTGGGTAACGAAGTAGCTGACGCTCGACGTGCGGAGTGATCATTCTGAGAACGCTGTCGAGCAGGGCCCTGTCGCCGGCAGCGGCGCGGTCGAGGGTATGAGGGTCGATGGCAACGGCCATTATGTCGTTCCTTCCGCGGGTTGCGCTCCCTTTGCGATCGCCGTGCCGACGCCATGGTGACTGGTTTTTGAGCGTTTTTCTGTTGTCGGCCCGTTGGTGGCCTACACGCGGACCCGATCAAGCTTGTAAAGACTTCCGACACGTGAAGGTCATAAGACAGCCTGCACAGCCTGCAGAGGGGCTTCCTCTGACAACGCTTTTGCGATAACGGGCACAAAGATATGGCGGCCCGGCCTGGCCTTCCGCGCTCACTCGAGCATCCGCTTCCAGCGGGGCTAAGAGATCTGCTTCCCGACGAAGCACGTCATCTCGAGCAACTTGCGCAGTTGGTCCAGGCCCGCTTCGCGCTTTATGGCTACAAGCTCGTAACACCACCCGCATTCGAGCTCGCAGACGTGATCGAGCGCGGGTTGGGCATGCTCTTGCCAAGCGACGTGCTGCGCTTCGTCGAGCCCGAATCGGGCGAGGTTTGCGTGCTTCGGCCTGATATGACGCCGCAAATCGCGCGCATCGTGGCAACGCGTTTGCGTGACCGAGAGCCACCTTATCGCCTCGCCTACAACGGCACGGTTGTCCGCAGGCGCATCGGGCGGGCGAAGAAGCACCGACAGATCCCCCAGGTTGGCGTCGAGCTTTGCGGTATTGCGGGGCCCGAGGCCGATCTCGAAATGCTCGAACTGGCGGTCGATGTCCTGCGCAAAGCGGGCCTTTCGCGCTTCACCGTCGACATTTCCGACGCCGGGATCGTGCGAGGCCTCGTCACGGGGTTGTCGAGCGAGCGCGCCGACGACATCACTTCGGCGCTCGCGAAGAAAGACGAAGCAAGGCTCGCTGACGTTGCCTCTGGGTGTGCGTATGGCGACACGCTGCAAAAGCTTGCGCGCTTGCGTGGCGGGCGCGAAGCTCTCGTCCTCGCGCGCGCGCTGCTTGCTGCAACGCCGTCGGCGTCGGCGGCCGAGCGCCTGCTGTCGCTGTTCGATGCAGCGCATGCACGCGGGTTGGGCAAGTTTCTTACCGCCGATGCAACGGAAGTGCGCGGGCTTGCATACTACACGGGTACGATCTTCTCCATCTACGCGCCTGGGCCTGGTGAGCCTATCGGCGGCGGCGGTCGCTACGATGGGTTGCTCGCGCGCTTCGGCGAGGCAATGCCCGCCGTGGGTCTTGGCCTCGATCTCGATGCGCTCGCGTGGGCCCGCAAGGAAGCCGGGCAAGTCGACAACGGGCGCAAAGGGGTCGTCGTTGTCGGCCCGCCCGACGACATGAGGCTCTTTGCGCTTCGTTCGCGGGGTGTTTCTGCCGTGGCATTGCCAACACGCGAGCATGCACAAAATTACGCGGCATCGTGGGGGTTCGCGCTCGTTTGGGATGGCTCCGTGCTCGTCGACGTCGCAAGTGGAGTCGAAGTTACAATTTCTGGCTCAGCCGCGGCATGCGATTCGACTGCAAGTTCGATCGATTCGATCGATGAAGCGACCGAAGCGGTCACGAGCGTGCTAAGGACCGGAGCACGAGGAGCGTGACGAATGCCGGCCGTCGTAATCGTGGGCGCACAGTGGGGCGACGAAGGCAAAGGCAAAATCGTCGACATCTTCACCGAGCACGCCGACATGGTGGTGCGCTTTGGCGGTGGACCGAATGCGGGTCACACGCTGGTCGTTGGCAACGACAAAATCATCGTCAGGCTCGTGCCAAGCGGCATTCTGCGGCCGAACACGACGTGCGTGCTTGCGCAGGGTATGGTCATCGACCCAACGAGTTTGGTGACCGAGCTCGGCGAACTCGAGCGCCGCGGTGTGACCACGCGCACGCGCACTGAAGAGCGTCTCGTCGTTTCCGACCGCGCCCACGCGATCTTGCCGTATCACGTGCTTGTCGACGGTCTTCGCGAGCAAGGCAACGGCGCCATTGGCACCACGAAACGCGGTGTTGGTCCTTGCTATGAGGACAAAGTGGCCCGTCGCGGCATTCCGCTTGGTGCGCTGCGCGATCCGGCGCGCCTCAAAAGTCTTGTTGGGCGCGCGCTCGAGAACTGGGCGCCAACCATTCGCGCGCTTGGGGGCAACGTTCCGAGCTGCGCCGAAATCCTCGAAGCCATCGAGCCAGTGCGAAGCCGCGTAGCGGCTATGCTGGCCGATACGCAAGCACTCGTCGAGCGCGCCGTGCGCGAGAAAAACCGCGTCGTTCTCGAAGGCGCGCAAGGAACGCTGCTCGACATCGACCACGGAACCTACCCTTTCGTCACTTCCTCGTCGCCCACGGCAGGTGGCGCGTGCATTGGCAGCGGCATTGGTCCAACGCGCATCAACGAGGTGGTAGGCCTTGTCAAAGCGTACACCACACGCGTTGGCGGCGGTCCATTCCCAACCGAGCTGCACGACGAAATCGGCGAGCGCATTCGCCAGGTGGGCGCTGAGTTCGGTTCGGTAACCGGCAGGCCGCGCCGAACGGGTTGGCTCGATCTGCCCGCGCTTCGCTACGCCGTCCGCGTCAACGGGCTCGGTGGGCTCGCGATCACCAAGCTCGACGTTCTCACCGGGCTTGGTGAAATCAAAGTCTGTGTTGCTTACGACACGCCGGGAGGTAATCGTACTTCCGTCTTGCCGATCGACGAGCTCGATCGCGCTGTACCCATCTACAAAACCTTCCGCGGTTGGGACAAAGAGCTCGGATCGGCACGCGCAATGAACGACCTTCCGATCGAGGCTCGCGAGTATTTGCACTTCATCGAATCCGAGGTCGACTGCTCCGCGCTGCTCGTGAGCGTTGGCTCGCGCCGCGAAGAAACGATTGTATTGCGCAATCCGTTCGACTGAGCCTTCAGCGCGCTGGCTTGTCTCTGCTAGCGTAGTTGCGGTGGTGTTCGCATTGGCTCTCACGTTCGTTCTTGCGCAGGCGGCGCCGTCGTTGTGCGCTGGGCTCGAAAGTGCCGTGGATGCGAATGGCGGTGCGAGCAGCGCGAATGTCTGGGAGCGCGCCAAGGTGCCAAAGCTTGGTCCTTTTTGCGATCTGCTCGCGAGTGGCGCGGCAAAGCTTACGAGCGATCTCCCACTCTCGAGCGACGTTGTCGCGATCGCCGACAGCGCCAACAAGCTTCTGCCGGGCCGCGCCGAGCCGTACGTTCTTCGTGGGCGGGCGCTTTTGCGCCTTGGGCGCGCGAACGATGCCCTGTCGGCGTTGCAAGAGGCGGCGCGTCGCGACAAGCGCGCTCTGGGCGAGCCCATCGTGCTCCTTTCATGGGCACGCGCCAATGCCCAACTGCATCGCAGTAGTGTAGCCGCGCAGGCGTACCGGGATCTGCTCCCAAGAGCCACGGCGCTTCCGGCTTACGAGCGCGCCGCCGCTTCATTCGAGGCGGCAATGCTCATGATGTCTCAAGGCCCGAGCGGGGTTGAACCAGCCATCGCGCTATTGCGCCAGGCGCGCCTAACGCACCTGACGCAACCGAGTGCCGACGACGCACTCGAAGTCGCGAACGTTGTGGCGCTTGCTCTTGCTCTCGATAGGGCAGGGGACCGAGACGAAGCCAAGACGCTTCTTTCCTCGCGCATTGCACGGGCGAGAGGCATTTCGCGTGATCCTCGCACGGCGCATTTTCTCGGCAACGCCGGTGTCCCAGAAGAGGGCGATGCGCTCGACGCGATGGCTCTCGAAGCGAGTGATCCGGCGATGGCGCGGGAGGCGTGGCAACGCTACATCGATGGCGCCAGTGGAGTGAGCGGGGCGGGCAGAGCAGGCGAGTGGGTTTCTCATGCGCGCGCCCACGTAAGCGCCCTTGGCGTCGGCGTGCCGGCGAAACGAGCCGGCCAGTCGCGATCTGGGGCGCGATCTGGATCGCAATGAAGCGCGCTGTGCTGCCCGCTCTGCTTGGCGTTGCCATTGGCTTTTCAAGCGCTTTTGGCACGGCACGCGCGGAATCACCACCGAGCATGTGGGATCGAGCGCGCGATCAAAATGCATCGTACACTTATCGCATCCACCTGCAGGTACAGCAGCGCCTTGCACAAGAGGGCAACGTGAGCGACCGCGATGCGCTTGCGGTGCTTGCGATGCTCGAAGACGCGAAAGCCGAAGTAAGCCCTGATGTGCGTCTGCGTTTCGACCTCGGCCGCGTCTACGAGATACTCGGGAGGATCGATGCGCGTTATTATGTGCGATCTGCAAATGTATTGAAGCTGGCGCTTCGTGACGCGCCAGACCATCCAATGGCCGAGAGGGCGTGGCTCACGCTCGCCTTCGCGTGCGGTCACGCGGGCGAGCGCGTGTGCGAGCGCGACGCCTACCTCGAGGTTCTCAAGCGCACGACCGAACAGGTGCTTTGCGCAACACCCATGCACAACCTTGCCGAGGCCGAGATGCATCTCGGCAACCTTGCCGAGTCCATCGACATTCTGCGTGAGCTGCTCCGCATCACCCAGCAGGCTCCGGTCTCAAGAGAAAGCGTGCCGCTCGCCGTATGGAATCTCGCTGTGGCGCTCGACAGATCGGGCGATTTTCTCGCTGCCGAAGAGCAGGCACGCTTTGCCGTAGAGCTCGAAAGATCGATGGGCATGAACCCGAGCCCAGATCACATTTCGGCTCTGCTCCACATGCATGATCTGGTGTTCTTTGTGCCGGCGTACGAAATTTACTGGTACGAGGGAATTGGCGCCGTGGCCCTCGCGAAAAGCACCAAGAACCCGGCCGAATCAGCGCGGCTTTGGCGTATCGCCGAACAGGCTTTTGCAATGTATCTCGAGCGAAGCGCAGGCCGCGAGGCAAGCGAGCAAAGCGACAAGTGGGCGGAAATCGCCCGTGCACGTTTTTCGGCGATCACGGCCGAGCGCATGCAGGCCGAACGCCGCGCAAGAACGCAGACTGCGCAGTCTGGTAAAAAGAAGCCTTCGCTGCGTGCGCCGCGTGACACAGACGACAGCATCACGCCCTGAAACGCGATGAGTGCGCGTGCGCGACTGGCGAAGGTGAAGGCGCTCCTCGAAGCGATTCGCGCACGCGAAGATCTCCGCGCTCGCCGCTCCGCCGATCCCGTCGACTTCGTGCATCGCTACACGCAGCTCGAAGACCGCGAGCTCGTTGCGCTTGTTTCGGCAGCGTGTGCATTCGGAAACGTGAAGGTCATTGGTCGAAAGCTGACCGAGCTTTTCGCGCTAGTCGCGTTGGCGGGGCCAAGCCCATCGGCGGCTGCCGATGCACCTCGCGAGCTCCGTTCGCGCCTGAATCACTTTCGCCATCGTGTTTTGCGGGGCGACGATTTATGGGCACTGCTCGTTGGCGCGCGCAAACTGCAGCTCGAGGCTGGATCGCTCGGCGCCGCGTTCGTTGCCGAGCTCGCGAGGGCCGACGCGGCCAACGCGACCGAAAAAGCGGCTGCCCGAGGCGATGAAGCCGATGCGCTCAAGGAAGCTCTCGCATCGTTCTGCGATCTCATCCGGATTGCCGGTGGCCTTCCGTGCGCCGGCGAGCGCGGCCAACGCGACAAAAGCGGGCGTCGCGGCCCATCGCACGTGCTCGCCAACGTGCGCGCCGGCAGCGCGGCCAAGCGTCTGCTCTTGTTTTTGCGGTGGATGGTGCGCCCTGCGGACGGCATTGACCTTGGCCTTTGGGATGTGCCGGCAAGACGTCTCGTCATTCCTGTCGACGTCCATATCCACAGGCTTGGCTATAACCTTGGCTTGACCTCGCGCCGCGACGTTTCGTGGAAAACAGCCGTTGAGATTACGAAAAGCTTAGCTTTTTTCGACGAACACGATCCGGTTCGATACGATTTTTCTCTCTGCCACCTGGGCATGATCCAAAATTGCCCGTCGCATCCAAATACGGTGGCAGATACGGCATGCTGCAGCGGGTGCGAGATCAAGCCTGTATGTGTAAACTGGTGAGTTCTGGCATGATCTTCCGTAAGAGCCTAAGATGTTGCAACGAGACCGCTTTCAAGTTGGCGCGAGTTCAAGGCGGCGGCGAGGTACGTGTGCTTGTATAGCACACGTACACACCCTCGCACGGCTCGGCTAGGAGCGGACCAGAACAGAACAGCGGTTTTTCCATTCGATGCCCACCTTGAAAAAACACTTCTCGCTAGCTGCTTATCGTACCGACGGATGGTTCGAGCGCGTTGGCGATTCCATTGGTGCCTTTCAGGCACTTTGCGAGATCGTCGGCGAGCGCTTCTTCGCTTTCTCGATCATTATCGGCACGCGCATCACCTCGCTTACCATCGATCGTCGTACTCCGGATCAAACGCTCGTCGACTTCGTTGTGGGTAACGACGAGGACGCGGAGCTCGATCCCCAGCGCTTGACGCTTGCCGACTTTCGCCGCCGTCTCGTTGGTGCCCTACTTGTCGAAGATGGCAAAGCGCCGCCTATTCCCCAACGCGAAGCGGATGTCGAGGCCATTCAACTCTTCATCGGTGTGCGCTACCTCTTGCTTGCACCACTTTACGGCTACTCTCTCTCCTCGCTCACCATCGATGGTAGCCGTGCGGAGATCGCCGTTTCCCACGACGGCGTTGCCGAAGTGTACGAACTCAATGCGTTTCGGGCGCGCATACGAACGCTCGTGCGCGAAGAACTCGAGCGGGCACAGGTGGGCTCGCGTTCGGCGATCGATCTGTCCAAGGTGGCTGAGGCCGAGACGTTTGCGTCGCGAAAGGAATGGCCGAAGGTCATTGCGCTTCTCGGCACATGGCCGGCTCCGCTTGCCATCTTCTTGCGCACACCGGAAGGGCAGGCGCTGTCGCCCGAGGCGCGTGCCCTTATCGCCAAAGGTCTTGGCCTGCTCGGCTCTGCCTGCGTTTACCTCCGCGAGATCGATCAGGCCGAAGAAGTTTTCCGCATTGGCATTCAGTACGCCCAAGAAGGCTTGACGGCCGCCGATCTTTTTCGTCGCCTCGGAGAGGCAATGCTCAGAAACAACCGCCCAGGCGAAGCCGTTGCCCCGCTTCGTCGCGCGATGGCCTTTGGCGGTCTTGCGCAAGATGTGCTTCCGCTCCTCGCGCGTGCCTTCACCAAGCGAGGTCGTTACGTTGCGGCCTTCGCATGCCTCAAAGATGCCCTCGCGTCAGGCGCTTCCGAGAAGGAGCTCTCCGACGACATCCGCGAAGTAGAAAGAATGCTCGGACCAGCACTCACCGCGTGGAAGGCTCATTTGTTGAATGCCTAAGGCGACCACAAGGGTCGCCCCTACGCATTGCGTTTGTTGGACGTAGGGGTGAGATTCATCGCGCCCTCGGATCGGCCGCCACGGTTGGGCGCCATGAATGGCGCCCCTACGCATTGCGTTTTGTTGGCGGTTGCGGTGTAGGGGTGTATGGCCATACACCCCTACGGATTGCGTTTGTTGGCCCTTGTGGGTGCCCGCCTTTTATGAGCGCGCCGTTGACTTTCGGAGCTGCGTGGCACTAAAGCCTGTAAGTCTCATCTGTCTCACAAGGAACACTCTGGATGATCGCCCTTTACGCGCCGATGTTCTTGATGATTGCCGTGGCAGCGCTGCTCGCTGGGGCATTTTTTCTGGGGGCCACCTACCTTGGTGGAAAGGTCAACAAAACTGTCGAGAAAATGAAGCCGTTCGAGTGCGGCTCGGAAAGCTCCGGCGGTCGCCACCTCAGGCCCTCGGTCAAGTTTTATCTGACGGCGATTCTCTTTGTGGTTTTCGACATCGAAACTGTCTTTCTTTACCCATGGGCGATTCAATTCAAAAGCCTTGGGTGGGTTGGTGTGGGGTCGATGTTTGGCTTTCTCGGTGTGGTCATCGTTGCTCTCGTTTACGTCGTGAAGAAGGGAGCTCTCGAATGGGAGAGTTGAAGTCGGACGCCGGCGGACCGCATACAGTCACGCTGGGCAGCAGCTCCAACTCGGGGTTTGCAACAACCAAGGTCGGCGCGCTGCTCGGTTGGGCACGCAAGTGGTCGCTCTTCAAATATCCTTTCGTCACCGCGTGCTGCGGGATGGAGTTCATGGCTCTGACGAGCCCTCGGTTCGACGGCTCCGCGCGTTTTGGCGCAGAGGCACCGCGTTTTTCGCCTCGCCAGAGCGACTTGCTTTGGGTCGTGGGAACCATCAGCCAGCGCCAGGCGCCGGTGCTCAAACGCATTTACGAGCAAATGATGGAGCCCAAATGGGTTTTAGCCTTTGGCACATGCGCGAGCTCCGGTGGTTTTTACGACAACTACACGACGCTGCCAGGAATCGACAAAATCATTCCTTGCGATATCTACGTTCCGGGTTGTCCTCCGCGGCCCGAAGCCGTCATCGATGGCCTCATGCTTCTGCAAGACAAGATCACAAGTGGAGATCGCAGGCCCCGAGTCGTCAAGCCACGTGAAGATCCCGCAACGCTAGTCCAGCTCCGCCTTCGCCGAGAGGAGGCCGCACGATGAGCGAGCGCGTGCTTCAAGTCCTCAAAGACAAGTTTGGTGACGCCATTATCGAAACGCATTCGGCGTGGGGTGACGATACGGCCTTGGTGACGACTTCGCGTTGGAAGGAAGTCTGCGTATTTCTACGTCATGATCCGCAAATGAATTTCGATATGCTTGTCGATCTTTGCGGTGTTGACTATCCCGATCGCAATCCGCGCATCGAGGTCGTCGTGCATCTTTATTCCGTTTCGCGCCGTCACCGCATTCGCATCAAAGCGCGCGTTGGCAACGCCGATAGGGGCGGATCCGAAATCGACTCGATTACCGATGTGTGGCCGGGTGCAAACTGGTTTGAGCGCGAAACGTACGATTTAATGGGCGTCACGTTCAAAGGCCACCCCGACCTGCGCCGCATTCTCCTTTATCCTGAGTTCGAGGGGCACCCGCTTCTCAAGGACTATCCGGCCAACAAAACGCAGCCGCTCATTCCCTATCGCACGGAAGAAGAAGCCGGCGTCCCCTTGGAAAAGCTCGCGCCGTTCCGCGCCGACGAAGGCATGTCATTCGGTCGCAAGGCTTGGAAGCGAGGAGAGAACTGAAATGGAGCCCATCGATTTCGATATCGACGAGAACGAAATCGAGCTCCCCGCGGAGCCGATGCACTTGAACCTCGGGCCTTCGCACCCGGCCATGCACGGCACGGTGCGCATCGTTCTCGAGCTCTCCGGCGAAACCATCGTCAAAAGCGACGTGCAAATTGGGTATTTGCACCGTGGCTTTGAAAAGATGTGCGAGCGCGGGACTTGGGCGCAGGTTTTCCCGTATGTCGATCGATTGAACTACGTTTCGCCCATGCTCAACAACGTGGGGTATGCCCTCGCGGTCGAGAAGATGTGCGAAATTCAAGTTCCTGATCGATGCCAGTACTACCGCATGATCTTGGGCGAGCTCGCGCGCATCTCCGACCATCTTACGTGCACCGGTGCCATGGCCATGGAGCTTGGCGCATTCACGCCATTTCTTTGGTTCATCAAGGCGCGCGAAATGGTTTGGGACATCCTCGAAGAGGAAACCGGAGCACGCCTCACGCACTCATTTGGTCGCATTGGCGGCATGGCTCAGCCGCCTACACCGGCACTCAAAGAAATGTGCCGCGTGGCGCTGCCCGCGATATTGAAACTCGTTGAAGACGGCGAGGGAATGCTTCTCAGAAACCGTATCTTCATCGATCGGCTCGAGAACATTGGCGTCATCAGCGGCGCCGATGCCATTGCGCTGTCATGGACAGGCCCGTGTTTGCGGGCAACCGGTGTTGCGTACGACGTTCGCAAGGCCCACCCGTATCTCAAGTATGACGAAATCGATTGGGACGTGCCTGTGGGCAAAAACGGCGACAGTCTCGATCGTTTCTTGGTACGCCTTGCAGAAATGCGCCAGTCGGCGCGCATTATTTTGCAATCGTGCGATCTCATGGCTGACGACGGACCGGTCAACGCCAACGATCCGCGCATCATCCTGCCGCCGAAAAGTGATGTTTACACGACCATCGAAGGAACCATTCAGCACTTCAAGCTCGTTATGGAAGGCGCAAAAGTCCCGAAAGGCGAATGCTATTCGTACACCGAGGGTGGCAATGGCGAGCTTGGTTTTTACCTCGTGTCAGACGGATCGGGCACGCCCCACCGCGTGCGCGTCCGGCCGCCGTGTTTCGCTATCACCGGTGGACTGTCCAGACTGATCAACGGTGCGATGCTAAGCGACATCGTTCCAATATTTGGGTCGCTCAATATGATTGGTGGCGAGTGTGATCATTGAGGAGGTGACTCACTGACAAGGTGACTCGCACGCGCGCGTCGCTCGTTGCGCGTTTCAGCGCACCGCTTGAGAACGCCGAGGATGTGTGCGGTGTGCGCGGTGTTCTTTTGCTGTCGCAAACGGGTTGTCGTGCCTAAACTTAAACCTATAACGTGGCGCGCCCTATCGCGCACGCACTTATTAGGGAAGGCAACGTGCGACTTATGCATCAAAAATGGTGGTTGTTTTTGTTCGTCGTCGCGGCATGTTCTTCGTCGAACACGCCAGACATCCCTGCCAAGTCGAACGAGCCGAAGGCAGGTATGAGCTCGTGCACCGACGGCAACGATGCCGATTGCGTGCCTCCGGACAAGACATGTGGTTTGGGTACCTCAACGGCGTGTGCAGATGGAATCGTCTGTCAGATCGACGCCGACTGCACGAGCGACTATTGCGACGCAAGTGGGCTCTGTACGCCACCAGCCGACAACGCACACTCCGACGGGCGCAGGGATGCCGGCGAGACGGATGTGGACTGCGGAGGTGATTCGGGTACGCCGTGCCCTGAAAACGCCCAATGCAATGTCAATGACGACTGCGAGTCCATCTGCAATGCCGGCATTTGCGCGGCCCCGAGCGATACGGACGGCAAGAAGAACAACGGCGAGACCGACATTGATTGTGGTGGACTGAACGCGAAAAAATGCTCCTTGGGAAAGGCGTGCATTGCCGGAACGGATTGCGGATTGGGCTATTGCGTAAACGACCAATGCGCTCTGCCAACGTCGAGTGACGGCGTCCAAAATGGCACGGAGACGGACGTGGACTGCGGTGGCGCGGAGCAGTCGTTCGACGGTGTTACGGTTCCCGCGGCGCCCCCTTGTGCGCTGGCCAAGAGCTGTCAGGTCGACACCGATTGCGAAAGTACGGTGTGTGCAAATTACAAATTATGCGTCGAAGCCCCGAGTTGTCGGGCTTTGCACGGCGGCTATAGCTGCGGCCCCACCGAAGTCGCGTCGAATCACGAGAGCTGCTGCAAGACATTGCAGGTGCCCGGCCTCACGATGAAGGACGCGGGCGGTGTTACCAAGAACGTCTACGTCGACAAATATGAAATCACCTCGGGCCGCGTGCGCGCGTGGGTCGCGGCGATCGAGGCGCAATACGGTGGCGTCCCGAACATCCAGGCTTGGGTGAAGGAGCGCATCCTGGTCGATCCGATTCTCGCCGCCATGTTCCCTAAAACGGGATTCCCTGCATCGACCGGGTTTACGTCGCAGGCCGATGGATTGCCTTCGAAGAAGACCGGTCAAGTCGTGACGTTTCCTTATTATGTGACGGATCCCAATGGGCAGCCAACCACCATCGATCTCGACATGGGGCTCGCCGATCAGCTCGGGCCCACGTCGTACTACCGAGGCGTGCAGCCTGGTGAGCAGACTGCAACGAGCGGCTGCGGAATGAACGCGGGCGCGTACGGCCATCGGACGTATTGGTCCGACGCCACGCAAATGGCATATTTCGGGGAGCCGCCGCGCACCATTTCTCAAGATATCCTCGATGAGAAATCGATGAACTGCATGACGGCCATGATGTTCGCGGCGTTCTGCGCATGGGATGGCGGCTACCTCATAAGCCGTGACGCGATATCGGCGGCGTACGGGCCGAAAGCCTGGCCGTGGGGCGATACCCCAACCCCCGCTGATGAGGTTGCTAAGATTGCCAATTACAACGCAGGGGTGTCGAACTTCGGCGCGAAAGATCCACGTTACCTCTTCCCGCTGGTCGATTACGGCACGTTCGCGAATGACTTTACGCCCATCATCGCGCCCCCCGGCCGGTTCCCGGGCGACATCGCAAGCCAAGCCCGCCCCGCGCCGCAGGAGTCGTGGATGGACCTCGGAGGCAACATGCTCGAATTTTCCCAATACAACGGTGGCTGGTACGGATGGACTGGCTCGTCGTGGGAAGGCCATCTCGCTGGATATGGGCCCTTGTGGACAACGGGCGTCAACTTCGTCGACAAGTACGGCAAGACTGGCGCGCGCTGCATGCGCTTGTATTGAAATGGGCCCCATCCACCATGGCTTCGCCTTCGGCTCGCCATGGTCTGCCTTCCCCCGGGCTGGTGCTCGTCAGGGCCGAAGCGGCCCTTCCTGCGCGCGGCCGGGGAAGGCGCGTGGTCACTGCATCGTGCCGTGGTGCATGCGGTGGCAGCGCACGTTGGTGTGCGCGATGCGGATCACAACGGGAAGAAGGAGTTATGTGGCGGGCTCGCGGTCGGTCCTATTATCGTAGGCGGCTGTATCGAAGATCCGCCCTTAGCGGAGGCGGAGCCGTAATGACCAATATGAAAGCTTCCTTAATGAGTGAGCGCATCGAGGGCACGTCGCCGTACCGATTGCCATCGGGGCTCAACGAGCGCGTGGAAGAAAAGCTCGCTCACGTTCGACAGCTGAGGAATCGGTATGCGCCGGTACGATGCGCAGTCGTGCCGGCGCCCCTCGTAGGCGAAATCGCCAATCTGGTGAATCGCGTCCACACCGTTGTTCCTTCCGACGAACAAGAGTTTCAAAGTTGGGAAGAAGCGATCGCGCAACTTTCGAGCAAGCTTGGCGAAGTCGACCGAGCCGTCCAAAAGGCGCGGGAAACGGTTCCTCTTCCACAGTGTCCTCCAGAGCCTGAATTCCCTTGGTTTTTTCCGATATCGGCGTTTGGGCAACGGGAAGGGCCGCTTGCTGTGGGTAATCTCGTGGTCGAGAGCCTTGCTTCGCGCAAAGACGCTGTCATCACGACTTGGGGTTACACCGAGGGAGTGTGCGCTCGCTTTCGTGAACGAGACGTCGACCTTCTGCTCGCCGCATACGGACACGGCCCATCGACGTTCTTGGTGGCTACGTCGGGACGGGTGACATGCCGTTTGCGCGCGTCGATCCCGAGTGGCATTACTCTTTTCGTCCAGCGGCTCGCTGCGCTCGACATGCTTGGGCGAACGTTCAAATGGCTTGGCAAGGCCCTTGGCAGCGCTAGTCTTTCTGGCGACGCCGCCTTCGATAGGGCGTGTCAAGTCGATGGCAACCCAGGCATTGCGGCTGCTCTTCTCACCGATTCAGTTCGTCAGCTGCTTCTCATGCATCCTATCGAGCAGCTCGTCATCGCCAACGGCACCGTGGAAGTCGTGTGGTCAGCACCGTGGGCGAATCGTGGCGTCAACATTTTGCCTGATCCCCCGGTTGCCTTGGTTGTTGCCATCGTCGAAAGCGTGCATGCTGCACTTGGCCCGCTTTCGAGTTGACGATCTACACCCTCTCGATGGGGCCGCGCGAGATGTGGGGGCCCCATCCACCATGGCTTCGCCTTCGGCTCGCCATGGTCTGCCTTCCCCCGGGCTGGTGCTCGTCAGGGCCGAAGCGGCCCTTCCTGCGCGCCGCCGGGGAAGGCGCGCGAGTGTTGCATCCTCGCAAAACGGAATGTTCATGCTCCTCATGCTCGTAGATGGGTCTCGCGCCAGTTCTCGATAGAAAGCTCGTAGCCGGCTTTCTTCACCGCCTCGAAGTGCATCACGTTTCCGGTCACCACGGGCAGGCGCACCACAAGCGCCGTTGCAGCGATCATCACGTCGGTGAAATCGATGGGCGTGCCGCGCTTCTCGAGATCGGCCTCGATGCGGCCCGCGAGAAGTGCTGCGGGTTCTTCGAACGGGAGGACGTTGCACGTTGTCTTGAGCGTCGACGCGAACTCCTCGAGCTGCTCGAATCGGTCTGCGCGGCGTAGGCCGTACGCGATCTCCATTGCGCTCACGACGGACACAATGAACTCGCCATGGCGAGCAAGGTAGTCGGCACCCGCGCGGGCGACGGTCGGATCTCGGCCCTTGAGAATCTCCGAGAAGATATCCGTATCGAGAAGCGCGCGGCTCATGTTGCCGGCCGCATTCGCCAGCTCTTACGCCGCTCACGAATGTGCGCCATTGCCTCGTCCACGACCTCTGGTTCGTCGGCAAAGAGGCCGAGCAAGCTCTTTTCGGCGATCGGTCGCACGGAGCTACCTTCGGACACGAGGACGATCACCTCGGCAGGACCGACGGGAACCTCGTCTGGGAGTTTGATCGTGTGGTCCGGGCCGACTTCGACTTGAAGCTTGATGGCCGTCTGCTTCGACATCGCGTCGATTTTAGCATACGTGGTTCTTTTCGCGTGCATGTGGCCTCGGGAGCGGCGTGTTGACACCGGACAGGCGTACGCGGAGATTGGACTGAATGATCGTGAAGCGCGTGTACCCAGACGCGAACGTGGCACTCCACTACCGAGCGTTTAGGGAGATCGACTGGTGTGCCGTCGTAGAGGCGGAGGAGGTCATGCTTGTCGTCACGTCTGTCCTGCTACGTGAGGTCAACGACAAGAAGGATCGAAGTCGGGGGACGATCCAGAAACGCGCTCGGGACTGGTCGTCATGGATCGGCGACCTTCGGAATACGAAGAATTGGCAGATACGCCCCCGCGTTCGCGTCGAAGTGAATGCACACGAGCCCAAGGCGGACCTCTTCGCGGAACATAGCCTGGATCCAGCCGTTGCTGACGACCGGCTTATCGCTTGCATTCTCCGTGACCGCAGGCAGTATCCGAATGTCCCTGTCGTATGTGTAACCTCGGATATCCTCCTTACCTGCATGGCCGATGGCTTTGATATTGCTGTTGTTTGTCCTCCAGCAGACCAACGTCTCGCCGACGAACCGGACGAGACGGAGCTGGAGAAACGGGAGCTAAAAAAGAAGATCATTGAGCTGGAAAAGCGAGTGAACCCTGCGCCGAACCTATCGCTAGGTTTCGCCGGAGGTTCGAATCCCCTTTCGATCAAGTTGCATGGTCTCGAAAGGCCTACAGACAAAGACCTCGACGAAGAGCTGGCGTCCGAACGTGCTGGCTTTGAAATCGCACGTAAGTTCGGGCTGAACATCACGCACCGCCCGCCGAGCCCGTTGTTGGTAGACGAGTATCTCGAGCAGCTGCGCAAGTGGATGGTCGAGCATAGGGAGGCTGCAGTTATGCGGGCGCACACCTTCGATGTTAAGCTGGTGCTCGCGAATGACGGGATAGGGAACGCCAACGACATCGAAATCGACCTTTCGTTTCTCGCCAACGTCGCTATTGGCGAGAAGCGATCCTTACCGAAGGTCAAAGAACGGCCCTTGCCACCTAAACCAAAAGAGATTGAGACTCCCCTCCACAAGTATTTGGGGAGAGGATTTGTGTTAGAAAGTGGGGCTGCAGCGGCGATAAAGGCTTTGCAGTCTTCGGCGTTCATGCCCCAACGACCGGGCCTGTCGGGCCTGATAGTCCCTCTTGTTAGCGGGCTGTCTTCAAAGCGACTCGTCTTCGATCCAAAGGATAAGCGCCACGTACGCATCCTTGTGCACGGCGTCAATCACCATTCCAGCATCGAGCTTCCTCGGTTCCAGGCGTGGTTCGCTACCGGGTGCGTTCCAACGGGCTTCCACATTGAGTACCAGATCTATGCAGCATCAAGTCCCGACATCAAGAAAGGCCACCTTGACGTAAAGGTAGAAGTGATGGAGGGCCCTGCATACCTGCTGCGAGGGGGTTTAGACGAGCCAGGGGATGACGAAGGAGTCGACGGCGCACCCGGTTTTGAGTTCGAGTCGACGGTCGACGAGTGAGCGAGTGAATCCACCTACACCCTCTCAATATGGCCGCGCGAGATGCGCACGAAGCGCCATGTGAGCAGGCCCGCGACAACGACGAGCCCGACGAGCAGTCCCCACCAAAGGCCCGGTGCACCCCAGCCCGCGTGAAATCCGAGGAGCAGGGCGAGCGGAATTTTGGGGCCCCATCCACCATGGCTACGCCTACGGCTCGCCATGGTCTGCCTTCCCCTGGGCTGGTGCTCGTCAGGCGGCAAGGCCGCCTTCCTGCGCGCCGCCGGGGAAGGCCATTCCAATCCGCGCCCAGATAACACGTTGGGTAGCATGGAATTTTGTGGCCACGACGGATTGTGTC
>WQZB01000041.1 GCA_009780955.1 Polyangiaceae bacterium | reverse complement strand
AGCCCGAAATTCCGTGGCTCACGCTCCGCTTCTTTCGAGAGCCACGGCCTTCGGGCTCAACGAAGCGCGACGTGTGCGCATCGCCATTGGACTTTTAAATCAGCGCAACTGGGTTGCGCTGTAGCCCAAATGTGCGCGGCGGGCGGACGATGTCTTTCCTATTTTCCTAGCCGCGCTTGGTGAATCGCCGGCCATTTCCTACCGTTCGCAGGTCGCATTCGTTCTCTTCGTTCTCGAAAGAACCGTGCGATGGGTAGGGGGAACTGCGTGCAGCGTGCACCCGAATGTGCGCGTTGGCGCCGAATTCATAAGCCGGAGTAGTTGATGACGAAGAATCGAATTTACGTAGCCTCGAGTGCCGTTGTTGCGGTGACCCTTCAAGCGCTCTTGGTGAGCGCGTGCAGCAGCCACTCGACCGAACCCATGCCTTCAACCGAGGCCGTAGAAACCACGGAACCACAAGGCTCGGCACCGAGTCCCGAGGTCGATGCGTCATCGCCCGATGCTGCCGACACCTCGACAAAAACCAAAAGCACGCCTGTCGTGGACCCCCCGGCTCCGACTCCGGCTCCCTCCCCGACTCCAGCTCCCTCTCCGACTCCAGCTCCCTCTCCGACTCCGGTTACGCCAACTGGCACCATGCCGTTTCGCGGCGTCAACCTCGCGGGTGGTGAGTTTGGCACGGCCATTCCTGGAGTGGATGGCGTGGACTACACATTCCCAAACAATGCCGAGATTGACTACTTCGTAGCCAAAGGAATGAACACGTTCCGCATTGGATTCCGGTGGGAACGGCTCCAGCCGCAAGCGAATGGGGAATTCGTCGCGGCGTACGCGGCGCACCTCGATTCGCTGATTGCGCACGCTACCGAGAAAAAGGTCTTTGCAATTCTCGACCCCCACAATTTTGCCCGCTATTACGACAATACAATAGGCAGCGCAAGCGTGCCAAATTCGGTATTTGCCGATTTCTGGCGGCGCCTTGCCTTGCGTTACAAAGACAACCCATATGTCATGTTCAATCTCGTCAACGAGCCTCATGACATCTCGACAGAGGTGTGGGTCTCGGCCGCGAACGACGCGATCGCCGCGATTCGGGCGGCGGGTGCAACGAATACGATTCTCGCGCCAGGCAATGCGTGGACGGGAGCTTACGATTGGACGCAAAATTGGTATGGCACATCGAACTCGGTGGCCATGCTGAACCTTCGCGATCCTCTCGACAACACGCTCTTCGAAGTGCACCAGTATCTCGACGCATCCTTTGGTGGCGGTGGAGAGTGCGTTAGCCGCACCATCGGTTCAGAGCGCATAAAAGGTTTCGTTGGGTGGCTGCGCGACAATGGCAAAAAGGGATTTCTTGGCGAGTTCGCCGGGATCAACAGCACGACCTGCCAAGCTGCTGTAAACGATATGCTTACGTTTGCCATGCAAAACGCCGACGTGCTCGAAGGCTGGCTTTGGTGGGCAGCCGGGCCGGGGTGGGGTGATTACTCCTTGTCGATCGAGCCAAAAAACGGTGTCGACCGTCCGCAGATGAACTGGCTAACACCCTTTCTCACACGCGGATAACTTGAAACCGCGGCGGCGGCGTCACGCGTGACGCCGCCGCAGAATGGGCGCAGAACAAGGAAGGACTGTCGCACGTGCAGGCCCGACGACGGCTCATGATGTGCTAAAGGGAACGTGATTCTAATGTTCCAACGTCGGCGCACGATTTGCCGATCGGATCTTGTGCACGATGCCCGAGAAGAACCCGCCGTCTCCCAGTTTTCTCCGCCGAAACGGCGCGAAGCTCATTGCCTCGGTCGTTATCACTGCAGGGATCGTTTTTACGCTGCAGAAGGGCGGGCTCACACTTGTGCCAGAGGGAGGCGATTTCGTACACGTGCGCTGGTGGACAGTGCCGGCCTACGTCGTCATCCTCATCGCAACGAACTATTTCCGCGCGGTGCGCTGGCGCTTTTTGCTGCGCTCGTTCGCCAATGTTTCGCGCCGCCGTATTCTTGCGGTCTCGTGGATCGGCTTCGCGGCGATCTTGCTCATGCCATTTCGCCTCGGCGAAATCGTTCGGCCTTACATGATACGCGAGAAGGGCAAGATCTCGATGTCGTCAGCCACCGGCACCGTGCTCGCCGAGCGCGTTGTCGACGGCCTTTATCTTAGCTTGCTGCTTGCACTCGCTCTCATCTTCGTACCAACGCAAAACCCACTTTCCGACAAAGTCATTGGCTTGCCCATCACCGTGGCCAAAGTGCGGGCATACGGCTTCATCATGCTGGGCGTCTTCACGGCGGCATTCATCACCATCGCCGTTTTTTACTTTGCGCGCGAATGGGCAAGGCGAAAAACCCTCGTCGTTTTCGGTCTTGTCTCGAAGCGGCTCGGTGCAGAGCTCGCCGACACCGCGGAAAAGCTCGCTTATGGCCTGCACTTCCTCGGGCGCGGTCGCGACGCCGGCGGCTTCCTCATGGAAACAACCGCATACTGGATGCTCAATGTATTCGGCATGTGGGTTCTGGCGTGGGGATTCGGCGTCGTCCATGCCGACGGCTCCTCCATCACCTTTGGCGAATCCATCGCTCTGATGGGCATGCTCGGCTGCACTGTGATCATCCCTGGCCCACCGGGTTTGCTCGGCGTGTTCCAGGCAGGCATCTACGCGGGCATGGCAATGTACTTCCCCGCGCACGTGCTCACCGGTCCGGGCGCCGCGTACGTGTTTGTCCTTTATGCGGTGCAGTTGGTCTGGACCGTGGTGGGTGCCGGCATTTTCCTCATTGGCGATCGAAGCGCATTCTCCGCGCTTTCGAGCACGACGGAGGATCTGTCAGGCAGCGAGCCGCCGCTATCGATCGACAATCCGCGCACTGCTGCAGCCTTGGAACGACCACTCGGCGGGCAGTAAGCAATCAGACCGCTTTCGATTTGACGCGATCTCTTCGTTAGGGCCTGCGGTGCGGTCCTCAAAGCCGAAGCAGGCTGTTCCGGTCCGCTCCTCGGCCCCGCCTCGATCTCGCGCCAACTTGAAAGCGGTCTAGCTGCCTGGTGGTACTGGATTGACGCTCGGCGCTCTGCCCGCGTGACTCAACGCCGGCTCTGCAGGTTTCGCGGTGTCGCCCACGTTGCCATCGGAACAGCAACGAAAACCAATCTGGTAGAATGCAAAGTCCTCGTTGTGCCCTGTCGTCATCGAGCGGCAGCGATCGCGCACCGGTCCCCAATACCCGCCCTTGAGACCGCTTTTGTAGGGTTTTGCGCTTTCGTTGACAACCCATT
The DNA here is from genome assembly GCA_009780955.1 of Polyangiaceae bacterium. GTDB lineage: Bacteria > Myxococcota_A > Polyangia > Polyangiales > Polyangiaceae > Labilithrix. The sequence continues at coordinate 42,671 of WQZB01000041.1, read as the reverse complement.
CGTCAACGTTGCCGGTCATGTCGAACGCTCCAAAAGGACTGACGCATGACTCACGCGAGCCGCTCGCCTCGCCCTGCCAAAGCCGCTGGAGCTCGGCGTCGCGAGTCGTTGGATTCGCAAGTGCCTTCTCGTCGACGTCAGGGTGCGGCTTGTCGATGTTGCACGCGTCGGAATTGCGCGCGTAACCGTACGGATAAGGAAGGCGCTCTTGGCCCTCGCACGCCAGCGTCCACTCGCCGCCCGTGCAAAGCCGTTTGCCCTGCGCTTTGCAGGTGCTTGCGGCCTCGTGCCAGGTTTTCATGACAACGGGTATTTCGCCCGCCTTGTTCGGATACTCGAAGCGGTCAATGCAGAAGTGCTTTTTTGCCGTTGCTGTTTGGCAGGTGCCGGTTTCGGCATATTCTGCACAACGGCGGGGCGTTGTGGTTTCCGGATCGAGCCAGCGAAGACATTTCTGCTCAACCGAAGGGCAGTAATCGCCCTCGACCTCCACCATGCCTTCCGGGCATACACTTTGAGCGAGTTCGGGCGAGGCGGTCGGACCCGTGTGCGTAATGTCGCTTGCAGGGCCCACAGAGATAGAGACCGCCGTTGTCGCGACATTCACCACTGTCTGAGTTTCATCGATCGCGCCGCGATTCGTTGGCACCGCAAACTTCGAACTCGGGCTTTTGCCGCCATGCATCAGACCCGCAGCATTATCAGCCAACGCCAACGTTGTGGCAGACGGAGCCAGCAAAACGAGAAGCATTCCGCCTGCAAGCGACAACGATAGAGCCTTCGCGCGTTTCATAATTCCGTGGCCGTCTCCCTACGGCGTACCCGCAACACGCAAGAGCAAGTGGCGAGCCGCACGTGCTCCTCGCATTCGTTCCAACATGCCGACTGGGCACAGCGAGTTCGACAGGCAAAGCGCGCCCAGTATTCACTCGCCCTTTTTCGCACCTAAAACGTCGCTAAAAAGGAGGCGCTTTCACCGACACAAATCGTACAAACTCCACCCGCGCTCGGCCACATTTTCGGCACCGGATTTCGACTCCGCCAATCGAAGAGTGCATGGCAATGTGTGGATCCGTTGCCAACGGTGTCGCCTTGCTGACACGCACGCTCATTCTGTCCGGCGCGTCGCACGCGCCCTCGACGCACGGGGAATCCGCCCGCGGCACAAATTTCCGACAGGCGCGGATCGGCCAGCGATGGTGCACGCGTGATGGCGTGTGCGACACACGAACGTGCACTTTACACGTTTCTATAGAGCATGTTTACCAGCCGTCGCGAGCGACGCGAGGCCAAGGCGGGCCCGAGGAGCCCGCGTAAGCGTACGTTGTGGTACGTGCGCAGGCACCGCAGGGCCCAACGAAGGCCATCGCGGCGCGCAGCAGGCTGGTAAACATGCTTAGCCGTCGATGAAGCTTTTGAGCTGCTTGCTGCGCGAAGGATGACGAAGCTTGCGAAGCGCCTTCGCTTCGATTTGGCGGATACGCTCGCGGGTAACCTCGAAGTCTTGACCCACTTCTTCGAGCGTGTGGTCGCTCTTCTCGCCAATGCCGAAACGCATGCGCAAAACTTTCTCTTCGCGCGGCGTCAGCGATTTCAAAACTCGGCGCGTTTGCTCGGCCAAGTTCATGTTGATGACGGCCTCGGCCGGGCTGACAACGCTCTTGTCTTCGATGAAGTCGCCAAGATGTGAATCCTCCTCCTCGCCAATGGGCGTTTCGAGGCTAATGGGCTCTTTGGCGATTTTGAGAACCTTGCGAACTTTGTCGAGCGGCAGCTCCATTTTCTCGGCGATTTCTTCGGGCGTTGGCTCACGGCCGTACTCTTGGACGAGGTAGCGCGACGTGCGAATCAGCTTGTTGATGGTTTCGATCATGTGCACCGGGATGCGAATGGTGCGCGCCTGATCGGCGATCGCGCGAGTGATGGCCTGACGAATCCACCACGTTGCGTATGTGGAGAACTTGTAACCGCGCTTGTACTCAAACTTGTCGACGGCCTTCATGAGGCCAATGTTCCCTTCCTGAATCAGGTCGAGAAACTGCAAACCGCGATTCGTGTACTTTTTTGCAATCGAGACAACCAAGCGCAAATTGGCTTCCACGAGCTCGGACTTCGCGCGCTCGGCAAGGCGCTCGCCGTCGCGGATTTCGTCGTACGTTCCGCGCAGCGTTTTGATATCGAGCTGCAGTTCCTGTTCGACCTTCTTCAGGTTCTTGAGGCTTGCCGAGTGATTCTGCAAAACCTCTTCGGGCAATATTCCATATTTTCGTCGAAACTTGCGCTCGGCCACTGCGTCGCCCTTGGCACCGCGCGCTTCCTTGCGAAGAACGTCCCAGTCGACACCGGTGCGCTTTTCGAGCTCGGTTGAGCCGCTCTCGGCGCGCTCGACTTTCTGAATGAGCGTGCGAAGTTTGACGACAATCTTGTCGATCGTCTTCTTGTTGAGACGCATTTCCTCGAGCGAGTCGACCATTTTCGCGCGGTTCGCGTCGATTTCTTCCTGAACGCCCTTTTTGCGTGACGCCGCACAGTTCTCAAGCTGGGTGGTGAGGTCTTGCGCGATTTTGTCGAGGTGCTTCACCTTGTCGATGAGACGCAAAATTCGCCTGTCGGCCTCTTCCTCGTCGAACTCGGCGTTGTCGTCGTCGGCATCGCGAATCAGCTCTTTGACGCGGATCTTGTGCTTGCGAAGCTTGTCGCCAAGATCGATGATTTCGCGAACGGCGACGGGCGAGTTGAGAATGGCGCCAAGAATGCGGTGCTCGCCTTTCTCGATGCGCTTGGCGATTTCCACTTCGCCCTCGCGCGTGAGAAGCGACACACTTCCCATCTTGCGCAGGTACATGCGAACCGGATCGTTCGACTTCGAGTAGTAGCTCCCGTCGTCTTCTTCCTTTTCGCTGCCCGCGGTTGGAACGTTCTTCTTCTCGGCGTTCTCTTCCTCGACGATTCGCTTTGGCGCAATTTTTACCTGCGTCGCAGCGTCGACGATTTCGATGTCTTCGTCGCCGAGGACGCTCATAACATCGTCCATCTGGTCGGCAACGACATCGGCCGGCATCGACTCGTTGACTTCGTCGTAACTCAGAAAGCCTTTCGACTTTCCGTTGTCACTCGGCTGCTGGGTGCCGTTGCCGTTGCCATTGACGTTGCGGTTCTTGTTCGCCATCGGTGTTCTTTCTACTGCTCAGGGCTATTGCACTTAGAATTAAAGCCCGTGCTTGGCGCGCAGCTTGTCGGCTGCTTGCTGAAGTAGCCCGCGTTCGATTTCCCAGTTTTGCGCCCGGTAGTTCTCACGTGCAAGAAGAGCTGTCTCTTGGGAAAGAAGGAGCTTCTTTAGCTTGTTTGCGTTGTCGAGCAAGTAACCTTTTGCTTGGGCCTCATTCTCCGTCGCCGGATCGGCCAGCCGCCGGGCGGCAAAGCCCTTCATCAAAGGCGGTAGACTCGACAGAAATGCTTCTATATCAAGTGCTTTTTCTGCGGATTGGTACGCTCTTCGCAAAGCTGCAACGAGCGTAACGCCGGGGCCTTCAAGAAGAGAAAGTTCTTCGGCCACATCGGCGTCGTCGAGAAGTGCTGGCCATTCGATCAGTATTCCAACCATGGCTTGTCGCTCGGCCGACCCTGGCGGTCGCGACGCAATACGCGACGCCGTACCCAACGCCGGATCGGCACCTCGCGTTGGCTGCTGCCCGTGCGACAAGCGACGCTGCGCCGCGTGTTTTGCTTGCTTGGCCGTAAGCGCCTGCTTCACGCTGCGCTCGAGCGCTCGAAACGCGCCTTCGCCGGATCGAACGATGTCGAGCCGACCGGCCATCATGTCGGTAAAGCTTTTGCCCATGGCACAAAGGACCGGATCGTCTTCTTCGGCAAGAAGTTTTTTGACGTACTCGATGCGTGCGTGCCTTTCGAGCGCGTCGGCTTGGGTGAAGCTAACGTCGAGCGCCATTTCGACGAGCGATTCGAACATTCCTTTGGCGCTGGCAAGCAGATCAGAAATGGCTTTTCCGCCGTGGCTGCCTTGGTCGATCGTCTCGCCCTCGTCGCGTTTGCCGCGTTTGCCGCCTTTCGTCCGCGCGAGCTCGTCGGGGTCGACGCCATCCGGCAACACGGCAACGCGCGCTGAAATGCCCGCCGCACGCACGGTCTCGCGCGAGAGCATAACGGCCTTGCGCCCCGCGGCATCGCCATCGAAAAGGAAAATGACTTCGGAAGCAAATCGCTTGAGAAGCTTTGCCTGCTCAACGGTAAATGCCGTTCCAAGCGGAGCCACGACATTGCCCGTGCCGCGCGCATGAAGAGAGAGCACATCGAAGTTGCCTTCCACGAGCACGGCGCGCTCTTCTTTGCGAATCGCGTGGCGCGCCTGGTAGATGCCAAAGAGCATCTGGCCTTTGGTGTAAATCGGGCTCTCGGGCGAGTTGATGTACTTCGGTGGCTTGCTTTCGCCATCGCGCGGCGCGTTGGGCAAGTCAGGCAGCACGCGACCGCTGAAGGCAACCACCCTACCCTGCGCATCGACAACGGCGAACATCAAACGATGACGAAAGCGATCGTAATACCCTGACCCACTCGAGCGCGGTACGAGCAGGCCCACGGTTTCGGCAGCAACGGGCGAAGCACCTTGGGCACGTAGAAAGTTCTGCAAGCCATCCCAACCAGGTGGCGCGTAACCAACGCGGAAAGATTGAAGAACTTCGTCGACCTTCGCGCTCGATCCCGGCAAAAGCTCACGGCGCCCGAGCTCGCCCAACGCATAGCTTTTATGCTCGCTATTGCGAAGTTGCTCTTCGAAGTACGTCGCGGCAAGCGCATTGACCGCGTAAAGTTCATCGCGTGCTTTGCGCTGGCGATCGGCCTCCGCCACCACGGCTTGGTCGCTCGTTTCTTCAACGGCAATGCCCGCACGTTCGGCGAGGGCGCGCACGGCTTCCGGAAACGTGTAGCCTTCATGCTTACGGAGAAAGTCAAAGGCGCTGCCTGACTCTTGGCATCCAAAGCAGTGGAAAAAGCCGCGGTCTGGGCTAACGTGGAAGCTTGGCGTTTTTTCCTTGTGAAAGGGGCACAAACCGACCCACGAGCGGCCGCGGCGCTTGAGCGACGGCACCGCCTCGGTGATGATCGCGACGATGTCGGTACGCTCGCGAACCAGGGCGATAGTCTCGGGGGAGATCAAAGTGCGACTCAGCAAGGACTAGGCTTCGGTCGACGCCCGGTCAAGGCGGGCGCTCACGGAGGCGAATCGAAGGCGATGGTCCGTCCTGGAAGTGGTGTTTCCGTGGCCCGAGGCGTGTAGGCATTCCAGCCCTCGGCGCCTTGCACGAGCCAAGGCCAATCGCGGCTGATCGACTGGATGACCGTATCCCAGATACCGTGCTGGCTCGTGCCTGCAATGTTGACCCGCGCGCTAGCACCGAGCTTGGCCGCGTTGCGTGCAGCATTGCGAAACGGCCCCTCACAACCAAGAGTCGTGCACGAGAGAAGAAGGCGCTGCCCGCCGCCATTCACCCAGGGCTGCTGGAACTTGATGGCCGAGTCGGGATCGAAGGACGACTCGGAAAGGACGACGCGCGGATACGTTTTCGGATCCTCCTGCGCAATGAGAGCGGCTTGAATGGCACCGCGCGAAAACCCTGCGAGGACCATTGGACCCTGCGCCATCCATTCGTCGAAGATCGCTCGCGCGGCCGTGAGTGCCTTCGCGATCCGCGCACGGGTGTCGGCCAGATGTGACCAGCCAAGCGCAGACTCGCTTCCAGTGCCGCGTGGACAAACGATGAACGGAAAGGCATTGACGACCCCGAACCACTCGCCGCATGCCCACTCAGGGCGATCGCCAGATCCGTGAAGAGCAATCATCACGGGCCTGGCCTCTCGCGCACCGAGCGGAACGGTCACGAAACCAAGCTTCGTTGGCGAGTGCCGAGGGCCCGGTTCAACGAGCTCGACGATCCACGGATGACTCGCGAGCGGGGCTCGCTCGACGTGCTGGCCTCCCACGGAGGAATCGGCGGCGGCGTGGCTCGAGATCGGGGTGACGGCAACCGTGGATCCATCAGCGGAGGTCGCTTGCGGGCGAGGACGCCCCGGATTGCTTCGGGAACACGCAGCAACGAAAGCAAGCGCAACGGACGCAATCAACGCCATCGAAGCCATCCAAGAACGCGGCGCGAACAAGCCACCAGTGGTACCTCGAAGCCGAATCCAAAGCTGCTTGAGCGAACCCGTTGAACCAACGTTCACCCCGTGATAAACGCGGGCGGGCTGCAGGCATCGGGCTCGTGCTTCCGTCCGGTCCTTCCGGCGAGCGCGCTTCGCCAATCGCCTTCGCATTTTCGCACCGCCTCGCGCCACCATAGAAACAAGGAGCTTCGTTGTCATGAGCGTTTCTGCCTCGGTCATCCCCTCCTCCGGGCTCCCCTCCTCTGGGTTTGGTACCGGCAAGGGAAAGATCGTTCAGGTTATTGGTCCTGTTGTCGACGTCGAGTTCGAAGGCGGCAAGCTGCCGAAGATCCTTAACGCGCTCAAGCTAACGAACCCGAGCATCTCGAATGTAAAAGACAACCTCACCCTTGAGGTCGCCCAACATCTCGGGGAGAACACGGTTCGCGCAATCGCCATGGACACGTCCGATGGCCTCATTCGTGGCATGGAAGTGCGTGACACCGGCGCCCCCATTGCGATGCCCGTTGGGCCCGAATGCCTCGGGCGCATTCTCAACGTCGTTGGCGCCCCTGTCGACGAGGCCGGTCCGGTCAACGCGAAGCGCACATCACCCATCCACAAGGCCCCGCCAACGTTTCAAGACCAATCGACGAAAATCGAAGTTTTCGAAACTGGCATCAAAGTCATCGACTTGCTCGCACCTTACCGAAAGGGCGGGAAAATTGGCCTTTTCGGAGGCGCAGGCGTTGGCAAAACGGTTCTTATCCAAGAACTCATCAACAACGTTGCCAAGGCGCACGGCGGCGTGTCGTGCTTCGCAGGCGTTGGCGAGCGCACACGCGAAGGCAACGATTTGTTCCTCGAAATGAAGTCGGCGAAGCTCGAGTCGGGCGAGCCGGTCATCTCGAAAACGTCGCTCGTTTTCGGTCAAATGAACGAGCCGCCCGGGGCGCGCGCTCGCGTTGCCCTTTCGGCTCTCACGGTGGCCGAATACTTCCGCGACGAAGAAGGGCAAGACGTGCTCCTCTTCATCGACAACATCTTCCGTTTCACCCAAGCGGGCTCTGAGGTGTCGGCACTTCTCGGCCGAATTCCGAGCGCGGTTGGTTATCAGCCAACGCTTTCAACCGAAATGGGTGCTTTGCAAGAGCGCATCACGTCCACGAACAAAGGCTCGATTACATCCATTCAGGCCGTGTACGTTCCTGCTGACGATCTCACCGATCCAGCGCCTGCCACGACGTTCGCACACCTCGATGGCACAACGGTCCTCAGCCGCGACCTTGCCGCGCTTGGTATTTACCCGGCAGTCGACCCGCTCGACTCCACATCGACCTTGCTCGACCCGGCAGTGATTGGCCAAAATCATTACGATGTTGCGCGCAAGGTCCAGTCCACACTCCAAAAGTACAAGGACCTGCAAGACATCATCGCCATTTTAGGTATGGACGAACTCAGCGAAGACGACAAACTCATTGTCTCGCGCGCTCGCAAAATTCAGCGCTTTCTCTCGCAACCGTTCTTCGTGGCTGCGCAATTCACGGGCTCAGCGGGCAAGTATGTTCCGCTCAAGGAAACCATTTTGAGCTTCGAAGAAATTCTTTCCGGCAAGTATGACAACGATGAGCAATACCCGGAGCAGGCCTTTTACCTCGTTGGAAACATCGATGAAATGAAGGCAAAGGCCGCTGAGCTCACAAAGAAGAAGAAGTGATGGAACGGAATATGAATCATGATTGACGTGATTGAGAGGCCGCTCTGCCATGGCTGAGAACCAAATCGATCTCGAAATCGTAACGCCAAAGGGCAAGGCGCTCTTGGTGTCTGTCGATGAAGTGACAGCGCCAAGCGTCAACGGTGAGTTCGGCGTTTTGCCGGGTCACTTGCCCATGGTTGTCTCCGTTCGCACGGGTCTCGTTACCTATAGGCAGGGCAACGAAACGAAAACGTGCGCCGTTGGTCCGGGTTTCGCCGAAGCCGGGCAAAGCAAACTGCTCATTCTAACCGAAGAATACTCTGATCGTCAGGGGCTCGACCCTGTGGTCATCCGCAAAGAGTTTCACGAAGTCGATCAGAAGTTAGAAAAAATTGGGGTGCAGCTCGAGCTGACGCCGGAGCTCGAAAACGAGCGCAAAGACCTCATCGAGCGGCAGAATTGGCTTGCAGTGCTACTCGAACTCTATGGCGATCCGCCCGCGGCAACGCTTCGGCCTTTCGAGCAGTGGGGTCCGCCTCCAGCTCCTATCGTCGAAGAAGAAGAGGGGAAGCCTGAGGGGCTCAACAACGGCGAATCGCACTAAGAAAGCGTAACTTGTGTCCAATAGCAGTCAGCACACAATATCCATTCTTTTGGGCGCGCTCGTCATCGGCGTTGCGGCGTGGATTGCCGCTTCAGGAATAACAACGCGCGCAACGCGAGCGGAGCGAACGGATCAAGCGGCAGCGTCCGCCGCAGCCGCTGCCTCGTCGATCACGCCCGCAGCATCGGTCCTGCCTGCGCTGCCTGTGCTGAGCGCGGCGGGCGCCATGCCTGCTTTCGACGCGAGTGCAAACGACGCAGGGCCATCGCTCGATTTGGATCCCCTCACGTTCGACGCTGGGGTTATCCCCGCGGGCGCCCCCCGCAGCGTACGGCTTGGCGTGGTGCTCATTCAGTTCGCAGGTGCCGAAGGGGCATCAAGTGCAGCGCGCGCCAAGGCAGACGCGCTCGCGCATGCACAGAGTCTGCTCGACGAAGCCCGCACGGATTTCAAAAAGGCCGTGCACGAAGGCGACACCGGATCATCCGATGACATCGGGCGCGTCCCGCGCGGTGTGCTCGATCCGCGAACCGAAGTTGCCGTTTTTCGTCTTTCCTCAGGGGAAGTCAGCGACGTTCTTGAAACGCCTCGCGGATACTGGATCGTCAAGCGACTTGAATAGTGTTAGAAGACCGAAAAATGGCCACAATCGATATTACGCGCCCGCACTCTCTGCCCATCGACGAAGCCAAAAAGAAGGCTGAAGACCTTGCGAAAGGCATGGCCGATCGCTTTGGCATTGCTTGGAAGTGGGACAACGACACAATTCGTTTCGACACGCCGAGCGGTGCTGCAAAAGGCACAAAAGGCGAAGTTTCCGTCACCGAAAACGCAGTTCGCGTTGCCATCGACTTGCCGTTCATGCTGAAAATGATGAAGGGTACAATCGAAGGCAAAGTGCAAGAAAAGCTCAAGGTGCTGGGCTAATTGCCTGCACGGCGCTTGCCCCCAAAGCGCATCGCTCCAAACGCGTCGAAAGAGCGCACCGAAAAAGTGGCGACCTTGTGACGCTTGCTAGTATCGTCATAAGCGCGAAATGCGCGAAGAGCTGAAGGAAGCCGACGCGGCATTCAGAGAGACCAGGGTCGGAACGCAAGCCGATGCCGGGGTCGCAAGCGCCCAAGTCTCGTTGCCCGACGAGCGCTACTCTGCGCCGCCTGTCGAAGTTGACGCGATCGAAGCCATTGCTCCGGCGCTCGATGTTTTGCGCGCCGAAAGCGACGCGGCAATCGATCCTGAGCGTCGCGCGCGGTTGCTCAACGAGGCAGGTGAGCTGCAAGAGCGTGCCGGCGATGAGCAAGGTGCCGCGCGCGACTACTTTGCGGCATACAACACCGACACAAGCTTCCGCGAACCGCTCGAAGGCCTCGTGCGGGTGCTCGAACGACGACGCTCAGCTAGCAATCTGGGCACGCTGCTCGAAGCGCTGGTTGCCGCGGCGATCACACCCGAAGAGAGGGCGCGCGCCCTGACGGAACGCGCGCTTTTCGATCTCTACGTCCACCACGATCTCCAAGGTGCGCGAGGTGTAGCGCGCGAAGCCACCGAAACAGGGGCCAAACCCGCTGATCTCGGCGCAGCCTGGCTCACGCTCGAAATGGCGGCCGCCGAGCTCGGTGATGCCGCCCAACGCGAAGAGGCACTCACCGGTCGCGCCGAAGCCACGCAAGATCCTACTTGGCGCGGCCTGCTCCTTGCCGACGTCGCCAACCTCGCAGCCCAAGCAGGGGACGTGGCTCGGGCACTTCCAATCGCCGAGCGAGCCCGCACCGAGAGTGCAGCCGCCGCATGGGTTGCAACGTCGACGGCCGAACGCATTGTCCGGGCCGAGCCAGGGCTCGCTGGCTCCGACGAAGCGCGTGAACGCGCCCGTGCTCTGGCCGAGGTTCTCGAAATTCGCGCGACCATGCTCGAAGCAACCCTCACCGACTCGGCTTACGGCGACTCGCGCGGGGTGCCAGGGTATTGCCGCTCACCGCTGTATGCCGTTTTCGAGCTCACGTCGGCCTCGCAAGCATGGCGCACGGCAGGTGATACGAAACGCGCAACCGTAGCGCTCGACTGGGCGCTCGGCATTCTTGCGAGATCGAATGAAGCATCCGACCAAGGTGCCAGTTCGCAACGCGAGTCGCGGCAATCGCTCGAGCATGTGGTGCGCAGCATGCGACTCAAGCTCGCCGAAGGAGCAGGTGATACGGCGCTCGCCGCATACCTCGCCACGCAGCAGATGACACACGAATCCGACGACGGCTTCGTTGCATCGCTCGCCATGCGCGTGGCGGACCACGCCGTGAGTGAGGGCGACTTCGCACACGCCGAGAGCATGCTCACCGAAGCCACGCGGCGCGATCCGTTTTGCGCTCCGGCGCACGCGGTCAAAATTGATCTTCTCGAGAGGGTTGGCAGCGCTGCCGGCTTGGCCGAACATATCGAAGAGCTCTCCAAGCGCTACGCTGCTGGTGATGCGCGGGGGCGTGCATTGCTTCTGGCCGCGTACGTGTGGGCTGCACGCGCCGGCAACGCAGCCCGGGCGCGAACAGCCCTCGGGAACGCTGAAGCATGCGGCGTAGCCAAGGAAATTTCGCTGCGCCTTGCAAGAAGTCTTGCAAGCCTTCGAGGTGACGACGCATGGTACGAACAAGCTACACGCGATCTTGCACAATGCCTCGCGCATCCCGATGACGCTCACGGTGACAACGGGCAGCCAGCACAGATCGAGCAACTGCCGACGCACGCGCCGAACGCGAATGCCGAACTTGTGCTGTTGTGGGTCGAGATTGCGCGCCTGCGGCTCGTGAACGACGACGAGACCGGTGCACTGCAGGCGGCGCGTGAACTCGCGCGCCTCACCGAAGGCCACTCGGTCGGCTGCGTCCTCGAGGGGTTTGCCTTTGCTTCGCCCAACGCCGCCGGCATCGGGAACGAAAACGACGCAAAACGCGCCCGCGATGCCGTTGCCGAACTCGCCGAAGGCACAACCGACACGCGGGCGCGCGTAGAGCTTCTGCTCGTGTGCGCCCTCCGAGCTCACTCGGTCGGCGACATCGAGTCAACGTTGAAGCATCTTCGCGCTGCATTCGCGGACAGCATGGGCGATCCGCTCATCGCCGCGTACCTCGGCGATCTTCTCCGCGCCGCCGGAGATCGCGCGGGCGCCGCCGCGCTTGCTCTTGAAACCGCCAAAGCCTCGTACAACGACGAGGAGCAGCGCGGCGCCCGGCAGCTCGAAGCCGGTCTCGAGCAGTGGAAGCTCGGCGATCGCCAAGGTGCATTTGCCACGTTCGAAGGAGCCGCTCCCGACGTGCCCGAAGCCGCCGCGCCTCTCATCGCGTGGGCAGCACGCGGCATCGACATCGACAACGTCGATGGGCGCCGTCGCGCGATTGATCTCGCCGGGCACGACGCTACCGTGGCACTCGAACGCTTTGCCCTCGAGATCATCGCGGGCAACATCAGCGACGCGCAAAGTGCCCTGGCCGAAATTGAAGTGACCTCGAACCCGTCGCTCCGCCTTGCAGGCGCGCTTGGCTGCCTCGCCTCGCCGCGCGTAGCCGTTGAACCTGGCGCGCTCGACGCGGCGCTCAAGGTTCTCGCCGAGGCGAGCGCCGACGGCGCGAAGGCAGCGGCTGCCGAACAATTTCGCCTCGCACGCCTCGCATGCGAAGCGGCAGAACCTCTCGATCATGCAGACGTCGCACGCGCGGCCCAGGCTTGGCTCAGCGGCGGAGGCAGCGGCGCGGCCGCGATGGAATGGCTCGCGGCGGAATTGTCCGTGCGGCACGCGGTGAACGAAGGCTCCGCGCGAAGGGCACTTGGTAATTTTCTCTCTCGCGACGGGCGCGAAGCCATGCAAGCAAGCGCCACGCTCCTTGATACCATCGTTCGGCCCGACGACGCAGTCGACCTCATAGCGGGAAGCTCGCCCGCTGTGAGGCTCGCAAACCTCGAGCTGTCGCCTCCTGGTTGCGATCGCGGGCGGCGCGCATTGGCGCTCTCGCAGCTTGGTGGTTCGCTCGGGGAAGCCGCCGATCTCGACGCGCTGGGGCTTGCCGCGTGGTCAGCTCTTGCATCCGGCGACGCGAGCATGGCTCTCGACTGGTTTCGCAAGATCACCAAATCGAGGCGCGACGATCTGCACGCATGGGAAGGCATGCGCGCAGCAGCCTACATTCTTGGTGATCGCGAAACCGTTGCGATCGCATGCGAAGAACTCGGCGCACGTGTCTCGAGCGATCGGCGCGGAGCCGCGTTTTGGGAGCAAGCGGCGCTCGAGTGGCTCGCTTGCGACGACATTCACGACGCGCGTGCGGAAGCTGCCCTCGATGCTTCCTTTGCTCGCGACGCCACGCGCGAAGTCGCGTTCGACAAGCTCTTTCGACGCGTGCGCGACCGAAAAGACAGCGACAAGCTTCTGTCGCTCGTCGGCCGTCGCCTCGAGGTTTCCGACGATCCGGTTGAAATCGCCAAATTGTACTGGGAAATGGCGCGTGTGCTACGCGAGAAGGGCGATGCCGACGGCGCACTCGAGGCGCTTGCTCACGTCACCATGTTCGACGAGGACCATATTGGCGCGCTCGCCCTTGCGAGCGAAATCTTAATCCGCCGCGGAGAGTTTGACGAAGCTGCCAAGAAACTCTCGCACGTCGCACACGTTGAAAAGGCACCTGCGAAAAATCGCATCACGGCCGGCATTGCAGCCGCCGACCTTTACGAGAACAAGCTCGGTCGCCATGATCTAGCCCTTGATGTGCTGCTTTTGCTCGACGACGCAAAGCTCACGACACTTCCAGTTCGCGAAAGGCTTGCGCGCACGGCAGCACTCGCAGGTTCGTGGAACGACGCTACGCGCGTTCTCGAACAGCTCATGAACGAGCGATTCGACGCGGCCGGGCGCATTGAAGCAGCACGCCTTGCCATCACGATTCACCGCGATCGGCGCCTCGATCCCGAGGCGGCCCTGCCAGCCGCCGCAAAGCTCCTTACCGAGGCACCAACCGATGGCGATGCGCTCGACCTCGTCGTTGGGCTCGATCCGGAAGTGGAGTCGCGCGTAACCCTGCTCGACCGAGGGCGCGATGCGCTCGTCGCCGCGCTGCACAAAGCGCCCGGCAACGTGGACATGCATCGACGCCTTGCGCGGGTAGCCAGTGCACTCGGCGACACGGCCCTCGAGCAGTCGGCTCTTTCGTGCACAATCGCGCTATCGAGGCCTGACGACTCGAGCGAATCGAGCAAGTCGTTTGCCGCGCTTTCGAAGAGCACGCCGCACGTGCCGAACGCAATGCTCAGCGAAGCGATGCGCGCACAGATTCTTGCTCCAGGCGATAGCGGTCCAGTCGCCGATCTCTTCGCGGCTCTCGGCGAAACGCTGGCCAAAGCGCTTGGACCGTCGCTCAAAACACTTGGTATTCATCCAAGGAGAAACCGCGTCGATCCGCGAGCAACGGGGCACGCACTCCGGAACGAGATCGCGGCATGGGCAAAAGCATTCGGCATCACCTGGTTCGACATGTACGTCGGCGGCGACGACTGGAACGGCGTGCAGGGGATTGCGGGCGAAACGCCAGCCATCGTCGTTGGGGACTCGGTCAGCGCACCTCTGTCACCCGCGGCACGCGCGCAGATCGCGCGCGAGCTTTTCGCCGTCACTCGCGGAACAAACATGGCTTGGCTGCGCGACGAGGCGACCATCGAGACCGTTGTCGTTGCCGCGTGCAGGATCACCAAGGCTCGCGTCGACACCCCGGAGATCGCTTCTCTCGCGGAAATCGAGCGGGCCATCAGCAAAGCCATATCGCGCAAAACGAAGTGGCAAATTGAACCTATTTGCAGGGCAATCGTGGCCAATCACTCCGATGTTCGCGCATGGGCAACGCAAGCGCGCGCCTCGCTTAGGCGCGTAGCAACGCTCGCCTCCGGCGATGTTGCTGTGGTTCTCGCCGACGTCTTGGGCGCTGCCCCGCCGCTTGTTACGCGCGCCAATTCCGAGGAGGACAATTCCGAACAGATGAGCGTGCCCATACGTGACCAAGGTGACCAGGCGCATGACCAGATACATGATGAGGCGCGTGCATTGATTCGTTTCGTTCTCTCACGCCCATACTTCGACTTGAGACGCGCGCTCGGCCTAGAGATGACGCCTAGAGATGACGATGGCTAAGTCCGAAGACAAGAAGAAGTTCCAGGGGTTCAGCGACGTCGATTGGGACTCGGTGCTGAGCGAATGGGAGAAAAACCTCACCGAGCCCGAGGTCGCACCCGAGGCCGAGGCAAAGCGGCCGGCAGCGCCGACAACTCCGACGACGCCAATCGCGCCAACGCCGGTTGCACCAACTGGCGCGGCAGGCAAGCCGCGAGCACCTTCAACACCGACCGCCGGGCGTGGAAGTATGCCTCCGCCCTCCAGCGGTGCAGGCAGCGCCGATGCTCGGGCGAAACGTCGCTCGAGTGCTCCGCCTCCCCAACGAGGAGGCCTCAGCCAACTGTTCGCGCGAAGTTCTTCTTTGCCTCCACGGCAGCAGTCGGCGCCCACGCTACCGCAACCGGCGTCTCGCCAGCCTGCGCCTCGAGCTCCTGACAACACGGCAGCGCCGTCTGCAACTCGCGCAGGCAGCGCACCCACGAATCCAGCACTCCTGGGAGCATCAGCAACGCCAGACCGGACGCCAAACCAGAAGACAACGCGCAGAATGCACGTTGGCGCTCTTGGCCCGACGCCCGCAGGCATGAACGAATTCGCAACCACCAAGAACGTCGCCGAGAGCGAAGACGCGGCACCGTTACCCGAGCCTGCCGCTCTGCCTGCCGAAGCCCCTGGCCCAGCTGGGCCCGGCGGCGGAACAGCTGGGCCAAACGAAGCGAACGAAGCGAACGAGACAAGCGGAACAGCTGAAACCGACGACGTACCCCCTTCGCCCTTTACGCGTGAAGCGAACGGATCGGGCGGAGCGGACCAGCGTGCCGATGCGCCAAGGTTTCAGGCGCTGCAGTCGGAGGTTTCCAACGACGAGATCGTCGCGACCGAACTCCGCGGCCGCGCCGAGTGGCTCGAGGATGAAGCGCGCGCCATCGCAGATCCTCTTGCGCGGGCTCGCGCCCTGCTCGCCGTGAGCGAATTGTATGCGTTATGCAATGATCGCGAGCAGGCGCATTCCTTTGCCGTCGAGGCACGCGAGATCGCACCGTCGCTTGCGCTCGCATGGCATCAAGCCCGAAAGCTTTCGAGCGACGCCCCAGAAGTCGTTGCATCATCCCTCGATGCCGAGGCGGAGTACGCGCCAACAGGTGCGGCTCGGCTGCACGCCAGGCTTCTTGCCGCCGACATCCTTCGTGTGCACGGCCACCAAGAGTCCGCCATCGAGCATTGGAAAGCCGCCTTCGAGGCTGAGCCCGCGGACGTGCGAGCCCCCGCGATACGCTCGGCACTTGCGCTCGCGCAAAACAATGCCACGGGTGCGGTCACCGCAACGGCTGTTTTTTTTGAGAACTCCGAGCTGACCACGCTCGATAGCCTTCGTCGCGCGGTTACAACGGCACTCACGCTTCGCGGCGCGACCCAGCCGAGCCAAGCGATACCCATCAACGCCGCCCTTGGTCGAATGCGTCTTGCCCTTGCAGCGGGTGACGCTGTAGCCGCTGCACAATCGGCCTCCGAGATCGCGGCCGAGCCGTCGCTCGCAAAAGCGGCTCTTTGGTTGTCGTCAGCGCTCGGCACCATGCATACAGGCGGGCGCCGAAAAGCCGCAAGTGCCCTGAAAACACTCTTGCGCGAAGGTGAATCTTTGGCGCGAAGGCAGCTCGCTGCGCGCGGCATCGAACTTGGCGATCCAGAGCTCGTCGAGATTGCAATCGAAGGCTCGGACACAATCTCGCTCGCTGAGCGCGCTGCATTGCTTGCACTCTCTGGTCAGGACCCAGGCCCTGTTCTCTCGCGCGATGCCTCGATGCTGCCGTCGCCGCTCGTCGACGCAATCGCGGCGGTCTCACGCAGCGCAACCGACGCTGCGGCGCGCGCCTTGCACACCTCCGGTCAGCCCAAGTCGCGCGCACTTGCAACGCTCGGCCGACTGCTCGCAGCCAAGGCCGAAAGCGGCGCAATGAACAACGTGATCGGCACGCTCACCGCGCCGCTCGATCCCGCGGCTCGAGGGGTTGCCCTCGAATTGGCCGTTCGGTCGAAGCGCGCGGACATCGTCTACGAAGCCATCTCGGAACTTCTAACCGACGAGCCCCAAGCAGCCCAACTAGCACCCCTACTCGCAACCAAATGGCGCCACCTTGTCTGTGCTCTGCTGGCCGAGCGCGCGGCACGTCCTTTCGACGCGGTGCATGCCTACACCGAAGCGATCGAACACGGCGCAACGCACGATAGCGTCGCGCGTGCTCTTGCCAAGCTCGATCCCAAGTTGGACTTTGCACGGCTCCTCGTACGCATTGCGGATGCCATGCCCGATGGCGCGCAAGGCATACAAGGCGAGGTCCTTCGGCTCGAAGCGATTGCGCGCGGTACGCTCGATGACGCCCAGACAACGATGCTCTTCGAACGCGTGCACGCAGGTGCCGAAGACCTTGGTATTGCGGCGGTCCTTGCCGAGCAAGCCGCGCGCAGGCGTAACGACTTCGACGATGTCGTCCGCTGGATGCATGCGCACCGCACGTCGTCGACCGATGCATTCGAGATTGCCGTCGACACCGTTCGCGAAGCACTGCTCGTTGCCAACCGCGATCGCGAGCACGCAAGTACCTTGCTCGAACAAGCGCATGGCGCTCGCCCCGACGACATGGCACTGCGCGAGCTTTACGAACGGCTTGCGACCGAGCCGCTAACTTGTCGTGGGCAATGGCGCGAGCGTCGCGCCGAAAAATCGACGGGGCCATCTCGAGCGCTTTTCTTCGCCGAAGCCGCACTCGAATACCAAGCCGCTTCCGACACGGCCGGAGCCTTGCGCGCCGCAACGAGCGCCCGCGAGGCCGGTGACAAGGGTCTTTGTTCGCTCATCGCAGAACGCGCCGCGATCGCAACAGGAGCAGCGCACGAACTCACCAGCGAGCTTGCCATGCTCGCCACGACAACCGAAAACCCGACGACGCGTCGCGAAACCTTCGAGAGACTCGCCGACATCGAGGCGTATGGACGCAAAGACATGGCGGCCGCCGTACGATGGCACCGAGCCGCGCTCGAAGTCGCACCGCGGTCAAAGATAAGCCTGCGTTTCGTTGAACATGCGCTCATCACGCGCGGCAGCGACGACGAGCTCGATCCGATTTTCGAGCAGATCGCGAGCGCACTCGATGGAACGGGTGGCGGAGAATCTACAGGGCACGCGCAGCTCGCGGCTCGCTTGTACATTCGCCGCCGGGCAGCGCAAGGCACCAGAGCCAGTTGGGAGGAGACGGCTCCTTTGGCACGACTCGCATCCAAGCAGTCAGAGCCATCGCTCTGGGCGATCCGCGCGCTCAATGGGCACGCACGAGTAGAGAAGGACGACAGCGCGATCCTCTCGACCATGATCGAGCTCGTAGAACGCACGCAACGACCGGCGGAACGCGCCGCGCTCTTGCTACGCGCGGCCGAAGCGGCAAGCCGCCTTGACCGTCACAAAGAGGCACGCGCCTACCTCGAGCAAGCTGCAAGCGAAGATCCTGGCGATGTCGTCACCTGGGGACTGCTCACCGAAACGCGTGCCATTGCTGGCGAGAAAAGCGCCAGTGCAGAAGCCTGCGAGAGCCTTGCGCGCACGAGCTCGGTGCCAAACCATCAACTTCTTGCGTGGTACCAAGCTGCGCGCATTTGGCTCGAAGACGTTGGCGATGCAGAACGAGGCATGAGCGCCCTCGAGCAGTGTGCCGAGATCGACGCAAACTATGAAGACATATTCGATCGACTCTCGAAGCTTTACTCCGAAAGAAGGCTCGACGCCGAGCTCGCACACTTGCTCGAGCGGCGCCTCGAAACTGTGCACGATGATGGCGAGCGCGTTGCCATCGAAGTAGAACTCGCTCGTGCCGTTCTCGATATGGGCGAGTTGCAAAAAGCAAAAGCCTCGCTCGAAAGCGCGCTCGAACGCCAACCCGATCACTCTGCGGCGCTCAGTGCAATGGCCGAACTTTGTGCCAAAGAGGGCGACTGGGCCGGTGCCGAGCAAGCCTATATACGGCTAGCACGCGCGGTTCCATCCGAAGACGAGCAGCGTGCGATCTACCAGCGTCTCGGCGAGATCTACGCCCAGCACACGGTGAACCTGTCGCGCGCCGAGGTTGCGTACCGCGAGGTTCTCAAGAGAAAACCGAAAGATGTGCCAACGCTCGAAAAGCTTATCGACATCTACCGGCGTCAGGGCGACGCCGTCCACGCCGTGGAGATTCAGCAAGAGCTCGCCGCAGAAGCGACCGATCCGGACAAGCGCATTGCAAGGCTCATGGAGCTTGCCAAGATCCACGAGGTTATCGGGCATGACATGCGCCGAACCGAGCAGGTGCTCGAGGCCGCGCGGCGCGAGTTTCCGGCCTCTGTCGTGGTCTTGCGTGCGATGGCCGAATTCTACGTGCGGCAGCATCAGATGCCAGCCATGCACATTCTGCTGGATCGTGCCGCGGCCGATGCTCGTCGTACGTTCGCTACCGGAAGGTTCGTGACTTCGATCTTCGAAGTGCTGCACGCCACTTGCGAGCTCCGAGGCAACGCTGACGGCGCGCGCATCGTGTCGGCTACCCTCGCAGCGGTCGAAGGCCGAAGCGCCAAGCCTGGCAGCGCGGATCCATCGTCCCCCCCACCGATTGCGGGAGCCGATGCCCGCGCAGTCGATCCTCGCCTCGATGAGATCCTTGCCCCGGAGATCATCTCACCGGCGCTGCGCACACTGCTTTTTGGTGCAGGCGATGCGCTCGACGCAGTTTCGGCGGTCGATCTTCGGGCGCTTCGTGCGACACCTCTTGCTCCACGAACGCCGCTCGGCACAACCATTGGCACTATCGCAAAAGTCATCGGCCTTGGCGCGCTGCAAGTGGTTGTATCGCCTCAACTCAAACGCTTGGCAATTCCGCTTTCGTCGAACCCGCCAACGCTCTTGGTTGGCGAACGATTGACCGCGGCGCCCGAGCACCCTGCAACCACTTTTGTGATCGTGCGTGCCCTCAAGATGATTCATTCGCGCGCCTCGGCGCTCGTTCGCAGCCACGCCCAAGACGTTGCCTTGCTTATTTCGGCACTTTTCACGACCTTCAACCCGGCCTTTGTTCCACAAGGAGTCGACGCGCGACGAGCCGCCGAACTTGCCCGCCATATCGCGCCCGCACTTCCACGAAATCTCGACAGGAACGTTCGACTCGTTGCGCTCGAAGCCGCTGGAACGCTCGGCGCGCAAGCAGCCATGCTTGGTCCGGGTGCCGTTGCGTGGGCCAATCGGGTGGCGCTTCTGGCGGTTGGCGATCCGGCTGCTGCCCTTGATGGTATCGCGTGGGCTCACGGAGAAGACAGCGCGCCGCAAGGCCAGGCTGCTGCTGCTGCGCGCGCAACGTGGATTGCGCGCACAACCGAGGCTCGCGAACTCATCGCGTTCGGCGTTACGGACATGTATGCGGAAGCTAGGGCTCGACTTGGCTTGAGCGGTCGGGCGCCATGAATGGCGCCCCTACGGACGCTATTTGTCAACGGTTGCGTGTAGGGGCGTATGGCCATACGCCCCTACTTGCAGCATGGCTCGCTGACGACTAAAGAGCGGCACCTTATGCAGCTTCGAAACGTGGCGATCGTCGCCCACGTCGACCACGGCAAAACCACGCTCGTCGACCACATGCTCAAGCAGGCTGGCACGTTTCGCGAGAACGAAACCGTTGCCGAGCGCGTGATGGATTCAAACGATCTCGAACGCGAACGCGGCATCACGATTCTCGCGAAGAACACGTCGGTTCGTTGGCGTTCGCCCGATGGCACGATCACGAAAATCAACGTGGTCGACACCCCAGGCCACGCCGATTTCGGCGGTGAGGTCGAGCGCACGCTGATGATGGCCGACGGCGCCATTCTTCTCGTTGATGCGGCCGAAGGCCCACTTCCTCAAACGCGCTTTGTGCTTCGGAAGTGCCTCGAGCTTGGATTTCCGATCGTTGTCGTGATCAACAAAATCGATCGCAACGACGCTCGCCCCACCGAAGTTTTGAACGAAGTTTTCGACCTTTTCATCGACCTTGAAGCTTCCGACACGCAAGTCGACTTCCCCGTGCTTTACGCCATTGGCCGCGAAGGAATCGCGAAGCGCGCTCTTGATGATCCGAACATGAATCTTGCGCCGCTATTCGAAACGATTCTTGCGAAAGTGCCGCCGCCAAAGGGCGAATCGAACGGTCCCTTGCAGATCCTCGTCAACAATCTCGATCACGACGATTACGTTGGCCGCCTTGCGATCGGCCGCATTAGCTCGGGCACGATTCGCGCAAACCAGCCCGTGGGCATTCTCAAAGATGGCGAGCGCACGAAAGCGACCATCAAGGTGCTTTCAACGTTCGAGGGCCTGAAGCGCGCAACCATGCCAGAGGCGCAAGCGGGCGAAATTATCGCCATTGCAGGCATCGACGAAATCGACGTGGGTGACACCATTGTTGATTTGTCCGACGGTTGGGAGAATCGAGCACTGTCGCGCATTGTTGTCGAACAGCCGACCATCAAAATGCGCATTGGCGTCAACACCTCGCCTTTTGCCGGCAAATGCAAAACTTCGAAGTTTCTCACGAGCAGAAAGCTCCGTGAGCGTCTCGTCAAAGAAACGCGCAGAAACCTTGCGCTGCGTTTCGAAGACACCGACTCACCCGACACGTTCGTGGTTCTTGGCCGCGGCGAATTGCAACTCGCAATCTTGGTCGAAACGATGCGCCGCGAAGGCTACGAGATGCAGTTAGGCAACCCCGAAGTCGTCACGCGCATCATCGACGGCGTTGCGCACGAACCTTACGAGCTCGCAGTCATTGACGTGCCTGAACCATACATTGGCATTGTCACCGAACGACTCGGCTCGCGCCGCGGTCGAATGACGAAGATGGCCAATCATGGTCACGGCCGCGCGCGCCTCGAGTTTCGCATTCCAAGCCGTGGGCTCATCGGCCTGCGCGGCGAATTTCTCACGGCAACGCGCGGCACGGGCCTTTTGACGACGCTGTTCGATGGCTGGGAGCCGTGGGGTGGCGTGATGCCAAAGCGTCAGCTCGGCGCGATTGTGTCGGATCGCGCGGGCACTGCCATGCCGTATGCCATGAACCACTTGCAACCACGTGGCGTCTTTTTCATCTCGCCAGGTGTGGAAGTTTACGAAGGCATGATTGTGGGCGAGCACAATCGGCCAGCCGATGCCGACGTCAACTTCGTCAAAGAGAAGAAGCAAACGAATGTGCGCAACCACGGCAAAGACGAAAATGTGATGTTGGCGGTCCCGCGCACACTGACCATCGAAACCGCCATGGAATGGATTGACGCCGACGAACTCGTCGAGGTCACCCCCGATGCCGTGCGCGTCCGAAAGCAGATTCTGCAATGCAGTCGGCGGCCACACCGGTCAACCGCGATTGAGGAAGCAGGAGCACGAGGCATTGCCGAGAGCACATCCGAGAGCGTAAGAGGCGATGCGCGTTGATGGCTACGGCACGCAACTTACGGTTTCTGGCCACACCGACGACGGACACAACGGTACATTGAACGAGCCTTGGAGAGTGCCTAGGTCCCCTTCGAGAGTCACATCGAATGTTCCGGCAACGGATGTGGGCGTCACACTGGTGATCACCACCGTACCTGAAACGGCGAAGTAATGCGGGAAGGACGTATTACTGCAAGTTTCATCCGTCGTCACAAGGCTGACATCAGCTCGACCAGAATTGTACTCCGACATGGCAGTGTCGTAGGTGCCTGGCTGAAACGGGAGACCATCGCCATACGCTGCAATGGTCAACATTGTTTCATTTGGACGCACGGAGCCTGCTCCGCAGAGATCGGGGCGATCGGAAATGATGGCCCTAAACACACTCTGTGCATTACTGCCAACCGGATACGGCAAACCGTCCTTATCAAGCGTGGTGAATCCACCCATGCCATCCACGGGTTTGAATGGCAGTGCGTCGAATGTTCCACCCACAACGAAAGACTCGACACTCTCGTTCGAGTTGTTGCTGACACCGTCGTCTGAGCTTGAGCTGCAACCGAAGGTCAGGGCCGAAAAAACCGATGTAGCGACGAAAGTGACGATGACGGCGATACGCATGCTTTAAAACAGGTTAGCACATTCCTCAGATCGATCCGCGTGCTCGTGCGTACCGCGCGCATGGCATTCTCTTTTTGGTTTCGTTCACCCGCGCTCCGTCGAGGCGTCGCCATCGCTGCCGTCGTTCTCGCTGCGGGCGGTCTCATCCTTCACAAGTCATCGGCCGCCGGATCGTCGTGGATCACGCGGACCACAACCTCACCGTCGATCGCGTCGGGCACGAACGCCGTGTCGTTCTCGGGATCGGGCGCGCGCGGTACGGTATCGCTCAGTCATTCGCATGTTCTGCGCGGATCGCAAACGCACCTGTTCGCCGAAGTGCGCATCGTTGCCGACCCAGCAGAAGGCAACGCGAAAGAGCGCGCGCCAATCTCGCTCGCCGTGGTGCTCGACACGTCCGGGTCGATGGAGGGCGAAAAAATCAATGAGGCGAAGCGCTCGGTGCTCGAATTGCTCGCGCAAATGCGTGACGACGACGAGATCGCGCTCGTTCGCTACTCCGACTCGAGCGAACTGCTGCAGCCTCTTGCGCGCGTGGGCAGTGTTCGCTCTCCGCTCGCCTCACGCATTCGCGAGCTATTCGCAGGCGGTGGTACGAACATCCCGCGCGGACTGTCGGAGGGGCTCACGGCGCTGCGTGCCTCGAACGGCGATCGCGTGCGCCGCGTGGTGCTCGTCAGCGACGGGCTCGACAGCACCCGCGCGCAGGCCGAACAGCTCGCGGAGGGCGCGTACCGCAGCGGTGTGGTCGTCTCGTCGCTCGGCATCGGCCTCGATTTCGATGAAGCCTACATGGGATCGGTCGCGCAAAGCGGGCACGGAAACTTCGCGTTCGTCAAAGATGGCGCGTCCCTCGCGAGCTTTCTTTCACGCGAGCTCGTCGAAACGGCATCGACGACGATCGAGAACGCTGTCGTGACGTTGACCTTGCCCGAGGGCGTCACGTTCGTCTCCGCCACGGGTGCCGACGCAAGCCCGCAAGGGCGCGGCAAACGCACGGTCGAATTGTCGTTCGGCTCGCTCTTCGCGGGCGACGATCGCCGTGGGATCGTGGAGCTCGCGACCGATGGCGATGTCGATGGACATCTCGATATCATCCCCCACGCGCGATGGAACCGCGTGAGCCGCAAGGGGGCCATCGACGTCGACGTGCCACGCCTCACCCTCGTGGCGAGTCGCGATCCAAACGAAGTCATGCGCGGGCGCGACGGCGCCGTGCTCGCGAGCGCGGCGAGCGTCATGGCATCGAAGCGCCAAATCGAAGCCGCGAGCGCCTACGCCCAAGGCGATGTGACGCGCGCGACGGAGCTCGTCGAAGCCAACGAAGCCGCGCTCTCCGAGGCGCGTGCCGCGGCGCCCGCACAGGCTGTACCCGCGCTCGAGTCCCAGATCGATAGTTATCGCAAAGCGAAGGAAACGTTCAGGGCCGTCGCGCCCTCGGCAGCCGCCGGTCGCGCCGCCGCGAAAGCCAGCACGGCCAGGGAAATGGGCAACGTCAAACGAAAGGCCTATTGAACCATGCGCAAAATAGCTTTCATCGTCGCCGCGGCTTGCCTCTTCGCGCTCGCTCCTTTCACTGCCAGGCTCGAGCCAATCGCGGCGTCGGTATCGCTCGTGTGGCTCGCGGTGCTCGTCGCCGTGGCGGCGAGCAGCAGCATTTCTGCACTCGCCGTAGCCTCGGGCGCCGCCGGCGCATTGGCCGGGGGCATGCTCGCGCCATTCTCACCCGCGGCCGCGGGAGCAGTTCTCGTGGCATGCGCATTCGCCGAACGCACCACGCGGATCCGCACGCCACAAATGCGTGCGCTGCACATGCTTTTCGCGTGTGTCGCCGGCGCCTTGTCTGGATCTCTGTCGACGGCGTTTGCGTCCTCGTCATTCGCCATCGCGGCCGTCGCCGTGGTCGTTGGGGCGGTGGTTTGCGCGTTGCCCCTGCTCGTGCCCGCCGATGATCCGGTGGCTCACGCCCTCGATGTCACATCGCAATCCCTTTCAGGCCCGGCGCGCGAACTTCTCTCGAACGGCGCCGAGCTTCGGCGTATCGCATCGGGCATCCCGCTCGATCGCAACATCGACGCCAGCGTGACCGCAACCTGGCGCTCGCTTCTTCGGCTCGCGGAGGCGCGTGCGCGCCTCGAGCACACGCTGGTGCAGCTTCCATCCGGATCGGGCAAGAGGGTCGTGCTCGGCGCGGTCGATCAGCGCATCGAAGAACACGTAAGCGTCTTGACGCGCGCTTATGCGGCCGTCGACTCGGCATCGGCTGCGTCCATCGCGCTCGACGACGTTGCGCAGAAAGACGTGGAGGCCGCGTCGGATTCGCTCGAAGAAGTGAGCCGCGCGCTCGTGGCAGTACGCGATGCAGACGCAGACGCGCCACCGATCTCCTGAGTGTACGTGCACCACACAAGCACATGCACCTCGCCGCGCTCTTGACCCATCTGGCGTGCTCGCTACATACGCGCGCGATCGACAGTGACACGCTGCGGATTTTTCTTATCGACAAGAACGTAAATCTCGCGCCCAGGCTGATATTTAGGCAGGTTTGACTGCCCAAACACGGCGGTGATTTTGGCGTCATAAGAGCCGCCACCGGCCGGCAACACTTTGACCGTCATCACGGCCAGTGGATTGTCGCCATTTATGTGGATACCGAGTGGTTCGAAAGCAAGCACCACCGCGGCGTAGGAGTCGGCAACCCCGGGGGCCGAAAGCTCACGTAGCAGATCCTGACCCGCAAGCGCCATTGCCTGCGCCTGCTCTTTCGATACCGACGGCGGCTCGCCAATCCCTACGATGAGAGCCTTGGAGCGATCGCGTGCATCATAGAAGACAGTGAGCACGGTTCCTGGCTGCAACTTCGGTATGTCCGTAAGCAAAACCACCCGACGAATGCTGCTGGGAAAAGGCTCACCGCCCTCCGGTGGCTGAATGGACAAGCCGATATCGCACTCGGGCTGGTGATTGATGAACGTACCGGTCTGTTCGAGGCTCGTCACCGCAGCGCGTGCCCGCACACCCTCTGTGAGAAGGTACTGGTTTGGCGGATTCATGAATGAACATGCGGTGATGACAGAAGCCAGGATCAGGATTGCGATGATGCGGAGCATGGGTGATACCGTGTCATTGACCGAGAACGATGAATTGTTCCACATTTTGCGTGTAGACAACGCCCCCGCCGGGCTTGCTGAAAATAGACAGCTTGCCCACGGCTTCTAGAATGGCATTTTTATCGCGGTTCTCTGCCACGATAAGAAGCATTTCTTTTTCCGGCGCCAAGCTGATACCGAAAAACTTCACGTCGTCTTCGGTGCCGGTACCCCGCGCATTGAGAATGGTGCCACCCCTGGCGCCGGCCTGGCGGGCCACCCGCATGATTTCATCCGCCTGACCGTGCGAAATGATGGCGGTAATCAAAGTATTGCCGGATTCCATGCGGTCCCTTTCGGCGCGTTCCCGCGCATCCTTCGCGTTTGGCGCGTTTTCCACCGTACTCGCCAGTAGCATCGCGGCGGCATTCACCACTACGGCTATGCCTTTGAAGTGTTCCGGATGCTCCAAGCTTGCTTGAAGGATCTCCCGCACTACGCCGTCTGCTTCATCACAATGCATCATGATGAAGATCACGCACTCCGTGACAGGCTCACCCGTGATGCCACCGCCGGGCAGGGGTTGAGCCATGCTTCGCCCCATCGCCTTGGTTCCGCCCCTGCCCCGCTTGGCAGCCGCCAAAACAAACTCCCCACTGTATTTGCTCACCATGGCAATGAGCAATTTGGCGGGGCGGAAGACAACCTGATTCACAATGCCTCTTGGAATTACAGAAAAAAATACACCATGACGGCCCCGGTGGCCGACAGGACGATGAAATACGGAAGCATAAGCTTCACCATTTCCATGTACGACAGATGGAGCAGCGGAGCCAGCGGCGATGTCAACAGGAACAGGAAGCCTGCCGTCCCGTTGGGTGTACCCACGGAAGGGATGTTCGTGCCCATGTTGATGACCACGGCAATCTTTTGATACCAATCCGTATCAAAAGCATTTCGATTAAAGGCCTTTTCCGCCTCGGCAATGAAGATGGAGGCCACGAATACACTGTCGCTCATCATCGAAATGAGCCCATTGACGCCATACAGAACGAGCAATTGCGTCTGCCCCCTGAAAGTGAGCACCCATGTGATGACAGGGGTAAGAAGATGCTGATCGTGCACGACGGCGAGAATGGCGAAAAAGATCGTGATGAGGGACACGAAGGGCATGGCATTGGTGAAGGCCTCAGAAAAATCGTGTTCCTTCGTCATCCCCGTGAAGGCAGAGAGAAGTACGATGACCGCCAGCCCGATGAGGCCCACCTCTGCCACGTGAAAGCCCAGAGCCAGAATGAGCAATATCCCCACGATGCCTTGCAAGATATATTTGTACATGCCTGGACCGGCGAGCTCGCGAGCCTTCGCATTGTAATCGGCGACAATGAGCTCGCGGATCGGTTCCGGCATTTGGTAGCCGAAGCCGGGCGCACGGAAGATCTCCAAAAGAGGACAGGTGATAAAGCCGACCAGCGCCACAGGAATGGCAATCACACCGCAGTGTTTGAAAAATTCGACGAACGACCAGCCCATTTTCGTGCCGATCATCAGGTTTTGCGGCTCGCCTACGAGCGTCAACGTGCCCCCGAGCGCCGTGCCAACGGCCGAGTGCATAATCAAGTTGCGCAAAAAACCGCGCAGCTCGTCGAATTCCTGATGGGTCTGGCTCTTCGGGTCAACAGGGTACGTACTGGCTACTCGGTGATAGATGGCGAAAAAATTGAAACATACGGCAATGAGCACGGCCAGCAAGGTCAGGGCGTCCAGAAACGAGGCCGTGCCGGCGCTGATCACACAGAACAGAAAGGAAACGAGGTATTTCTTGCGTACCGAGATGAAGAGCTTGGTGAAGAGCAAGAACAAGATATCTTTAATATAATAAATGCCTGCCACCATAAAGATGAGCAAGAGTAAGGTGGGCAGATTGGCAACCACCTCATTATAAATGCTTTGAGGCGAGGTAATGCCCATGACCACAGCCTGCAGGGCCAAGAGCCCACCAGCAGGAATTGGGTAACACTGCAGTGCCAAGGCCAACGTGAAAATAAATTCGAGCAAGAGCAGCCACCCGGTCGCGAAGTGGCTAACGCCAAAAAACACCACGGGATTCAAAACAAGAAACCCTAAAATGGTCCTCTTGTACCAAAGCGGGGTTTTGCCAAGAAAATTGCTCGTAACGATTCTCAGCATGGCCTTCTTTCTTACCATCCTAACAGGCTAATGAGACCTTTTTCCGTAGGGGCGTATGGCCATACGCCTCCACGACCAACAAGCACATATTCGTAGGGGCGCAGCATGCTGCGCCCCTACTTCTTCCAGACGGTAAGCAGAGACGGCAACACCAACATCGCCGCAGCAAGGCACGCAATTTCACCGCTCATTGCCAGGTGCCCGAAAGACTGAAGTGCTTGGTTGTCGGCAAACACCAGCGAGCCGTAGCCCACCGTGGTTGTAAAGCTGCATAGTGCAACGGCACCGCCCGCGCGACGCACGGCCATTGGCACGTCGCCGCCGAGCAGCCGCGAGCGATCGAACAAATTGAACGGGTACTCGCTCCCGATTCCGAAGGTGATGGGCAACGCAATGAAGTTCAAGAAATTGAGCTTCATATCGCTCCACGCAGCGCCGCCAACCATCCACGTGACGCCGAGAAGCAGGGACACGAGCACGGTCGCAGCGCCACGAAGGCTGGATGTTGCCAGCACAACGACGATGGTGACAGCAGCAAGCGACGCGAAACTGGCGAGCGGACCATCGCGCTCCATCGAGCGGATCATCTCGGCAAAAACGGTGGACCGGCTTGCCGTTTGCACCTCTGTGCCGTCTGGTAGCTTGACGTTGTCGGTGGTTTTCGCGATGCGAAGGAGATTGTGGCCGTCGGAAAACGATAGATTGACGAATTTGACGTAAAATATCGTGCCTATTGTGCCGTTGTTCTCCTGAAAGCGGCGACGAAAAAGTGTGGGCACGTCTTTCGGGCCGAGAACGCGCAGCGTTTCGGGAGGCTTCAATTCGACGAGGCGCTGACGCTCGTCGCCCGTCATGTCGGAAAGAACGCGCGGCGTAAGCCTGTCGCGAATGCGATCGAGCACGGCAAGCTTCTCCTCCTGCTCGGCGGGAGTGCCTGGCAAAAGATCGGCAATGGTCGCAATCGAATCGACGAGCTTGCCTTCGGGATCCTTCGCGTCGTTGGCGAAGATTTGGTTTTTGACCGCTTCGACTTGTTCGGGCGTGTCGGCAAGCATGAGTGCGCCGGCAATGTTCATTTTCCCGCCAAAGACTTTCTCGGCCTTCACCGACCACTCGCCAGCCCCACCCTTCTTCGAGCCGCGCGAGCCAAGGTGATCGAAGTTGTACTCCCACGGGTCGTGCAAATACGCAGGCAATTTCACCGCGGCGGTTGTTGTTACTAATGCGGCGAGGGCAAGGATTGTCTTTGGGTAACGTCGTGTAAGCTCAGAGACGAACTTCACCACCGGGCCCGTTGTGCCCGAAGCATCGACTTTCGTGAAGACGAGCGAGAACGGAAACACGTCGAAAACAGTGCTTTGCACGCTCGCAATCGACCGCACGATGGGCCAGGTTTGCGCTCGCTCGATAACCGTGACAATCGCGGGCACGAGAGGAATGATCGAGAGCCACACGAGCAGCATCCCAACGAAGCCGATCGTTCCAAACTGGCTGAAGCCGCGGAAGCGCGTGATCACGAGCGAGCCATAGGCAATGCCCGCAACGCTGGCGCCCACGAGCTCGGCGCGGAAAGCATTCCACACCGCTGCTTTCTTTGCGACGTCCGGTGCCATGCCGCGCGCAACGAACTCGCGATAGCGACTAAGCAGCACGATTGGGTAATTTGTGCCATTGCCAAGAATGATGGCACCGAGGAATGCCCCCGATGTGTTGACGTAGCCGAACGTTGCGGTCGCAAACGAGTACGCACACGCAATGCCCACCGCTGCCGGTAAAAGCATAACGATAAGGGCCGACAGCGATCGGAAGAACACGACGACGCCGAGCATGATGAGCAGCGTTGCCATTCCGGTCGCAAAGGCAGCTTCGCTGACAATCGAGGATTTTTCGGCAATCGCATTTGGAATGTCGCCTGCGAATCCAACCTTCATCGCAGGATGGAACGAGCTTGGGTTCAATTCCTGGACGATGTGCTGAACCTTCGCGAGCAGCATGTCGCCGCCCTTGTCGCCCGTGCCCGTCGTGGGGGACACGATGCGAATGCCCATCATCGTGCCGTCGGGTGTCGCGAAATAACCTGTTGGAAAGTCGTCGTGTTTTTTGGCGCTCGCCTCCCACCGCTGGCGAAAGTCGTCCATGCCGAGCGCGCTTTTCTTCTCGTCCGCGTCGCTTTTCTTTGCCGCGCCAGCCTTGTCCTCTGCCTTCTCCTTGGCGTCCGTTTTGTTCGTTTGGTTCGCGGCGCCGCGTCCATCATCGCTTTCGAGATCGGTCACGAGCCCGCTGCGAATCGCGATTTGATGATCCAGCGTGCTGTCGGCCTCTTCGAGATCTTTGAGATCAGCATAAAGCCACTTGTTGCTTTCGTAGAATTTGCGGACCTCTTTCGTGCCGGTCTCAACGTACGAGATAAGCTCTGGTCCGCATTTGTCGACACATGCACCGCCACCACATGCACTTTGCACACATTGGTTTCGTGCCTCGAGTTCGCCGTTAATGCGCTTTGACAGCTCGTCGATGAAACGCTCGTTCGCTTTGCGCTCGGGCGACTCGTTCACGACGATGAGCGACGCACCGCCACCCACGCGCCCGAGCTGGTGCTCGAAGGCGATAAAGCCAGGGCTGTCGCGAGGTAACAGCTCGAGAAAGTCGGAACGCAACTCGAGCTTCTGAATATAGAAAAGCGCCGCGACAAGAATGCCGATCGCGACGAGAATGACGAACCACGGACGGCGAATCGAAAAACCTACGACAGCTTCGACGACGTGCCGAATCCGGCTTCGCCTGCCCGCCTCCGCCTCCGGCACATCGCTCACGTGATGTGCCCCGACCCAAGGGCGAGACCCGATGCCTCGACAATTTGGTTCTGAATGCGCCGCGCTTGCGTGGCGCCGTCGAAATCTCGTTCGACACGCGCGCGACCGGCACGGCCTTGCCGAGCGCGCAGATTTGGATCGCGCATGTACCGGAGCATTTGGGCTGCAAGGCCTTCTACGTCTGGCGGCGTACCGCGCACGAGTGTGCCT
This sequence comes from Polyangiaceae bacterium, assembly GCA_009780955.1. Lineage (GTDB taxonomy): Bacteria > Myxococcota_A > Polyangia > Polyangiales > Polyangiaceae > Labilithrix. The sequence continues at coordinate 11,661 of WQZB01000041.1, read as the reverse complement.
GTTTGCCCACTTCGCAGCATTTCGGCAACGCCACCAACATCGAACGCAAGGACAGGTTTGGCCAAAGCCATGGCCTCGATGACTGCACGCGGAAGCGGATCAGGGTAGACGCTCGGAACCACGGCGACATCGAAGTCGGCCACGTAGGGTTTGACGTCGATGCGGAAGCCCAAAAACGTGAAGTATGCACCCATGCCAAGGTTTGCAACGAACCTGCGGCATTCGGCAAGGTGATCGGGACGAATGTCTTCTGGGGTGTCGCCAAGGACAGCGAATTGGACCTTTGTGCGCTCGTCAGCAGACATTTGATCCATGGCACACTTGGCGGCTCGGATCATTTCGATGTAGCCCTTGCGCGGAAGAATGCGGCCCTGGCTACCGAATACGACGACGTCTGACGACAGCCCGAGTTCCGCCCGGAGCCGAGGAGTGATTCCCCCCATGTCGAACTCGTGGGTGTCGAGCGCATTGTGGATCACGCGCACTTTGCTCTGGCAATGAGGGAAGAGCGACGCGGAAGCCTGCGACACGCAGATGATGCGCGCAATGCCTTTGCTTTCTGCAAGCCGGTCGTGCGTGCCGCGAACGATGCGGGGAAGCGACGTGTAGCGAACATGCCAAAGGGCGGGGGTTTCCGAGGTACGGGCAAGCAGACCGCCAGCGAAGTCGGCGTTCGTTCCGTTGCAATAAATAAGGTCGAAAGCGCCACGCTGGATAACGCTTGTCAAGCGCGCCATGGCTCGGCCCGCACGCGCAACGTTCACCAGAGCGCGCACCCCCTTCAATGGCAGCGGAGCGTTGAAGTCGTCACGCGCCATTGGGCGATGGTGCGGCTCGATCGGATTTTCGACAAGATCGGGTTCGAAAACGAGATCGTCGGTGATGCCGCTTTCTGCGTACAACTCACTGATGACGCCGGGCCTGGGAAGGACAACCGCGCGGTGAACGACCTCGGGATCCAAAAAGCGCAAGACGTAATAAAGGCTGCGGCCCGGGCCGCCATTGCGCGCGGTGTCGTTGATGAACAGAACGCGGACCTTTCGCCGTGGAGCGAGAGCAACACTCGACGGAGATAGGTCCAAAGCGCCATCCCGCGCTTCGATTTCACCCGTAGAGGCCAAGAAAGCAGAAGACATCGAGCCTTGCGTACACCACCTGACGCGATCCGGCAATGCGAGCACGGCGGAAGCTCACGCTTGTGGGCAAACGCCGCGAGTTACATTGCGCTTTTCATGCGTTTCACGAATTGACTAACTGGCCCCATGCTTTCCTTACCATATTCTGCAATGAGCCTAACAATCGCGCTTCCAACGATGACGCCATCGGACACGGCCGCCATGTCTCGCGCTTGTTCGGGCGTAGAAATTCCAAAACCGACCGCACATGGAATCGATGTTACTTTCTTTGCCTGCTCAATCAATTGGGCAACGTTGCCATTGATATGGCTACGTTCGCCCGTGACCCCCAGCGACGACACACAATAAAGAAAACCTTCCGCGTCTCTGGCAATTCGCTCGATTCTTTTCTCGGAGGTCGGGGCAATCATGGATATGAGAGAAATGCCGCGATTGGCACATTCCCTCGCCAACTCGCCCTTTTCTTCGAACGGCAAATCCGGCACGATGATGCCATCGATTCCGCACGCCGCACATTGCTCGACAAACCGTTCCTTGCCGTATGCGAAGATAGGATTCATATACGTCATGAACAGCAAAGGAATGCTTATTTTCGTTCGGACGCGGCGGACCATCTCGAACAGCTTGTCGACGGTACAGCCTGCCGCGAGCGCCCGTTCGCCAGCTTTCTGAATCACAACCCCCTCGGCCACCGCGTCGGAGAATGGGACCCCAATTTCGACGATGTCGGCGCCCGATTCCGCCATGGCAACGATCAGGTTTTCCGTCGTTTCCATGTCGGGATCGCCCCCCGTAAGAAACGCGAGGAATGCTTTTTTGCCATGAAAGGCACGACGAATCCTATTCATAGAGATTGACCCCTTTGTATCGAGCCAGGGCAGCCACGTCTTTGTCGCCTCTGCCGGATACGACAACCACCACAATCTTGTCTTTGCGCATCGTCGGCACCAATTTTTTTGCGTACGCCAGCGCATGCGCGCTTTCGAGGGCTGGAATGATTCCTTCGACCCGCGAAAGATATTCGAGCGCGTCCACGGCCTCCGCGTCGGTGATGGGCACATACCTGGCCCGACCCGCATCGGCAAGATAAGCATGTTCCGGACCAATCCCTGGGTAATCGAGGCCTGCCGAAAGAGAATACACCGGCGCGATTTGCCCGTATTCGTCTTGCGAAAAATACGACTTCATTCCGTGAAGAATGCCAACCTTTCCATTCGCCATGGTTGCGGCATTCTTTGGATTGTCGACGCCAAGCCCGGCGGCTTCGCAGCCGATGAGCTCGACCGATGAATCGCCAAGAAACTCGTAAAATGCGCCCATCGCGTTGCTGCCACCGCCCACGCATGCAATCACGGCGTCAGGCATTCTGCCCTCGGCGCGAATCATTTGTTCTTTGATTTCTTTGCCAATGATTTTCTGAAAATCACGCACCATGATCGGAAACGGGTGCGGCCCCATCACGGAACCAAGCACGTAATGCGTGTCGTCCATACGAGTGGCCCATTCGCGCATCGTTTCGCTCACGGCATCTTTGAGCGTCATCGTGCCGCTCGTCACAGCGTGAACCTTGGCGCCCAAGAGCTGCATCCGGAATACGTTCAGCGCCTGGCGCTCCATGTCCTCCTTGCCCATGAAAATTTCACATTCCAAATCCATGAGCGCCGCGGCCGTGGCCGTGGCTACCCCATGCTGACCTGCTCCGGTTTCTGCAATGACTCTGGTTTTTCCCATTTTCTTGGCAAGAAGCACCTGACCAAGAACATTGTTGATTTTGTGCGATCCGGTGTGGTTCAAATCTTCGCGCTTCAAATAGACTTTTGCCCCGCCAAAATCATGGGTCATCCTCTTCGCAAAGTACAGAAGCGAGGGTCGACCGGCGTAATGGTTCAACAGACTATCGAGCTCGCGTTGAAATTCCGGATCGGTTTTGTAATGAAAATAGCCTTCCTCGAGCTCTTGCACGGCGCTCATCAATGTTTCGGGGATGTACTGGCCGCCGTAAACCCCAAACCTACCGCTATTTACCTGATTAGTGACCTGCTTAGTGTCCTGCTTTGTTGCCTGCATCTCTGGCCCTCATGATGAATTCTTTGATTTTCGCGTGATCCTTGGAACCGTTCGTTTCCACACCACCGCTGACATCCACGGCAAACGGTCTGGTCTTTTGAATCGCCTCCGTAACATTGTTTGCGTGGAGGCCTCCTGCCAAAAAATATGATTTTTCAACTTTGCCAATCAAGTTCCAATCGAAACAAAGCCCCGAGCCTCCGCCCTGGCGATCGAAGAGGAGGTAGTCTGCCGACGTATCTGCCCATTTTTGCACATCGCCATCATGCTCCACAGCGATAGCCTTGATCACAGGTTTATGGATCTGAGTCTTTAGATGACTGACAAAATTTTCGTTTTGTACCCCGTGAAGCTGAACGATGTCGACAATTCCGTCCCGCACGATGGACACCATGGTTTCTACCGTTTCATCCACAAAAACCCCTACTGGCACAATGTCGGGGCGAAGCCTCTTGCGCAGGCCCAAGGCTTCTTGCGGCGTGACGTTCCGACGACTCGGCGCAAACACGAAGCCAACATATTCCGGCCGTTCTTCGTTCACGGCATCGATGTCGCGAAGGCAAGACAGCCCACAGATTTTAATCTTTACCATCTTGGCCTCTCAGACATGAAAGCATTGCTTTCTTGTCTGCGCTTCGCATCATGGTTTCCCCAACCAAAACGGCGTGTGTGCCAATCTTTCGTAATGCCGCAATGTCTTCGGGTGAGCGAATGCCGCTTTCGGCGACAAAAATCACGCCGTTCGGAACGGCTGCCCTCAGCCGCTCGCTGAGCTTACGATCCACCTCGAAGGTTTTTAAATTCCTATTGTTGACGCCAATGACTCTCGCGCCCGCAGCAAGCGCCATTTCAATTTCTGCCTCGCTGTGGACTTCCACGAGCGCGGAAAGCCCGAGACCATGGGCCGTCTCGATGTATTGGGCAAGGGTATCGCCATCGAGAATGGAACAAATGAGCAAAACGGCGGCGGCACCAAGCACTTTCGCCTCGTAAATCATATAGCTGTCAACGGTAAAGTCCTTACGCAAGAGCGGCACAGAAACATGATCCGCGATTTCACGCAAATAGCGATCGTCGCCTTGGAAATAGTACGGTTCGGTCAGCACCGAGATGGCCGCTGCGCCCGCTGCCTCGTACTCCCTCGCAAGCCGAACGTACGGAAAATCTGCAGCGATTGTTCCTTTCGAAGGCGATGCTTTCTTGATTTCACAAATGAACGCAATGTCTTCCGACTGAAGCGCCTTTTCGAATGGGAATGGGCGAACATCGCTTGTGGGTAGGGGCGCAGCATGCTGCGCCCCTACGAAAGAATGCATTTTGGTGGTTGTAGGGGCGCGATTCATCGCGCCCCCCTCCGGGTCAGCCAATGGTATGGATTCCAAAATACCGCGGTCGGGCGCCATGAATGGCGCCCCTACTTCTTCCATGACTTTTTCGAGCGGGCGTACCTTCTTCCTTTCGACCATACGCTCTCTCGTGCGCGCCGCAATCTCCTGCAAAATGTTCCCCATGACGATCTCCTACTACCCGGACACTATCGATGGGTCGAAGTACTACGCCTCGTTGGAGCAGCGCACAAACATGTCGAGTGTTGCCATCGCCCTTCCGCTGTCGACGACGTCGTTGGCCGCGCGAATGGCCGCATCAATCGAAAGATGCTTGCCTGCAACGTACAACGCAGCAGCGGCATTGAACACGGCGGCATCGCGTTTCGCGCCTTTTTCTCCTCGGAGCACGGCTTTGAGAATCTCGGCATTTTCCGCGGGCCCACCACCTTGCAAGTCGAATGGGTGGCACCGCTTGAATCCAAATTGTTCCGGCGTCATCGTAAGCGAGTGAATTTGCCCTTCCTTTACTTCACATGCCATGGTGGGCGCACTCAACGAGATCTCGTCGAGCCCGTCCTCGCCGTGGACAACCATCGCGTTGCGCACACCCAAGTTGCAGAGCACCTGCGCCAAGGGTTTCACCAATTCGCCATCGTAAACGCCCATTAGTTCCATGTTTGCGCCGGCAGGATTGGTAAGCGGACCTAAGATATTGAACACCGTTCGAATGGCCAATTCGCGACGAATGGGAGCCACATACTTCATGGCAATGTGATAATTTTGAGCATACAAAAAGCAGATTCCAATATTCTTCAATAGGTCTGCGCTTTTGTCGGGTGGAACGTGAATGTTGACACCCAGCGCTTCCAGCACATCGGCGGCTCCGCACTTGCCGGACGCGCTACGGTTGCCGTGCTTGGCCACTGGAACGCCTGCCGCGGCCGCGATGATCGCCGCGGCCGTGGAAATGTTGAAGGTGTTGGCCCCATCGCCACCGGTGCCCACGATTTCAAGCGCGTCCACGTCGTGCAAGAGCCGCACGCAATGCTGGCGCATGCCAAAAGCAGAAGCTGTAATTTCGTCGATGGTCTCGCCTTTTAGGCTTAGTGCCGTCAGGTAGGCACTCATCTGCACCGGTGAAGCCTGGCCTGTCATGATTTCGTGCATGACGGCTTCGGCGATTTCGTAGGGTAAGTCCTTTTTTTTTGCGAGCGATAAAATAGCTTCTTTTATCAAGTTAGCGCTCCGTCGTTCCGTCGTTTCTTGTTATATGAGCAACCACCTCTCAATGGAAGGGCTCGACATCACTTTTGCCGCCGCGCTCTCACCCGCTGACGCAGCGGTTGTGCTACACAAAAAAATCGTCAAGGTCCCGATCCCACTGATACGAGAATACGCGCGCTGGTTCTAGCCCGCGCTTCATCGCGCTATACACGCTTCTGACCATGAGCCGTGTCTACCTTTGCGTGTCAATCGACACCGAGTGCGACAAAGGCAAAGATTGGCGATCCAAAGCGCCCATGGGCTATCGCGGCATCCACAACGGCATTACCGAGCGGCTTCAACCGCTCTTCGCTTCCTTCGGCGCGAAACCAACGTATCTGCTCTCACCCGAGATCATGCGAAACGAACCATGCGTCGAGGCATTGCGCAGGGTCGCATCGTCGTGCGAGCTCGGCACGCACTTGCACGGCGAGTATGCCGAGCCTGGTGCATTCGAGCCCGAGGTGACGAAAGACTTTCAACGCAACTATCCACCACATATCGAGCAGCAGAAAATCAAGTACCTTACCGATCGATTCAAATGTGCCTTCGATCGTAAGCCGATGTCGTTTCGCGCAGGCCGCTTCGGTATCGGCCCTCATACCATCGGAATTCTCGAGCATCTCGGATATACGGTCGAGTCGAGCGTCACGCCACACATGGATTGGGGCACTTCCGGAGCTCCTGGCCTCGCGTTTCCCAATGCACCAACTCAGCCATACAGACCCGATCGAATCTGTCCTGGTCGCCCGGGCAGCGCACAAATCCTCGAGGTGCCGATCACGATCCGCAAACGCTGGCTCAATGCGTTACCCCTTGTCGGATCGCGAATCGATCCGCGCTGGCTCCGCCCAAGCCGCGGCTCGGCCAAGGCCCTCATCACGCTCGCGGAAAACGAGATCACCTCGGCACAACAGAACGCACCGCGCCGCCCAGTCATCCTCAACGCGATGCTACACAACGTCGAAGTGGTCCCGAATCTAAGCCCTTATGCCGCGAGCGAGCGAGAAGCCCGCGGCATCCTCACCCGCCTCTACGCGCTTCTGTCGTGGGCTTCGAAACAAGGCGTTGCCGTTGTCGGCCTTGGCGACGTGCCGGAGATCCTCGGGTGGTAGCCACGCAAGGCGGGAAAAAGTCGGTCCTACGCACAACGCTCGTCATCTTGCCGGCGCAAATCGTTTTTCGCGTGGGCGAGGCAATCTTGCCACTTTTGCTCGCGTTTTGGTTCGGTCGCAACCACGCCACCGATGTTTACTACTTCGCGTGGGCAATTTTTGCCCTCGCCGGATCGCTCGTGTTCTCGGCCTTCCAAGATTCGGCTCTCATCCCAATCCTTGCCGAGGAGCGCATGGCGCGAAAAAACGAAGTGCCGCAACTCACGGGATCGCTGCTCACCTACACCTGGGTGCTCGGCGGCGCTGTGGCCATGCTCGTTGGCGCACTCGCGATGGGTTGGTTCGCCTATCGCTATACTGGTGCAGACTACAGCTTAGCCAAAGCGATGGTAATGCCATTTTCTTTTTACCTTGTCGCCATGGCAACGCGCACGTTCTTCTGTGCCATTTTGGCCTCGCTGCACCACTTCATGGTGCAGCCCGTAGCAAGTGGTGCCGGCATGCTCGTCAACATCACCATTCTCGCAATCACCCACACGCGCTTCGGCGTGAGCTTTGTGCCCGTAGCCGCCCTTGCAGGTGAAGTGGTCGCGTGCCTGGTGCTCGCATGGTTCGCGATTCGCATCGTTGGCATGCGCATCAATCTCGGTTTTTCTCGCCCGCCTGCTCTCGTGCGGTTTGCAAAACTTGTCAGCGCCGAGGTTGGTGGCAACGCTGTCACGCGCATCAACCCGGTGGTCGATCAGCTCATGGCGGGGCTGTCGCTCGTCGTTGGTGGTGGAACCATGCTCCGCTATTCGGGCGACATCGCAAGCTTGCCGACCTCGCTTCTGCAAGCGTCTCTCTTGCCGGTGTTGCTCTCGCACCTCGCCGACGACTTTGCTGCAAATGATCTCCAATCTGTTCGGCGCACGGTTACACGCGCGCTCGCAGCCGTGATGGGTTTGCTCGTCGCGATGACCGTCATCCTTTACGTTGTTCGCGCACCGCTTCTTCGTCTCGTTTATTTGCGCGGACAGATGGATGCAGCCGGCGTTGACCGTATGATTCACATCTTGCCCTACCACTTGGTCGGGCTCGCACCGTTCGGCGCGCTGCTCGTGCTCGCGCGCGCTCACGTTGCCGTGAAAAACAGCCCCATCATGCTGTCTATGGGCATTTTCAACACAGCAAGCAACGCGCTTTTCAACGTCGTGCTCCTCGAGGCAATCGGACTCGAGGGGATTGCCCTTTCCACATCGTGCGTGCAGGCCGCCGTGGCCGTCGTCTTCTGGTTTCGATTCGAATCACGGCTGCGTGTACTCCAATCAGGAGTACAAATATGAGCGAGCCGTCGCCGGTCGTCCATGTCGTGGTTGCAGGCGAAGTCGGCGGCGCCGAGCGTATGCTCATCGATCTCGCACGCGGCAACACCGATCGCCCGCACACCGTGGCGCTCATGACACCAAGCAAGCGCCTGCGCGATCTCTTGCTCGATGCACGCCTTACCATCGACGATCGCGGCACGGTGCGCGAAGGGCCATTGCCCTACATCGCCCAGTCGCTCGGTCCGCGTGACGCGGCGTGGCTCTCCCAGGTGATCTCGTCGCGGCGCGCGAAGATCGCTCACCTTCACACCTTCGGCTCGCAGGTGCTCGGAACGCGAGCCGCACGTCGCATGGGTTCGCGAATCGTCCGAACCGAGCACTCTACGCGCGTCTACGACGATCTGACCTGTTGGCCATTCTCACGCTGGTCGCTTCGCCGCGCCAACGCGGTTGTGTGCATCAGCGAGCACGTCCGGCGCGTGGCAGTCGCGCGTGCGCCATGGGCTGCATGCATGATGCAAGTCGTGCCAAACGGAGTGGATCTCGAAAAATTCGTGGTGGCACAATGGCCCGACGATCCGCCAGACAACCGAGTGCGTTTCGTTTCTGTCGGCCGCCTCGAGCCGCGCAAAGGGACGGACATCGCCTTGCAGGCCCTTGCCCACGTGCCCAACGCCGTGCTCGACATCGTCGGCGAAGGCGACGATCGCGACAAGCTCGAAAAGCTCAGATGTAAACTCGGTGTCACGAGCCGCGTGCGATTCTTAGGTTTTTTGAGCGACGTGCGCCAAGCTGTGGCAAACGCCGATCTCGCGCTCTCGAGCGCGCGCGCCGAGGGTCTCGGCATTGCGCTGCTCGAGGCCATGGCAGCTGGGCGCGCGGTCGTGGCATTGCCAACAGGCGGCATTCCCGAGTTCGTCAAAGACGGCGAAACGGGTTGGCTCGCTCGCTGCAACTCAGTCGAAGCACTCATCGACGCGATGCGAAACGCGGCCAGTGCCGGCCGTGAGGCTTGGCGCACGCTCGGCAATCAAGCGCGCGCTGTCGTTGCTGCGCGCTACTCCACCCGCGCCATGCGCGCGGGCTACGAACGCACCTACGCTGCGGTCGACCGCGGCGTAGGTGCGCCATTCATGGCGCCCGATCGCGAGGGCGCGATGAATCGCGCCCCTACGACCAACAAAACGCTTATTTCGTAGACCGATTTCAGGTTGACGAGAGCATCCCTCCCGCCACTGCATCCATCATCTCTTCGAATGCGCTCTCGTCGAACTTCGAACCGCTCATCATCCAATCCACGTGGGCGTTGTCTGCTTCTGGATCCGCGGACAGTCGCGATATCGTCGCTTGCCGTGCTCCGCTAAAATGCCCGATTACATCGAGGTGATCGCCATAGCCTGCCCAAACGATCCGCCCCCAAATTTGCGAAAGAATCGGCACGACGCCATCGTTCTCGCTTGGGCTGGGTGTTCGTTCGAACGTACGCTGAAACATTTGCTGGGCCTCCTCACTCCAATCGGGCGGCGTGCACGGATACACTTCATCGTAGCGAGACGTAATCCTGTGCATCGTCGTAAAGATGATGGACGACAGAGCGCGCCACACGCTGGGTAGCGATCGCGCGATTCTTCTCGGCGACGGCGGAGGCACCATCGTGCACGTGCACTGATACGTAACGCCTGGTCGATCTTCAACGCCTGCAAAGAATAGATCCATCGCCTCGGGCGTAAGCTGAATCACCGCGCCCTGATCGCGACGAATCGCATCCAGGTACCTTTCCACTTCCGTGCTCGTGGCCGGTTCGAGCGCTGCCAAAAGGGCATTCGTCGTGCGATCGAGCATTCGGAGCTCGATGCCAAGCGCGCGATCGATTCGGCCAATTGCCATGACCACGGCGCTTGCCGCGGCAAGCGGTGGTGCGCCGAGCGACAAGCCGGTAACCGTAAGCGCGCTGATCGCGTAGAGCATGCGCTGGCCACTCACCGTCGCGAAGAAGCCCGCGAGCGGAGTGCCGTAGTGTGGGGTGCTCATGGTGGTCACGCTCGAAAGACGCGAGAGCCATCGGAAATCTTCGTGGTTTGTCGAATAGTGCGCGGTTGGCGAGGCGACCAAGCGCGCGTCGAGACCGCCGGTGGAGTGGCCGAAGAGATGAATGGGACCGTTGTCGTTCGACGCGGTTTGCCCGATGAGTTCGGCCAAGCTCACGGCTCGGCGACGAACCGACGACGTGGGTGCGACATCAGCAACGAAGGTGTGAAGCTCTTCGCCAGCTGCTCGGAAACGGGCCACAAGAGCGCGCTCGACATGCGCGAAGTAGTCGTACGTTCCAAGCTTACCAAACCCAAACATGCCGGGTGACAGGTAGACCCGGTGCAAACGCGCCATGAGAAATTGGCTAGCATGAATTAGAGTTTGCTCAGCGTGCGAATGCGCACAACGCTACGAGGCGTAACCACGACGTTGTCGAGAGGCTCGCCGGGTGGAACATGCGCACCCGGCCAAGCAACCGACCTTCGCAACGGAGCTTCGATGCACGCGCGAGCGCCAACCACCGAGCCATCGATGGGTGCCTTGACAATCGCGCCCTTTGCACGCCATTCGCGAAGCGAGTGTGCGGCAAGCCATGCGAGGTTTGCATCGAGGTACGACGCGAGACTGCCAATGTCACAATAGCTCGCGAACACTTCGTAAGCCTCGAGGCGCTCGCCGCGGTCGATGGCGGGAATGTACACATCGCCTATAGCGCAGCCTTTTTTTACAAGCCTATTTCGAAGCTCTTGCCCGATCACATGCACGCCAAGGAATTCGCCCGCGCGTGCCTCGTCGCCGAAGCGCTGATCACGCAGGCGCACGATGCGACCGTCCGCGGCAATGCCAACGTTGCCCTCGCCCGCCGGCCGCGGTCGAACCGCAAGCGTCGCGCTCGCCTCGCCAGAGGTGTGGGCGAAAACGAGATCGCGCGGATCGAGATCACTCAAGATATCGCCGTTCCAAACGATGACGTCGCCTTTGCCAAGCATCGAAGCTGCGTGAGCAAGACCGCCTGCTGTTCCGAGCAGCTCGGTCTCGCGTGAAATCGCAAGGCCTTGCTCGCCCTCAAGCTTGTCGAAGTCGCCCGCGCGGTAGTGAACATTGATCACGATTCGCGAAGGCACGGCGAGCCGAACGCGATCGAGAATATGCAAAATCACAGGTTTGTCGCCAACGGGCAACATGGGCTTGGCCATGTCCCGAGTCAGCGGCAAAAGGCGCGTGCCGAACCCGGCGCATAGAACCATGGCCGCCTCGACTTTGCGCATTCCTAGACCGCTTTCGATGTGCATATGGCGGCGCTCACTTGCGTTGAGCCCGAAATCCGTGGCTCACGCTCCGCTTCTATTCGAGAGCCACGGCCTTCGGGCTCAACGGAGCGCGACGTGTGCGCATCGCCTTGGATTTTCAAATT
>WQZB01000040.1 GCA_009780955.1 Polyangiaceae bacterium | reverse complement strand
TTTCCGTCGCATCGCTTCGTTGCTTCTCCTCAAGCTGCACAAGCAGCTCTCGTCGAAGCGCCTCGCTCTGCTTGGAACTCGGCAAAAATACTCGGTCCGCAACCTGCTCGGGGCTCGCGGCGGTCCCGAGGAAGTTACGCGTTGCCTGGCATGGCTGCCGGCACCTGCACCTGCGTGCTGAGCTCGGTTGGCGCCAACGTTGGCGCCATGTCGCTGTCGACCTTGGGTCGACCCGCACGCCGAACCACGAGCTCGCCGTCAACGTACTCCCACGACTCACGCGCCGGCCCGAAAAGAGCCTCGGCATCGACCAAGCAAAGCGCCTCGCGAAGCACTTCGTCGGCATGTTCGACGAGCACGATGCGCGTTGCCTTGAGAACACGCCGGGGCACTTCGCGCAGATCCTTGCGGTTCTCGCGCGGGATGAGCACCGTTGTGATTCCTGCGCGGTGGGCCGCGAGAAGCTTCTCTTTCAGTCCGCCGATGGCCATTACACGGCCACGAAGCGTCAATTCACCTGTCATCGCAAGATCGCGCTTGACAGGCACCTTGATAAGCGCACTCGCGAGCGACGTTGCCATGGTCACACCTGCCGAAGGTCCGTCTTTGCGGATGAATTCGGGGAAGTGAACGTGCACATCGAGCTTCTGGTAGAAATCTGGCTCGAGGCCAAGAGCACCCGCGCGCGAGCGAACGTAGCTCATGGCAGCCTGGGCGCTTTCTTCCATTCCTTTTTCGAGAAGGCCGGTAATGACAAGCTTGCCTTTGCCGGGAACAATCGCCACTTCGCACGCGAGTAGCTCGCCTCCACCCAAGGAGGTGACGGATAGGCCGTTGGTCAGGCCAATTTCGTCGCGCTCTTCCTTCTTGCTGAGTCGGAACTTTGGCACACCAAGGTACTGAGGAACATTCTTGGCAGCGACTTCGATGGGCTCGACTTGACCTGCAGCGCCCGCTTCGCCCGCTTCGCCCGCGTCACCGACGTCAACGACGTGGCGTGCAACCTTGCGGCAAATGCTCGAGATCTCGCGCTCGAGCGAGCGGACACCCGCTTCGCGCGTGTAGTGGTGAATCACCGTGCGAATCGCGTTCTCGGTGATGGTGAGCGGCACCTGTTCCAGGCCGCATTCCTTGCGCTGACGCGGAACGAGGTATTTCGCGGCAATGTTCATCTTCTCGAATTCGGTGTAACCAGATAACTGGATAATTTCCATACGGTCTTGCAGCGGCACAGGAATTCCAGATAGCGTGTTCGCGGTCGTGATGAACATCACATCGGACAAGTCGTAATCCATGTCGAGATAGTGATCGTTGAATGCATGATTCTGCTCGGGGTCGAGCACTTCGAGCAGCGCCGCGGCCGGATCACCACGGAAGTCGGTCGACATCTTGTCGATTTCGTCGAGCAAGAAAACGGGATTGTTCGTTCCGACCTTTTTGAGCGACTGAATCAACTTGCCGGGCAAGGCCCCAATGTAAGTGCGCCGATGGCCGCGTATTTCGGCTTCGTCGCGCACGCCACCGAGCGACAGACGCTGAAACTTACGACCTGTTGCACGCGCAATGCTTTTCGCGAGGCTCGTTTTGCCAACCCCAGGCGGCCCGACGAAGCAAAGCACCGGGCCTTTGAGCTTCTTCGTAAGCGCTTGCACCGCGAGGTATTCGAGGACGCGCTCTTTGATTTTTTTCAGGCCGTAGTGGTCTTCATCGAGCACTTCTTCGGCCTGTTTGAGATTGTAATTCTCTTCCGATTTTTCGTACCAGGGCAGCCCCAAAATCCAATCGACGTAGTTTCGCACGACGGTCGCTTCCGCGCTCGTTGGGTGCATCATCTTCAGCTTTTTCAGCTCTTTTTTGACCTTTGCGGTGGCTTCTTTGCTCATCCGCTTGGTTTTGAGGAGCTCTTCGACCTCTTGGATCTCGTTTTTGAATTCGTCGCGGTCGCCGCCACCCAGCTCTTTCTGAATGGCCTGCATTTGCTCGTTGAGGTAATATTCTTTTTGCGTCTTCTCCATTTGCTTTTTGACGCGAGAGCGGATTTTCTTCTCCACTTGGAGAATCTCGATCTCGGCCTGCATGAGCTCGTGGAGACGCTCGAGTCGCTTGACCGCGTCGTCCATCTCGAGAAGAGACTGACGATCGGTCAGCTTTATGGTGGGAAGATTGGCGACAACGGCATCGGACAAGCGCGTGGCATCGTCGATGGCCTGCACAGTCATAAGCACTTCGGGCTGAACCTTTTTGTTCAGCTTCACGTACATTTCAAAAGACGACTGCACGCTGCGCATCAAGGCCTCGACTTCGACGCCCTTGTCGCTTTGCTCGACGATTTCTTCGACTTCCGTGAGGAAAAAGTCGTCAGTGTCTTGGAACCTCTTGATGCGCACGCGCTTTTTTCCCTCGACGAGCACCTTTACCGTGCCGTCGGGTAAGCGAAGCATCTGCATGATGGTGCCAAGCGTGCCGACCTGGAAGATGTCGTCCGACGCGGGCTCGTTCGTTTTTGCGTTCTTCTGCGCGGCAAGGACAATCTCTTTGTCACGCGCCATGGCCGCGTCGAGCGCATTGATGGAACGCTCGCGCCCCACGAACAGCTGGCTGACCATGTGCGGAAAAACAATGATGTCTCGCAGAGGAAGGAGAGGAACGGCGCGCTTTTTCGAGCGATCGTCGCGCACTTTGCCGTCGTCGGTTTTGAAGAACATGTGGCGAAGGTTCTACCTCGAAAAAGTGCCCCACACCAAGGTCCGCCAGAACGAAATTTCGCGGCTATGCAGCGCAGTTTCACGCGCGCACCTGCTGTGGCGTCGTGAGATTGAACACATTGCAAGACTTCAGATGTGTGCTCGGCCTTGGTTGGACCGACCACGGCGCAATCTCACGAGCTTACGAGAGACGCGGGTAGGTTCAATCCCCCGGCCCGCTCTCCGACACGCAACGGGCGAAGGGTTCGCACTCCGGGGGAAGACCCTGGGAGTCTTCTAAGATGAGGAGTGGGTCTTCGTCGCTTGCTTTGAGCTGGCTACAGTCCCAATTCGCCCACGACGCATAAAAATCCTGGTAGCTTTTGCTTGTGCCGCACGCCGCGAAATCCGACAATGTGCACTCGTGGAGTTCGTCGAACATGTCGATGCACCCATTCCCATCAAGCCAACCGAATGGATTGTCCACAGTAGTCACGATATCTATGCCAGCCATGCAAGATTGATAATCTTGTGCGCAATAAGTCTGCACGTCCTCATCCGTCGGCGCCGTGAACCTATCAAGCGCGACACTTGCCGCATTCGCGTTACAGTATCCACGCCTGATGTTCGCTGGTGTTTCCTTCCACGCTTGGATACCTTCTTGGATGAGGTCTTGGCAAGCCTGAGCTTTTTCGTCTGGGCTCATGTCACCGAACTTCTTCGAGCTGTCCACGGAAAAACCGGCGCCGCCACCGGAGCCGCATGCGAGCACGATTCCGCTGGAAAGCACGAGAGCGAAAAAAGAATTAAAAAGGAATCGGTTCATGTTGCTTCCATCCTTTTTGGGATAAGTTCGCCGCGCACTACGAAATGCGAGATTTCGTCAACTTTACCAGGATTCGAAGCTGGAGCTACGGGCTATTATTTTGCACTCATGCTGTATTCCCTCGAGGGCGGCCAATGCCTGGAGCCACGCCATAGAACCAATAAGCGACCTGGTGCTCCCTCCGCCGCTTTGATGGGGGAGCCGGCGAGCGAAGCGAAGACGCCAAATCGTTTGTGGGATTTGCGGCGCCGTGAGATTGAACACATTGCAAGGACAGATGCGTGCTCGACCTTGGTTGGACGGTTGGACCGACCACGGCTCAATCTCACGAGCTCACGCGAGACGTGGGTAGGTTCAATTCTTCGACTTACACTTGGCTGTGGCTTCGCACCCCCGGTACTTGTAGATGCTTCTGTCATCACTTGCTTTGAGCTGGCTACAGTTCCACTTCGCCCACGACGCATACCAAGCCACGTCTTGTTTTCGACATGTCATGAGGTCTGAAACCGTGCAGGTTATAACGTCGGTGAAGGAGCAACTACCGTCCATGTTTTCGGAGTTGTCTACGCAAGATCGATAAAATTCCTCGCAAGATTTCCGCACGTCATCATCCGTCTCCCCAACCGCTAAGCGCGCAGCTTTCACGTGGCAGAAGTCACGCTTGTACTCGGCCTTCTCCAATATCTTGTTGCCGTCTAGGCAAACCTCAGCGTCCTCGACTACGCCCAAGTCGCCGATCCTCTTCGAGCTGTACAATGATGAACCTTCGCTGCCGGAAGAACCGTTGCTACCGGAAGAACCGCCGCTGCCTCCTAAAGAACCACCGTCGTTGCCGCTCGTTGTCGAGTCGTTCCCCGAAGAACTGCTGCGGCCGCATGCGAGCACGAATCCGCAAGAAATCACGAGAGCGACAAATGAATTGAAAATAAACCGATTCATGTTGTTTTCGTCCTTTTTTGGATAAGTTCGCCGCGCACTACGAAGTGCGATGAGTGGCGGAAGCTACGGTCTTTGAGTCTGCTGCACCCGTGCGGTGTTCCGTCAAGGACGCGACCAACATTCGGAGTCTCGCGACGACTGCGACGTCGTGAGATTGGACACATTGCGAGAGCACAAATGCGTGCTCGGCCTTGGTTGGACCGAGCACGGCTCAATCTCACGAGTTTACCGAGAGACGCGGGTAGGTTCAATTCGTCCCGCCGATGCTCTCGAGGGTGCAACTGCCGAAGGCTTCGCAATTCGGCGTCAAGTCGGTGTAGAAGCTTGGCTCTTCGCCTGCTTTGGCCTGGTCGCAGCTCCATGCCGCCGCTGCCACACTCTGATCCCAGAGTTCGTTTTCGCATGCTATATAGAGCGATACCGTGCAGTTGGTTGCATCTACAGGTACAATAGCGGCGCAGTCTTGTGGATTAACATCAGGATCATCGAATGGATCAGGATCACTATTCATGCACTCTTGATAACTGGCTTGGCAAGTAGCCTTCGCGTCCACATCGTTAGTAGCTCCATCCATGTCCATGTCCCCTACGGCGTTCATTGCGCAGTATGCACGATTGAACTGATCTTTATTACTCGCAGCAAAGATGGATTGCTTGAGGTCTTGGCAAAGCTGCGCTTTCTCGGCCGAGCTCAAGTCTCCGAACTTCTTCGAGCCATCCACGGAAGTAGTAATGTGGCTGCCGGAAGAGCCGCTGCCACCGGAACCGTTGTTGCCGGAGGAACCGTTGCCTCCTGATGAAGAACCACCATCGCCACCGCTCGTCGTCGAGCCGTTCCCTGAAGAACCATCGCCGCTGGAAGAACTGCTGCATGCGAGCACAAGTCCGCTAGAAATCACGAGAGCGAAAAAAGAATTAAAAATAAACCTGTTCATGTTGTTTCCGTCCTTTTTTGGATAAGTTCGCCGCGCACTACGAAGTACGATAATTCGTCAATTATACTGACACGCTTCCTAGCGGGAGCAACCGCCTTTTATTTTGCACTCATGCTGTAATCCATTAAGGAAGCCACGCGCTAGAACCAATACTGAAGGGCGGCCACAAGGGCCGCCCCTACGATTATGCGTTTTTGGGGTTGTAGAGGCGCCGCCATTCATGGCGCCCGATCCGTTTACGCGCTCAGGCGAGTTCGGCTTCGTTCTGATAAACGATGAGCGGCGCTTCGCCTTTGGTGATGACTTCTTCGCTTATCACGACTTCCTTGATGCCCACACGCGAGGGCACGTCGTACATGATATCGAGAAGTGCTCCTTCAAGAATGGCGCGCAAACCGCGCGCACCAGCGTTGCGAGCGAGAGCTTCTCGTGCAACGGCTGCAAGCGCCGTTTTGGTAAACTTAAGCTTCACGCCGTCCATCTCGAAAAGCTTCTGAAACTGCTTGACGAGCGCGTTTTTCGGCTTGGTAAGAATGTCGATGAGCGCATCGTCGTTGAGCTCGTGAAGCGTTGCGATGACTGGCAATCGACCGATAAATTCAGGAATGAGCCCAAACTTGAGCAAGTCTTCGGGTTCCACCCGAAGCAAAAGCTCGCCAAGTTTGAAGTCTTTCTTGCTCTTGATGTCGGCACCGAAGCCAAGCGTCGATTGGCCAATG
The DNA here is from genome assembly GCA_009780955.1 of Polyangiaceae bacterium. Lineage (GTDB taxonomy): Bacteria > Myxococcota_A > Polyangia > Polyangiales > Polyangiaceae > Labilithrix. The sequence continues at coordinate 39,853 of WQZB01000040.1, read as the reverse complement.
CGCCGCTGCACAATTTGGTCGAGCCCTACGAATGCGCCACCACAGATGAAAAGAATGTTCGTTGTATCGACTTGAAGAAAATCTTGCTGGGGGTGCTTGCGACCGCCCTTTGGAGGGACATTCGCCACCGTGCCCTCGATGATTTTGAGCAGCGCCTGCTGCACGCCCTCGCCAGAAACGTCGCGAGTGATGCTCGGGTTATCGCTTTTTCGGCTGATTTTGTCGATTTCGTCGATGTAAACAATGCCACGCTGCGCACGCTCGACGTCGTGGTCGGCATTCTGCAAGAGCTGGACGATGATGTTTTCGACGTCTTCGCCTACGTAACCAGCTTCGGTGAGTGTGGTTGCGTCTGCGATTGCGAATGGCACATGAAGGATTTTCGCGAGCGTCTGCGCGAGAAGCGTTTTGCCGCTGCCGGTGGGGCCGAGCAGAAGAATATTCGACTTCGAGAGCTCGACCTCCGCGTCGCCCACCCGTGAATCGATGCGCTTATAGTGATTGTGGACAGCCACCGCGAGAATCTTCTTGGCGCGATCTTGGCCAATCACGTAGTCGTCGAGAATGGCTTTGATTTCCGATGGCTTGGGGATCGGTGCCGAGCCGGCATACGGCTCGTCTTTCTCTACCTCTTCCGCAATGATGTCGTTGCAAAGACCAATGCACTCATCGCAGATGTAGACTGTGGGGCCCGCGATGAGCTTCTTCACGTCTTTCTGCGATTTTCCGCAGAACGAACAACTCAGATTGCCGCTATTGTGATCGTCGCGTCGACGCTCCACGCTCCGCCTCTCATCCCTCTCTACATTACCGCACTTGTTACAGCACTTGCCGTTTTGGGCATTTGCTTCGTCGCTGAAGCTTATGCTGCTACTCAGGCCATCGCAAGCTTAGCCCGCTTTCGATTTGACGCGATTTCTGCGTTGGCGGCTGCGGTGCGGTCCTCAAAGCCAGAGAGGCTGTTCCGGTCCGCTCCTCGCCGCCGCCTTGAACTCGCGCCAACTTGAAAGCGGGCTCACGCATTTTATTACGTTCGGTTTGCACGGTCAGCACCTTCGCCGCGTTTTTTCGGCGGCAGCATCACGTTGTCGATGAGACCATATTCCTTGGCCTCAGAAGCGCCGAGGTAAAAGTCGCGATCGATGTCTTTCAAGATTTGATCTTTCGGCTTGCCGGTTGCGTTGGTCAGGATGTCGGTAAGAACTTCCTTGGTGTGTTTGATTTCGCGCGCCTGAATTTCAATGTCGGAAGCCTGCCCGCGTGCGCCACCGAGCGGTTGGTGGATCATGATGCGTGCGTTCGGTAGCGCGTTGCGCCTTCCTTTGGTGCCCGCCGTAAGGAGAACGGCCGCCATGGATGCCGCCATGCCAAGGCATGTCGTTGAAACGTCGCATCTCACATACTGCATGGTGTCGTAGATCGCCAGGCCGCTCGTTACCACGCCTCCAGGGCTGTTGACGTAGAGCATGATTTCTTTGTCGGGATCTTCACTCTCCAAAAACAAGAGCTGCGCGATGACGATGTTGGCAACGTCATCGTTGATCTCGTTGCCAAGAAAAACGATGCGGTCTTTGAGCAGGCGGCTGAAGATGTCCCAGTTGCGCTCGCCGCGGTGGGTTGTTTCGACCACCGTTGGGTAGGGAATGAAGTCGCGCGCGCGCTCGATCGCCCTAATGGCACGGTCGCGAGTAAAAGGACGCTTGATCATGCTACGCCTTCCTTTTTTTCTTCGTTGGGTGTCACCTGGTCGTTCTCGTTGGCCTCGCCCGTTGGGGCTTCGGCCTTTTTTTCGTCGTTCATTGGGGCTTCACCCTCGCTTTTGGGAGTGCCTGTGGGAGCCGGGGGCTCGCCCTCGACGATCGTCGCCTTGGCTTCGATGAAGTCGAGGATCTTGTCTTCGAGGATCATGCCAATGAGCATTTCGCGCTTGCCCTTCTCGCGGTACTCGGCGCGCAGCTTCGCAACGTTTTTGCCGGTTTCGACGGCAAGCTCACCAAGGCCTTTCTCGAGGTCTTCATCGGTGACCCGAAATTCGTGACTTTTGGCAATGGCCGCCATGAGCAAGCCCGCACGAACCTTGCGCTCTGCATCAATCACAATCGCCTTGTGAAGGTTCGCAGCCTGATCTTTGCTGATTCGCTGCCCCATGCGCCGCGCGTTCGCAAAAATTTCTTGCTCCATCATGCGGCCTTGCTGCTCGACGAGCGACGGGGGAACCTCGCACGGATTGAGATCGTTCAGCTTCTGGATAATTTGCTCGGCAACCACGACTTCGGCGCGCTCTTTCGACACTTTCTCGAGTTTCGTGTGGATGTCGGCACGAAGGGCAACGAGTGTGTCAAACCCAATGTCTTTCGCGAACTCGTCGTCGACTGCAGGAGGCACGCGCTCTTTCACGTCGGTCACCGTGACAAAGAAGTGACCTTGCTTGTTACGGAAGTCTTCGCGTGGATGCCCAGCCGCAAACGTGTGCTCGGCTTCGGCCTTGTCGCCAACGTTCTTGCCGATGAGTGCTGCATCGAGCTCGGCAAGCGCCTGACCGGACCCGAGCTCGATCTGAACGCCCTGGCCGCCGCTATCCTTTATTTCCTTGCCGTCGACAGAGAGCGTGAAATCGATGGAGAGTACGTCGCCCTTTTGCGAAGGGCGCGCAGGCTCGGGCGCCTTGAGGGCCGCGTTACGCTGACGGAGATTCTCGAGTTCTACGTCCACGGCCTGAACGTCAACCTCGAACCGCGGGCGAAAAAGCTCGAAGCCTTCGAACTTCACGTCACCGATGTCGGGCTGCACTTCGAAGCGCGCCTTGAACGAAAACGGCTCTTTCGGATTGATTTCGCGAGTTGCCTCGATTGACGGCTTGTTCACCGGCGTGAGGCTTTTCTCGCTGAGGGCCTTTGGAAGAGCGTCGTTGACGATGACGTTTGCGACATCGCCGGCCACCTGGGTGCCAAACATGCGCGAAAGCACGTCGCGCGGTGCCTTGCCTGGACGAAAGCCTTTGATGCGCGCCGTTTTGCCGAGGCTGGCGTAAGCCTTATCGACTTCTGCCTTCACGAGGTTGGCAGGCACCACAACTTGGAGCTCGAGGGCGACGGGCGAGATTCGCTGGACTGTGACTTGCATTGGGGGCGGCCACCATACTTTCTACACGCTCCTGGTCAAGGGCTTGCCGCTTTCGATAGCCCGCCTCCGAAGTAGATTCAGTAGTCGTCGTCTTCTTCTTGATCAGGGTCGTACTCGTCGACCGTGTCATCGAAGAGCAAATCCGAACCTTCGAAGGTTGTATCCTGCATTAAGTCGTCGAGCGAGAAGCCGCACTTCATGTCACGACGAATCGTCTCACGTTCAAACTCTTCCATGCTGCGATAGCTTTTTGGAACTCCCATCACGCATCCTCCGCGAAAGTGGCAAAATCGAAAATTTCAAGAGCTGTGTGCTGCGATTTTGTGATCGGACAGGACAATCACGTCTGCTAGCGCGACACCGCATGGCCGCGGAGATCGCCAAAACGTAGACGCAAGAATCCTGTCGACGCTCGCCCGGTTCTCACCTGCGAGCGCTTTTGAAAGCGCTTCTTTCATGGATTGTTCTCCTGCCGTAGCCCATCGCGCCACCGCTATACTTCCCGCGATGGCCCAGTTGTCCTACATCTGTCCACACCATACTACTGCCGCGAGAGCGGTCAAAAAACGCGAGCGTTTTTCGTCGGTCTAGTAAGAACGGGTCTATGGGATTCAACCCGCGCGTCACGCGCGTCACCTGCGTTGTGAACCAGAAAGGCGGCGTCGGGAAAACCACAACGGCGGTAAACCTTGCGGCAAGCGTTGCGGCGGCCGAAAAACGCACGCTGCTCGTCGATATGGATCCGCAAGGCAACGCGAGCTCCGGGGTCGGCGTTCGACCTGGCACGCGCGAACGCACGGTTTACGACGTGCTCATCGGCGAAGTTGCGTTGCGTGACGTGCTCGTTGAAACCGACGTGCCCGGCCTAACCATTGCCCCTGCCACGCAAGATCTCGTGGCCGCCGAGCTCGAACTCGTTGACGATCCCGATCGTGCGGGCAAGTTGACCCATGCGCTCCGCGAGATCGAAAATGACTACGATTACATTTTTATCGACTGCCCGCCGTCGCTTGGCCTTCTTACGGTCAATGCTCTTGCCGCAGCGTCGTCCGTGCTCGTGCCGCTGCAATGTGAATACTACGCGCTCGAAGGCCTCACGTATCTCATGGCCACGATCGATCGCGTCAAAAATGGCATGAACCCAAGCCTCGAACTCGAAGGCATCGTTCTGACCATGTTCGACACGCGCAACAACCTTGCGCGCCAAGTCGCTGAAGAAGTTCGAGGCCACTTCTTCGTCTTCGATGCAGTCATTCCACGCAACGTGCGCCTGTCGGAAGCTCCGTCGCATGGCAAGCCCGCCATGCTCTACGATGTCTCGTCGAAAGGCGCACAAGCTTACCTTGCCCTCGCGCGCGAGCTCGTGATGAAGCACGCCGCGCCGCCCCACGCCGCCGCGGCCAAGAAGGCAGCAGGAGCACGATGACGGAAGTGAAACGGCGCGCGCTCGGCCGCGGTCTCGACGCGCTGCTGCCCGCTGCATTGCCGAAAGCCATCGCATCATGGGGCGACAAGGCCGTTTTTTCCTGCGCCATCGAGAAGCTTGTGCCGCACAAGGGCCAGCCTCGCCAGCATTTCGCAAATGACAAGCTCGAAGAACTTGCCGCGTCGATCCGCGAGCATGGACTTCTCGAGCCGATCGTCGTGCGTCGCGTCGCGTCTGGCGACACATTCGAGATCATCGCCGGTGAGCGGCGGTGGCGCGCATCGCAAAAGGCGGGGCTGCGCGAAGTGCTCGTTGTCGTCAAAGACGTCTCGCCAGCCGCGGCCTTTGAGCTGGCACTCATCGAAAACGTTCAGCGCGAAGATCTGAACCCTGTCGAGCTCGCCGAAGCACTCGACAGGCTCGTCAAAGAACACAACTACACGCAGGAAACGCTTGCCACGCGGCTCGGCAAAGATCGCACAACGGTGTCAAATTCGCTCCGCCTTCTCAAGCTTCCCTCGAGCGTGCGCGCCAAAGTCATCACGGGCGTACTGAGCGAAGGTCACGCGCGCGCGCTGCTTGGTGCGCCCGATCCTTCAAAAATCGAAGAATTCGCCGAAAAAGTCACGCGCGGTCAGCTCAGTGTGCGCGCCACCGAGGCGCTCGTTCGTGGCGCCAAAAGCAAGATCGCAAGCAAGGCTACTTCTGCCACCATCAAGTCGTCGGCAATCCGCGACCTCGAGCTGCGCCTCACACGCGCTGCAGGAACGAAAGTGGTTGTGCGCGACAGCGGCAACAAAGGCGAACTGGTGATTCCTTACGACGATCTCGACCACCTCGACCGGATTCTGTCGCGCGTGTTCCAGATCAAATGAAGCTTTCGCCCAAGGCGGGCTATCGTACACTGTCATGACTGCAGCCATTCTCGATGGAAAGAAGCTCGCGGAGACCGTTCGCGAAGAAGTGCGCGGAGGCGTTGCCACCTTCACGAAAAAATATGGGCGCGCGCCAGGTCTCGAAGTGATTCTCGTTGGTGAAGATCCTGCGAGCCAGATTTACACACGGAACAAAGAGAAGGCAGCCAAAGACGTCGGTATTCGCGGCAAGCTTCACGTGCTGCCAACAGGTACGAGCGAGTCGACGCTGCTTGCCGAGCTGTATCGACTCAACGCCGACGACGCCGTTGACGGGATCCTCGTGCAGCTTCCGTTGCCAAGCCAGATTCGTCAGAGTCGCGTGCTCGATGCCATCCGTCCAGACAAAGATGTCGACGGCTTTCATCCGACGAATGCCGGGCTGCTTACGTCCGGAAGACCGAGCCTCGTGCCGTGTACGCCGCGCGGCGCAATGAAGTTGCTCAATCTGGCGATCGCCACACTCGCGCACACCACACTCGAAGGGGCTCACGCGGTCGTCGTTGGGCGTTCGAACATCGTTGGCAAGCCGATGGCGCAGCTTCTGCTCGCGGCCAACGCAACGGTAACCTTGGCCCACTCGCGCACGAAAGATCTCGCAGGCACATGCCGGCAGGCCGACGTGCTCGTTGCGGCCGTTGGCAAAGCGGAACTCGTGCGCGGCAACTGGGTAAAACCCGGCGCCATTGTCATCGACGTTGGAATGAACCGCATTCATGTCGCCGCGGCCTCGCCCGGAGAAACATCGAAGACAAAGCTTGTTGGCGACGTTGCGTTCGACGAGGCCAAAGAGCACGCAGCTGCCATCACGCCGGTGCCCGGCGGTGTTGGCCCGATGACGATCGCATGCTTGCTCGAGAACACGCTGATCGCCGCGCAGGCACGTTTAGCAGCGCGCGGCTAGTTACATCAGGTTCGGTTGCGGCAGAACGATGGTTTTCATATCCACGTCGAGAATTTCGGTGCGTCGCTGAATATGGACTTTCACGATGTCGTCGGGCTTGTGCGCATCAAGGACTGTGTAAAGGTCGTCGAAATCTTCGATGCGCTTGTCGTCGATGCCCACAATGACGTCGCCAAGGAAGATCCCTTGACGCGTTCGCGTGAGGCCTTGCATGCCTGCTTGTGCCGCTGGCGTGCCTGCAGCAACTTGTAAAACAATCACGCCCTTCATTCCGAGGCGTCGTTCGATTTTTTGCAGCGGGTCGGCCACGATGCCAATGCCCACTTGCTCGGCACGACCGGTTTTGATGATTTGCGGAACGATGCGAGCCATAGTCGTGACCGGTACGGCAAAGCCAATGCCTGCCGAGGTACCTGATTTGCTAAAGATCATCGTATTCATGCCGATGAGCTGACCCTGCGAATCGAGCAGCGGGCCACCGGAGTTACCTGGATTGATGGCCGCGTCGGTCTGGATCATGTCGCGAATGGTCACGCCGCCAGCGCCCTGCACCTGACGGCCTAGCGCGCTGATGACGCCGGTGGTGAGCGTGTGATCGAGCCCGAATGGATTACCAATCGCGATGGCTTTTTGACCGACTTCGAGCTCGTTACCTTTCGCCAAGTGAACGGGCACGAGCAGCTTGTTGGGTGCCGTGATTTTGAGAACAGCGATGTCTTTTCTTTTCTCGACACCGACAAGCTGTGCCTCGAACACTTGTTGATCGTTCAGCATGACGGAGATCGATTGCGCGCCGTCGACCACATGGTAATTGGTGACAATGTAGCCTTCGGTGTCCCACACGAAGCCGGAGCCGGAGCCCACAGGAACGTCTTGCTCGCCTTGGAAAAAATCGATGATACGCCGGGTTTGGGTGACAAAAACGGTGGACGCAGCCGCCGCACGGAAAATAGCGATGGTGTTGCGCTCGTCTTCGATGCGCACGGCCGACGACAATGGTGGAGCGACAGGGAGTGCACTTGCCGAGGCCGAAAGAGCAGGCTGCGCATTCGCGGTGGGCGCGTTGGCCGCATCGGGCGCAGGCAAAACCTTTCGATGGCACGCGAGCATCGAGCCCACGGCAGCGCAAGTCATGAGAGCCATGAAAAAGGCGAAAAGCCGAATGCCAATTGAGCCGCGACGACGCGCTTTCATGATTACGCGTTCAGTATCATGCCTCAGCGCACGATAAGCCAGTAAATGGGCACCCCAACGAGCACCACGCCAAGGCTCGTAAGGCACCCTCCCTATCGCCGCACAGACAAGGCTGGCGACACGAGGCTGAAATTACATAAGGTTCGGGTCGTCCAAAAGGGTAGTCCACACCTGCGCGTCGAAGACGTCGTCGCCTCGCCGATAACGGACATACACGGGGTCGCCAACCTTGTGCGCATCGAGGGCCATGTAAAGGTCGTTGAAATCTTGGATGTACTTGCCGTCGATGCCCTCAATAATGTCGCCAAGGGAGCTACTCCCTTGGATGTACTGGACACCTCGCAAGCCTGCGTTTGCCGCGGGCATGCCTGGAACAACTTGATAAACAATCATGCCTCTTTCCATTCCGAGGCTTCGTTCGTTGTTCCGCGGCTCGTCTACCCGAATGCCAATGCCCACTTGCTGGGCGCGACCGTATTTGATGATTTGCGGAACGATGCGCTCCAAGGTCCAGACCGGCACGGCAAAGGCAATGCCTGTCGACGTACGTATACCAGGCCCAAACGGGTCCTCCCCATTCAGCGTTTGCATGCCGATAAGCCGCCCCTGCGAATTATACACCGGGCAACCCGAGTTACCCGGGTTGGTGGCGGCGCTGATCTGGATCATGTTATTCGTCACGCCGCCAGTGCCCAGCGCCGGACGGCCCAGCGCGCTGATGACGCCGGTGGTGACCGTGTGTGGTCAAGCCCGAATGGATTGCCAATCGCGATAGCTTTTTGCCCGACTTTGAGCTCCTCGATTTTCGCCCGGAGGACAGGCACGAGCAGCTCCTGGTTTGCGTCGATTTTGAGAACGGCAATGTCTTTTCTTTCGTCGGAACCGACAACCTGCGCGCGGAACCTTTGTGGATTGGCGATTCTTGGTGGATCGTACAGTATGACGCCGATCGACTGCGGCGGTATGGCCTTGACCACATGGGAATTGGTGACAATGTGGCCACCCTGGTTCCACACGAATCCGGAGCCCCTCGTGGATTCTTGTACGCCTTGATTATCATTAGAGACGATGATTTCGGTGATGTGAACCGCGGACGCAGCCACCGTGTCGAAAACAGCAGTGGTGTTGTGCTCGTCTTCGATGTACGCGGCCGGCGACAGCGGCGGAACGAAAGGGACGGGGGGGGCCGGCGGAACCCAAGAAGCAGGCTGAACAGCGGGCTGTGCGGGATTGGGCGAGCAGCCATTTCGATCGTCGCACGCGAGCAGCGAGCCTACGATGGCGGACATGAGAGGCATGCGAAAGGCGAAACGCCGAATGCCGATGGATCCGCGACGACGCTTTTCGCGTTGGGTAGCACCACAAAGTGCGAATGCTTTCATCATGCGACAAGCTGTACCGAAAGCGGTCGGACTTCACCCGAACTTGGTCGTGCCCCGATTGTGTGGACACCTGAGGAGGCCCGAGATGATATGGGCTCCCCGGAGCGCTGCCGATGATCCGACACTTCAACACCGCTGGCCCCAACAATCCCGCGAAGCATTACAACATCGATCCTTTCGAGCGGATTAACTGGCCCGAGATTCAACAGCTCATCGACCAAGAGAAATTCTTCGTCCTGCACGCTCCCCGGCAGTCGGGGAAGACGACACTGCTCAACGCGATCGTCAAGCGACTCAACGCCGAGGGGCGCTACGAGGCGATGGCCTTCAGCGTCCAGCAGGCCCAGGCGACGCGCGACGACCTCGACAAGGGGAATCGGATCGTTGCCAACGGATTGATCCGCGAGGCGAAGTTCAGCCTTCCGCAAAGCTGGCTCGCGACCGCAGGCCGCTCGATGGTGAAGGAGGAAGAGCCAGGGACTCTGTTTTCGGCACTCCTCGCAGACTGGGCGGCGAGCTCGCCCAAACCGATTGTATTGCTCATCGACGAGATCGACGCGCTGATCGGAGAGACGCTGGTCTCGGTCTTGGGGCAGTTGCGAGACGGGTACATCGCTCGCCCGAGAGGGATACCGTTCCCCAATTCCGTCGTCCTCTGCGGCGTGCGAGACGTGCGCGAGTACCGCATCGCCAACGCGAGGGACGAATGGATCACGATGGGAAGTTGTTTCAACATCAAGGCCAAATCACTCCGGCTCGGCAACTTCTCAGAGGTCGAAGTCCGTGAGCTCTACGAGCAGCACACGGCGGAGACGGGGCAGGTCTTCGAGGAATCGATCTACCCGAAGGTGATGACGCTCACAGGCGGCCAACCTTGGCTGGTCAACGCGCTGGCCAACGAGCTGACGCAGGAGATGCCGGCGCTCCAAGACCGCTCGCAACCGATCACGCTCGAGGACGTGGACGAGGCCAAGGAACGGCTCATTCTTCGGCGCGACACTCATCTCGATATACTCGTCGACAAGCTTAAGGAAGACCGAGTCCGGAACATTATCGCGCCTATGCTCCAAGGCGAAGACGCAGCAGGGCGCGCCTCACAGGAGGACCTCGTTTATGTCGCCGATCTCGGTCTCATCAAGCTAAGCGGTCCCGGACAAGGGGAGATCGCCAACGAGATCTACCGGGAGATCATTCCCAGAACGCTCACCTTCGTCACCCAGCTCGACCTGCACGGCCGCCTCTCTGACACGACCTTCCATCTTCCCAGCGGCGGGCTTGACTTCCGAGGGATGCTCGCGGGTTTCCAGCAATTCTATCGAGAAAACTCCGAGGCCTGGAAAGGGCGAGCGGTCTACGAAGAGGCTGCACCGCAGCTTTTGCTGCAGGCCTGGCTGCAGCGCGTGGTCAACGGCGGCGGGCGGATCGAGCGCGAGTACGCGTTAGGAAGAGGGCGCGCGGATCTCTTTGTGAGGTTCTTTCGACAGGTAGATGGGAAGCGGGCGGAGCAGCGGTTCGTGGTGGAGATGAAGGTGGTGCGCGAGCGCCGCTCGGTGGAAATGACGATCGCCGAGGGATTGACCCAGACGGCAAGGTACGCCGACCGATGCACTTCGGAAGAGGCCCACCTGATCATCGTCGACCCGAGCGAGACGCGAAGTTGGGACGAGAAAGTCTTCGTGCAAGAGCGCAGTGCCGATGGCCGCTCGATCACGGTGTGGGGCATGTGATGAGGTGAACTTCGCCCGGCCGTCGAGGGCGGATGCTTAGCCCCAATGCCGCTCCAACTAAACTTGGTCGCTGCCGTTATCTCACCCATGTTGGCAGGAAGGGCTCGCATGACGGTCTTCTCTCGCGTGAACGGCCAGGTCCACGTGACGAAGGCCATCGCTCTTTGCACGACGGAACGGCATAGCCTTCTCGAGTCACGCCGCCATAGGCGGCGGCTTACCCTTCGAGTTAGACGCGGTTTCGACCTCAGCGCACGATAAGCCAGTAAATGGGCACCCCAACGAGCACCACGCCAAGGCTCGTAAGGCACTCGCGCGGGCGGGATGAAACGAGCGAGGCAGCGATCGCGACGTTCGCGAGAATGTACAGCATGGGAAGAGCGGGATAGCCCCACGCGCGGTACGGCCGCTCGCGACCAGGATCGCGGTAGCGCAGAACGTAGAGAGCCGATGTGTCGGCAATCGTCGCCAGCACGATGGCAAACGTCGTGTAATCGAGCACGCTCGGCAGGTTGGGAAAGGCGATGACGAGCGCCGTGGCAACCATGGACTGCACAACGACAGCGACCCATGGCGTGCCCGAACCTTTGCTGACGCGAGCCGCACCGCCTGGGAAAAGCCCATCGTTTGCCATGGCATACGCAATGCGAGGGCCGACGAGCACATTGGCGTTGAGCGATCCGAAGATCGACACGAGCATCATGACCGCAACGACAAGGCTTCCGCGCTCGCCGAAAAGCACCCTCCCTGCTGCAACTGCCGCCGCGGGTTGGTTGTGGTCTCTGCCCGCAAGTGCGTCCATCCCAATGGCGTAGACGTACGTGGCATTGACACCAAGGTAGATGACCGAGCAGATGCCAAGGCCCCAGAAAAGCGATCGAGGAAGGTTTCGGCCAGGGCGCTCGATTTCGCCTGCAACATACACGCTTGCGTTCCAGCCAAGGTACGAAAATATGACGGGCGAGAATGCGACGCCAAACTGCTCGAGCGTTACGCTTCCGCCGTGACCGAGCGGCAAGGCCGCAGCGCGACCAGACCCAAGGATTGGACCGAGAACGACCAGCGCGACGAGAGAAGCAACCTTGACGTAGGCCGTGACTGTATTGAGCCATGCGCCGGCGCGCGTTGCGTACGCGTTGACCGCCGTGGTGATCCAGATGAGACCAATCGCAATCGCGAGTTGCCCTGCGGAAGAGAGAGAAAATAGGCTGCCTAGCGAAATCGTAAAACCGGTTGCAAGTGTGGCAACCGTGCCGGCGAAAATCGCGAAGAACTGGAGCCAGCCAATGAGAAAGCCAACCATCGGGTGGTAAGCCGCGCGAAGGTAAACGTAGTTGCCACCCGCACGGGGGAACATCGCGCCAAGTTCGGCATTCGCAAGGGCGCCTGCGAGCGACAGTGCACCGCCTGCGAGCCACGCCACGCAAAACCAAAATGGATTCGGCAGAAGCTTACCCACCACATCGGGCGTGAGAAAGATGCCGACGCCGATGACCGAAGAGACAACCAGCATGGTTGCGTCTTTCAGCGTGAGGACGCGAGGGAGATCGTTCGAACGCCCACTCGATCTCGAAGGCTCCGAGCGACTTTTTGCCGACTTGCGCGTTACCATGTCGTTCTTTCGTTACCCCGGATAATTCATGACGCGATTGCGTGTGGCGCGCTTATTCTGCGAGGCATGTCAACCCTCACTACCTCGCCCGCTTGGCAAGCGCTCGCCCGCCACAAAGAAGAGATGATGGATGTGCAGATGCGCGATTTGTTCCGCAACGACGACGCGCACGCGTCCCGTTTTTCGCGCATGTCTCGCGAGGCGTGCGGGATTTTCGTCGACTATTCCAAGCATCGCACAAATGACGTTACCCTTCGGTTGCTCTTCGATCTTGCACGGCAGGCAAAGATCGAACAATGGCGCGAGCAAATGTTTTCGGGCGCCACCATCAACAGCACCGAACGCCGCGCCGTGCTGCACGTGGCTCTGCGCAATCGATCGAATCGCCCCATCGTTGTCAACGGCAAAGACGTCATGCCCGAGGTGAACGCCGTTCTGGCGAAGATGCGCGACTTCACCGAGCGCGTTCGCACAGGCATGTGGAAGGGTCACACGGGAAAAACAATCACCGACGTCGTCAACCTTGGCATTGGCGGCTCGGATCTCGGCCCAGTCATGGTTACCGAAGCGCTACGGCCCTATTGGAAAGACGGCATGCGCGTGCACTTCGTCTCGAACGTGGACGGCACACACATCGCGGAAACGCTCAAACGCATCGACCCTGAGCGAACGATTTTTATCGTTGCGTCGAAAACATTTACAACGCAAGAGACTCTTACCAACGCGAAAACCGCACGCAGCCATGTCGTAGCGCAGCCCGGCTTCAATGAGAGCGCCGTAGCCAAGCACTTCGTTGCACTTTCCACGAATGCGAAAGAGGTCGCTGCATTCGGCATCGACACGGCAAACATGTTCGAGTTTTGGGACTGGGTGGGTGGTCGCTACTCGCTCTGGAGCGCGATTGGGCTAAGCATTGCGTGCGTCATCGGGATGGATGCCTTCGAGCAATTGCTCACGGGCGCGTTCATGATGGATGAGCACTTTCGCACGGCTCCACTCGAAGAGAATTTGCCTGTCATCCTCGCCATGCACGGCATTTGGTATGCGAACTTTTTCGGCGCGGAAACGCACGCGATCTTGCCGTACGATCAATACATGCATCGCTTTGCTGCCTACTTCCAGCAAGGCGATATGGAGTCGAACGGCAAGCGCGTGGATCGTTCAGGCAACGCCATTACCAATTACACGACCGGCCCCGTTCTTTGGGGCGAGCCTGGCACGAACGGGCAACATGCTTTCTACCAGCTGATTCACCAGGGCACGCGGCTCATTCCGTGCGATTTCATCGCGCCCATTTTTTCACACAACCCAATTGGAGATCACCACGACATTCTGCTCGCCAATTTCTTCGCGCAAACCGAGGCGCTCATGCTTGGCAAAACGTTCCCTGAAGCGCGCGCAGAGCTTGAAGCGCGCTCGCCGTCGCAAGGGCTCGCGCCCGAACGCATCGCCGAGCTCGCTTCCCACAAAACATTTCCGGGCAACCGCCCGACCACGTCCATTCTCATCGACAAGATCACGCCGATCACGCTGGGCTCGCTCATCGCCATGTACGAGCACAAGATCTTCGTTCAGGGCATTGTCTGGAACATCAACAGCTTTGACCAGTGGGGAGTGGAGCTCGGCAAACAACTCGCAAGCAAGATTCTTCCGGAGCTCCAGTCGCCCGGCGCCGTAACGGGCCACGATGCCTCGACCAACGGGCTCATCAACCGCGCCAAACTAGCCAAGAGTGGCCGCGCCACTCCCCCAACCTAGAGACCGCGCCAAATCGAAAGCAGACTGTACCACATTTGAGAGTACAACCTGACCGTAGCATCCTCCGACGGCGACTCAATCACGTCTCACCGCGTCATTTAAATAAATCCCGTTGAACTTTTTTGGCGGGCGGCACTAGGGTCAGCGGCTATGGACAAGACGATCTTCATTACCGGTGCAGCAAGCGGAATTGGCAAAGCCACGGCATTTCTGTTTGCGAAGCATAACTTCACCGTTGGGTGCTACGACATCGACATCGACGGTGCACGCCGTGTCGCCGAGCAGATTGGTCATGGCGCCCACCACGGGCGCATCGATGTTACGCAAGAAGAGTCGTGGAAAGCCGCGGTAGACGACTTCTCAAAGGTCTCCGGCGGCGCGCTCGGCGTCCTGTTCAATTGCGCCGGAATCATGCGCATGGGTCGTTTCGAAGACGTGCCGCCCGCCGAATGCCAAAAGCAGCTCGACATCAATGTCATGGGCACCGTCCTTGGCATCCGAACGTGCTTGCCACTTCTCGAGAAAGGCCACGGCACGGTCGTGAACATGTCGAGTGCTGCGGCGATCTACGGCCAGCCCGAGCAGGCCCTCTACTCTGCCTCGAAATTCGCGGTGCGCGCAATCACGGAAGCACTCGACATCGAATTCCGTAGCAAGGGCGTTCGCGTCGTCGACGTGATGCCAAGCTACGTCGACACACACATGGTCCAATCGCAAGTGCATCGCGCTCGCTCGCTCAGCCATCTTGGCGTGAAGCTCAAGGCCGAAGACGTCGCCGAAACCGTGTGGAAAGCCACGCACGGCACGGGTTTGCACTACTTCCCGCAGCTCGATTTCAATATCCTTGCCCGGCTCAACGGCGCGTTTCCGGAGGCGGCCCGCCTAGTGATGGGCAGAATCATCACGAAGTAGACCGCTTCGCTTTGGCGCGATCTCTTCGTTGGGGCCTGCGGTGCGGTCCTCAAAGCGCAAGGAGGCTGTTCCGGTCCGCTCCTCGGCCCCGCCTCGACCTCGCGCCAAATCGAAAGCGGTCTAGAGAATCAGGCGAGAATTTCTAGGGACAAGCGCGTTCGGCCAACGATGATTTCGTCGCCGTTGACGAGTTCTTGTTCGCCTTTGATGCGCACGAATACGCCTGTGCGCGAGCCAAGATCCGACAAGAGAATCGAACCCGCTTGCTCTTCGACAAGGCAATGCTGATCATCAACGAGCGGATCGGCGGTGAAGACAAAGTCGCCAATCGCCGATCCGATTTGCATTGTGTTGCCGCGCGCGACAACGCACGCACCTTTGGCACCGCCCTCGAACAATTGCACGATGCGGAACGACGATGTCCACTTCGGCGACGAGTAGAAATACGTCGGCCCTGAGCCAGGGCCGTCGTTTGATTCAGGATTTCGCTCCACCACGAGAAGCTGATCGCCGACGATGAATTCGTCGCCGATCTCAAGCTCGACGGGCTGGCGGATGCGCAAAAATACGCCGTTACCTTGCTCGAGATCGCTCAGCCAAATGCGCCCGCTTTCCGCGCGGATTTCCGCTTCGCGTGAGTGACAGAATTTCTCGCCGACCAGGGCAATGGCGCCGTCGGTGCCAAGGATGGCACGGTCTCCCTTTGGCTCGTAGTACGCGGGACCGCCCATGAGGCTTCGCCGCACGCCAAGGCGGAAGTAGGCCGTGCCCACCTTTGATTCAGGTACGCTGGCAGGCGGAGGCCGCGACGCCGGGCTTGGCTCCAACCTGGTTGCAGCAGAGTCGTGCGCGGCTGCGTGCTCCACATGCAGAGGCGGCAGGCTCGACACGCGTGCTGCGAGGTCGGCCTCGACACGCGTCTCTTTCTTCGTTGCAAGCTTTTGCAGCTCGATGCGTGGCGGCCCCTCGAGCGTTTCAATGCCGCCGATGGCGCGCCCGGCAATGACCTCGTCAAAGCGCCCTTCGCGTAGCATGATTGCCATTTCCATGTGCTGCCCCTTCATCAGGGCGCGGACGAACATGGCGATATCGGGCCGACGCACCTCGCTTGCGTACAAACGCTTATGAGCTTTGACGATGCGTCCGCCGTCGGCAAATAACTGGGTAATGATGTGAGGTCGGTCGAGGCCCGAATCTTCCGTTTGGATGTGAAATACGGCGCCTCGATATTTGACATTGTTGTTGAAGCCAACTTGCGCCCTAAAAAAATTCGGGGCGGCAATTCGGCTTTCGAGGCTCGCGACGATTTCGGGGGTGTACTTGGCTATCGCTTCGTCGAGCGGTCCGTGGTCTTTTGCGCTGATCCCCTCCATACGCTCGAATGCGAGCTGCGCCAGCTGTGACCCTGCGTCGAGACGAAACGCCTCAGCAAGTAGCTCTTGCCCTTCTTGGTCGTTCGGGCCATTGGCCGCCCATGCGCAAAGGAGCGAGACCGCCTCATCGCGCTCTTGCCGTGAAACAAGCCAGCGCGCAACTTTGGCCGCAGAGCCACGTGAAGACATCAAGCGCATATCATCGAGGGTTCTCCCACCTCGGTGCAAGAAAAACAGGCAATTGTAAAATTGCAGAACAGCCGCGATGCGTGGTCGCACGGTCTAGCCGGGCAATGCTGCCGGCCACTCGTCGCGTTTTTTTTTGCGCATTGTTGCGAACCTCTTCCGCTTGAGGATCGGAACTGCCGCTGGCAGCCGAAGCCATGCGTTTTCTACGTACTCGTCACGGTTCATTCACATTTGCCTTCTATACGTGCGGGCGAACAGCAACAACCAGTCGTTCGATCCATCAATTGGAGGGTCCCCATGAAATTATCCAATCAATTCAAATACAAAGCCATTCTGCTTGGCGGCGTCACCGTCACACTCGCGGCATTCGCTGCATGCGGTAGCGACGGTGACGTAAATCCATTGGCGACACCTGATAACTCGACATCCAATACAACGCCGTCGGGTGATGATGCGTCTTCCCAAAAACAAGAAAGCGATGCGTCTTCCCAAGAAGAAAGTGACGCATCGAATCCAGATGCATCTTCCCCAGATGGTAGTGTCGATTCCAGCACTCCCCCAGTTCCGGCAAGCCTAACGTGGTCGCTCGACCCCGATGTGACGGCTCAACCCGCGCAGATCAACGTGGGAACGGCCATTGGCGCCGGCGCGGGCGGTACGCCATTCACCTTGA
The DNA here is from genome assembly GCA_009780955.1 of Polyangiaceae bacterium. GTDB lineage: Bacteria > Myxococcota_A > Polyangia > Polyangiales > Polyangiaceae > Labilithrix. The sequence continues at coordinate 22,666 of WQZB01000040.1, read as the reverse complement.
CGTATCTTGCGCAAGATCCGAAGAACACGCAGAACACCGCGAATCCTTTCCTATCCACAGGCAATGTGCCCGATCCGGCTTATGGTCTTTGTGACTATTCGGGTGCCTCGCCAACGCGCGTCGATTACTCGACGACTTCCAAGTTCGTGGCACCACCCGAGGACCCCATGGTCCCCATGGCGCCGTTCTATTTCCCGCTTGTTTATACGAGCCTCAATACGCCGAGCTCCAATACCGGTACGGGCACAGCAACGCCGCTCATCGGCCTGTTCGACTGGCGCCCGAAGGATATCGACGAAGCACTGGTGGCCGCCGAGTCCGACGACAACGGAAAAACCTGGTACTTCATGCAAACCGTATTCGATCTTTATCCCGGCGACAGCGTGTGCCCATCGACCGTCACAGGCACCAATTCGGGCAAGAGCGCTGACAATGGTTGGGGCCACGCGGCGATCATCCAATTGCCTGGAACAAGCACCGCGGATGGCCAGATGCTGTATATGCTCAACCGCGCCGATGGCCATATCGATTCCGATCCTTTGTACGTAATTTCGCTGCCCTACTCCTCGAATAAATTCCCGATCTGGAATACGAACAAAACGCCGACGAACATCGCTTCGATTAATGACGCGTTGACGGGTGCTGCAACCTCACCGAATCCTCTCATCGTTCAGCAAACGACCGGCCTGCTCCACCCGGATGGCATCATGGCTGTCGTTCCGAATACCGATCCACTGAAGCCCACCACCATCCTGTACGTAGAGAAAATCCTGAACGGTGACGACACCGGCACAACGGCAATGCCTGCGGCCAACCAGTGCAAGGCAGCGCCATTCAGCGGCAAGACGAATCACGACATTTCGAATGTGCGGCTTGCCACGACCACCGACGGCGTTCACTTCACCGACCAAGGCATTGTCACGGGCCTGAACGATCCAACCACCGTAGACTACAACGGCACGCGCTGGATCAGCCCACGCGGCACGCTCATCGACATCAACGGCGATGGCAGCCTGTGGGGACTCCTCTTTTCCGGCGGAAATTGCCTGGACGGCGATTCCGATGCCTTTCACTACATTGGCTATGCAGAGTCCACCGACCTAAAAAACTGGACCGTCTACCACGATATCAACAGTCCCATTGCCTCTATCAACTCCATCACGACGAAGAATCAGCTAGATGGCACTAGCGTGACGATTCCGGCCAACAAGCCGCTGATCCCCACGCAGGATTGGTTTGCACAGCGCGTGTATGCCCCCTCGGCCGTCCAAATCGACCCCACGCATCTGAGCGTCACATTTGCGGGCTACGCCGTTCAGACGCCAAACACGAATTTGCTAAACTACAGACAAATCGGAAACGTCGTGCTGACGGCCAGCAAGGTGTTGCCAAAGGGCCCCAACAACATCAACAACCAGTAACGCACAAGCCACTTTGTCGACCGGAGCCGGTCGCTTACTTGCCCACAACGGGTGCGTAGATCGACATGCCGCGAAGGTTCTGGTCGACACGAAGTGGCACTTTTATGGACGGCAGCGCCCGCTGCTCGCAATCGGTGCGTTCGCAGAGACGACACGTCACGCCAACGGTCGTGCACGTGTCGGGGTTTTCGAGGTCGATGCCGTCAGAGTAAACGAGCTCACGCGCGTGCTCGACTTGGCAGCCGAGACCGATCGCCTGCACCAAGTGCTGCGCGTGATAGCCACCGGCGTCTTTCTGAATTGCACGCGCAATGCAGAAATACATGATGCCGTCGGGCATGCGCGATACCTGAATGCGAATCATGCCCGGCGTGAGAAACGCACTAAAAATGTTCCATCGCGGGCAAACACCGCTGAAGCGCGCGAACCGAATACCCGAGGCGCTGAAGCGCTTCGATATGTTGCCCGCCACGTCGATGCGAATCATATGAAATGGCACGCCTTCGGCGCCGGGCCGGCGTAGCGTTGTCAGGCGATGGCAAACCTGCTCGAAGCCCACTTTGAAGCGGCGCCCAAGCACGTCAATATCGTAACGTTCTTCTTTTGCCGCTACCGTAAAACGCGCGTACGGCATCATGACGCAACCGGCGAAATAATTCGCCAGAGAGATCTTCGCGAGCGCCCGCGATTCGTCGCTTGTAAGCCGAGGGTCGAGTGCCAAGCGATCGATTGCAGGGCCGAGCGTCAGAACACCAATCTGGTGGGCAAGCTGGAACGTCCGACTGCGCGTGGGCAAAAGCTCCGAGAGCACGAGAATTTTCTTGTCTGGATCGAAGCGTCGAAGAACGCCGCGCTCGGATTCCCAGCGGGCAATTCGCACTTCGACACCAAGGTATTTTTCCATATAGCGAATGAGCCCGGCGGTGAGATCTTCGCTCGTCAGCTTGGCGCGCGCCGCGAGATCTTCCGCACCCGCTTCAAGCTCCGGGAAATGGTTCGAGCCGCGCTGGATGAAGTCTGACACTTCCTCGCTCGGCAGGTGCGACGGGCCAAGCGCGCCAGCCCCCTCGGAAACCGACTCAGCGCCGGTCAGCTCTTCACCGTCTGAAAGACGCGATGACAAATCATCGGCGGTAATACGTGCGGACTGGTAGGCACGGTAGAGTGAGAGAACGGCCCGAGCGGCTGCAGGGCTTGCCACCGACATTTCGCGAACATCGACCGAAGTGAGATCTTGCTCTTCGAACAGCGGGTCGGCAAAAGCCTCGGTGAGATCGGCCACGAGCCGCGCATCTTCGTCCGTGGCAAACGTGTGCACGTCAACATCGAAAAGCTGCGCGAGCCGGATGAGAATGTTCGCCGGCAACGACCTGCGGTTGTTCTCGATGAGATTCAGATAGCTCGGTGAAACTCCAAGCTTGTCAGCGAGCTGCACCTGACTGAGGCTTTCGCGTCGCCGCAACGCCCGAACTTTTGCGCCAAACCGCGGCGTTTCGGTTGCGATGTGTCGACCCTGACTCATAGCCATGGCTTACCTCACAAAAATTCTGTCATTGACGGATATTACAACATTACAAACCAGCGTTGACAATGATGAACGCCTATTTCTAAGGCTATCTCCGTACGATGTTGACGAATGGCATGCACTGCTGCAAGGTGGTGCTTCATCGCACGTTCATTGCGTGTCCGAAGCGCATGCTCGCAGTACTCCGAGCTTGCAAGCCCCTAGCCCCGTTAGCCCGCCCAAGCCAATCGAGGAGATTGATGAGCCACGGAATTACGCTCACAGTTGCCACTAACAGCGCCGCAACAGCAGACACCACAATCTTGACCGAAGCCGCTCTTGCGTTCGTTGCCGATCTCGTACGCACCTTCAGGCCGCGTGTTCAAGGCCTTCTTGCAAGGCGTGCTCGTCGTCAGGCGAAATTCGACGCAGGTGTTCTTCCTGATTTCTTGCCAGAAACGGCAGGCATACGTGGCGGCAATTGGAAGTGCGCTCCTGTGCCCGAGATTCTGCACGACCGCCGCGTCGAAATCACAGGGCCCGTCGATCGCAAAATGATCATCAACGCACTCAATTCTGGTGCGAATGTCTTCATGGCCGACTTCGAAGACTCGACGACACCAACGTGGCAAAACATTGTCGACGGCCAAAAAAACCTTTACGACGCGATCCGGCGCACCATCTCCTTCGAGCAAGGCGCGAAGAAGTACTCGCTCGACGACAAAACCGCGGTGCTCTTCGTTCGGCCGCGCGGCTGGCACTTGCCAGAAAAACATGTGCTCGTCGACGGCGAAATTTCACCTGGCTCGCTCGTCGATTTCGGCCTCTATTTCTTCCACAACGCGAGAGAGCTCATCGCACGCGGTGCTGGCCCGTTTTTCTACTTGCCAAAGATGGAAAGCCACCTCGAGGCGCATCTTTGGAACGACGTATTCTTGCGTGCGCAAGACGTGCTCGGCATCCCGCGCGGAACCATCAAGGCCACGGTGCTCATCGAAACCTTGCCTGCCGCGTTCGAGATGGACGAAATTCTGAATGAGCTGCGTGAGCACTCCGCGGGCCTGAACTGTGGCCGCTGGGACTACATTTTCAGCTTCATCAAGAAGCGCGCGCACGACGCGTCAGCCATTTTGCCCGATCGCGGGCAGGTCACGATGGACAAGGCGTTTTTGAATGCCTACGTGCAGCTTCTCATCAAAACGTGCCATCGCCGCGGGGTTCATGCAATGGGCGGCATGGCAGCGCAAATCCCAATTAAAGAGGACGCGCAGAAGAACGACGAAGCACTTGCCAAAGTTCGCGCCGACAAGCTTCGTGAAGTCAAAAACGGCCACGACGGCACATGGGTCGCGCACCCTGGGCTCGTTGCCATTGCGCGTGAGATTTTTGACGCCCACATGAAAGGGAAAAACCAGCTCGATGTGAAGCGCGACGACGTTCACATCACATCACGGAACTTGCTCGAGCCAACGCCCGGTACGCGCACCGACGCGGGCCTACGCCACAACGTGCGTGTCGGGGTTCAATACCTTGAATCGTGGCTGCGCGGCACCGGCTGCGTGCCAATCTACAATCTCATGGAAGACGCAGCCACGGCCGAAATCTCACGTGCACAAGTCTGGCAGTGGATCAAGCATCAAGCGCCGCTCGACGACGGCAGTGTCGTGTCGGCCGATCGCTTCCGCAAAACCGTTGCCGAAGAAATGGATCGCCTTGCGAACGAGGTCGGCGATCGCTTCCAAAACGGCAAATTCCAGGAGGCGCGAGCAATGTTCGAGCGCCTTTCTCTTGCTCCTCGGTTCGAGGAGTTCCTCACCGTTCCCGCCTACGAAGCCATCACACAAGAAGGCGGATGAGGCGGCTGAAATCGGTGGACCCACGGGATCCACAACAATTCGTCGCGCCGCCTGTCTCGCTTGCGGCGCTTACTGTGCTAGTCGACATTCGTCTCATTTGCTCAACGTTAAGAGGAGACTATTTCTATGACATCACGCGCCGCTGATTCCGATACTTCGCAACTGCATGCGAAACGATTCGAGGGTATTGTCCGTCCTTACGCGAAAGCCGATGTAGAGCGCCTTCGTGGTTCGTTCAAGATTGAACACACCATCGCAACCCTTGGTGCGCGGCGTCTCTGGGAGCTGCTTCACACGGAAGACTACGTGGCCGCCCTTGGCGCGCTCACCGGCAACATGGCGGTTCAGCATGTGCGCGCCGGCCTGAAAGCGATTTATTTGTCGGGTTGGCAGGTCGCGGCCGACGCGAACACCGCGGGGCAAATGTATCCCGACCAAAGCCTTTACCCTGCTGACAGCGTTCCAGCAGTGGTTCGCAAGATCAACAATGCCCTTCTTCGCGCCGATCAAATCGATCACTCCGAGGGCAAGCATGAGCGTCACTGGCTCGCGCCGATCGTGGCCGATGCCGAGGCAGGCTTCGGTGGGCCACTCAATGCCTTCGAGCTCATGAAGGCAATGATTGACGCGGGCGCTGCCGCTGTCCACTTCGAAGACCAACTTGCGAGCGAGAAGAAGTGCGGGCACATGGGTGGCAAAGTCCTCGTGCCAACGAGCCAATTCATTCGCACGCTCACTGCGGCGCGCCTTGCAGCCGACGTCTCTGACGTGCCAACGCTTCTTGTTGCACGCACCGACGCCGATGCTGCGCAGCTGCTCACGAGCGACATCGACGAGCACGACCACCCCTTCATCATCAAGGGCGATCGCACAGCGGAAGGCTTTTACCGGATCAAGCATGGCGTCGACACGGCCATCGCACGCGGTCTTGCGTACGCACCCTATGCGGATCTCGTCTGGTGCGAGACTTCAACGCCCGACATTGCCGACGCAAAGAAGTTTGCCGAAGGCATCAAGAAGAAGTTCCCAAACAAGCTTCTCGCTTACAACTGCTCGCCGTCGTTCAACTGGAAGAAGAACCTCGACGATGCAACGATCGCGAAGTTTCAACGCGAGCTTGGGGCCATGGGCTACAAATTCCAGTTTGTCACGCTCGCTGGCTTCCACGCGCTCAACCACAGCGTGTTCGAGCTCGCCCGCAAATACCGCGATCAAGGCATGGCGGCATACGCCGAATTCCAAACAGGCGAATTCGCCTCCGAGAAGCACGGCTACTCGGCAACGCGTCACCAGCGCGAGGTCGGCACCGGCTACTTTGACGAGGTTGCCCAGGTCATTTCCGCAGGCAAGGCTTCCACGCTTGCGCTGAAAAACTCGACTGAAGAACACCAATTCTGATTACCGCTAACGCATTCGTAGGGGCGTATGGCCTACGCCCCTACGCAATTCATCGCGCCCTCGGGATTTACCTCATGCTCGAAAAAGGCCCATGAAACGGTACCTGCCCGTTATCATGGGCTTCTTGCATTTCTTGATCACGCTGACAGCCAGCGGCTGCAGTCGTCACGACCGCAACGCGCCAACAAACGAGTCAGCGAGCTCAACGCCACGCAGCACCAATCGCGGTCCGGCCGCCGTGCGCCTCGTCGAAGCACCTCTAGGCGACGACGTCGCAAAGATCATTCGCGAAGCTACTCAGCGAGAAAAGGCCAATGGCCGACCGCTCGTCGTTTACGTTGGCGCACCATGGTGCGAGCCTTGCCAACGCTTTCACCAAGCCGTGCAAAATGGGGAGCTTGACACCGATTTTGCAAACCTCACTCTGCTGGAATTCAACCTCGACGTAGATCAGCAGCGGCTCACCAAAGCTGGTTACACGTCAAACCTGATTCCGCTGTTTGTCGTGCCCGACGCCGATGGGCACCCGACCGCGGCTCGTTTCGAAGGCTCGACCAAGGGTCCGACTGGCGTTGAGAGGATTACAGAGCGACTTCGTACGCTTATGTAGTCAGGATGGGACGAGACCAGCTCCTTTCGCTTGTGGCTCTGCGCCACTCAGGGCTTCCGTCTCGCGAGCGTAATCCACGTCCCGCGATTCGGAGCTGGTCGTTCCATCCTGACTATCTGGCTAGCAGAAGCGCGGCGCCCACGAGCAGTATGATGACTCCAAGAACGATGACGGCAACCATCCAGGTTGGCACGTGCGTATCAGGAATGCCGACGCGGTTGTCGTGTTCGCTGCCCCCATTTCCATGTTGGGCTCCATCATATGGTTGCCAGTTTGTTTGTGTGACACCGGTCCAGGCGGGTGGGTAAGGGCTTGGTGCGATGTATGGCTCGGTTCTGGTCGCAGGACGCCCGTCACTGTTCTGCGCGGGCGCCGCGGACATCACGCTGCCTGCAACGTCGCCGAGGCGGTACTTACTGTACTTCAGCGGTTCGGCATTCGGGTCGAACGGCTGGAGCGTCGCGCCATCGAATTGGGCAACGATGACCGTGATGTTGTCGTGGCCGCCGGCGGCGTTCGCACGGTCGGTGAGCGACTTGCAGATATCGAGTGGTTCGATTCCGGTGCGGAGCACTTCGCGGATTTCATCGAAATGCAGCATGCCCGACAGGCCGTCGGAGCAAAGCAAGAGAGTGTCGCCTTTGCGAAGCTCGGCGTAGGTCAGGTCGACCTGCACAGTGTCGGATGTGCCGAGTGCTTGCCAGATGATGTTGTTGTGTTCGAACGTTTCCGCTTCTTCTTCGGTGAGCTGACCGGCCTCGATGAGCTGGTTTACGAGCGACTGGTCGCGTGTAAGTTGCACAAGCGTGTCGCCGCGCAGAATGTAGCCGCGTGAATCGCCAACCTGCGCCAAGAAAAGTGTCGCGTCGACGAGCGACGCTGCAGTGACCGTCGTGCCCATGCCGCGGCGCGATCGGTCGACTCTTGCCTCGTGGAAAATGCGCTGGCCAGCGGCTTCAATGGCGCGCACCAGGCGCAGGGCGAGTTCGTCGCGTGTTGGCAGACGGTCTGAAACGCCCACCGCCATTTGCTCGTAGAGGATGTCAACGGCAAGCTGGCTTGCGATCTCACCGGCCGCAGCGCCGCCCATCCCGTCGCACACGGCGAAAACGGCTCCTTGCGGTCCAATGTCCGTCGTGCGATTGGCTTCAAGCAGTCCGCGTGAGCGACGCGTGAGATCGGCAACAAGGAAATTGTCTTCGTTGTGGTCTCGCACCTGGCCGACATCGGTGCGCGCGAAGAGTTTCACGTGTACGCCGGTCGACTGCGAGCTTTGCGCTTCGGTCGACGTGGGCAGTGGCAAAGTGTCGGATTGTGTCACGAGCGCTCCGTCTCGCTGCCGTGTTCGCCGTGCTCGTCGGTTTCGAATTCGACACGAAAAAGCTGTTGGCCTACCCGGAAATGATCGCCGCTGCGAAGGTCGACATCCTGGCGGATGCGCAGGAACGTTCCGTTCGAAGAGCCGAGGTCGACAAGCGCGAACGAAATCGGTTGGGTGGGAATGGCTCCGGCGGCAAGCGTGCTACCGTCTTGTTCGACGAGGCGCACGGCAGCATGCCTGCGCGAGAGGAACGGATCCTCCGTGAACACCAAATCACCCGATTCGCGACCTAAAACCGTCTCCATTTTTTGAATGTAGTGGACGTCGAGCGTAATGCCCTCGACACTGCGCTGACTTAGCCGAGCGTATCGTACAGAGGCCGGCGAGCCAAACAGCAGCGTACCGTGCTCGGAGGCGGGACCGTAGCCAACGGTAGATTGAGGAATCACTTCGAACTTCAGAACCTGCTGCCCCACGAGTATCAGATCTTGGTCGCGGAGCGGAACCGCGACCTCACAAGAGCTTGTGCCACTTGCTGACAGGACTTTTTCGCCCTCGTTTTTTCGGCTCATCGCGTTTGCCGCGTTCATATCGCGTGAAGGCATCAAGCGAAGATAAACGCCGTTGGTACTGTCAAGATCACGAAGCACAAACTTTCCTCCGCTTCGCACGATGCGAACATGCCGCGGTGACAGATAGGGATCTTCCGCGACCACAATTTCTCCGTCGGTTCGGCCGATGTCGAGCAAATCGCGCAGAGGGAAGCTTTCACCGTCTGCGCCGCTTTTTGCGATTGCGACGAGGCGGCCGAAATCTGGCTGCGGGGCGATGCTGCCAGAAGCCTCCGCCGCAATACCCTCACGGGTCGTGTGCAGCGGTTCGGGGTCGGCGTCGCTACGCTTTGCGCCGCATGACGTGCAGAAGCGAACGTCATTCGCGAAGGCGGGGTTTGGCATCCCGCACGCGTGGCAGCGCACACCAGGCGGCTGCGCCGGGCTCTTCGTAGCGGAGATGTTTTCGAAGGGCGTAGCCAAAGATAAAACTTTAGCACCGACAGGATCGCCGGCCAACGCAGGATGTGCGCTACCCGCACCAGTCGGTGGAGCTGGCAAATCGATACGCGGGCTGAGACGCTTTCCACATGCCTGACAGAAGATCAGATGCGGCGGGTTCTCGTGCCCGCACGTCGCGCAGATCATGAGCCGTCTCTGATGGGACAATACACACGCGCAGCCGTCAAGCTGCGTGATCCGGACACCATCGTTGCGCCCTAGCGTTCGCCTTGGGTGAAGATTGGATCACGTTGCTCCAGCACAAGGTCGAGGCCAACAAACTGGGCGACGCCGCCGTCGCGTGCGGCCCCGCTCGAGTCGGTGAAGCTTTTGAAGTGCAAAAGCCGGTACGCCAATGCCACGCCAACTACGGTGCGCCTTGTGACCTGCGCTTCGAGCCCAGCGCCAAGAAACCCTGCTGGACCAAAAGTGTTGACCGCCCACTCGTTGCCGTAGCCGGCTACGCCAAGCCCGATGGTTCCGTACGGCTCAACAGCCCGACCCGTTGTAAGGTAGTAGCGCGCTTCGGCCCTTGCTTGCTGCAAGATCGCTAGCCTCAATAAATTGTTTGGATCTTGCTTGGAAAAGGCGTAGGCGCCGCCAAGGTAAAGCGCGCCCGTGCCTCTCCAGCCTGCGCGAATCGTGATGCCGCCGCCTGTTCCCAAAATGCATGGAACCGTCTTGTTGCTGCAGATCGGCCCTGCCGATGTGACGACTTCCGCGGTGAATGCAACGCCATACTGAAGGTAGACAACATTCGTTGGTGGGGGGAGCGAGCGCTCGAGATCAACAAGCATGCGCGAGGTGGGGGAGTCGGGCCGGGGTTCCTGTCGCGTTTGCCTCGTTTGCCGCGCTTGTTCGCTTTTTTCGGTTGTTGTGTGGTTGTCTTGCCCAGCAGAGTTGGGCGAAGGGGTCTGGGTGGGTGCCGGTTCAGTCTCGGCCCATGCGATGTTCGATTGAACGGCAAGGATCGCAAAGCCCACAACGGTTGTGTTTGCAATGAAGCAGTGACGAACGAAACGCGCGAAATGCGACCAGTGTTCGCGGCTCAGCCGTATGGACAAACGCACGGCATTATCATAGCCGCCTTGTCTCGCGATTCGGCGAGACGAAAATGGCCGCCGCGCGAAATTCTGGTGAGCGCGATCTTCCCGTTGAGAGGGCGTTGACAGCGCCCGATGCCATTAAGTATTCGTGGGCGATCGATTCAGTTTCGATTCTTGGAGTAGGACCGATGGAGATCGTTCTCGACAAGCGCGCGGTTCGGCAGATTCGTCTCTCGGCGCAAGATGCGATCGAGGAAGGGGACACCGAAACGTTACGTGAGGACGTCCTTGAAGCGTTTACCGAAGAGCAGGTCGAAGAAATCGAGCGTCGTCTCGACAGTGGGGACTTCTACGAATTTCTCACCGAGATGCTCGACGAGTGGTCTGGTGACGATGTCGACGAACTGTTCGAGCTGCTCGACGCGCAGCTCGGTGACATTGGCATCGACGTGAAGTTCGAGAAAAAAGGTGCGGCGCCCGAGGCCGAAACCGAAGATGACGACGCAAGCCTCGACGAATTCGACGACGACCTCGACGACGATGACGACGAAGAAGACGACGACGACGACGAGCTGGACGAAGACGAAGAAGACGACGAGTAGGGGCAGACCCCCGTGTCTGCCCCCATGTATTGGGCGGCCACAGGGGGCCGCCCCTACGAATATGTGTGTTTTGCTGTGTAGGGGCGCGATTCATCGCGCCCTCGGAATCGGCTAATGCGCGGTTGGGTGCCATGAATGGCGCCCCTACGAATATGCGTTTTTTTGATGTAGGGGCAGACCCCCGTGTCTGCCCCCTAGCGCGTGGTGTCGCGAAGGATGTACGCGCGACATTCCTTCGGCGCTTTGCTCGTAGATGGGCGCTTGACATTCGGGCAGCGAACGAGCGCGCACGGAACGTAACGTGAATCGGGAAAGTCGCGCGTGAGTGTTTCAAGCCTGTCGCACGCCGTTGCCATGTCGCCGTCTTTTTGCCAGAGCACCGCCTCGCGCCAGAGTGCATCGTCGCGCAACGGCGACGTCTCGAAGTCGCGGTAGAAGCGGTGAAGTGCATTGCGTGCCATGGCCCTGTCGCCGAGATCGCGATCGTAGATCTCGACGATGAGCAAAAGCGCCGGCGCGTACTTTGGCCGCTCGTAGGTGCCGACCATCCACGACGACTCGCGTTTTGAAAGAAGTTCTTCGAGCCTTGCGATGGCCTCGCGCGATCGGCCCAATTTTCGCTCTAACTCGCCTGCGCGAAAAAGCGCATCGTCGTAATACGCGCCGTAAGGATATGGCCACCTTTTGGCCACGTCGAGCATGGCAAAAAGGGCGTCCTCCGTGCGCGTGCGTCCGAGAGCGGCGAGCTTTTTCGCGCGCTCGTAGGCGATCATTTCTTCGACGCCAGGATCTTTGGGGTCGTTACTTGCAACGATGCGTGGCGCCAATTGCTCGAGATGCTCGAGCGCGCGCTCGTTGCCGCTTTGCTCGTCTTGCTCGTGATGTCGGAGAATCTTGCTGAGCGCCGCGCGGGCAACGCCGCTTTTCGGGTACATTACAACAATTGCTTCGAGCGCGAGGTAGCGCTCTTGCTCGTTGGAATCGAGATCCACGGCTTTGAACGCGGCGAGCGCCGTATACTCCGTTTCTGGTTTTTCGTTTGCAAGGTGCAATAATTCCATTTTTGCGCGTGCGCGATTGCCTGCGCGGGCATGGGCGAGTGCGGTTTCGTAGCGTGCGTAGATGCTGTCGCGTGGGATTTTTGCGCTCTTCGCAGCGTCGTCGAATCGGGCTGCGGCTTCGTCGAAGCGCCCGGCGTGCAGTGCGCGGCGCGCCTCGGCAAGAGACTTTTCGTAGGTGGTGCCACGGTTTGGTGCACAGGCTAAAAGTGCTGAGAGTGCCGCGTATACGATTCCTTTGGCCAGCGATCGAACGGTCATGCGCGTGCACCGAATAGCCTAACCGCGTTTCCCAATGAAAAAACAACCTCGCCCTTCGCAAACCACGCAAACCACAAAAGCCACGAACGATTCCGATGAAACCCTTGCCATTTTCGGCCCGGTGGCGCGGTCAAGCGTGGTCGACGCCGTGGCCGATCGCCTGCGCGGCGAGATCCTTGCGGGGCGCCTTGCGCCGGGATCGCGGCTGCCATCCGAGCGCGAACTCTCGCTTGCACTCGGTGTCAATCGTCTCACGTTGAGGGCAGCGCTCGCCCGGCTCGAGGCAATGGGGCTCGTCACGAAGCGGCATGGTTCGGGGACCGAGGTGGCGCCATGGCGTGAGCGAGCGGGCCTCGAAGCGCTCGGCATGGTGATAAGTTCACTCGATCCCCACGAGCCCGCGTGGCTCGATCTTCTCACGTCGCTCCTCGAGATTCGGCGAATTCTGGCGGCCGAAGCCGTTGCGCTCGCGTGCGATCGGCACACGACCGAAGACCTCGAGGTCATGGCACGCATCGCGAGCGAGCAGTTCTCGCGCGTGCACGACGCCATTGCCTACGCCCGCGGGGACGTGGCGTTTCAACGCGCCATGGCGCGTGCCGCGGGCAACGTGGGCATCGAACTAATCCTCAATTCGATTGCGCGATTCCCAGAAGAGCACCCTGGGCTCGTTGCATCGCTCTACGATCGTCGCGAAGAAGCCGTACACTTCTACGGCGCCGTGATGGATCTCGTTCGCGCTGGCAATGGCGACGCGGCGCGCATCGCCGTAAAGACCGCCCTTCGAGCCGTCGACGACGAGTGGCTTCGCCGCCATGGCTACGTGATGGCTCGCTCAGCGTTGGCAAGCGCCAGCGCCAAGAAAGCAAAGGACCGGTGATGCGGAGTGGTCTTCATGGTAGGTGCGGGTGGCTTGACTCTTCACGCCTAGACGCTTACATCAATGCGCTCCGTCGCCACCTTAGCTCAGCGGTAGAGCAACGGTTTCGTAAACCGTAGGTCTCGAGTTCAAATCTCGAAGGTGGCTCAATTGGGCCTCGCAGCAAGCGCGACTGGCGCGACTGGTGCAACGGCCGCCATGAAAGCCTCGTTCGTTCACAGAACCAACGTCGATCGCTTGTATCGATCGAATTGGGGCCGTATGCTCGCTACCGCGGGATGGTAGACGCTTTAGAAGAATCCTCGCGGCTTCCAGGTATTGGTGACATCGTCGCCAACAAATTCGTTATTGAACGTCTCATCGGTCGGGGCGGTATGGGCTCGGTGTTTGCTGCACGGCACATCGAGCTCGAAAGCGTCGTTGCGGTGAAGGTGATGCTCTTCGACACGATGAATGTCGAAGCCATTGCCAGGTTTAAAAATGAGGGGCGCGCAGCTGCGAGGATTCGCAGCGAGCACGTTGTCCGTGTCGAGGACGTTGGCGAAGAAAAAGGTTACGCGTACATGATCCTCGAGCTGCTCGAAGGCGAGGATCTCGCCCACGTGCTCGAGCGGCGTAGGCCACTACCAACGTCCGAGGTCATCACCTACATGCTCGAGGCGCTCGAGGGTGTGAAGCTCGCGCACGACAAAGGCATCATTCATCGCGATCTCAAACCCTCGAATCTTTTTCTCGCGAAGAACGACAACGGTACGAGCATCGTCAAGGTACTCGACTTCGGCATCTCGAAGTCTTCGTCGCTCGCGGCGGTCCCCAGCGCGCTTACCACCACCAAGGCGATGCTCGGTTCGCCCATGTACATGTCCCCTGAGCAGCTTCGCAGCCCGAAGCGCGTCGACGAGCGTGCAGACATCTGGGCGCTTGGCGTCATCATGTACGAGCTTCTCACTGGAACTTTGCCGTTCATGGGCGAAACCCTCGGCGAGCTTTTCTCTGCGATCCTCGAATTGGATCCAGTGCCAGTGCGCGTGTGTAGGCCCGATGTGCCTGCCGAACTCGAAACGATTGTCATGCGCTGTCTTCAGGCGAATCCCGACCATCGCTTCCAGACGGTGTCCGAGATCATCGCGGCTCTCACGCCGCTGTCGGTCGAAAGCACATCGCGGGCTAACGGGAATAACGCGAACGGGTTGTTGTCTTTGGCGGTCACTCAGCAACTTCCTGGGTCGGGGAAAAAGGCATTGGGGCCGATGCCAGCGGTGGTGTTCGGCGCGCAGTCATCGCAAGAGCGCACCGTAGGAATCAACCCAACGGACCCGCCCAATGTCTCGACTTCGAACGTGCCTGTCGTCGTGGCCACACTAGCTATCGGCGGCCCGAACACGCCTCCACCGCACCTAACGCAGTCCGGTTTGAGCGTGCTGGACCAGACGCGGCGGCAACGCATCTGGTCGAAGCCGAAATCGCGCACCGTGTTTGGCATGGTCGCCGGAGTGTTGGCGATTATGGGCCTCGTGCTTGGTGCCGTTGCATTGGGCAACGATCCCCCAAAACCCCCGTCCCACGGAACTACGACAAAGCCAACCGGTTCTTCGCTTGTTCCACAGGCGCCGGCTTCCCAAACGCCAATTTCCCACGAGCCCGTTGTGCCGACCGCAACGCCTTCGTTTCGAGATGCGTCCATCGAACCCGTGGTGGTGTACTCCACCACTACGCCTTCGGACCATCCCTCCACCACCCCTTCGGGTATAACGGCAACCGATTTGGCGCCGCCGTCGAATCCACAGCCTCCAACCGCGGTGAAGCCGCCCGGTGGTACGACGAAGCCGCCCGGTGGTACGACGAAGCCACCAGGCCCGAAGCCGCCAGGCCCAAAGTCACCAGGCCCGAAGCCACTAGGCCCGACGGCGCCGCCGCAGCCGACAACTACAGCGAGCAGCCCCGGATATTCGTCTTGGCGCTAGGGCGTGCCCCCAAACGGTTGTCTTGATCGCGTGGCTTGCCTGGTGTTGGGTAGATTCCTGTTTGGGCGTGTGTGGTGTATAGCTTCCACCGATGCGACGCATGTCCTACTCATGGTTTGCCGCGATCGCGGTGGTTGGGACCATTATGACCGCACCGAGCTTGGCTCGTGCTGGCGACACGTCAACCGCGGAGAAACTCTTCGAAGAAGGCGTGGCAGCGCTGAAAAGGGACGACTACAAAGCCGCGTGCGAGGCGTTTGCTGGAAGCAACGAGGCTGATCCGTCGTCCGGCACCGAAATCAATCTCGGGTTTTGCAATGACAAGCTTGGTAAAGTCGCTACAGCGTGGGGTTGGTACAAAACAGCGGCAAGTCTCGCGAGAGAGCGTAGGCAGTCCGATCGCGCCGATCTCGCATTGAAAGAGGCCGCGCGCCTCGAGCAGCTTCTGCCGAAGCTGCACATGACAACGAACGATCCCGCCTCGGGCCTTACGATTATGCGAGATGGAACTCCCCTTCCGCTTGCTGCGATCGGCAGAGACGTTCCGATCGATCCGGGCAGCCACAACATCGAGGTCTCTGCCAAAGGGAAGAAAACTTGGGTTGGCACGGTCGACATTCCCACGGGTCCACACGTGACACGTTTTGAGGTGCCGCCCCTTGAAGACGCATCAGAAGCGACCGCCAGCACGATCCATGCTGGAGGCGGTAGTCCTGCTTCGCAGGACACTTCGAAAGACCGCACCAACCAGCGCACTTTGGGTTACGTCCTTGGCGGTACGGGCATTGTTGCGGCCGGTGTGGCCATTGGTTTCGGGGTGGTGTCCATCTCCCAAGCCAACAAGCGAAAAGACTACGACAATACGCTGAACAACCTCTCACAATCCGATGTGAATTATCAAGCCACACAGAGCTCACGCGATTCGTACGCCAAAGCGGCGAAGAACGATCGGCTCGTTGCGATCATCGCGGGTGCAGGTGGTGTTGTGCTCATCGGCACTGGCATTTGGCTGGCGCTCACGCCATCGAGCTCGTCGAAATCAGGTAATCTCGAAGGCCCGCACGTTGTGCCGCTTATCGGCGGTGGCACCACAGGGCTTGGGTTCAACACTACATTCTGACCGCTTTCGATTTGACTCGATCTCTTCGTTGGCGGCTGCGGTACCTGCGCACGTACCACAACGTACGCTTACGCGGGCTCCTCGCCGCCGCCTCGATCTCGCGTCAACTTGAAAGCGGTCTCAAAAGTTCGATTTAGCGCGATTTCTTCGATGGATCACGGCGTTACAGCAGCAACGTGGCTGACTCTCGCCACGATGATTCTCGCGGCCAAGCTGGGCGGCGAAGGTGCGTTGCGATTAGGTCAACCTGCCGTGCTCGGTGAGCTACTTGCTGGCGTTGTGCTCGGCAGCTTGCCGTTCGCCGCAGTCGACGCGTTCAACCACGAAGCTCAGGGAACGGCCATTGCGTTTGCGGCCGAACTCGGCGTGATGCTGCTGCTCTTTCAGGTGGGGCTCGAGTCGAGCGTTCGCCAGATGGTCAACGTGGCACCTCGTGCTGGCGTTGTTGCATTGCTCGGCGTGGTAGCGCCGACGATTCTCGGCTACGGCACGAGCCGCGCGTTATTGCCGGCTGCTCCGTCGTCGCTGCACTTGTTCGTTGGGGCTACGCTTTGCGCGACGAGTGTGGGCGTTACTGCGAGCGTACTCAAAGACGCCGGTGTGCTGGGCGCGAGCGAAGCAAACATCATTCTTGGTGCGGCGGTGATCGACGATGTGCTCGGCCTCATCATGCTTGCCGTGGTTTCGGCCATTGCGGTGAGCGGCGCACCCGACGTCGCGATGATCGCGCGTATCTCCGGTGTTGCCGTAGCCTTCGTCGTGGGTTCGCTTGCCGTGGGGCTCTGGGTAATGCGAGGCGTTTCTCATGTTGCAGCCCGGTTGCGTGCGCCTCATGTCCTTGGCGCCGTGTCGATTGCGTTCTGCCTCGTGCTCGCCGGTGTGAGCGATCAATCGGGGCTTGCGGCCATCGTTGGTGCGTACGTTGCGGGCCTGTTGCTCGACGACGTTCGGCTCAAGCCATTCGGCTCTGGAGGGCTCAAGCAGGTTGAAGAGTTCGCTGCGCCCATCGTTGCGGTTTTTGCGCCAGTCTTTTTTGTTCGAACTGGCATGAATGTGAAGCTTACAGGCTTCAATGGATCAACGATTTTGTTGACCCTCGCGCTCGTGGTTGCAGCCTTCGTTGGCAAGCTTGCATGTGGCTTGGGGGTGAGAGGCGCAAAAGTCGATCGGCTTACCGTTGGTTTCGGCATGGTTCCGCGCGGTGAGGTTGGTCTCATTTTCGCTGACGCAGGACAGAAACTTGTGATCGGCGGCGAGCCACTTTTTCCGCCTGGCGTTTATGCCTCGCTCGTGGCCGCTGTGTTCGTTACCACCGTGGTTGCGCCACCCGCACTCGCGGCGCGCTTAGGCCGTCTAAAATAAACTCGATACTGTGTCGTTCGTGTAAAGCCACGCCGCGTGGGGAATACGTAAAATATCACCGGCGCGCGTGAGCCGACCGCACCTCGTGAGCTTGTCAATGGCTTTCAAGCGATGGCTCGTCCAAGGATCGATGCCGAGATCGCGCCCGGCGCGCGCGAGATCGACTCCTTCGGCAATGCGCAATCCGAGCATGATGCGCTCGCGAAAGAGTGCTTGCTTGTCGAGCGATTCGCTCGACATCAAAAGCCCGCTTTCGATTTGCCGCGATTTCATCCTTGGCGGCTGCGGTGCGGCCTGCGTGGCTACGATGTACTTTTTCGGATCATCCACATTTTGGTAGCGCGTGCCGCCGGCTCCGTGGCGAAGAAAGCCGAACGCCGCAACGCCAAGCCCGATGTATTCATCACCGCGCCAGTAGGTGAGGTTGTGTTGTGACTCTTGCCCGGCCGTGGCGTAGTTCGAGATCTCGTAATGACGAAAGCCGCGTGCCTCGAGCGCTGCGTCGATGGCAACAAAAGCATCGGCAACTGTGCTTTCGTCAGCCATGGGGAGAAGGCCACGCTTGCGACGCTCACCAAACAGCGTGTCCGGCTCGATGGAAAGCTCGTAGCACGACAAGTGTTGAACGCCGGTTGTCGCGAGCGCCAACGCCTCGGCGCGCGCGTCGTCTGCGCTCTGGTTTGGCAGGCCGAAGATGAGATCGGCCGAAAGTCGCTCAATCCCGGCTTGTAGGGCTGCATCAATGGCTCGGCGCGCACCGTCGGGATCGTGCCGTCGTCCAAGAAAGCGCAAGGACGCGGCGCAGAGCGACTGCACACCGATGGAAAGCCGGTTGACGCCCCAATCACGAAGGGCAATGGCACGCTGGCGATCGAGTGAGGTTGGGTTACACTCGACCGTGATCTCGGCATCGTGGCTCACATGAAACAGCGCAAAAAACCCTTTGAGCACGCGCCCGAGCTCGTGCGGTTCCCATAGACTCGGCGTGCCGCCGCCAACGTAGATACTTGTGATCGCGATCGGCTTGCCGCGCTTGGCTATATCGCGTGAGCGAACCTCGGCCTCGCGCAGAACAGCCTTGGCGTAGCCGGCGTGGTCGATTTCTTTGGGCTCGACCGCGAAGCTGACGAAATCGCAATAGGGGCACTTGGACAGACACCAGGGAAAATGCACGTAAATGGAAGCCACCGGGCCCAACGCCTTATCTTAAAGCCTTTGTTGCCGCAGAAAATGACGGGTGGTAATCTCAAATCTTTCGGTATTTCGCTTGTTCAGCGAAGATCTAAGCCGCATCTATGCTTGAGGTCACCGACATCATCGACCGCGTACAGGCTTACCAGCCAGCGGCCGACTCTGCGTTGATTAGACGTGCTTACGACTACAGCGCGGAAGCTCACCAAGGTCAGAAGCGCAAGTCGGGCGATCCATACTTCGTTCACCCGGCGTCGGTTGCTGGCATCATTACCGAGCTCCGTCTCGACACCGCAAGCGTTTGCGCCGGCCTTCTGCATGACGTTGTCGAAGATACGCTTGCGACGACGCACGACATCGAAAACGCATTCGGCAGCGAAATCGCCTCGCTTGTTGATGGCGTAACCAAGCTAGGCAAGATCAACTTCACCTCGAAGGAAGATCGCCAGGCCGAAAACTTCCGCAAGATGGTTGTCGCGATGGCGCGCGACATTCGCGTTTTGCTCATCAAGCTTTGCGACCGCGTCGACAACATGCGGACGCTCGAGCACATGAAGCCGGAAGCGCAAGAGCGCATTGCTCGCGAAACGATGGAAATCTACGCACCGCTCGCCAATCGCCTTGGCATTCAGGCCTTCAAGAGCGAGCTCGAAGATTTGTCGTTTCGGTGGCTCGAGCCCGATTCGTACGCTCTGGTCAAAAATGCGGTTCAAACCACGAAAAAAGAGCGCGACAGGTACATCGTCGAAGTCACCAAAACGCTCTCGAGTCGCCTCGCCGAACAAGGCTTTGCCGCCGACGTTTCCGGCCGCGCGAAGCACCTCTACTCCGTGTGGCGCAAGATGAAGGCCAACGATTGCGCCATCGAGCAAATCCACGACATCATCGCTTTCCGCGTGCAAGTCGAGACCGTGAGCGATTGCTACGCGGCTCTCGGTGTCATCCACTCGAAGTGGACGCCGGTGCCCGGGCGCTTCAAAGACTACATCGCGCTGCCGAAGCCGAACATGTACCAGTCGCTCCACACCACGGTCATTGGGCCAGGGCGCGAGCGCATTGAGATTCAGATCCGCACCCACGAAATGCATCGTGTGGCCGAGCGCGGGATCGCCGCACACTGGAAGTACAAAGAACGCAACGGCGGGGGCGTTGCCGAAAGCGACGCGCAGCGCTTTGGTTGGCTCCGCCAGCTCATGGAGTGGCAGAAGGATCTCAAAGATCCGGCCGAGTTCCTCGAGGGCGTGAAGGTCGATCTGTTTCAAGACGAGGTCTACGTGTTCACGCCAAAAGGCGAGGTGCGCGTTTTCCCGCGCGGTAGTACTCCCATCGATTTCGCGTTCGCCATCCATTCTCAAATCGGCGAGCACATCACCGGCGCGAGGGTGAATGGCAAGCTCGAACCGCTTCGCTACAGGCTGCGCAATGGAGACGTTCTCGAGGTCGTCACGAATCCAGCCCAGCAACCGAACAAAGACTGGCTCGATTTCGTCGTGACCACGCGCGCTCGCGCGCGTATCCGCAATTACCTACGCCAAGAGCAGCGCGACAAATCGCTGAAGCTTGGGCGTGAGCTGCTCGAGCGCGAGTTCGCGCGTGCAAGCGTTTCGCTCACGAAGCTGCTCAAGAACGACAGCGAGCTTCGCAAGGTGCTGGAGACTGTGAACGTTCAGAACGTCGACGAGCTTTTCATCGGCATCGGCTATGGCAAAATCGATCCGAGAGACGTGCTCGAAGTTCTCGCGCCTCCGTCGGTCGATGGCGCCAAAAGCATCCCGCCCGAAGAGCTTCGTGAAGGGCGCCTTGCGGGGTTCGTTCGCAAAATCAAAGGCGACGATGGTGGCATTCGACTGAGCGGCATCAACGACGTTCTCGTTCGCTATGCCAAGTGCTGCAATCCTTTGCCGGGCGACGACATTCTCGGTTTCATCACGCGTGGCCGCGGCCTCACCATTCATCGTCGCGGGTGTCCCAAAGCATTCGATACCGATCCAGAGCGTCGTGTGGAAATCACTTGGGACTCCAAGGCGAAAATCAACCGTGCCGTGCAGCTTCGCGTCATCACGGCAAACCGTCCTGGCATTCTCGCAACGGTCGGTCACACCTTCAGCCAGATGGGCATCAACATCAGCGAAGCGAACTGCCGCGCCAGCGACGACGGCAAGGCAATCAATACTTTCACGTTTGTGTGCCTCGACCTAAGTCAATTGAAGAACGTGATGCGCGCGCTGCAGAAGGTGCAGGGTGTAGTGGTTGTTGAAAGAACGTGACCGCTTTCGATCGAGGTACGTACCAGATGAAGGTCATTGTGGTTGGGGGCGGGCTTGCCGGTTGCGAGGCATCGTTTCAACTTGCCGAGCGCGGGATCGACGTCGAGCTCGTCGAGCAAAAACCGCATGCGCGCACGCCTGCGCAAACAACCGACAAGCTTTGCGAGCTCGTATGTTCGAACTCGATGCGCGGCGTTGGGCTCGTCAATGCCGTGGGGCTTTTGAAAGAAGAACTTCGGCGTGTTGGGTCGCTCGTCATCGAAGCTGCAGACATCGCGAAAGTCCCGGCTGGTGGTGCGCTGGCGGTTGATCGCGACGTGTTTGCGAGCACGGTGACCGCGCGCATCGACGCGCATCGACGAATTCGCGTCCGCCGTGAGATCGTCACGCGTGTGCCCGAGGCCGCGCCCGATGCACCCGTGATTCTCGCAACGGGGCCGCTCACGAGCGATGCGCTTTCTGCCGATCTCGCTCGCATCGTTGGTGCCGACAATCTCGCGTACTACGACGCCATCGCGCCCATCGTGAGCGCCGAGTCGATCGCGTGGGACCAAGTATTTCGTCAGTCGCGTTGGGGGAAGGGCGCGCCCGCGCCTGGCGCAGACACATGTGCCACGTCTGCCACCTCTGACCAAGGGCGCGATGCAACGGCCCTTGGCGACGAGGCCTATGTCAACTGCCCCTTTGACGAGCGCGAATACAAAGACTTCGTCTACGCGCTCGCCAATTCCCAGAAGGTTACGCCGCGCCCCTTCGAGCTCGAACGATATTTCGAGGGATGCTTGCCGATCGAAGTCATGGCTGCGCGCGGCGAGATGACACTTGCCTTTGGTCCGATGAAACCAGTGGGTCTTACCGACCCACGCACGGGGAAAAGACCTTATGCAGTCGTGCAACTTCGAGCCGAAGACCAAGCCAAAACTGCGTATAACCTCGTTGGCTTTCAATCGCGCATGATTCACAACGATCAATCGCGGATCTTTCGGATGATCCCAGGGTTACAAAACGCCGAGATCCTCCGCTATGGGAGCGTGCATCGCAACACCTTCATCGACTCGCCAAAGGTGCTCGATGAGCGCATGCAGCTTCGAGCGAAACCCAATGTATTTGTCACCGGCCAGCTCACGGGCGTCGAGGGCTATGTCGAAAGCGCAGCGAGTGGCTTGCTTTGTGCGATCCTCCTTGCTCAGTCGCTCTCCCGTCACCTGATCACGCCTCCGCCAGAAACCACGGCACTCGGCGGCCTTGCCGCGCATCTTCGACGCTCGGAGGGCAGGTTTCAACCGTCGAACATCACTTGGGCATGCATGCCGCCGCCAGCCAACCGCAAGCTCAAAAAGCGCGATCGCTACCAGGCCATGGCCGAGCAAGCGCTCGCCGATCTTGAGGGGTGGTTGGCGAGGGCACCGATGGCGAGGTTGCGCGCACAGAGCGGTGAAATTCAAATGCTCTCAAGCGGCGATCACGATCTCTTCCTCGTGTGAAGAACACGCCGCTTCGCCCTCGACTATGGCCATACGCCCCTACACATTTTGGATTGGCAAAAATAGGGAACTGCGATGATTCAGGCCTCAATCCGCAAAGAGCTTGTTGGCGTTCTCCACCACCGCCGCCCTGCGAATCCACTGCGCCAGAAGCTCGAGATTCGTGCAGGTCTCAATCCGCTTCTTCTGCTTGCTGGTCAGCGCGATGCGCCGCGCACTAACAACCATCAGAAGGCTTTGGATCTCACCCTCGGCCCGGCCCCTGGCTT
>WQZB01000039.1 GCA_009780955.1 Polyangiaceae bacterium | reverse complement strand
GGCGAGCGCTGAATCCTGGCAGAGGAAGTTCACCTTGATCTGCATCGGGATGCCGGCAAAGCCCGTGATGTCGATGTTGTCCCAGGCCTCCTTCGAGTCGCCGCGCGGCTTGTAGTAGTGGATATGGACCTGATGGTTCTCGACGCCGTAGCCGACGACCGAATCGAGCACGGACGTCTTCGACATGACCTTCGTTTTGTTTGAGCCGGGGGCGTCCAACACGAGGCCATCGTTGTTGCCGAGGAAGTTCGTAGAGAACCATCCGTCGATGTGAAGCCGTCGCACGCGGAGAGCCGCGGCGAGCGCGGTTTTCATCATCGTTTGGCCCGTTTTACCGTCCATGCCCGCGTAGGGTGCCTGCGTGCGATCTGCGAGCTCGGCGAGCGCCGGCACGTTCGTGAGGCTCGGGGTGAAGTTGCAATACGGAATGCCGAGGCGGAGCGCCGCGTAGAAGTAGCACATCGCAGGCGTGATTTCGGGTGAGCTCGCGTCGAGGCCAGCCTCGAATGCGTCGAGCGTCGCATGAACAGCCGACGGGGCGCGATACGCCTCCGTCGACGCGAGGTTCACCATGACGAGGCGCTCGAGGCGGTGCGATAGTTTGAAGAGCTCGATATCGCGCGTGAGCACCGCGATCACCTCGCGATGGCTCGGCGCGCGAATGACGTGATCGCCGACGACGTTCTCCGCGTACTCGCGGGCGAACGCGCCGGGCCAGGGGGTCACGGCTTGCAGCGCTCCAGCTACCGCATCCAGGGCCGCGCGGGGCAGCACGTTGTGTTGAAGCGCGCCCTCGTAGGCGTTTGGATAGCGGACGTCCCACCCTCCGAAGACGAGATCCTCGAGCGGCGCAAAGGCCATCAGCCCGTGGATCGCCTCGTCGATTCGGGCGTTGGTCTTTTCGGTGATCATACCGACGCGCGGGACGAGCCCGCGCTTCATAAGCTCGACCCCTGCGACCACCGTGGTGGCCACGGCGCCGTTGATGCCGACGATAAGGATTCCAACTCTGCTCATGGCACTCCGACTCTCTCTTTGCGCCCGCGGCGCGTGTATGGAACGAGCTTGGTTTTTCGCGCCTCGTCCAAAATACGCGGGAATTTTCCCTGGACATTACCGCCTGTCGCCGCGTCGAGGAAGCCTTTCGCGCCACCTCGAACGATCGGCTCGACGGCAGGCGCGAGCAATGCGACGTCTCCAGCGCGATGCTCGCGGTAAACGCGGTTCTGGATGGCCAGGCCTTCGTCGAATGCTTTCGCGAACGCGTCGAGCGACGAGGGCTCGGCTCCTTCGTCGAACTCGACGTAGAGGGTGTAGCGCCCCTTCACGTCGCCGCTGGCACCGTTAGCACCATTCGCGTCGACGAAATCTGCCGCGGCGCCGAAATCGATCGTGCGGCACGGCACCTTCGCGGACGCGTGCGCGACGGCTCGCTCGATGTCGACGTGTGTGGTGAGCTCCTGGGTGAGCGAGAGGCACCCGCTCAGACGGCCAGCGAACTCGATGCGCAGAGGCGACACGGATGGAAAACGGACGATGTCGCCGATTTCGTAGCCGTAGAGACCGGACGTCGTCGTCACGATGATCGAGTAGAGCCGGTCGCGCTCAACGGCCCAGAGGGGAACACGCGTCGCCCGCTCGCGCTGCTCGCGCGCATCGAGCGGCACGAACTCGAAGAAGGTGCCTCGATGGGGCAGCATGAGCATGCCGCGTGCGCCGGAAAAATCCGTCGCCGCGTAGATTCCGCCTTCGGTCGCGTTGTATGTGTCGACGAGCGCGACGTCATCGCGTCCGAGCAGGCGCTGCAGGATCGGGATGTATGGCTCGGCCGAGACACCGCCCCCGAGCAGGACGCGGAGGTTTGGCCAGATCGCGGACACCGAGTCGACGCAACGGCCACGCTTGTGCGCGACGTCGAGGACCTTCTGGAAGAGGAGCGAGAACCAACAGGTCGTGCCTGCCACCGCGCGGACGTCCCAGTCGAGATAGCGCTCCGCGATCGCGGTGAGCTTGTCGTCGTAGTTCGCCATCCGCTTGATGTCGTCGTGAGGCAGGTAGATGGGCCGCGTCAGCGCCGGCATCCGCGTCACCATCAAGGCCGGATTCGACGTCACGAGCGTGGGGCCCAGGGCGCGCATCGTCGTCGGAGGGAAGAGGCCGACGGTGAACCCGCGGACGAGCGCGTCGTCCTTCGACCACGCGACCCAGCGCATCAGCGTGTCGGCGCCGGCACGACGTTGATGTGCGATCTGGCGTTCGGTGATCGGCAAAAACTTCGATCGACCGGCCGTCGAGCTTCCGGAAGAATTCCCAAAGTACCGTACCGCCTCCGGCACGAGCAGGCCTCGCTCGCCGCGCCGCATTCGTTCGATATACGGAGAAAACGTGTCGTAATCCCCGATGGGGACACGCCGGACGAAGTCCTCGTAACGCCGAACCGAGGCAAAGCCGTGCGCGCGCCCGAACTCGGTTCTGGCAGCATGCCGAACGATGTCTGCGAGCGCTCGCGCCTGCTCCGCCTCGACATGCTCGAGCGCGCGGTCCCAGCGGGCAACGCCGAGCCGGGCCCCAAGCAGCAATCCCTTGCCGACGAAGCGCGGGTACGGCGAACCTCGGAGCCGTCGCGTCTGGGCGTGGAGTTCGCTTTCCATCAAAAGAAGCGTCGTCGCGCTGAACTCGACGGCGGCTCGTCCTTATAACTGGCAGATGGCGCGATTTGGAAGTGGGTGCGACGAGGAGTCTGGCCTTGCCCCGATTTTTCCGCAGCGTGATCCATTCCTGAACCATCTGTACTATTCGTGTCGTCTCCAAATAACAGAAGATCGAAAACACCATGAAAACTTTGCGAATTTCGGTAGTGGGGTATGGCAACATCGGTCGCTTTGCAGTCGAAGCAGTACAGGCGGCACCGGACATGGAACTGGCCGGAGTCGTCCGGCGTACGGCGGCGGCATCAAAGGAGGAGGCGGAAAAACTGGCCGGGATCAAAGTCGTCACCGATGTCAGCATGCTGGGTAAGGTCGACGTGGCGCTGCTCTGCGGCCCGACCCGCAGCATTCCAGAAACCGCGCCGCAATATCTGGCCCGCGGCATCCACACGGTCGACAGCTTCGACATTCACGGCGAGAAATTGTGGCAACTGCGCTCGAACCTGGACGCCATCGGCAAAAAACACGGCAGCGTCGCGGTCGTTTCCGCCGGTTGGGACCCCGGCAGCGATTCCATGCTGCGCGCGCTTCTATTGGCGATGGCGCCCAAAGGCCTGACCTACACCAACTTCGGCCCCGGCATGAGCATGGGCCATTCGGTTTGCGCCAAGTCGAAGCCGGGCGTCAAAGACGCGCTGTCGATGACGATCCCTACGGGCACAGGCGTGCATCGGCGCATGGTCTACGTCGAACTCGAACCCGGCGCAGAGCTGGCGCAGGTGGCGGCGGCAATCAAGGAAGACGAATATTTCGCCCATGACGATACCCGTGTCTTCGCCGTGCCAAGCATCGATGAACTCAAAGACATGGGCCACGGCGTCTTGATGGAGCGCAAGGGCGTCAGCGGCATCACGCACAATCAGACATTCGAATTCCGCATGAGCATCAACAACCCTGCGCTCACCTCGCAGATCATGGTTTCCTGCGCCCGCGCCGCGGCACTGCGGCTGCAACCCGGCGCCTACACGATGCCGGAAATCGCGCCGATGGATCTGCTGCCAGGCGACCGGGAAACGCTGATCAAAACGTTGGTGTGACGCGGTCTTGGCCAACTGTTCCGACGTCGGAACAGTGGGAGCCGAAGTGATGGGAATCGACGAATCCGAAGGTCGCGCGCGACGTTATCGGCTAGTGACATGGATCTTCAGGCTCCAGAGGGAGAAAGGCGATGAGCATAGTGAGCAAGACGACGTCCGTCGCAAAGAGATCTGAGGCCATAGCAGCCGAAGTCATAGATCTTCCTGCGTCTGCAGAGCAGGCCGACAGCGCGCTGGTCGAACGCGCCGTCGCGCACATCCGCGAGGTAGTCGCGAGGACGGTGTCGAGGGGTCTCGATGACATCGGCACGTATTTGCTGCAGGAGTTCTACGACAACGATCCAGAACTCTATTTTTCGTCGCGTTCGAGCAAGCATGCGTCGCTCAGCATGTTGATCGAGCGTTGCGAATCGCTGGAGTTGCCGGTGAGCCGCACGTTCCTCTCGAACGCGTTACGGCTCGCGGCAGTAACCAAGCAACTCCCGCGAGCGTCGAATTTTCGTCAACTGCCTCCAAGCCACCGCGTGGAATTGCTTCGGGTGCGTGCGCCGGAGAAGCTCGAGCAACTTGCCTCAAAGGTCGTCGAGGGCGGGCTCAGTGTCCAGAAGGTTCGGATGCTGGTGCAAAAGGAGCACGGCAAAGAGGCTTCCGAACCTGGGAGAAAACGGTCACCTGAGATACTGAAGGCCGCCGAGGCATGCCTTCGTGTCTTGCGCAACGAAGAGACCGGCAAGCTCCTCTTCCGCCGGAGCGACGTCGCGAATATGACGGGCGAGCAGCGGGCGAAGGTCGATGCCGTAGTGACATCACTCGAGAAGCGCGTCGCCGAGCTGCGACGCATCTTGGGCTAAAAATTCCGGGAAGGAATCACCGACTCAACCTACTGGAGAACCGATGAGCACGATTCTGCATCCTGACGGACACATGCGCTGTTTCTGGCCGGGAACAGATCCTCTCTATGTGGCCTACCACGATGTGGATTGGGGTGTGCCCGAAATTGACGGTCGCGCGCTTTTCGAGAAGCTGGTGCTCGATGGCTTCCAGGCCGGCCTTTCTTGGATCACCATCCTGAGAAAACGCGAGAATTTCCGCAGCGCCTTCGACGGATTCGAGCCGCAGCGCATGGCGCGCTACACCGACAGGAAGATTGCGAGCCTGATGGCGGATGCCGGCATCGTGCGCAACCGCGCCAAGATCGAGGGCGCTGTCAAGTCGGCATGCGCCTATCTCGATCTCGCCGGAAAGCAGGATTTCTCAGCTTTCATTTGGGACTTCGTCGACGGCGAGCCTGTGCAGAACAAATGGCGCGACAGAAGCGAGATACCGGCGGAGACCGACATCTCGCGGCGCTTGTCGAAGGCTCTCGCCGACAAGGGCTTCAAGTTCTGCGGACCGACCATCGTTTACGCCTTCATGCAGGCGGTCGGCATGGTCAACGACCATTTCGTCGATTGCTGGCGCCATGATGCAATTGGAGCTGATTGTCATGCGACGAGAAGAAGGCAGTAGCCATACGAGCTTAGGTTACTACGACGTCAAATGACGGCGCTGCGGTGATCGTCTTTTTGACTTTGCAGCCTTCGGCGGCCCGCACGACTGCTGTGCGATATTTCTCTGGGAAGTCGCGAGGCAAGGTGATCTCGATAGTGATTTTTCGGGGGAGCTTCGTGGCTTCATCGACCTCGACGTGCTGCCGAAGCCCAAGGCCAGTGGTGTCGAGATTGCGTGACTGACAGAAGCCAAGCACGTAAATGCCGGCGCATGTCGCGAGCGACGCAAGGAAAAGATCGAACGGTGCAGCCGCGCTCCCGTTGCCACCTGCGTCGACGGGTTGGTCGGTATGAACCACGTACGACCCGACCTGAGCATCAACGCGTTTGCCGCCAGGGAATGTGACGAGAATGTCTTGCATGGTTGCGATCCCAGTAGTCACACTGGGCCTCCATTTTTCTTCTTTCGAAACTTTAGGATCGTTTGAGAGCCAGCGCACCGCCGAAAGGGTTCGCAGCGGAGACGATCGCGCTCAGTGCACATTCGTGCCGTTCGGCCCAATGGAAGCCTATGGACTATGAAACCTTCCTGACGATCGGAGGGCTAGCCCTCGTGGTGCTTTTGGGTGTCCGTGTGTACATGGCATTGGGTTCGCGGCACTCGCGGCAATGGATGATCGGGAAGAGTGGCGAAGACACTGTCGTCGTGAGAGAGAACGCGCGTTTTCGCGAGCTCGTGTTCGTCAGCCCGACGCGCGAGCTTGTGCAGTCGCGCCAGGATCGGACGAATAAGCTCCGTTCGGGGTGGGGCTACGTCGACGGACTGCACGTCGGAATGCTTCTCGACGAACGGCCGCGCCGGATCCTCTTTCTGGGAGGAGGTGCGTGCATCGGGCCGCGCCAATTTGAAGCGATCTACGACGACGCCACGATCGACGTGGTCGATAGCGAAGCGATCGTCGTAGATGCCGCACATCGGTTCTTCGGTTTGCGGACTTCTGAGAGACTGAGAGTCTACGTCGCCGATGCCCGCCAGTTCGCCTGCGGCTGCTCATCGAAGGAGTACGATCTCGTCGTACTCGACGCCTACGGAGCGTACTGCGTTCCCGCGCACCTCGTGACGACGCAGTTCTTCGAGCTCGTGCGGAGGACGATGACGGACGATGGCGCGTTCATCCTGAACTTGATCGGCAACTTGGACTCGGACGAGAGTTCGATGCGATCGATCCTGGCGTCGATCGCACATGTCTTCGAGTCGTACGAGATTGCGATTTTCGCAGTGCCTGACCCGAGCGAGACAGACGGCCAGCTTCGCCGAGGGGTCGTCCGCAACTCCATCGCTCTCGTTGCAAAAAAAGTTTGTTCTGCCGAAAAGCTCGCGGAGCGCGCCTCCAGCGTCGCACCTGAAGTGGCTCCTCACTTGAGCGAAATCGTGCGCAGGCGCTTCCCTGTCGACGTGACGCGCGGCCGGGTGTTGACGGACGATGACATTGCCGGGAAGCGATGGCTTCTGCTCGACTGAACCGCCCCGGATGCCCGACGCCTGACGGAGCTGAGTCGCCGGGCGTCACCTTGCCCGGGGTGACCCACGACGCCGACATCGTAGGACCGAGTTCGGGCCATCGCCCCGCAGATGCCCCAGCGCCGCTCAGGGGCAGTCCGCCGGGCACGTGCAATGGTTCTCGGTCGTCTCGCAAACGCCGTTGCCGCACGGAAGGCAGACGAAGAGGCTCACCGGACCGGCCTGGACGCACGTGCTGCCGTCGCCGCTGGGGGCGACTTGATTCGTCCGCACGAGACCAGGACAGCAGATCGAGCAGATGTCCTTTCCATCGAACATGTCGCCGTTGCCGGCGCAGGCGCCGCTGGCGCCGCCGTACCGAAAGCAGTTCGCTTCGGTCGAACCGTCGTGCAGGTCACCCACCGCGACGATACCGCCGTCGGGCTGGACGTCGTAGCCCAGAAGACCCGGCTCCTCCGCGCAGCAGCTCAAGCCGCGGCCCGCGCCGCAGCAGGTGTAGACGCCCTGGTGGTAGGTTCCCGCGTCCTCGATGGCCGCGGCCGACGCGTCCCCGTTCGCGGCGCCGTCCTCCCCGTTCATGGTGTCGACGGGCAGTCGACTGTTCGAGCCGCAGCCGAGCAGCGCGCCGGCCACGCTCAGTGCCCCGAACGCTCGGCGCGCATGCGTCATAAGGAATTTCACCGCGCGATCGAGCGCGACGACTGAGGAACCCTTGCGAATGACTGCTGCTGCCGATTCACCAAGGAGCAGGGCTCCGACTCCACGATCCTCGCCTGTTGCGTCGCACGCCAACGTGTTGGGGGCCGTTAAAGCGACCTTCTGGCTGCCGATGGGAAGGGAGGAACACTTCGTTCGAAGCCTCTCGATTTGCACGGTCTTCCACTCATCTCCTTGTAAGTCGTGCGCCAAGACACTGGTCCACCATTCCTCAAGCAGACGGTCGATTTCGGTTCGGTCAGTTGTCGTCACCATCGCAAGGAGTCGCTCGGTTGCGGCCCGTCGCTCGTCGGCGCGCGCGAGCGCCCATGCTTGGCGTAGGCGCGGATCACGCACGCCATACCTCATGAACACGTTGAAGCGTTTCTTCCAACATGCGCTTCGTCGACAGCACTCGCTCCTTGAGTGTGCCGGGTCGCGAGGCTCCTCGGGAACCGGTGCGCGAAGCCGCCCGTCGCTTCACCCAGTCAGCCAAGGCGTCGGATGTGTCCCAGTGTACATCGAAAACGTTCGCGGATACGGAGAACGCCGACGATCCGCTGGTGCCGTGGACAGGCGACGCCGGAAGCTTCATGAGCAACGAGCCCCGGCTCCCGAACTCGTTGAGCGACGCGCCAAGCACCCAGACGGTCCCGTCGACGATGAGAAAGCGGTCATGCACGGGTGACTTCTGGCCGGGCATCACTTTGATCTCGATGTTGAGCCGTGGGTCCTCCGCGCGCACAGACTCGAGCGTTTTAGCAAGGGCATCACCGCGCTCGATTTTCAGGTCTGGATCCTCACCGCTCGTACAGAAGTCGTGCGACGTGAGCACTCGAAAGGGCAACCCATGCTTTGTCGTAGAAAGGGCGAACTCCATAAGGTCGCCACGCCCGAAGTACGAATCGAGGAGGTCGACGCTCGTGCTCGCCGACCGAATGATGTCTCGAATGGCCTGCGTCCCGGCGACGCCGTCTTTGTCGAACCATTGAAACGCCGTCGCTGCCCATTCTCTCTGTGTTCGTTGCTGCCCCTCGTCGGCGGCGAGTCGGGTCAGGGCGCCTGCGGGCCGTGGTGTTCCTACCTGGATCGGCTGGGAGGCCCCGCTCACGCCGACGGTGTATCTGCCCTTCGGCGCTTCTACGCTACGTTGCTCCGAGATGAGGTCCATCGCCCCGTTGAACGCACGGATGAACCCTGCCGACTGGGACAGCTTTAGTAGGCCCCTCTTTTGACAGACAACAGCATGAGCGACTTGCTCCACTCCTTCAGGCACGTGGAGCACGTTGACGCCCGGCTGCAGCGTCATGCGTCGCACCGACGTCGCTCCCCACGAGCGCTGATTCCAAAACATCAGCTCCAGTTCATTGAGTGGCTGAGTCGGGTATGGGTCTACGTCGAAGGTGACGCTCCGCCAGTCACTGCCGACGCGCTGCTGGAGGTCGCGGTAGATCGGGTTGGGCAGGCGAAGGTGGCAGGATCCGACCAGAACCGACCGGGACAGAATGTCCACGTGGACCTCCGACATGAAGAAGTTGCGGGCGTGCTCGAAATCGGTCGTCTCCCAGCCATGCGTAACGTCGATGGGGGCGACGGGGACGAGACGATGCCAACGCGAGCCACCTGGTCGATCTCCCCAGAACTCGGAGTATGGCCAGAATTGCTCGACCTCGATCACGAGGTGAGGCCAAGGTGGGTCGTCCCCAAGTTGACCGAGCTGAACGACGGTCGGTTTCAATGGGTCTCTGCCTGGCACCGTCATCGATCCGCGCGCGCAGGTCCGGTACCACTGGATGCCGTCGCCCACCGAAACATGCCACCGTTGGACGAGGAGCTTTCCTCCACGAGTTCCGAGGTCGATTCCACGTGGATAGCCACCGCTCTTGGGGGCAAGGCTGATGAGTGGATTGGGCTCCAAATGCTTGTGAAGAAGCTCGACGACCGCCAGCACGTGGGTCGGGGCCGTTGCTCTAGGCGCAACGTGGGCGACTGCCGTGATCTCTGCGATCGTGTAGTCGGCCTCGCACTGGACGACGAAGGCTTCGTCGTCGGTCGTGTTGGGGGAAGAAGCGGCGGTCATCGGTGTCTCCCTCCGGAGGGGTGCTCTTCGCTCCTGTCCACGACGAGCTGCGCGTACAGCTCATGGATCTTCGCGCGGAGCACCTCCTTCGGCGGCAGAAACGTCTGGTACTCAGCAACGAGCGTCGGTGATACGGTGCGGGCGAGCGCGTATTCCACAACCTCGTCGTCTTTGGTCGCACAGAGCAACACACCGATCGAAGGGCGTTCGTGGGGTTTCTTCACATCGCGATCGAGGGCCTCGACGTAGAACGAGAGCTGTCCGAGATCGGCGGGCTTGAATTTGTCGACCTTCAGTTCGAAAGCTACGAGGCACTGCAAACCACGATGGAAGAAAACGAGGTCGATCGCAAAGTCTTGGTGCCCCACCTGCACCGGGTACTCGGAACCCACGAAGCAGAAGTCGCGACCGAGTTCGGTCAGAAAGCGACCGAGATTCCGGAGCAGAGCACCGTGGAGATCAGCCTCCGAGTGTTCGCCAGCAAGGCCGAGAAATTCGATGTTGTAGGTGTTTTTGAATTCGTCGATCGCATTCGGATGAATTTGTCTCACCAGTGGTGAGACTTTCTTCTTGGCGCGCGCTCCACGTAAGACGGCGCCGGATCTGATCTGCCGTTCGAGCTCCCGCTTCGACCATCGTTCCTTGATAGCGGCGAGTATGTAGAACTCGCGGGAGGCCGCCGGCTTGGCCTGACCGAGGATGATCAGGTGATGGGTCCACGACAATTGTCTCAGCAGTGCTGAGACTTTTCGATTCGACCAATACGCTTCGTAGAACTGACGCATCCGAAACAGGTTCGGTCGCGTGAAGCCCCGGAGGCCTGGGAAGCGACGCGCGAGGGAAGAAGCGAGTTCGTTGACCACGCCATCCCCCCACTCGGCGTTCGCGATCTTGCGGCTGATGTACTCACCGAGCTGCCAGTAGAGGGAGACCAGCTCTGCGTTCACCGCCTGATACGCGCGGCCACGGGCGGCCTCGATGAGTGCGATGACCTCGGTGAAGCGGGCGTCGCTCTCCGGCGCGATGGCCTGCTTCGCACGCATGATCGCCGGTGTCGCCTTTCGAGTGGCGGGCTTTGTGCGTGCGACGCTTTTCTTCAGCTTCTTCGTCATGCGGAGAGAGCACAGGTTCCGGCGAGCCTCGCAATTTCGCAAGCATATCTGGCCGGTCGTTTTCGTGTCCCGTTTTGGTGATGCACACGCCCGAGCGCGCAGAACGTCTCGCACGTCGGCACGACTGGCCGCCCACCACCGAGGTCGTGAACGCGTGGCGCAACTTCATCCTCCGCGATCACGACATTGGCCGCACCTATGCGTTGCACCTCATCGACCGTATCCACGTGCACAATGAACGCATCGTGATCTCGCCGAAAGAGCCCTGTGGGACAATGAAGCTCGAGGCGCAAAACACCTTAGATGTGATCCCGTCGTCGAAAATGAAAAGAAAAACGTGAGCTTGTGAGGGCTCGCGTTTTCGCCCACTACCGTGGAGTTGGGCGCGGAGGGCATTGGGAGCGTGCCCTACTTTGGTGGCGGCCGGAGCATGGGCGAGCCAGCTCCCCTTGCCAAACACGTTGCCGAGGCATATACCTCAAATATACCTCACTTGTGAGGTAAGGAGGTTCCGTGCGACTCGAAGCCACTGTTCCCGACAGCCGAGGAAGCGCCGTCGTTCAACTCGCGAACGAGCTCGGGCTGAGCCGGAGCCAGCTCGTCGACGAGGCGCTCGCGCTCTTCCTCAAGGTCGTCCTCGAAGTGCGTCGAGGCCGTCGCCTGGTGACGCTCGATCCGTCGTCGTCGTCACCGGCGTGCGAGATCGCAACGCCAACCCTCGCTGCGCTCGAGTGGACGCAGAGTCCGCAGAAACTTGAGCTGTCCGCAGAGGCGCTTGCGAAGATGCAGGCGTTGACAGAGGCTGCGCCTGCGCCGCGTCCGAGTTTGCGGGCTGCCGTCAACCGCCACAGCAAATGACCGAGTCTGAGCCCGCCTACGTCACAACGCCGATCAAGCCCTCCGACGCCAAGACAGGCTTTTCCTGCGGCAACCACGCGCTCGACGATTTCTTCGCCCGCCACGCTGTCCGCAACAATGAAGCGGGTGTTGGACGGGTCTACGTGCTTCGCCGCGATTCCAACGACAATGCATCACTGCCTGTGCTGACTCAACTCGCACGCGCGCTTACCAGGATTCATCTCAAAGGCGACGAGGCAACCGGCATTGGAGGAATGGTTGTGGTACGAATCGACGAGGTAGTCAGCCCACGCGGCAGCCGTCGACGCACGCTGTCCTTCCCCGCTTCGAGGCGAGTCGAATACACTCGATGGAACTGCCTGGGTCACTGCGGGTTCTCCACGATCACCCACCACATGCATGGTATCGCTTGCCGCCTGATCAGCGACAATTACTTTTGTCGCTCGCCGCCGCCCTGACGTCCCTCGAGATGAGGCTATCGACTACACCCGACGAGGTGCTCCGGGAAGCTCGCTTAGGCTGTCGGCCACGCAGATGAAGGCTCTCACGAAACATCCTGAGTTGCACGCGCGAGAGCGGACCGGAGACGCCGTGAGCGACCTCGTGGACTGGGTCCGCTACGCGCAGCCAGCGTGGAACTCGCCGGGAGAGGTTCCGTCCGCGCTTCGTGCGCTCGCCAACCCAAACGACCTCGATCGGCTACGGGCGTACCACCGGCTGCTCTACGCCCTCGGCAACGACCACGCCGGCACATACTTCCCGGTGGTGCTTCCCGCGATCGCGGCCCTTGGCGAGATCCTTCGCGACGGCGTGCTTGTCGCGCGGCTGCGCACGCCTTTTTTGCGGAGCGCGCGATGAATGCGCGGGCTGCCATAGCGCTTGCCGCTGTTGGTGTGCGCCGCCTTGACTTCGACGGTGAGCGCTGTGTCGGCCTTCGAATGCGCGCTCGAAGGACGCTGCTTCCAAGCGTAAAAACCGCTGCGTGAGACGTCGAGCACATCGCAGAGAACACCCACGGGAAAGTTTGCCTTCTCCGCATCCACGAGTTCGAACTTCACCCGTTCCCCTTGGCGAAGAAGGCCGTTGCTTTTTTTAATATCTCTCGCTCCATACGCAACGTTCGGTTCTCGCGGCGCAAGGCAGTGAGCTCTTCCCGCTCCGCCGTCGTCAGCGCTCCTGCCGCCCCCCTGCCATCGTCCACATCGGCCTGCCTCACCCAGACGCGTATCGACTTCTCGGTCACTTCTAGATCACGAGCAATCGCCACGATTGGCTTTCCACTCGTCCGTACGAGCCGAACGACATCCGCCTTGTACTCGGGAGTGAACCGTCTCCGCTTCTTCTTCTTCTTCGCTGCCATGAACACCTCCGGCCCATGTCATCTCGGGCTTCCTCGGGTGTCCACCAAATCGGGTGAGGTTCAAGCGACGCCGGAAGGATCCGGAGCAAGGCCACGCTGCAGCGCCGTCAGCACGCCTGCATGTTCAGCTTCTGGACGCGTCTCATCGAGGAAATCCTTCACGAGTTCTCGTGGAAGCGCGATGCCGAGGACGACAAGTCCTTCGATCTTCGAGAAGAATTGGCTCTTCACACGGCGGGCGGTCTCGGTGTCTCGCAAGGTGGTCACCAACTATTCCGACGTCGGAACAGTTGGCCAAGACCGCTAAAATTCCGGTTTGCCGTGCTCCTTTTTGCACCAGCATCCGAACCTTGCGGCAAACAAACGCGACAAGCATGAGAGGAAGCCAGACCCAACATAGTTCGGAGGCAATGACCCGGAGCCCTTTTTGAGCCGTGAAAAACGCTCTCAAACTCAAGGGAGAAACCTGGATGGGCCGCCAGGGAAAGAAATGACGCGCTTCGGAAAACGGCCAGAAGACTGCCACGCCCAGTCCGCCGTTGGTCAGGGCATCGAGCGCGATGTGACTGACGACGGACAAGAAGATCAGCGTGCCGGACAGAAACCGGGAGGCTTTGAGCCATGGTGCAATCCACGCGCCGAAAGCTCCGCAAAGCAGAGCGAAGAAGAGCGAATGGGAAAACCCGCGGTGTCCAAGCCAGCTTGCGTAGGGGATGCCGAGGCGAAAACCGATGGCGTCGAAATCCGGGAGAAGGGTGAAAACAGTGGCCAGCACAAACAGGCGCGGTGGGATACGGCGCCGTCCCAACACCACACCCAGGGCGAGAACCGGCGCGGGATGGGTTAGGAGGCTGGACATGCGGCTTCGTCAGCAACGCGCAAGCGCGCGAGGATCTTCCTCGCGACGACGCGTCGGTGATCGCCCAAGCTATCTCAACACTCGCTCACCACCTGCAGCGCGCTATCGATATGAGCGCGAATCATGGGAAAATCAGAGGAGAAACGGCGAAGCCCCCGAGGCATGCACCTTGGGGGCTCTATTAAAAAATTCCGCTGCGAAGTTTGTGGCAGGCTTCGAATGGCTCCAGCTGCTGGACTCGAACCAGCGACCCGGCGGTTAACAGCCGCCTGCTCTACCAACTGAGCTAAGCTGGAATACACCGTTCACGTACTCGATCGAGCTACGCATCGTCAAGCATTCCAATGCGCTGCGATGAAGCGGCAAGCGGGCGAGCGCGCTCGAGAAGCACGCCCGCCACCGCCCGTTACCACCTGTTCCCGTGGCGCCCGCGCCAATTACACCGTTGCGAAAGCAGCTTCCGGAATGTCGAGTGGCGACTTGTCTTCGTCGGCAAGAATTTGTGCCTTGTACTCTACGCCCGGCAGATAATTGCGTGCATAATACAATGCTGACTGAATCTTGCCCGCGTAGAAGGCGTGATCGGGATGATTGGCACTAACCTTCTTTTGCGCCGCCTCGGCAACGAGTGCACCATCAAGCAAAAGCCAAGCGACCGTGAGCTCGCTCATCATCTCCAAGAAACGGTTTGCCGCAAGCGGAACGAGCGGGATCTGGCCGCTCTGGAACCACATGAGAAGGCGCATGGCCGTGCCCCCAACGGCCTCTTGCGCCGCGCCAAGTTTCTTCACGGCCGCGCCGAGCGTTGGATTGTCCCCATTCGCCGCGACAAACGTCGCGATGTCGCCGAGGAATGCCTGGAAGTTCGCACCGCCACCCTGACCAAGCTTGCGCCCGACCAGATCCATGGCCTGAATGTGGTTGGTGCCCTCGTAGATGCTGAAAATTTTGCTGTCGCGGCAGTATTGCTCGACCGGGTAGTCGCGCGTGTAGCCGGCGCCACCGTAGGTTTGGATTGCCGTCTCGCAAACGCGGAAGCCCTGGTCAGAGGCATATGCCTTGATGAGCGGCACGAGCAGTTCGACCTGGCCCTCGTGGTACGCGTACGACTCGCCCTTGGCCTGCAAGATATAGGCTTGGTCGACGTGATGGGTAAGCTTGATCGCCAGCGCGCGAAGGCCCTCGGTAACGGCCTTCATTTGCAGAAGCATGCGACGAACGTCGGCGTGATCGATAATGGGCACACGCGGTGCGCTCGCGTCTTTCCACTGCATCATGTTGGCGCCTTGCTTGCGCTCTTTGGAATATTCAAGGGCGTTGAGATAGGCACTTGCCGCAACGCTAATGCCCTGCACACCCACCGAGATGCGTGCAGCATTCATCAGCCTGAACATTTGGGACATGCCCTTGTTCAGATTCGCTTCGCCGCCAAGGGGCCAGCCAATGCACTGGCCGTTGTCGCCGAAATTGAGCACGCACGTGGCCGACCCATTGATGCCCATTTTGTGCTCGAGCGCGCCGACCGAAACGTCGTTTGGCTTACCGAGCGAACCGTCGGCGTTCACGCGAATTTTCGGGACGATGAAAAGCGTTAGGCCCTTGGTGCCGGCGGGTGCGCCGTCGACGCGTGCAAGGACCATGTGAATGATGTTTTCGGCGAGATCGTGATCGCCGCCGGAGATGAAGATTTTCGTGCCGCGGATGGTGTAGCTGCCATCGGGGTTGCGCGACGCAGTGGTCTTCGACGCGCCAACGTCGGTGCCCGCGTTTGCCTCGGTCAGGCACATGGTGCCGCCCCACTGGCCAGCAAACATCTTTATGGCCCACTCCTTTTTCTGCTCGGCCGAGCCAAGCTGTTCGATGACTTCGGCCGCGCCGTACGCAAGCCCGGCGTACATGCTGAATGCCGTGTTCGCGCCTGAAATGAGCTCCTCGACGAGCACCTGCAAACTCCGAGGTGAGCCGGCGCCGCCGAATTCTTGCGGGACGGCGATGGACTTCCACCCGGCTTCGTACAGCTTCTTCCACGCTTCTTTGAAACCCTTGGGCGTGATGACCTTGCCGTTTTCGAGCTTGCAGCCCGTGGTGTCGCCAACGACATTGAGCGGCCCGAGAACCTCACGCACGAAGCGGTAACACTCCGTGAGCGAGCTGCGAATCTCCTCTTCGCCCCAGCCATCGTAGGGTTTCTGGCCAAGCATCTCGCCGAGCTTGAATTGCTCGAACAAGAGGAAATTGAACTCGCGCAGATCGGCCTTGTATCGGTTAATGGCTTGGATCGGCTTCGTCACGGCGGCTCTCCTTCGAAAACAATGCGTGGAAACGTGGAAGAGTTTCGCTCGCCATCCTGCGACCCTCGGTACGATGCGTCAAGACGAAACTGAATCATCATTCAGTTCCGCGGTGAACCAGGGCGCGCACGGGGAATCCAGGCAGTAGTGCTAAAGTTCGGCGCGGACCAGAACAAACTTGTTGCAAAGTTTCTTGTCGGTGATTTCTTTGAGAGACTTTGCAGCCACTTCGTTGCGAAGCCCAGTCAGGCGACTGTGCTCGGTGATGAAGTACATCACCTGCGTGCCCTTCTCACGTTGCTGCTTCAGCCACGACTGGAACGCGGCTCCGGTCGAAACGAACGCCGGAATGCGGTTGCCCGTGTACAGGTTTTCGCCTTTCCAGTTCATTTGGTAGGCGACAAGCACTTCGTCAGGACTTTGACGATTGCGGTAGTAGGCCTCGATCACTTCGTGCTGGCCCCAATGAGGCGATAGCTTCACCATGTACACGTCGAGCCCCCAAATGGCCCAAACGAGCGCGAAGCCGCAAAGCAAGCGCACGCCGATCGCGCGGATTTTCTCGACCGCAAGCGTGAGGTATACAAGTACACCGGCAACCGTAAAGGCTTTGAGCGACTTCGAGAAATCGAGCGCTTCGGGCCACGGGCGCTTGTAGTTATACGTGAAAAGCTGCAGCAACCGAATCGCACCGGGTTGATCGGA
Source organism: Polyangiaceae bacterium (assembly GCA_009780955.1). Taxonomy (GTDB): domain Bacteria; phylum Myxococcota_A; class Polyangia; order Polyangiales; family Polyangiaceae; genus Labilithrix. Next base: position 29,431 of record WQZB01000039.1, on the reverse strand, counting down.
TCCATCGGGTTTGAAAAATAGGTCGCGGCCAACGAGAACAACGACGAGCGCGCCGACGAGCGCGGCAGCGGCCACCATCATGCTTTCATGCGTCCGCGTGCGCTCGTCATTGACCTCTTCGCCGGTCATCTCACCGACCGTCCCGCGTAATGGAGCGGGGCGGCGCGGCAACACATCGTCGAGCACAATGCCGATAAGCATGGCCACCGGTGGCACGGCCGGGAAAATGTAATGATGAAATTTGGTGCCCATGAATGTGAAAAGCGCAAAGGCAAAGAGAAACCACATAAAAAGCATGACCGACGCATCACCGACCGCTGTGGTCCCGCCGGTGGCCTCACCCGCGGCGCTCGATTTGTTGCCAGAAGCCACTGCAACGATGCGCGCGGGCCCTTTCAAAACGGCCGAGATGGCTGAGACGGCCGAATCGCTCCGCCGAAAGCCCCAAATGAGTGCCAAGGGCGCCAACCCAACCCAAGGGAAAATCGCGTAGCCGAATTGCCATATGTAATAGCGAATGCCCGTGTCGTCGCCTTCGTTCGTGTCGTGCACATGGCTAAATGCTCGATTGAGCATGTCGTGGAAAATGAGCCGATCGAGAAATGGCGGGCCGTGCCTCACATACATCGCCACGTACCATGGAATGGCCACGGCCAAGATCACGAGCACACCGCTCACCATTTCGAGGCGAAGAAGCTCGCTCCAACGCTTCTTTGTGGCGACATAAGCAAACGCGCAAATCATCGGTAGCGCGAACCCGGCGGGCCCCTTAGCCATGGTCGCGATGGCCGCGCATAGCCACGCGGCAACGTAAACGAGTCGACGCACACGGCGCTCGCCCCAATTCAAATAGAGCAAGCCGCCCGTAACGACACCCCACAACACGGCTTGCAGCGAAGGCTCGAACCCACCGACGTAGTGCACGAGGCTTGGCCACACACCTGCCGGATTCGCCCCCACGGACTTCGGAATGACAGCAGGTGCGCGCATGGTGCATGCTTCGTTGCCGGGCAGACCGCAATTGCCCGGCGAGCCGCTTTGAAATTCATCCCAGTGGATGCGAAACCCTTTTGGTCCGTTGCCAAAGACAACCAATTCGATATTTCGCGAGAGCAGATAAAGAATTTGCGGAATCACGCAAAGCAGCAGGGCGCCAAACACGAGATGCCAAAGCGACAGCCGAAGGCGCACTCCAAAGGCTTCGAGCTCGTAAAGCTTTACCCGCGCCTCTTCTTCCGTATTGAGACCAACGAGAAGAAGCCCCATGGCCGCCGTCATGGCCGCAACGAACGGCATGTCGGTCATGGTTTGATGTGCGAGAAAATACCAATCTGGCATCGTGGCAAGCACAATGGCCCCGAGCAAGCCGGCGCGGCGGCCAAAGACCTTGGCAACGCCCTTGTAAAGAATATACATGGCACCGAGCGTCATCAGCACATTCGGCACGCGCATGACCCACTCGGGATGGGCCAACGGCAACCGGCCAACCATAAGCATTTGATCGGCCTGGTAGTGCGTGCCAAGCGTTGCCATGGCGAGCGACTGAATCCAAAAATTGAGAATGGGTTTCGACCAAAACCAGCCGTCTTGTGCCCACCAGAGCGAAATCCAATCGTCGCGCGAGAGGATTTCACGGGCCACTTCCCCGTAATGCGTTTCCCATGGGTCCCAAAGCGATTGCACACCCATGGCAGGGAAGTAGAGCAGCGCGCCAATGGCAAGCACCCAAAAGCCGTGGCGGCGAACGAGCGGACGCGGCTGCCCAAGTTCGTCCTTCGCCCAAGGCCCAAACTTCTCGCCAAGCGAAAAAACGCTTGCGACAATGCCGACAAACGTGGCCGTAACCGTGATGGATCCAAGCCACCACGGCCACCCGGGCACGATGGGCGATTGAGCAAGAGCGAGTGAACCCGCGAAGGCGAGCACGAAAAGCAGCGTGCGAACGAGCGGAATTGTGAGCTTCGAAAGCGTTGTTTGCGCCGTCACCTCGTCGCCCGCGTCGTCGAACGACCCGACGAAGTCCATCACGCCGAAGGTGCACACGGCGACCAAGAAAAAGCCGACGGGCACACCCCACGCGTTCTGACCATTTTTCGCCATCAACAAGAATGCACCAACGGCGCCGGCAACCATGGCGATGGCCCCACGCCTTTTGCGCAGCGGGTTGCCACGCGGAACGAGATCGACCCCGTCTTGCTCGCCATCCTCGTTAGCCTCGTTCGTCGTGCGATCGTCGCGAACGGAATCGCTTTGCGCGGGCGCCTCTTGGCTCACGGGTTTCTCATCACTTTCAATGGGCGGGGAGAAGACATCCGTCTCCGCGTCCTTCGCGCTCTTCGCGTTAAGTGGCTGCTTCGTTTCACTCATGCGTCCGCTTCAGCAAAGGCAAGCATAGGGATTGGATGGAGGTTATGCCCGGCGGCACGTGCCGTTTAGCCGTTTTCCCGTCCGGAAACCAGCCGCCTCCTAGATCGCTGAGATCGCTTAGTCTCGCGAGTCTATGTCTCACCAAGAAGCTAGAATTGGTTGCCGCGCACTCGATGTCGTCGATGCGGTTCAAGGCGCGCGCTTGCCGTCGTGGCTCATTTACCCAACGCGCGAGCCCGACCGACTCGTGCAGTTTGGCCCCTACCCATTTTCTGCTGCGATCGATGCCGAAGTCGAGGGGCATGACCTGCCGCTCGTTGTCATCAGCCACGGCTACAACGGCTCTCCGTGGACGCATCGCGGAACTGCAGCCCACCTCGCGCGCTCTGGCTTTACCGTCGCCCTTGTCGAACACACAGGCAACAGCCGCTCCGATTCACGTCTGGCAGCCACGGTCGCGAATCTCGAAAACCGACCTCGTCATCTGCACCTCGTCATCAACGCCGCGCTCGAAAATGCCCACGTTGGCCCGCACATCTCGACGGCAGGCATTTCGATCATTGGTCATTCCATCGGCGCCTACACGGCACTCGCCATTGCGGGGGGCAAGCCGTGGGCGACCGCGCATGAAACACCCGACGGCAAGGCTAGGCCGTTGACTGTGGTGTATGATACACGGATCATTGCGCTCGTTCTGCTCGCTCCTGCAACCATCTGGTTTCTGCCCGAAGGCTCCCTTCGCGACGTTGACGTGCCCATCTTCATGCGCACCGGCGAGCTCGATGACATCACCGCCGCGCCCAATGCCAACATCGTCCTTCGCGGCGTTCGCAACGACGCATGCGTCGACCACCATGTGGTGCGTGGAGCCGGACATTTTTCGTTTCAATCGCCGTTTCCTCCGGCCATGACGAGGCCTGGCTTTCCGCCTTCGCAAGATCCTCCAGGCTTCGATCGCGGTGGCTTCGAATCGATTTTGAACGCCGAAATCGAGTCGTTCCTGCGCGCAGCGTGGTTGCGGCAGCCTCGCACGGCATTATGACGACGCGATTTTTGCGAGTGTTGCCGCTGTCATGCGAATTTCACCTTCGAGCGCAATGCCAAGGGCAGGGCGTGATGCGAACGTACGACTGAGGAAAGCTTCGAGATAGCGCTTCGCGACACCCCACTCGCCGGCGGCATAAGCAAGGTGGCCAAGGACGAATCGCCCGTAGCCTTGCCCACACGGAGCCTTGGCGAGCGCGTCGATGGTTGCTTGCAGATCGCTCACGTCTCGACCACCCGCAATGCAGACAAGGGCGAGATGGGCTCGGTAAAGAGGCTTGTCTGCTTTTGCCCCGCAGAGAGCACGCTCGAGCGCAATTGTGGCCTCGTCGTAACGTGCGGCAAGAAAAAGGATGCTGCCGAGCGTCCAAAGGTGGAACGGTCTGCGCGAAGCCGGGCATCGTCGCGCGGCCTCGCGCAGGTGCATTACAGCGGCTTCGAGATCGCCGGCCGCAAGGGCTGCACGGGCTGCATCTTGAAGGAGCACGTCGGCGAGCACGTTGAGTTCGACTGCCGCGCGCGCGATGGCGTGGGCCCGACGAAAGCGGCGTGCCTCGTAGTGCGAAAGATAGAGCTGGCGCAGAAGCATGGCGTGCGTCGTGCGCTCGAGCGGCGCACGCAACGATAGACCGCGCCACGCGTAAATGGCTCGTACGCGCGCGGTTTTGGCACACATCGCCTTGCGCAAGAAAACTTCCGCACCACCCTCGTCCTTTGCTGACACGACACAAGTGTAGCACGCATGCTTTTTTTGAGGCCAAAATGCCGCGTAGAGTGCACGTGTACCGCAATTGGCCATGGCGGGTTGCTACGCTCGTTTCGTCGGCGTGTGCGTGCGAGTGCGAGTGCGGGCTTGGGTTCGGCGAGTCGGGCGTGCTACGCGTTGGCGTCCATGCGCGGTTGCCTCGTTCTGCTTTCTCTTTTTTCGCTCGCCGCGGTTGGCTGCGGGCGTAAGGCAACGCGAGAGGACTGCGAAGTGGTGGTCGACCGCAATGTCGAGATTCAGTTGAAGGCGCAAGGAGTGATCGATCCGGCCGTGATCGACAAAGAAAAGCAGAAGATCCTCTCCTCGATGAGTGCAGACATCGACAAGTGCGTGGGCATGCACGTGACCGACTCGATGATCTCGTGCATGAAAAACGCGCCAACGGCCGAGCAAGTCGACAAGTGCCTCCGATGAACCAACCTACCCACTTGCTGGTGCTTGTTGCCCTCGTCGGTTTTTTGGGGGTGACGCCGATGCTTGCGTCATGCACCAAGAAGGCGTCACCCGCGCAGTGCGACGAGATGCTCGATCGCTACGCCGAACTCGTGGTCAAAGAACGCTTTGGCGACGCCGGCGCCGACATCGTGGCAAGCGAGCAGGTGCGCGAGCGCAACGAAGCCAAGGGTGACGACGCATTCAAGAACTGCACGTCCGGAGTCCAGCTCAACGAGCACGCGTGCGCCATGAAGGCGACAACGTCGGCTGCACTCGTCAAGTGTTTGGAATAGGCGGGAGACGGGGCCCCCATGATTCCCTGGCGCGTCCGGCAGGATTCGAACCTGCGACCTACGGCTCCGGAGGCCGTCGCTCTATCCAGCTGAGCTACGGACGCATGCTAATACCATGCAAGGCGCACTTGTAGCTGTCTCTGCCGACGCACACAAGACCAGTCCGCTTTCGATTTGACGCGATTTCTTCGTTGGCGGCTGCGGTCCGGTCCTCTGACGGAGCCGTGCGACGGCGTGTGCGTGTGCTATACAAGCACACGCACCAAAGCCGAAGCAGGCTGTTCCGGTCCGGTCCTCGCCGCCGCCTTGAACTCGCGTCAACTTGAAAGCGGACTAGCGCATGCTGTTGACATGGAAAAATCGCGACGCTTGCGATCGCGTGTGGCGAGCGCTCTCATCGACATCGGCAAAGCGCTGGCATACCTTGTCGGCAATGCAAACTCGAAGGGCGGCGATACGCGTGCAAAAGCCTTCGCGTGCCCGTGGTGGCGTTGCGCGCGCAATACCGAGTGTGAGTGTTCGCGTCACTAGGAACGCCAAGCCGAAGGTCGAAGCGCGCGGTCGCCATCCGCTCTTGTCGGCCATCTGCCATGATCTGCGAGCGCCGCTCGCGGCCGTGACGATGGGCGCGCACTTCGTGCTCCAAACCACACCGAATGACCAAGCCAATATCCGCACCCGGCGCATTCTCGAAGCCATGCTGCGGTCGTGCGCACAGATGGAACGGCTTGTCCGGAATTTCGCCGATTTGTCGGAAATCGACCAGGGAAGCGTTGCGCTCCGCATCAGCATGCACGACGCCGGTGAAATGCTCGATCTCACCGCGGACGCCGCCCGCGAAAGCGCACGCACGAAAGACGTCGCCCTCGAAGTGCAAAAGCCCACGAAATCAATTTTGGTAAGCTGCGATCGCGAACGAGTGCTTCGCGCGCTCGGCCACATTGTCGAAAATGCCGTGCGCTTTGCTCCCGAAGGCAGCAAAATTCAGCTTGTAGTCGCGCGTGGGGCAGCGGGCGTAGTCGATTTTGCCGTAACCGATCACGGGCCAGGGCTCGCGCCGGAAGAAAAAAAATCCCTTTTCGATCACCCGTGGCAACTGCAACGCGCCGATCGCGGTGGCATTGGCTTCGGTGTTGCCATTGCACGCGGTTTTGCCAAGGCGCATGACGGCACGCTCATGGTCGTGTCACGCGCCAACGAAGAAACCACTTTTACGCTCGCCTTGCCTATCGAGGGACCGCAAAAGGGGCAAACGCGCCAAACGCGCCAAACGCAAAAGCGTGACAATGAGCAAGCCCGCGTGCGCACGAGGCGCACAGGTCAAGGTCAATACACGCGAAAGAGCTCGACACCACGAAAGAATCGTCCGGCCGCGCATTAAGGCGATGCTGGCGTGGCTGTCCCGGCGATGTTTGCTGGCAGGTGCTCCAAATCGATTTCGCTGCCGTGCGCGAGCACCACGGCCCGCTCGATGGCGTGTGCAAATTCGCGCACGTTGCCTGGGAATGGATAGTCCATCAGCGCCGACCATGCGCGCGGCGCAATTCCTGGTGGCACACGCCGCGGATAATAGCGCCTTAGAAAATGTGCGAGCAAAAGTGGCATATCCGCACGCCGCTCGCGCAATGGCGGAATATCGAGATCGAGAACACCTACGGCGAAATAAAGATCTTCCCGAAATTTCCCTTTTGCGACAAGCTCCTTCAAATCATATCTTGTCGTTGACAAAAGCCGCACATTGACTGACTCGGTGCTATTCGAGCCAAGAAATTCAATGACGCCGCCTTCGATCACGCGCACGAGCTTCGCCTGCGCAGCGAGCGGCAGCGCATCAATCGCGTCGAGCAAAAGCGTGCCACCGCTGGCCGCCTTGATGCGACCTTCACGCTTACGAATCACACCGGGTGCCGCGGCTGCCTGGCCGAAAAGCTCGCTTTCGATGATCGACTCAGGAAACGCCGAAACACTCACCGCCACGAACGGTGCGTTTTTGCGCGGGCCGCGCGCATGGAGTGTGTGCGCCACGAGATCTTTGCCCGTGCCGCTTTCTCCGTGAATAAGGACAGGTGCGTCGCTTTGCGCCACGGTGTTGATGCGGTCGGTGAGTTCCACCATGGCTGGCGTGTGGCCAATGATGGGCGAGCCAGCCTCGCGGCTTGCAACCAGCTTGCGAGCCTCTTCGAGCTCTTGGCGAAGCGCTCGATGCTCGGCAATGTGACCGATGACACGGAGCGAGAATTCCTCGGCGTCAAAGGGCTTGGTCACATAGTCGTACGCGCCTTCGCGCAGCGATGCCACGGCGTCGGGCACGGCGGCGAACGCGGTCATCAAGATCACCGACGTGTTTGGTGACTTCGACCGGATGCGCCGCAAGAGTGTTAGGCCGTCGACTCGAGGCAGACGCACGTCGACGATGGCAACGTCGAAAATGCGCTCGGCAATGAGCGCAATGGCTTCCTCACCGTCGGTTGCATCGGTGACTTTATGGCCTGCATCGGTCAGCGCGAACGACAGAGAGAGTCGCAATGCTTCGTCGTCGTCGACCACGAGAATGTCGAGAGCAACCGAGTGGCGTGACGATGTCGATCGCGTTCGAGACTTCGACTTCGCCAGGCGTTCCGACATCATCGTGTTAACCTCGTCGCCTCATTCCCCGCGAGCCGCGAGCAAGGCAATGCAACCAACGCCCCAGGTGAGATTATAACGTAACCCATCGCATCGTGGCACGTCGCTTTCATGCCCTGGCTCCTGCATGATGTTCACCGAGCGGGGAGCCATCGCCACGAAGTGGCGAGCGCAGCGCGGTCGCATTGCGACCATTCCCTCGCGCACGCGCTTCGCTGCCGGTGGCCTCGGGCTCGCGGCATTGCTCGCGTTGGTTGCGCCTGTCGTTGCACACACGAAGCCGATTGGAATTGCCCTAACGACTTTCATGCTGCTTGCGATGGTTTTTGTCGGGCTGGGTTTGCACTTTGGCAATCGAATCGAGGCTCTCGAACGCCGTTGCTCGGAAGATCCCATGACTCGGGTAGGCAATCGCCGTCGTTGGCAAGCGCGCCTCACCCAGGAACTCGAGCGCGCCGCCATGTCGCGCATGCCCTTGTCGGTGCTCATGATCGATCTCGACAACCTCAAACACCTGAATGATGCACAAGGTCACAGATGTGGCGATCGTGCGCTTGCACTGATAGGCGAAGCTTTGCTTGCCACGTGCCGCTCGCGCGACGTTCCCGCGCGTCTCGGCGGCGACGAGTTCGCGGTCGTGCTCCCTCGCACCCGATCTCTCGAAGCGCGGATTGCAGCCGAGCGCATTCGCGCCGAAATCGCGCGCCGTAGCGCCAGGCTCGGCGAACCATTTGCCGATCGTCTCACGGTATCGATTGGCATTGCCGATCTCGGCGAGATTGGTGAGCCGCGCGCCACGTCACTCGTCGAATCGGCCGACAGTGCGCTTTACGTGGCAAAAGCCGCTGGTCGAGATCGCATCGAAGTATTTGCGAAGACCCAGAACGTTCATCCCCGGCTCGCATCAACTTGAATGCGGGGCTAGGGGAAGGATCACTTTTTGCGAGTCCGAACCTTGAGAGATTTCGTTGGTAACGCGCAACTCGCGCGGGCACAAAAATAAGACGCGGAGCCTCGCGAGACCTGTTTCCCGCAAAAGCTCCGCGTCGTTTTTTTGTGTGCTTGCCCGCCTGCAGCCGGACAGACGCCGGACGGAGCCAGACGCGAGCGCGGACTTTTCGGCTTGCTCTCTCGGCCCGAAGGGGGCAAAAGCGAGCGTGCCGCCCCATCGTTTCGAGGCACATCCATGGCACAGACAACCAGCATTGTTACCGAGTCAGGCAAGGTTCGCCGCGTCATCGTCGTTGGTGGAGGTCTTGCAGGGCTCATGACGGTCATCAAGCTTTGTGAGGCCGGCATCCCGGTCGATCTCTTCTCGCTCGTTCCGGTGAAGCGCTCGCACTCGGTGTGCGCGCAAGGCGGCATCAATGCGAGCGTCAACACCAAGGGCGAAGGCGACTCGCCCCAGGTGCACATGGAAGAAACCGTGTACGGTGGCGACTTCCTTGCCAACCAGCCGCCGGTCAACGGCATGGCGCACGCGGCTCCTGGCATTGTTTACATGCTCGACCGCATGGGGGTGCCCTTCAACCGCACACCCGAGGGCTTGCTCGACTTTCGCCGCTTCGGTGGAACGCTCTTTCATCGCACGGCTTTTGCGGGCGCAACGACTGGTCAGCAGCTTCTTTATGCGCTTGACGAGCAGGTTCGTCGCTACGAAACCGTCAACGTCGAAAACGAAAAGGGTGTTGTGGTTCGCGGCGAAAAAATGGTCAGAAAATTCGAATTTTGGGATTTTCTGAATGTTGTGCGCGACGACACCGGGCGCGCCGTTGGCATCGTGGCTCAAGACATGAAAACGATGCGCATCGAGTCGTTCGTTGGCGAGGCTGTGTGCCTTGCCACGGGCGGCCCAGGCATCGTTTTTGGTAAGTCGACCAACAGCGTCATCAACACCGGCACCGCGGCGAGCGCGGTTTACCAAGCGGGCGCCTGCTATGCGAACGGCGAGTTCATTCAGGTGCACCCTACATCTATTCCTGGTGCCGACAAGCTTCGCCTCATCAGCGAAAGCGTGCGCGGTGAAGGCGGTCGCGTGTGGGTTCCGAAAGATCCGCACGAAAAGCGCCGAGGTCGCGACATTCCCGAAAGCGAGCGCGAGTATTTTCTGGAAAACAAATATCCGGGCTACGGCAATCTCGTTCCGCGCGACATCGCGAGTCGCGAGTTGTTCCTCAAGTGCTTTCACGAAAACCGAGGCGTTTTCAACACGAAAAGCGGCAAGAACGAGCTTGAGGTCTATCTCGACGTCACCCACCTTCCGAAAGAAGTGCTCCACAAGAAGCTCGCGGGCGTTCTCGAGATCTACGAGAAATTCGCCAACGAAGACCCGTACGAAAACCCAATGCGAATCTTTCCCGGCGTGCACTACTCGATGGGCGGCCTATGGGTCGATTTCGAAAAGAGCCAAGACGGCAGGCTTGTCGTTGGTTCTGCGCGCAACCAAGCTACGAGCATTGAAGGCCTCTACGCGGCTGGCGAGTGCGAGTACGCCTACCACGGTGCGAATCGCCTCGGCGCAAACTCCCTCCTCTCGTGCATCTACGGCGGCATGGTCGCGGGTCCTGCAATGGCTACGTACGTCCGGAATCTCGATCGAAGCTCGCTCGATGTGAAATCGAGCGTCTTCGACACGGCGCAGAAGAAAGAGCAGGCGAAGTACGACCGCATTCTCAAGATGAATGGCCCCGAGAATGCTTACAAAATCCATGAAGATCTTGCGCAAACAATGCTTCGCGACTGCACCATCGAGCGGCACAACGACGTGCTTGAAAAAGTCATCGCGAAGGTCGACGAGTGCGAAGAGCGTTGGCACAACATCGGCGTAACCGACACCGGTTTGCGCGCGAACCAAGGCGCGCAGTTCGTCCGTCACCTGAAGAACATGCTGGTGCTCGCGCGAGTGATTGCGCAGGGTGCGAAGAATCGCGACGAATCGCGTGGTGCGCACTTCAAGCCGGCTTTCAAGCAGCGCGACGACGAGAACTGGCTACGCACAACGATGGCTTTTTATGCCGAGGCGGGCAACAAAAGCGAAGTGAAGTACGTCCGCTCGCTCGACTACTCGCTCCTTGGCAAAAGCATGCACGTGACCGACGCGGTCGACATCAGTCTTGTCAAACCACGCGCGCGCAAATACGAACAAGCCGGTGCCGCGAGCGCTGGCGCGGCCGACAAAAAAAGCGAAGCGCCTCCGAAGGCAGACTGAGCGCGAAAGGTGCAGCGCGCGGAGCAACTGGCCATGCGAGTCGTTGGAAAGCGAAAGCACGGGTCCGGCGATCGCCCCGGGCTCGACGCTCTCGTGCTCCGGTTCGGGGGAGGGGCTCCAAAGGGTGTGTTTCGCTACCGAACCCAGGAGGAGGCTAACCAAGATTGGGATCGATGGATGATCGAACGCGCGCAGCGACGTATGAAGATGTCCTCCGAGTAGCGCACTTGCTCGAAGCCGAGAATGTGCAATATGCACTTGTTGGCGGTTACGCCCTCGCACTTCAAGGCATCGTGAGGCTAACCGAGGATGTCGACATCTTGGTCGAGCCGACCGCAGAAAATGCTCGGCGCTGGGTGCGAGCGCTCTCGAAGCTCCCCGATGGAGCCACAAAGGAGCTCGTTGGTGATGAGCAATTGCACACGGAGCATTATGCGATTCGCATCAACGACGAGTTCACCGTCGACGTCATGAACTCGGCGTCCGGCCTCACGTGGAATGATCTGGTGCCCTATCGCAAACGAATCGATGGGATACAGGTCATTTCGCTCGAGGGGCTTTTGCGCATGAAAGAGCACGGGCGCCTCAAAGATCAGGCGGATGCAGAGGCGATACGCGCAATACTGGCCGGTTCAGGCCACTGCTGACTCCGCAAATTATGCGTTGGCGCGCGAAACACCTTGGAACTTGTGCGCGGCGGCACTAGTAACAGACATAAGATCATGGCTGAAAAGCGCACGATTCGCATGAAAGTCCTCCGCCAAGAAGGCCCGGGTGAGGGATCGAGCCGCTGGGACGAGTTCGACATCGCGTGGCACCCGCAAATGAACGTCATTAGCGCACTGATGGCGATTCAAAAGAACCCTGTCACCGTTGACGGCAGAACCGTCGCGCCGGTTGTCTGGGAATCGTCGTGCCTCGAAGAAGTTTGCGGTGCATGCACGATGGTCATCAACGGCAGGGTCCGTCAGTCCTGCTCGGCAATGATCGATCAGCTTAGCCCGAACGGCGAACCCATCACGCTTGAACCCATGACGAAGTTCCCGCTCGTGCGCGATCTCATCGTCGATCGTTCGCGCATGTTCAACGACTTGAAAAGGGTCAAGGCGTGGATCAACCTCGATGGCTCGCATGAACTCGGTCCGGGTCCACGCCAGTCGCCTGAAAACCAGGAAGAGGCCTACCCTCTGTCGCGCTGCATGACGTGCGGCTGCTGCCTCGAAGCGTGCCCTCAGATTAACGACCGTTCCAAGTTCATTGGAGCTTCTGCCATCAGCCAGGTGCGTCTTTTCAATCTTCATCCCAGCGGGAAAATGCACGCCACGGCTCGTCTCGAGGCGCTCATGGGCGAGGGCGGTGTGCAAGACTGCGGCAAGGCGCAAAACTGCGTGGAAGTGTGTCCGAAAGAAATCCCGCTTGTTGATTCGATATCGGTTGTTTCCGGTCAAACGACCAAGCATATGCTTTTTGGCTGGCTGTTGAAGTAGTCGAAGTAGTCGGCGTACCCACACAGAATACGCGGATTTCGGTCTTTTTGAGTTCTACGCTACGCTTGGCAGTATGCGTATGTGCTTCGCGAGCGGTGTCGCGTTCATTCTATTCCTCGCTTGCGGCGGCACATCGCCGCCCAACGGGCCTACTGCCGACGGTTCGTCGCCTGCCGTCGATTCGGGTGTTGCAGGTGATGGTTCCGTTCAGCAGCTCTGCGTCGACACGATCAACGCCTACCGCGCCACGGTAGGTTTGCCGCCGCTCGATCGCTTTGCAAGCAACGAATCGTGCGTCGATGGCGAAGCTGCAACCGACATGGCCAAAAATACCGCTCACAGTGCGTTCGGGACGTGTGTTGTTCCTGGTGCCAAGGCGTGGGGACAGAACGAGTGTCCTGGGTGGCCGCTTCCCGTCGATCAAAGCCTCAAAGCATGCCTTGCGCAGATGTGGGCGGAAGGTCCTGGCACCGGGACTGCTCACGGCCATTACATGAACATGACGAATACGGCATACACGAAAGTTGCTTGTGGATTCGCGATCAGCGCCGACGGAAAAACGTTTTGGGCAGCGCAAGACTTCCAGTGAAATATCAGGAGCACGGCCGTGAAATTTGGGTGAAAGTGGAATTAGAAAGGGTGATTGAAATCTATATCGATTGCAGTAGAAAAATGCATAATTGCCATGTCGACGCGCAAGCCATGGATATGTAAAGTGGTAAGCATGAAACGGTCTTTTATGCATGGCACATTGACCGTTGCCCTTGGCTTTTTGTTCGTGGCTTGCGCCGTCGCAACACCGCCCGACGAGCTAACCGCGGACAATGCCGCCGCCTCGGCAACGCCCGACGACACGCTTCGTGGGCAAGGAGCCACGCCTGGCGACGCGGGATCTTCTGTTGATTCAAGTGATGCCAGTGGCAATTTGGTGCAGGATGCAGACATATCTCCGCCCCTCGATGCGGCCGCCGAGTCTGATGCGTCCGACGCAGTTCTCCCGCTCGATGCAGCCGCACCTCCGTCGCAAGATGCTGGTGACGGCTCGGTCCAGCAGCTTTGCGTCGACACGATCAACGCCTACCGCGCCACGGTAGGTTTGCCACCGCTCGCGCGTTGGTCGGACGCCGAATCGTGTGTCGACGGCGAAGCCGCAACCGACATGGCCGCCAACATCGCTCACAGCGCGATTGGAACATGTGTTACTCCCAATGCCAAAGCGTGGGCCCAGAACGAGTGCTTCTGGTACCCGCTTCCCATCGATCCAAGTCTCCTAGAATGCTTTCAGCAGATGTGGGATGAAGGTCCGGGTGAACCGTATGAAGAGCATAGTCATTATATCAATATGACCAATCCGGCCTTCACGAAAGTTGCTTGCGGATTCGCAATCAGTGCCGACGGAAAAACGTTTTGGGCAACGCAGGATTTTCAGTAACCGAAAACATTCGCACGGTGCGTGCGGGAACTTCGACCGCAAACACGCCCGAATCTGACTTGATGTGGCCACGGCGCCCGCCACCCAACAGATCGACGAGCTCACAGGCCCCTTTTCCGAGCCCCACGGTTGCCATTACGGTATTGCCCGTTGGGTTCATGACAAAGGCGACTTTCGCGATTCCTTCTGCGTCCTCGTGCACGGTCACATGAACGTCGGGAACATCAACGGGGTTGGTTGGAAGGCCCAATTCGGCGATCCGCCGCGCGACGAGCGCGTCGGCTTCTGCCGGATCTTCGAGCGTCGCGATTTCAATTTCACGCATTCCAGGCATGTCGCGGGGTAGATCGATCTCGCGCATGCTGCCATCGCGTTTTGGCAGCCCTGGACCGAGGGTCACCTTGACTCCTTTTTCGGCCGCGCGTTGAAGCTGGGCGAGCAGGTCTTGCTCAATGCCGCCGGCGGTTGTGCACACGATCCACGCGGCGTCTTTGACGCTTGCCTCGAAGCTCTCGCCTCTCACGTGCGCGAAGGCAACGCCGCGCGTGAGAAGCGCGCTCTCGAAACTGCGCACGAACGACTCTCCAACCATCGGCGCGAATTCGCCAAGACCGAAGTCGTCTTCAAGGCAGCTATCGATGAACCCAAACCCCCCGAGGTGAAATGCGGACGGCGTGATCGGCCCAAAAGCGTGTGTGCTGCGCGCTAGCCTTCGAAGCGTGCGCGGCACAACCAAGCGCACAGGCGCGCGCCTTCGAAGCGTGGTGAATTGGACCTTGGTGAGCGCGCGGATGAGCGCGTGAACCTTGTCGGCCAGCCGCCGTGGAATGCCACGCACATCGATGGGCGCGCCGATCCAGCGATCACGGTCGACAGCCATGTACAGGTTGAACCCGCGCAAGCCATAGGCGAGAGCGCACAATAGCGTGTATAGGGAATCTTTTTCGTCGAGCGGTGGGAAAATCGGCGAAAATCCGGCACCAACCTCGGCACCGAACGCACTGACACCGAGGCCCTCGGAGCGAACGGCGAGCTCGCTGGTGCGCCGGAGAATTGCCATGTGCTGCTGGGGGCTCGACGCGTGGTAGTAGTCGAGACTGGCGAAATCGACGACCTTGATGAAGCGCGCTGCGTTGAGCGGTGTCACGGATTCGCCGAGCGGAAAATTGTGGGTAGTTACCACCCCCGACAAGCCCGCGCTCTCGAGCGATTGCGAAAACCGGCCCATGGCGTGTGCCAGCAAGTGTTCGTGGAACTCCACCCAGTCGAGGTGGCGCACAAGCTCGCGGCTTTGCTTTGCGTCGAAGCATACGGGCGGTGTGACGGCTTCAAAAGAATCGTGACTCTCTCCCCACACTTCGCTCAGCACCTTCACATTTTCGTATTTATCGTGAAGGAAATTGCGAAAGAGCGCAATCGCATCAGGGTGGTAGTCTTGATCGTAAGGGCTGTCGCGGAAGTAAAGCGAGCCTTCGTTGTCGACTTGCAGCATCACGATGGGGCCGTGGGGATACAAAAGAGGCGCAAGCACCTTGCCGCATGCACGAAACCAGAGCGCCGCCTCAGCGTGGAAGGCGTGGCTCGCGTAGCTTGGCACCGGAAACGATCGCGGAAGTATGGGTAGAACAACGGGGTTATTGCGCGGGCTGCGGGCCTGGCACTCGCGGTTCCAAACCACGCGCTCGGGCAGCCCGAAAAGCGTGAGTTCTGCATTGATATGCGGACCGGGGCGCACAATGACATAGAGGTTTCGCTCCGCGGCCATGCGAACAAAACGCGCCACGTCAAGGCGCGCGTTGCGCTCTCCGAAGTCGAATGTGCCTTGTGCCATTTCGTGCACAGCCCACGGAACGTACGTGTCGACGAGCCTGAGGCCCATTGCCTTCATGGCGTCGAGGCACGGGCCCCAATCGCCCGGCGAGTGTTGCCAGTAGTGCATTGCGCCGGCAAAAAGCGGGATCGTTTCGCGCTTATCGCCAAGGTAAAGACCCTCGGCGCAAGCTCGCACCATCTTCGGGTTTCGTTCCGAACGAGGACTCGAAGATATCATGATGTTGCAACTTCGAATTCGTTGCCGAGGGTTCGCTGAAGAATGGCAAAGAGATCGCGCATATCCGAATCGCCCGGTGCAAGTCGCTCGAGAGCGGCACGCACTTTGTGAATGGTCTTTGGAACGAACTTGAGAAACGACGGATTGTTTTTCTGCCGGTCGATAAACACGAAGCGCCCTGCGTCTTTGAGTTTGCGCTGGACCGTGACGAGATCGAATTCGTCAATGAGCTCTGCCCGGCTCGACCAAGGCACGTCTGCGGCCTGCGCGTATTCGTCGAGCCGAGCCTCGACAAAAGCGCGGTCGAATTCTTGGTAACTATCGCTCAGCAGGGCCACGAGGTCGTAAACGCGAGGTCCAAGAAGCGCATCCTGAAAGTCGATCCAAACCAAGTGCATATCGCATGCAGTGCCGCGTGCACGGGCAACCATGAGGTTGCGCGATTGGTAATCGCGATGAACAAAGCAATAGGGCAGGTCGGCCACGCGCCGTGCGAGGCGATCGGCGATGCGGTTCCACGTAGCCACGTCGCTTGCGGCAAACGATTGACCACGCGCGTCGAGCCCCCATTCGCGAAAATGCTCGATTTCCCATCTTAGCATGTCGAAATCGAATCTGCGGCTCGCCACGAAAGAGCCCTTTGGCAGATCGGCGAGCGCACGTTGGGCACGCGCGAGATCGGTCACCGCTTGTGTGTAGAGTACAGATTTATCGGCGGGGTGTTTCAACAGCCAATTGGCGAGCGTGTCGTCGCCGAGATCTTCGATGACGAGCCAGCCGTGGTCCGTATCCTCGGCAAAGAGGGCGGGGACATGGATGCCGCGAGTGTCGAGCAACTCGCGCACATCGAGGAACGGCCAGCGCTCCGCGCCGTGCGTGTTGTGCACTTCTTCGGGTTTGCCACCCTCGGGCATGTACATGGCAACGGCGCGCCGCCCATCGGGTAGAACGAGTCGATAGTAGCGACGCGTGGAGGCGCCGCCGGGCATTGGCGTGACGAGTGGTTCGGCGCCGAATGTGCGGTATACAAGAGAAGTGAGCGGAGCAAAATCGACCGCAAACGTAGCAAGCGCGGTGGGCGGAGCAGATGTGGCGAGCATGAGGCTTTTTCGAATTATCGCTTTTGTTCGTATGCCGCTACTCTTCGAATTTCCGTTAGCCCGCCTTCGATTTGCTTGACATGGTAAACAGCCAACGCCTCAGCCAACTTGGTATCGATGCGGTACACCATGAAAGCATCGAGTGCTGGCTTTCCCTGCTTTCGCAGTGGAATGCGCGCATCGATCTCACCGCCGCACGCTCGGACGATGAATTTATCGACTTGACGCTTGCCGATGCCGCGGTGCTTGCAAAATACATCTCTTTAGCGGTGCGCGTGGTCGATGTGGGAAGCGGGGCTGGCGCGCCTGGACTTGCGCTCGCGATCTTGCGGCCCGATCTCAAGCTCACGTTGGTGGAACCGCAACGCAAGCGCGCTTCGTTTCTGCGCACGGTCATCGGCACGCTCGGTCGGCGCGACATCGAGCTTGCTTGCGATCGCGGGGAGAATCTCGCCCGCGAAGTGCACGAGCCCCAGGTCAAGTGGGGCAAGGGAAGCGGGTGGGATGTTGCGATCTCGCGTGCAACGCTGAAGCCGGACGCGTGGGTGCCGCTCGGGCTCATGCTCGCGCCAACGGCGTGGGTGCTTTTGGCGCGCGATGAGCCGCCGGTCGCTCTTGGCGCGCGAATCGACATCGACGTTACCTATTGCTGGCCGCTGACCGGGACAGTTCGCCGTGCCGTGCGCTACGTTGCTTGTCAAGAACAAACGCGGTAATTTGACGCATCTACAGCGCACACGGAGTCCCATGCAACCGATGCATTCGCCATCAGCGTATCAGCCGCCGCCAAGTGGGGCGGCTGCCAATTCGTTTCGAAGGATCTTCTTGCCCGGGCGTCTGTTCGGTGGTCTTGGGGCTGTTGCCCTTGGTCTTTTAATTGTAGCTTACATATTTTACTTTGGAGGCAGATACTCAATCGGGGTGCTCCTGGCAGGTCCTGCCTTTTGCCTCGGGGGAATTGGTGTCATGTTTACTTCGCTTGCACGAGGGTGCGCCAGGTGCAAAGCGGAACTCGAAGAGACGTCGACGGCGTATCCGCTCGAGATCTTGCCACAGGTTCAGCAGGCCGTGACATTGGTGGGGCAAGGCAACTTCGATGGTCTCGTTCGTCTGCAAGGCGCGCCCATCGCGAACACGGAACAAATGGCGGCATTGCTCGTTTTCCACTGCCCAAAGTGCAAAAGCGTTGCCGAGCTCGCAAGCGCGACGCGTGTGAGCAAGCCCGGTGAAGATGCCGTAAACAAAAGCATTTCGTCAAAGGTTCCAATCGTTGGGCCTCAGGTGAAATACGTTCTCGACATGGTCAGTCAGCGCAACACGGCGTGGGCCTGTGCCGTGCACGGTAGGCGGTAATCCGCAAGTCGCCTTTGGTTTGTTGGCCCGGCTGGGCAACTCGTGCGATGGCAAGCACGATGCAAAAGGCGCTTTGTACGCGCAGCGACACCGATCTTCTCGCGTTGCGACGTTTGGCCGAAGACTTGGCCGAAGAGCGTGGTCAAAAGCCAACCACCACGCATCTTCTTGCGGCCATTGCCAGTGGCCACGACGAGGCGGCTCGGCTTCTGCTCGAACGCAGACTCGATGTCGACGTTGCGCTCAAAGCCGCGCGCGTGACGTTGGACGATGCTGCCGATGCGATTGCGTGCACATTGCAGAAGGCGCGCGAGCTTGCAGGCAGAAGTGGCTCCGGGCGCGGCGATGCCGGCGCGGTGCATGCGCTCTTTGCGCTTTGCCAGCAAGCGGGGACAGCAGCGCACCGCGCCATGGTCCAATGTGGAATCGACGTGACGCGCCTGCGTGTCGTCACGATGCAGCTCGCGATGGGAATTGCACCGCCGCGTCGCACAGTGCCTTCGAAAACGTCCATCGCGGCGATGAGCAGCCAGCGCCCAAGCGGGCTCGTGCGAATAGCGCCGATAGCGCCGGTGTCGAAGCCTGCCTCGCCGAAGGTATCGCCAAAGCCTTCCCCTGTGGCGCCTACGACGCACCCGAACGCGCCCAAAGCCAAGAAGCAGCGCGCGGCTGCTTCGCAGTCACGACAAGGCCGTTTTTCCCTCGATCCGAAGCAATTTCCTATGCTCTCGGCGCTCGGTCAGAACTTGACCGAGGCAGCTGCCCGCGGCGAGCTCGATCCGGTTGTCGGTCGCGACGAGGAGATCGAGCATGCGCTCGACGTGCTCGCCAAGCGTCACGCCAACAACGCGTGCCTCATCGGTCCACCCGGTGTTGGCAAAACAAGCCTTGTGCATGGCATTGCAACGCGTATCGCGGATGGCGCTCGCGTTGCGTGCTTCGAAGACCGCATTGTCGTTGCCATCGAGCCGGCGTCGCTGCTCGCCGGAACCGCGGTGCGGGGATCGCTCGCCGAGAAGCTTGGCCAACTCAAAGCCGAAGTTTCGCGCGCCAAAGGCCGCGTCATCTTGTTCTTCGATGAGATGCACGTTCTATTCAGTCAGGACGCTGGCGACGAGGCCTCGAGCGAGCTTCGCCTTGCGCTCTTTCGCGGTGAGATCGTGTGCATTGGTGCCACGACCGCGGAAGATTATCGGCGCGTCGTGGATGCGGATCCAGGATTGTCTCGGTGCTTTACGCCCATTGACGTTGGTGAGTTGCCACCGGAAAAAGCCCTTGTTGCCATTGAAAGCATCACGCCGCTTTTCGAGCAGCATCATGCATGCGCCTACGAGCACGACGCGCTCGCCAAGGCCGTGACGTGGAGCGTGCGCTATTTGCCAGGCAAGGCCCTGCCCGACAAGGCTGTGCAAATCCTCGATTTGGCAGGCGCGCGCGCCAAGCGTCGCGGCGAAAGCAAGGTCGATCCAGGTCACGTTGCCGAGGTGGTGAGCGAACTTTCGGGCGTGCCCGAAGAGCGGCTGCTCGAGACCGATGCCGAGCGACTCTTGCATATCGAACAGCTCCTTGCCGCGCGCATCGTTGGCCACACCGGCGAGCTCGCGCGCATCGCCACTGTGCTTCGCCGCAACGCTTCTGGCTTCCGATCGAAAAGGCCCATCGGCACATTTTTGGCTTTGGGTCCAACGGGCGTTGGTAAGACCGAAACCGCGAAGGCCATCGCGCAATGCCTTTTTCACACGGACAGCGCCATGACACGGCTCGATCTTTCCGAGTATGCCGAGTCGCATGCCATTGCGCGTCTGGTGGGGGCGCCACCCGGTTATGTCGGTCACGACGCTGGCGGACAGCTCACCGAAGCGGTGCGGCGACGGCCTTATCAAGTCGTGCTTCTCGACGAGATCGAAAAGGCACATCGCGACGTGCTCGAGAGCTTCCTCGGTGTGTTCGACGAAGGTCGCCTCACCGACGGTCGCGGACGCACCGTGGACTTCACGAACACAGTCATTGTGCTCACCTCGAACATCGGCGCGGAGCTCTCGCCGAAAGCCCGCGAGCGTGGCCGCATTGGTTTTGGTCCTCCCAGCCATGGCGGGCAACGCAAGGACGACGTGGGCCGTATGCCTGCGCGCGAAATCGAAGCTTATCGCGAGAGCGTCATCGAAGCGGCTCGCCGTGCGCTGCCGCCGGAGCTGTACAACCGCCTCGACGAAGTGCTTGCGTTCGCGCCACTCGATCGCGACGACGTTGCCGAAATTGCGCGGCGCATTTTGTGTGCACTCTCTCGCGATCTCGAGCAGGCGCGCGGCGTGAGGATCCACGCGAGCCCGGTGGCTATCGACGCGCTGCTCGACCGGGGTGGCTTCGATCCGGAAATGGGCGCGCGTCCCATGCGACGCGCCATCGGGCGTTATGTCGAGGCGCCGATCGCGGAGATGATTCTCAAGGGCACGCTTGCCCGCGGCGCGGTGGCAAAGGTCGATGTTCGCAATGGCAGCATCGTCGTAGATGCCGCGGCCGCCAGGGAATCGGTTCAAGGGTGATCGGCGGTCTTCAAGTCATTCTGGATGGAGGTCGAGGCGCTAGATCTCCCGGCGACGACGACGATCGAGCTGAACTGGACTTCACCCGATTTGGTGGACACCCGAGGAAGCCCGAGATGACATGGGCGGGAGGTGCGAAGAAGAAGCGGAGACGGTTCACGCCGGAGTACAAGGCGGATGTCGTTCGGCTCGTACGGACGAGTGGAAAGCCAATCGGAGCGGTGGCTCGTGATCTGGAAGTGACCGAGAAGTCGATACGCGCCTGGGTGAGGCAGGCCGATGTGGACGAGGGCAAGGGAGCAGCAGGAGCGCTGACGACGGCGGAGCGCGAAGAGCTCACTGCCTTGCGCCGTGAGAACAGAACGTTGCGCATGGAGCGAGAGATATTAAAAAGAGCAACGGCCTTCTTCGCCAAGGTGAACGGGTGAAGTTCGAACTCGTGGACGCGGAGAAGGCAAACTTTCCCGTGGGTGTTCTCTGCGATGTGCTCGACGTCTCGCGCAGCGGTTTTTACGCCTGGAAGCAGCGTCCTTCGAGCGAGCGTTCGAAGGCCGACGCAGCGCTTGTCGTCGAAGTCAAGGCGGCGCACACCAACAGCAGCAAGCGCTATGGCAGTCCGCGCATCCATCGTGCGCTTCGCAAAAAGGGCGTGCGCACCAGCGCGAAACGTGCTCGCTCGGCACTTCGAGCCTGCCGCACCGAACCAAGCTTGGGCAGGTGACGTAACCTACATCGCAACGAACGAAGGCTGGTCCTACCTCGCCGTGCTTATCGACTTGTTTTCGCGACGCGTGGTGGGTTGGGCGATGAGCCAAGCGAAAGATACCGAGCTCGCTTTGACCGCTCTGAAGCGCGCGATCGACACGCGCCGACGCGTCCCCCGCGGACTGGTGCACCACACCGACCGTGGCAGTCCTTACGCCAGCGCCGACTACCATGCGGAACTTGTATAATACAACATGACCCAGAGCATGAGCCGGAAAGGCGATTGCTGGGAGCATCAATGCCGTGGCCGAGAGCTTCTTCGCTACGCTCCGCGCAGAACTCGTCGACCACGAGATCTCTACATGACGGTCCAAGCTGCCGAAAAGGCCATCGGCCACTACATCGACAACTTCTACAACGTCGAGCGACTGCACTCGCACCTCGACTTCACCAGTCCAATAGAGTTTGAATTGAAGTCTTACGTGACCACGTTTGCGGTATAATCAATCTGTCCACCAAATCGGGTGAGGTTCACCCTACTTATTTGGAAAACAGTGGACGGCGATGAAGGGGAGCGAGCCGTCCGAGCATCGCGTCGTGCGTGCCTTGGCTCGAGGAGGCGAGGACATCGCCAGAGAGGCGAGTCTCGCCGCCATCGGTCCGCGTGACGACACCGCCGGCCTCCTGGACGAGCAGCATCCCAGCCGCGACGTCCCACGGAGCGAGCCCAGTCTCGAAGAACGCGTCGAAGCGGCCGGCCGCGACGTACGCGAGATCGAGTGCGGCCGCGCCCATTCGACGAATGCCCGCGACCTCGCGCATGACGTTGCCAAGGGCCTCGAGGTACTCCGCATGCCCGCTGCGCCCGTGGTGCGGGATGCCCGTCCCGACGACCATGCGTGAGGGTTCGAGCTCGCGCGATGTGGTCATGCGTTTGCCATCGACGAAGGCGCCGCCCCCGCGCACGGCGGAGAAGATCTCGCGACGGGCCACGTCGATCACGACACCATGCGTGACAACGCCATCGAGCTCTCGGGCGATCGACACGGCAAAGGTTGGGACGCCCCGGATGAAGTTCGTCGTCCCATCGAGCGGGTCAACGATGAAGCGTGCCCTTGCCGAGCCACGCTCCGCGTGAGCCGATTCTTCCATCATGAAGCCGTGGTCAGGGAACGCACGGGAGAGATCCTCGCGTAAGATCTCCTCCGATCGAAGATCGGCGCTCGAGACGAAATCGGCCGCCCCCTTCTCGTGGACCTCGAGGCGTTCAAGGCGGTTCGCGGCGTCGCGAAGCGCGTCAGCGGCCCGAAGCCCGGCTCGCGTCATCACCTCCATCAGATCCGGATCGGTGGACAGCATAGGTTCCGATGCCTATCACATCTACCTGATGTGCCGCGTGCCTCTCATCGTGAGTGCCCTCCTCGCGGCTTCTACCAGCGCCCGAGCGGACCCGAGGTTTCATCCGAGCGACGTCCAGAGCGTGTTCTTCATCGGCAAGAGCGATGACCGCAACCAGGTGCACTACGGCCTTCACCTCGACGGCGATTGCGTCCCTGTTGGTGAGCAGCCGGTGTACGCGTACTGGCTTCAGGTCGAGAAGGGGAACGTGACCGAGGACCTCAACTTCCTCGACCGCAGCGTCTACGGCGTGAAGGGGCAACAGGTGGCACAGCGGTCCGTCAAGGAAAGCAAGGTTCTCATGACGGTCAAGGCTGCCCCCGATCGGGCGATCGAGATCGTGATCCACAAGCGCGACGGAAAATGCATCGCGGATCCGATCGCGACGATCAACGGCGCACCGGCGCGGGTGGGCAGCGTCTTCGTGCACGTTGCGGGTTGGCTCCGCGTCGACTGGATCGAGATCAGGGGGACGGCAAACGGAAAGCCGGTGGTCGAGCGCGTGAAGCACTGAAACACGGAGGAGCGGCGAAGTGGGCCCGATCGATGATCCTCCGGCGCCCGGAAGCGGACCAAGAGCGACCGGGCCCCAGCGAAAACTATTGCGCTCGGCGGAGACCTGTCGTGTCCTGCTGACGTGCGGCTAAACGTAAGCGTCTGCTTTTTCAACAACAAAGGTGGAGTGGGTAAGACCACTCTCGCTTGCAATGTGGCGTCGTGCCTCGCCCTGGAGCACAAGCTCAACGTGCTTCTTGTCGACGCCGACCCTCAGTGCAATGCGACGCAGCTCGTCCTGCCGGAGGAGTTAACCGAGCAGATCTACCACACCGGTGGTTCGGGCGTGGATTCACTGAACGAGGTACTCAAACCTCTTCTCGCGGGTGACGCTTCCCCCAACGTCGGATTCACCCCGGCAGCCGCTGACACGAACCGTTTCGGGGTCTCCGTTCTTCCAGGCCATCCACAAATCGCTCTTCTCGAAGATCAGTTGAGCCAAGGTTGGACCAATCTCATTGGCGGGAATTTGGGTGGTGCTCGCGTTAGCAATTGGAATACCCACCTTCTTTGCAACATCCAGCCCAAGTACGATCTGATCGTCTACGACGTCGGCCCAAGTCTAGGAGCACTGAACCGCTCGGTACTTCTTGGCGTGGACTTCTTCGTTGCTCCGATGGGGTGCGACATCTTCAGCCTCATAGGCATTGCCAACATCGCCGAGTGGCTAACGCGATGGCACCAGCAGTACGAAACTGGGCTCGCTCAGTGCGAACAGAATCACGGCAAAGAACTCTGGCAGTATGCAATAAAGAAGAGCGCTTCTGAGATGAGCCGGTTCGTCGGTTACACCGTGCAGCAGTACATCACGAAGACGATACGAAACAAGAAACGTCCTACGTCGGCCTACGAGCAGATCCTTGAGGAGATCCCCGCAAATATTCAGGAGCATCTAACCGGGATGGTTGGCGGCTCACTCAGACAGGAGAATCTCCGGCTCGGTGATGTGCCACATATGTACAGCTTGGTTCCCCTTGCACAGAGCGCCCGCGCGCCTATCCACCAACTCGTCAGCGGTGATGGCCTGAACGGTGGACAATTCTCGCAACAAGATGACTACAAGGAGTTCATTACCGCGCTCTCCACTTCATTGCTTCGGAACCTCAAGACTGCTCGTGGCACCGCAGCGGTGACGCAATGATCGACTGGCCGCAGGACTTGGTCGACGATATTGCTCGCCGACGCTCGGTTCTCTTTCTCGGAGCGGGTATCTCGAAGAACGCTGTGAATGATGCTGGCGAACGGCCCAAAGACTGGACCGAATATCTGCGCCATGCCGCACAGCATGTAGCAGATTCGACCAAGTGCAACGAGATCGTCGGGTGCATTGACGCAAACGATTTGCTCACCGCCTGCGAACTCGTCCGGAAGCACCTGCGAAACGATGTATTCAAGCGCATTCTGCTTGAAGAGTTCGTCGAGAAGCGATTTTCTCACGCCGAGATCCATGACCACATATCTGCGCTCGATTCGCGATTCGTCCTGACGACGAACTTCGAAAAAATCTACGAGAACAGAGCGAACCACATTCAACAAAATACGGTAATCGTCAAGTCTTACCACGACGCTGACGTAGCCGACGCCTTCAGGCGAACGCAGCGCGTCGTTCTCAAGGTTCACGGCTCGGTTGACTCGCCCGAGAACGCGATTTTTTCCCGAAGTGACTATGCTCGTGCGCGTACCAAATACGGCCATTTTTATCAACTGCTGGAAGCACTGTTTCTGACTCACACATTCGTATTCTTGGGCGTGTCGATGCGCGATCCAGACATTCAGCTGTTGCTCGAGAACTACGCCTATCGATTTGGTGGGACTCGCCCTCATTTCATGGTCATGTCTCGAGGAAGCGTTGCACCTGCGGTGCTCGAGATCATGGAGACAAGCATGAATCTTCATGCCGTGCTCTACGACTCTGCGAACCACCATAAGGAGTTGGCGGACTCCTTGAAGGAGTTGCGTATGCTGGTGGATGCGGCGCGACTCGATATTGTGAATCGCCAGGATTGGTAGATGCGCTCGGCTCACGCAAAACCAATGCGCGCTCCTGCGGGCTGGAGGCGCCCTTGCACAGCTTCGGAGAGCAAGCTGCATCAGCTGTCGCCCTACATTGGGAAGTTAAAGAGCGTCATCGCGGCCGATCTCATACGCGAGTTCACGCGACCATCGGATATCGTCGCAGATCCGTTTTGCGGATCCGGGACGATTCCCCTCGAGTGTGCCCTTTTGGGTCGAACGGTTGTCGCGTCTGACACAAGCTCGTATGCAATAGTCTTGACGAGGGCAAAGCTGGCCCCACCCTCATCTTTGGAGACGGCCAAGGAGCGACTCTCTTCGATCTTGGCAGCCGCTGCGCTACGTGAACCGCCGCGACTCCGCGAAGTTCCTGCATGGGTTCGCCGATTCTTCCATCCAAGGACGCTTGGTGAAGCGATTCGTTTTGCTGACGAATGCATGGCTCGAAAGGATTATTTTGTTCTCGCCTGCTTTCTCGGCATTCTGCATCATCAACGCCCCGGATTTCTCTCCTATCCGAGTAGCCACCTAGTTCCTTATTTGCGAGAGCAGAATTTTCCCAAGGGGCAGTTTCCCGAGCTGTACGAGTATCGGCCGCTGGCTCCCCGTATGCTCAAGAAGGTTGCTCGAGCCCTCAAAAATGAGAACGATCTCAAACGCTTAGATGGAACTCATGCAGTCGTGTCATCGAAATCGATCGAGCATTTTCAACCGCCGGAGGAACTGGACGCCATAATAACGAGCCCACCGTACATGAACGCGCTGGACTACGAGCGCGACAATCGGTTGCGACTTTGGTTTTTGGAACGCGATGTAGAAAATTACGCGCCAGAGCCGACCGATCGCCACGATTTGTTTGAACGCATGATCGTTTCGTTGGCGACGAAAGTCGTGCCGCGCGTTCGGACTGGTGGTCATTGCGTTCTCGTCGTTGGCGAGACGGTTCGTAGAAAGCAATCTACGCGTCATCCGGCGGAGATGATCCTCTATTTGTTTGAGCAACACGCTCCTACCCTCAACCTCGTGAAGGTCGTCGAGGACCGAATTCCAGACGTCCGACGTTCGCGGCGTGCTCATCGTGGGACGAAAAAAGAGCTCATTCTCGTTTTTCGAAGGTGAAGCACCGCGGCGATTCAGGCATTCAGACGACCTCGAAGTCGTCGCCATCGACACGACCACCTCACGATACCAAACGCTCGTCGCGCGCGGTCGTCATGGTCGCCCGGCCGAGCGCGTCGTGGATGCGATCGGCGGCGCGCACCGCCATGCTCATGATAGTGAGTTGGGGATTGACGCCGAGCGGCCCTGGCACGGTGCTGCCGTCGGCGATGTAGAGGCGCCGTACGTCGTGCGTTTGGTGATCGAGGCCGACAACGCTATTGCGCGGATCTTTACCCATGCGGCACGTGCCTAGCGGGTGGTAGCTGACGAACGAGTAATCCGCGGCTCTTGGGAGCATCGCGCGGAATTCGCCGATCTGGTGCGGCAGGACGATCGGCATCGACGCGAGCGTCGGGTAGAAGCGCGTGGCTCCGGCGGCGAGGAGCATCTCCATGCAGTGCACCATCCCGGCCTGCAAGAGTGCCCTATCTTCAGGGGTCACGTGGTAGGTGATGAGCGGTCGACCGCCGACGTCGCGCCAGACTCGGCCGTTCGCCGAGTGGTCGCGAATGAGGAGCCCCAGCCCCGCGAGGTGTGGCAACGACTCGAGCACGTTCATGAGCGGCTTGCCGGTGAGCGGGAACAGGCTCGCCGCCACGTTGGTGTCGGGTTGCGCCGTGAGAATGAGCTCTCCGTCGCGCAAGAACTCATCGCAACCGTAGCCTTGTGGGGTGAAGTGATGACCGTTGATCTCTTCCTCCATCAAACCGAGCACGCCGACGCTTGGATGTATCGACAGATTGCGACCGACCTGGCCGCTCGTGTTGCAGATCCCTTGGTCCAAAAGGAGCAGCGGCGTCGCCAACGTGCCGGCCGCAAGCACGACGGCCTCCGCGCGCACGCGAATGCGCTGGCCGCTCTTGGCCACGACGCTGACGCCGGTGGCGCGGTTACCCGAGAGGGTGATCTCGTCGACGATCGCCTCGGTGAGCAGCATGGCTCCACTCTCGAGCGCATTCGGGATCGCAGACAGGTTGGTGCTGCGCCGCGCATCCGACGGGCAGCCGAAGTGGCAAAAGCCGGTGCCGGTGCAGCCACGGGCGTTACGGCGGATAGGAAAGTGGTGCCAACCGAGCGCGTCGCAACCGCGCGCCACGACGTCGCGAATCGGTCCGACCTCACGCTGGAGAGACGGCGCCACGTCGAGCACGTTCTCGACGCGCGCGAAATAGTCGGCCATGTTTTCGGGTGATAGATCAGAAGTGCCAAGCTTCTCGCACCAGTCGTCGAGGATCCACGGCGGTGTGTGAAAACAGGTGCCTCCGTTTACCGCCGTCGAGCCGCCCACCAGCTCGCCGCTGAAGATCGGAATGATGGCGTTACCGATCGCGAAGCTCGATCGCAAAAACCGCCTGTACGCTTCGACGGAGCTGCCGTCGAAGGCGTCGCGACGCAGGTGTTCACCCTTCTCGATGAAGACGACGGCGTAACCGCGCTTGGCAAGCTCGCGCCCGACAAAGGCGCCGCCAGCGCCAGTGCCGACGACGACCACGTCGCATTCGATGTCACCGTCCGACCAAGTGCTGGCGCGATGGATTTGGTCGAGCCAGCGCGGTCTGTCGACGACACGCCGCTCAGGGCGAAGGCGCCCGCCCATGGCCGCGTGCATTTCAGGCGTGTCAAAGTGCAGGAGCTTGTAGAGGAGCGCCACGAGCGATAGCGGTACGCGTCCGCCGCCGCTCGCCTGCCAGCGCTCGACGACGCGGGTGCGGCGGGCGTCATCGAGCGCATGAAAACGCCGACCTGTCTGCGCGACACTCGCGACATCGATCGCGTCGTGCAGCCAGCGCCACGCCGGCACCAGCGACGGCGCCGTTTCATGGAGCATCATCTCGGCGCGCGCGATGAGCGCCGCGTCAGGCGCGGGGAGGCGCTCGGTGCCGGGGATCAGGGTGCGCGCGAGCGCAAGAGCGATACGGTGATGCCTACCATTCAGCACGATGAATCCCGCTATCTCGAGAAGAATTTGCGAACGGTGGCGACGCGCCGGCGCATGAGTATCGGCAATTGCCACACCTTCTTCAAGCGCATGAGCTGCGCGTCGATGAGCAGCCCGCTGACCCTCGCCATATCGGCGTCGAACGGCATCCAGAACGACTCCGGGTGATGCGAGCGATCGACGACGATGGTGCGCGGACGGGTGAAAGTGAGCAGCGACTCGGGGCCGTTGGCGACCGAGTAGCCGGTGTCGCGCGTACCGCTCCACGGGAGCGACGAACATGCGCCGGTGAACGCGTGGTTGTTGATGTCGACGACGCCGACGTCGAGCTGACGGGCGAGGCGCTTGGCGCGCTCGATGTCACGCGTCCAGATCGATGCGCCGAGGCCGTAGCGTCCGCGATTGACGACACGCACCGCTTCGGCGGCGCTCGCGACGCGCACGACGGCGAGCACGGGGCCGAACGTCTCGTCGCGCACCACGCTCATCGATTCGCTACATTCATCGAGCAGCGTCGGCGGATAGAACAAGCCGCTACCGGTCGGCGTCGGCGCGCCGCCGCTTGCGAGCTTTGCTCCAGCGGCGACAGCCTCATCGACGTGACGCCGCACGATCTCGAGCTGGCCCGGGTGGGCCATGGGCGAGAGCTCGGCGCACTCGCCCTCGCCCGGACCGACGCACAGCCGGCGCCACGCGTCTGCCATGAGCGACACGAAAGGATCTGCGATCGCGTCCTCGACGAGCGCGATCTCGATCGCGCCACACGCTTGGCCGACGTTGCTCAAGGCCCAGTGGGTGATGCCTGCTGCGGTCCGCTCGAGATCGCAATCGCCGAGCACGATGGCCGCGTCTTTTCCGCCCATCTCGACGCTCGCGGGGATGCCGTGCTCGGCGCAGCGCACCCGCACCTTGTGACCTGTTGCTGTCGACCCCGTGAATACGCACGCGTCGATGCCG
>WQZB01000038.1 GCA_009780955.1 Polyangiaceae bacterium | reverse complement strand
CGAATCGTCTCGCCCCGGAAAGAGGAGCGTTGCCAGCAAACGTAGAATCGCAGGCTGGGAGCCAGACTATGCCTTTACCGTTCTCAGCATGATTTCCACGGTTTAAGATGCGCTTGCCCTGGGCAAACGACCAACGTATCCATTCCCATCACGCGAAGCGTCATCCCCGGAACTGGCATCCAAATCACTGTAACAGATGTGCCCGATGGCGTTTCCGTGGCTCCGACTTCGTTCATTATCCCTCCTGGCTCGAACACCGGGCAAATTGCCGTTACTGTTGATGCGTTCACTTCTCAAGGCGCATTGAACGTGGAACTTCAGGGCTCAGCGGCAGGTGCATCCGCCACGGTGGCCACGAATTTGCCGCTCTTCGTTCGCGGCAACCCAGGAACGCTCGATCCCACATTTGCGTCTAACGGCGTCTATGAAGACCCGTTAGACTATTATCATATATTAACGTCATCTGCCGCTGTGCAAAACGATGGGAAAATCCTTGTTGGTGCATATAGAACCGGCTTCCCCGACACAAGCGCAGTGATTCGCCTAAAAGCCGATGGTTCGATCGATCCAACTCTTTCTGAGTCGAATATAAAAATATTACAGGACTCCTTGATTACCCAATCGCATATCCGGACGGTCGCATCGTAACGACCACGACGGACATCAGCACCAACAGAGGCACGATCCACCGCTTCGAGGCCAACGGCATCTCCGACACAACATTCAATAAAACAGGATCCATGGGGCTGCCGGATTCATCACCCCCAATCATTCCTTCCGATCTTGTCGATTTGACTGATTTTTACTCAAGGGCCGTCGCTGTGGGGCAGAATGACAGCATCTACATTGGCGGAACCGCTACCACCCCGAACAACAGCTCCGAACCTTACCCATACGCATTTCTTCAAATCCCAGCCGATGGGCTGGGAAGCATAACCAGCTGCTCAGGATATTGGGATAATACCAACGCCCAACAGGCCATTACAAATCTGTTTTTGCTTCCAAATGGCACGCTTGCTTTTGCCGGATACGGGAATGAAGGCGTAGGTGTTGGTCGGTACAAGCAGCCATCGTCTTGTGCTCTTGACGAGTTATACGGAACCAACGGAATATGGTACTCTACGAACTGGACATCTTTGGACGATGCCTGGTTCGAGACCGATGGAAGCGTTGATCTGCGCGTGAGCACATTCAGCCTCCCCACAAGCCTCACCTCGCTTGTTCATATCGACCCAGACGGCCAGCAGACAGCCGCGGTGGATTTGCCGCTATGTTTTAAGTGTGACGACACAGATACTTACGACTGGACTCCTAGCATCACGCGTGCACCCGACAATCGCTACCTTGCCCTAGGCCGGCTCCAGCCGGCAAGCAACGCTTCCACGAATGCTTCCATGGTCGTTGCCTATTACACGTCGGATTTGAAGCCCGATATGTCCGTTGGCAATCACGGCATCGTTACCATCCCCGTCTCCGCCGCCTGGATTTTCGGCCTGCGCGCTGTGTACACGCCCGACGGCTCGCGCACGGTGGTTGTGGGCCGTATGCCCGGTGGGAACCTCATCGAGCACCTCGTCGTGGCACGCATTTGGAATTGAGGGGAGATGCATGAGAGTACTTGTTTTTTTTGGATTGCTTGCTCTTGCCGGAGGCCTTGCATCGTGCGCCACGCCGTTCGGCGAGGCTCCCGGGACCGATGGCGGGTCGAATCAAACCAATGGCGACGCCGCCTCCAACGGCGAGGTCCTCGATGGCGGGGTCGTCGACCCTGGCCCCACGTTCTCGTTCGTGCAAGCAACAAGCCCGGTGTATGTCCAGCAAGGGCAAGTCACCATCGTATCCATTAACATCAAGCGAGGCATAACGCCCGGAACTGATATCCCAATCCTTGTAACAAGTGAGCCCGATGGCGTTTTCGCGGTTTCGCCTACCATCCCAGCCGGTTCAAGCACCGGGCAACTTGCCATTACTGTTGACGCGTCCACTCCTCAGGGTGCCTTGAACGACGTTTTGGCACTTCAAGGCACCGCGAAGGGCGCATCCATTACGGTAACCACAAATCTCAAGCTTTTCGTTATTAGCGGCAAGCCCGGTTCACTCGATACCACATCTGCATCCGACGCCATCATCGAAAACCAGGTAGACTATTATACTATACGCGCGACCACTCCGCAAAACGACGGCAAAATTCTTATTGGCGCAATGAACACTGACTATGCCACAAGCCAGCCCACAAGCGCGGTCATTCGCCTGAACGCCGATGGGTCGGTCGATTCCACGCTTTCTGGGGCGAATATAAAAAATATTCCCGGGGCTATTTCCGCCGTGACCGCATATCCGGACGGTCGCATCGTAACGACTACGTCGAACGTAAACATCAGTCGCTATACGGCCGCCGGTGTCCCCGACACAAAATTCAACACAACAGGCTCCGTTGTGATGGATTCATCCCCCCCAATCCCTGCCGGTTGGACTTCTTTTGACTCATTCACTGTCGCTGTGGGACAGAACGACAGCATTTACGCCGGCGGACGCGCCAACAACGGCTCCGGTATTTATCCATACGCATTCCTCCAACTCCCAGCCACCGGGCAGGGAAGCATTCCCATTTGCTCAGGATCTTGGGATAGTAGCAACTCCATCTCTTATCTGTCTTTGCTTCCAACTGGCGCGCTTGCTTTTGTCGGGTCCAGTGTTAGTCGAGGCGTAGGTGTTGGTCGGTACAAGGAGCCTTCGTCCTGTGCTCTTGACGAATCGTACGGGACCAACGGAACATGGTACTCTACGGACTGGCAAATTTTGAGCGATGCCTTGTTCGAGACCGATGGAAGCGTTGATTTGCTCGTGGGCAATAGAAGCACGCGCGCCTATTCGCTCGTTCGCCTCGACCCAAACGGCAACCCAACAGCCTATGAAGACATTTTGAGCGGGTCCATGGGCGGTTCTAATGGCATTACACGTGCGCCCGACGGCCGCTACCTTGTTGCAGGCCAGCACGAGTCGGGAGGCAACGCTTTCATGGATGTTGCCTATTATAATTCTGATCTGAAACCCGATATGTCCATTGGCAATCAAGGAATCGTTACCATACCTGTCTTCTCCACCGTCTTGACCAACCCCACTGGAATTGGCCTGCGCGCTGTGTACACGCTCGACGGCTCGCGTACGATGGTTGTGGGCAGTATAAGCGGTATTAACGCCGCCGGCACCAACGTCGAGCACCTCGTCGTAGCACGCATTTGGAATTAGGCTCGCCGAAAAGGGGCGCAGCATGCTGCGCCCCTACGAAATACGCGTTTTGTAGGGGCGTATGGCCGTACGCCCCTACGCACACTCTGGCAAATGGCTCTCACCAGACTTCGCAGCGGTTTTTGCGCACCATAGGCTTTCCGGCCTGGCACGAAAACGCCTGCGCAAACCAAGGCGAGTTCGAAAGTGGCCCGTTGACTCGATAAGTCGGCGGCGAGTGCGGATTCGTTGCCACAAGATGGCGAAGGGCTTCGTCTCGGAGTTTGCCGCACCAGCCCTGCGCAAATCCAAGAAAGAATTGCTGCTCGGGCGAAAATTCGGATTTGCCCGCAGCTTGCCCTGCCGAACCCTTGCGCGCTTGGCTCAACATGGCATGATAAGATAGCTTGACGCCGCCAAGATCGGCAATGTTCTCGCCAAGCGTAAGCTTGCCATTGACGTGCACATCGCCAAGCACGGTGTAGCCGTTGAATTGATCTTCCACGCACTTCGCGCGCCGGTCGAACTCGGCGCCCACGCCCGCGGACCACCAGTCTTTGAGATTCCCGTCGGCATCGAACTGGCGCCCCTCGTCGTCAAAGCCGTGCGTAAGTTCGTGGCCCATCACCATGCCAATGCCACCGTAATTGGCAGACATG
Organism: Polyangiaceae bacterium; assembly: GCA_009780955.1. GTDB lineage: Bacteria > Myxococcota_A > Polyangia > Polyangiales > Polyangiaceae > Labilithrix. Next base: position 42,953 of record WQZB01000038.1, on the reverse strand, counting down.
GACGAAGCATTCGAGTAAAAAGGTGGCTGCAGAATGCCTGCCGGGAAAACCATTTCGTTGAGCTGTGCATCATAATAGGCATTCACCGTGGGCGGGCTCATCTGCCATTCGCTCCTGTCGACAGGCTTGCCAATTTTGCTCAATTGTCGCCGGTATTCGAAAGCACTCGAGCGCATCGCGTTGCCAAGGTAGTCGCCGCGCAAAATGGAAAGCGCGTCGTAGTTTCGCCACGTATCAGGATAGGCAATTTTGTTCGCAATTTTATCGAGTTTCACAAAAGCGCTTTTGCGCGTTGGTTCATCCATCCATGTCGTGGTTTCCAGGTTTTTGTGCATCGCATTTTCAATGGCCTGCACCATCCCCACCACGGTGGCCTTGCCTTCGCTACCAAGCGTCTGGCGAACGAAAGGCCTGGCAAGCGCCTCGCCCATGGCCCCGTCAATCGCACGTACGCACCGCTTCCAGCGCGGCGGAAGGCTCTGTGTGCCAACAAGAATTCTCTTCCACGCGAACTTCTCGTCCACGAAACGCGCCGAGAGCTGATCTGCTGCGTCGCGCACCAGATGCCAACGCAAATACACTTTCCAATCAGCAAGCGTGACTTTGCCGTGAATCATCGCGCCAACTTCGCGAATAAAGTCGGGCTGCGCCACGTTGAACGTCGCCACGTCGGCTGCGCCCGCACCCTCGAGCCATGCCGGCCACGCAAACCCGGGTGCGGTTTTGCCCAAATCGCCTCGCGTAGCACGGTGGTTGATTTTCTTCGGATTGCGGCGGTCTTCCTTCGACATCCAGGCACGCGCAAGCATGGTTTCTAACTTCAAAACAACTTTGGCCGATGCCTTGGCTTTTGATTCATGCTCACCCAAAAGCTTCATCATGTTGGCCACATGCACTTCGTATTGAGCGCGAAGTTCGGCCATTTTCGGAGTGGCATCGAGGTAGTATTCGCGCTCGGGCATGCCGAGCCCGCCCTGCCAGATCATGGCAACCACTTGCGATGCATCGCGGAAATCTTGCGCTGACATAAGCTCGAAAACCATTGGCATGCCGTGGGCCTGCGACTGCCCAAGCCAGCGCGTAAGCGACGCGGAATCGGAAATGGCATCAATCGACTTGAGGAAAGGCTCGAGCGGCTTGGTTTCCGCTTGCTCAATCGCGCCTTCGTCCATACATGAGCCATAAAAATCGCCAAGCGGTTTGGCATACGGCTCGTTCAAGCTTTCGCCTTTCGCATAGCCTTCTAGTATTCTTTTTAATATTTCCTCGTTGCGTTCGCGAATCACACTAAAACTTCGATACCAAGTTGGCTCATCGGCAGGAATGTTCGTGGCTCGAATCCAGCCGCCGCATGCATATTGATAAAAGTCATCGCAAGGCGATATCGACGGATCCATCGCGCTCTTGTCAACCCCCGAATCGATCGACCCATCGGGACCGCCAACGGTGCCGGCGGTGCCTGCTGTGGGTGCGCTTGCCGAGGTGACCGGTGCTACGGGCACGCTCGAGGCCTTGTCTTGGCCCCCGCATGCAGAAAGGAACATCGACAGACAAGGCAGGCAAGCCAATTGGGTCAATGAGACGAACAAAGAGCGCATGTTACCTGCCGTCTAGCCCCTATCAGGGCCACGCCGCAAGCTTCGCAACCGCTTTTTGAAGCGGCTTTGTGCGTCATGTCAGGCGCCGACCATCGTCCGAGCGTGTATTGTTTCGGGACTATGCTCGATCGAATTGCCCTTCACCAGACCCGCCTGCACACGCCTGGTTTGGGCCTCGACGGCAAAGGCGTTGCCATGGGCGGCAAAGGCATCATCCTCTTGCAATCGCTCGATCGCCTGGTTGCATGGCTCGCCATTTACACACGCGAGCACTCGCTCGACGATCTGATGCCAAGCTTGCAAATCGACGTTGTCAAAAGCAAACTCGGTACGCGCGAGATAACCTTGTCGTTTGCCGCTGAATCAAGCGACAGAATGGACCGTTTGGCCGACGTCGCACGCCTCGTTGGCGGCCTCGCGTTTACCGGGACGAGCCGCCACTTCGTGCAGTACCGCGACGCCGCGGCACCCTTCGGCTACGACGCCACCGAGCTTATCTCCACCGACGCAACGCTTGTATTCTACCACGATCGCTTCACGCAGGTTTACGAGTCCGAAAAGGGCATTTCGCTTCGCTCGCTGCTCTTGCGACTCATGCCGCACGTCGACCCGGCAGAAAGCGACGACGACGGCCCCCTCATCCTCGTTGCCGAGCAAGGCCTTGGCCCGGCCCTCATTCACTACTTCGTGCGCTCACGCGTCGACGGCGAAGTGGCCGTGGCCGAGTGGCCACCCGAAAGCGCATTCGACGACAACCCGGTGCGCCGCCACATCCTGCGCATTGCCAATCTGCCCAAGCGCATGCGACCACTCATGAGCACAATTCCTGGAATTGTCCCATTTATGCCGGCAGGCCCGGGTGTAGCCGTCGAAGTCGGCTACCGCCACCCGGTTTCGCTTCGCGCCTGCCCCGTGTTCGAGGCAGGCGGCCTAGTGCTTTTGCGCGGCCGCGGGCAAGAACCTTGGGTGCTCGAAAAAACACCTCAAATGGGTGATCTTCGCGCCTTTGCACGCATCGAGCTTCGCGCGGAAACGACAGCAACAGCAGAAGCCGAGGCATCCGTTGCCATGGGTGCGCACTCGCCTAGTCCCGTGCGCGTACCGCTTCGCATGGTTTCATCGCTCGCGCCGCTACGCAAAGTCACGGCAACGTGGATCACTCCATCGGAAATTCCGCTCCTTCGACGCATTGCTTATGCATTGCCACATCAAACCATCGTTCAAACGCAAGTCGCCATAACGCCAAAGGGCGCATTTCTTCGCTCAAGTGCAGGCATCGAGGCCATTCCGCTAGGCATGTTTTTCGTTGAAATTCATCCTGCACTCTACATGCCTGCGGGCTACGACTTTACACCGGCTGTCGCTCCCGAAGTCCTCTACAGTGCGCTCGGTGCATCGCCCTCGCACGTGCTCTTCATCGATGCAAACGCTCGCGCCGTGGCCATCGATGCATCTGCGTTCGTGCCGCTCGAAACGGCTCTTGTCGAAGTGCAGGCGTACGAGCCGCTCATCGCCGAAGCGATCGAGCTCGCACTGGGCGAGAAACCTGCCATTCTCAAACTCGATTCACTTCCTGTTTTCGCGCTGAACCAGCTCGAGCCACCTCCGCCTGCTGGTCCGCCCGGTGGCAATAGCCCGCCAGCACTACCGCCGGCCGCGAATCCAACGAGCAAAACGTGAACCAACGTGAGCCATGGCGCACCAAACCGCTCAAGAACTAAGCGATCGTTTGTTTGAGACATTCCTCGCGCCCCTGGTGCTCGGCGGTGATGTTGTTCCAGGCAAGCCTTTTGGCGGCAAAAGCGCGCTTGCCATGAGCGACGCACAGGCCCCGGCGAACACCGACAGTCTCTCGCAGGTGACGCTCGCGCGCGTGCACGTTGCGCGAAGGCTCACTCCCATCGATACGCTGAGCCCCACACCCTCGGCCACCGAATGGGCGCTCGCCGCAATGCTGCACGATCTTTTGCAGGCAACGCACCCTGGCTTCAACGTCGCTTTTCGGCGAAGTGGCCCGGCGCGCATTGTCAAAGTCGTCCACCAAACGCTCTCGCGGCTCGAGGCTCCAGCAACCGTGGGCGAAGCCCTGTCACGGCATACGTGGCTTGCACGCATGTTCGAGCTGACGCGCACGGACAAAACCGTGCGTTGGTGGACAGGCCACGCAACATTCCGCGGTACCGAACCGCCATCACGACTGCTCGCATGGCCCAAAGTGCGGCGCGTGAGCCAAGTCGAGGTGCAGCGCAAACTCATGGATCTGCCAGAAGCCGACAGCGCGGTTGCTGCGCCTCTCTTTACGAATGCAATCTACAACTTCTTACGCAAAACACCGCTCACCGATCTGGCAACACTCACGCGCGCCGCGCCCGCGTTCGAGTGGACGCCCGAAAACCTCGCGTTCACCAGCGGCTTCGGGGGCCGAACCCTCGCGCTGCGTGCGCTCGCGCACCTGCCCGAGCCAGCCGTCGATGCGGCGCTAGGCGCGGCAACGAAAGCGCTCTTGGAGCACAAAGCCATGCAGGCATCCCTCGTTGCCATCGATGTTCTGCGCGACCGCGTGCTCATGCGGGTGTCGCAAGGGCTTGGCGCCACGGCCGATCCACTTGGTTTCGACCCGAATCAAGCCGATGCAGCGTTCGCCCTATGCGCCGGCGCGATGGCGGCAAACCAATGCATCATGCAAATTGGGCTTGCGAAAAAAGACGAGCACGCCATCGCGCAGCACCTTCAGGCAGTCATCGACTCACCCACCGCGAAAGAGGTACAAGCGCTCCTTGTTTCATGAACGTAGGGGCGTATGGCCATACGCCCCGATATGGAACGACGTCGTTCCATTGCGACTATAGAACAAGATGCATCATCGATATGACCCATGAGCCTTGGGGCAGCCACCCATTTTTGAAGGCGCAGCATGCTGCGCCCTGCAAATGCATTTGCCCCTACTTCGCGGGCGGATTTTTGAACGAAACCTTCTGCGGCGCGGCCTCGATGGTTTCGACCTTGTCGCTCGTCATGACGCCATTGGTTGGATCCGACACGACGCCCGTTGACGACTTCGACGACGTAAAGCCATATCTGCCGGTAACTTTTACTTTCGCGCCAACAGCGGGAAGCGGGAATGGTACCGAAACGTCCCAAAGGTCGTCTTTGAAAAGATCTTTGGGATCTTTCACTTCCTTGAGGCCTTTGTACTTCTCCATTGCGTCGTGAACGACCGCAAAATCTCTGGCCCAGCCAAGCACGCGGATGCGCGGCTTGTCGGGACCGGCGCCCTTTTCATCGGCAATGTAAAACGATGGGATCTCGGTCGTGCAGTCGTCAGCGTCTTTCTTGCCAACCTTGTGAATCGCACAAGAAGGCGCGTCCGTGATGTTCTCGGCAACGATGTATCCTTGAATGATAATCGGCGTGAGCGTGACTTCTTTTTCGTGAACGCGCGAACGAAGATGGTGCGAGGCGCCCGCCACCGTGTAAGCATCACCAACTTTGGCTGGCGTTGGATCGAGCGCCGGCGGAGTGGGCAGCGAAGGCTTACGACCCGACCACGCAGGCGCAGGCTGGTAGCGCTCTTCGGATTTTCCGCAGCCCATGGAAAGGGCGCCTAAAGCGATGGCAAGACCGAGACGCAGCGTGATCCGCATGGGGCGAGCCATACCACGGACGAAACGCGTTAGCCACGCGTCAGCGCAATGGGTGCCCAGACAGCGCCGGAACGATACGGATCGCCCGCATCGTGAACCACCGATTCGATAACAGCCTGCCCGCCCGCTGACAAAATTGGCAATGAAGCGAGCGCTTCATTCGCTGCAAGCACGCGAATTCGAAAGTCTGGCTCAAGCCCATTTTTGACGCGCTCAATCCATGCATGCCGCGCGCGGCGGCGCTCCAAAGCGCGAACGATTTGGAAAAGCCCATACGCGATCACGAGCGCCGCAAAGGCTAGCGCCCACGGATTTTCGCCCACGCGCGGAGGCCGAGGAGCAAGGCCCGCTGGGCCGCACGCACTACCACCGGCCGTACATGGCATGTTGACGACGACCACCAACGCGAAAACGAAGGCGATGGCGGCGGCGCCACCAACCGCGGTCCATGCACCTGCCGCCATGTCGAAGGCGTCTTCGCTATCGTACGAACCTTCGCGCTTACGGCCGTGTGCGAGCCAAACGAGAACCGCAAGCGGAACGCCAAAAAACAGGCCCGGGATGATAGACAAGACGATCCAAAAGGGCCAAGCATCGAGGCGGAAGGGGCCGGAATCGGTGGTTAGGCGCACAACCATGATGATCATCGCGCTGATCACCGAAGCGGAGAGCGCTATGGCCATGGCCAAGCTACGGATGGACGGCGCGAGCGAAATGCGCACGATGATCGGCGCGAGAATCATCACAAGAACGACAAAGACATCTTCAAGCACAGTGTCCTTCAACGAGGAGATCGGCGTGTTGTCCGAAGGGAACATCCACGCAAACGCGTACGGCCCGCACGCAAGCGACGCGGCAACCATCGCGCGGCCTACAAGCGAAACGCGCCTTTTCGCGAGTACAGCAGGCACCGAGAACGAAGGCACCGGCTAATTGTACTGCAAATCTGCTAGCGTGCTCCGCCATAAAAATGGGCAAAACGCTGCTGCTCGAAATTGGCACCGAGGAGCTTCCATCCTCTTTCGTTGACTCGGCTCTTGCCGCGCTCCCTGCACTCGCGCAGGCCAAGCTCGCGGCGCTTCGCCTGCCGTACGGCGATATTCATGCACTTGGTACGCCGCGCCGGCTTGCTCTTTTTGTTCACGACCTGGCCGAAGAGCAGCCCGATCTCGACGAACAAGTCGTGGGCCCGCCCGAAGCCGTCGCATTCAAAGACGGCAAGCCCACGAAAGCCGCCGAGGCTTTCGCAGCCAAGCTTGGCATCGACGCGAGCGCCGTGGTCGTGGCCGACTGCCCCGCTTCTGGCAAGCAGAAGGCTGGCCGCTACGCAGTTGGGCGGCGTCGGGAAAAAGGACGCGACGCGCGCGATCTGCTCGGCCACGCCCTCGGCGAAATCTGCACCGAAATCCCTTTCCGCAAATCCATGCGATGGGGCTCGGGCGAGGCCACGTTCGGCAGGCCCGTGCAGTGGCTGGTGGCGCTTCTCGGCGAAAGCACCATCGATGTGGCCTTCGCTGGCGTGCACTCTGCACGCACCTCGCGCGGCCACCGTTTTCTGTGCCCCGTGCCCATCGAAATGGCAAACGCCGACGAGTACGTTACAAAAATGCGCGATGCGCACGTGCTGGTCGACCGCGACGAGCGCGAAAAGGTCATGATGGACCGCGTTCTAGCCGCTGCAAAAGCCGCGGGCGGCACCTACGACACGGCCGCGGATCTCGTCTCCGAAAACGCCTCGCTCGTGGAAGAGCCACACGTTGTCACCGGCCGCTTCGACACACAATTTCTAGCGCTTCCGGCAGCGGTGATTCGCGCGGTGGCGCGCGGCCACCAAAAATACTTTTGCGTGCAAAAAAGCGACACCGAGCTATTGCCAAGTTACCTGGCCGTGGTGAACACCGCAAACGATCCGGCGCGCATCGTCAAAGGCATGAACCGGGTCATGCAAGCGCGCCTTTCCGATGCAAAATTCTTTTTCGACGAAGACAAAAAAGCAAAACTTATAGACCGAGTCGAAAAGCTCGCAGGCATTACGTTTCACCATCGCCTCGGCACCGTGCGCGAAAAAGTCACGCGCATCGAAAAGCTCGTCGCGACGATCGCGCGCGCTGCCCGCTTGAGCGACGCTTGCACCATTCATGCAAAACGCGCGGCACACCTTTGCAAGTTCGATCTCGTTTCGCTCATGGTCTCTGAATTCCCGGAGCTCCAAGGCAACATGGGGCGCGAGTACGCTGCAGCAGCCGGCGAGCCAAGTGCCGTGGCAAACGCAATTGCCGATCATTATCGCCCCATCGGTGCCGACGGCCCTGCTCCGGCCGATGACATTTCGGCGTGCATCGCGATCGCCGACCGACTCGATACGCTCGCCGGCTGTTTCGCCGTCGGCCTCTCGCCAACCGGCGCGACCGATCCGTTTGCGCTTCGTCGCGCATGCATTGGCGTGCTCCGCACCATCCTCGAGCGGGGCACTTCAGGCTATGCAAGCCTCTCGCTGCAAGAAGCCTTTGGTTGGGCCTACGACGGCTTCGAAGGCAAAAAATTCGATTTGTCTCGCAATGAAACGATTGCAAAACTGAGCGAGTTCGCACACGACAGAGTTCGCGGTTTGCTCGCAAGTGCAACAACGAGCGCTGTGGCGGACGCCGTGGCAAGCGCCGGCATCATCGATCGACCCTCGAGCGCCATGGCGCGAGCACGTGCCCTGCATCACGCCGTGGTCGAGGGCCGCGCGTGGCTCGACAAGGCGCGCATCGTGGCCAAGCGGTTGTCAGGTATATCGAAAGAGAAAAATCCAATTTTACACGACAACAGCGTTTTTGTGAAAGCCGACGACGCGCTCATTGTCAATGTTGTCACCCGGCTCGATGCAGCCACGAAAAATCTCGAAACCGAAGCCGCTGTCACGGCCGCGCTCGCTCAAGCGGAAGATCTGGCTCAACGCCTCGACGACGTATTTGCAAAAACGCTGGTAAACGACCCAAACGACACGCATACGCCAAAGCGACTCGAGCTTCTGTCGTACGGGGCTGCGTGCATGCTTCGGATCGGTGATTTTTCAAAGCTTAGCTAGCCTTACTTATGATTCAAACGTGCGGGGTCGTCGTGTAAAGTGCGCCGCAACATGAAGCTTGTATTTTCATTTGGTGAAGGCAAGGCCGAAGGCGATCCAACACGAAGAGATCTGCTGGGGGGCAAAGGTGCAGGGCTCGCAGAAATGACGGCGCTCGGGCTGCCTGTCCCGCCGGGCTTTACCATCTCCACTGACGCATGCCGCGCATTCATGCAAGGGCATCGGCTGCCAGAAGAAATGACACCCGCCATCAACGAGGCGCTCGCCCGCCTCGAGGCGCTCACCGGCATGCGATTCGGCGATCCGAAAGCGCCGCTGCTCGTCAGTGTCCGCTCCGGCGCACGTGCCTCCATGCCCGGCATGATGGACACCATTTTGAATCTCGGACTCAATGATGCAACATGCAAGGGTCTCGCGGAACACACGGGCAACCCTCGCTTCGCGTTCGACGTCTACCGGCGCTTCATCACCATGTACGCCGACGTTGCTCTTGGGGTGCACCGCGAGCACTTCGAACGCGCCCTCGACGAGATCCGCACGGCCGTCGCTGGCAGCAAAGGCATCAACACCAAACGGCTCAATGCCGAGGAGCTTCGCCGCGCAGTAAGCGACGCGGACATTCCCGAGCACGAGCTTGCTGCCGTCATCGCCAAGTTCAAGGCCATCGTCAAAAGTCACGCTGGCACAGACTTCCCCGAAGACCCGAAAGAGCAGCTTTGGGGGGCCATCACGGCAGTTTTCAAGTCGTGGAACAACCAACGCGCCAGCGTTTATCGCCGCATGCACGACATCCCCAACAGCTGGGGAACTGCATGCAACATACAATCAATGGTCTTTGGCAATCTCGGCGAAACGAGCGGCACTGGCGTCGCTTTCACGCGCGATCCGTCGACTGGCGAGCACATTTTGTACGGCGAGTGGCTGCCGAATGCGCAAGGCGAAGACGTGGTTGCTGGCATCCGCACGCCGCTGCCCATTTGCGCGACATTGGTAGAAGAACAAGGTGGCATTCAAAACGCCGATACGTCGCTCGAGCGCACCATGCCCAGCGCCTTTTCTGCCCTTGTGTCGATGAGCCAAAAGCTCGAAAAGCACTTCCGCGACATGCAAGATCTCGAGTTCACCATCCAGGAAGGAAAGCTCTATATGCTGCAGTGCCGCTCGGCAAAGCGGACCAGCAGAGCCGCCGTGCGCGCGGCCGTCGAGATGGTGAAGGAAGGCCTCATCAGCAAAGAAGAAGGCGTGTGCCGCGTCGACCCTGCGTCGCTCGATCAGCTATTGCACCCCACGCTCGATCCCAGCGTGCCGAAAAAGCTCATTGCGCGTGGCTTGCCAGCAAGTCCAGGAGCTGCGCAAGGAAGAATCGTGCTGTCGGCCGACGAAGCCGAGCGGCGCGCAAGCCAGGGTGAAGCCATTGTCCTGGTGCGCGTTGAAACTTCGCCTGAAGACATCCACGGCATGAAAGCGGCGCGCGGCGTTCTCACCGCGCGCGGTGGAATGACATCCCACGCCGCGGTCGTTGCACGCGGAATGGGCAAACCTTGCATCTCGGGCTGCTCGGCGCTCAACGTGAGCTACCAAGAGCAAACGGTCACACTGACGCAATACGACGACTCGGGGCGCGCCGAAGGCACAATCACGCTCAAGCAAGGCGACGTCATCACCATCGACGGCGGCAAAGGGCACGTTTACGACGGCGCAGTTCCCACGGTGAACGCAGCGCTTACCGGCGAGTTCGCCGAGCTCATGGCGTGGGCCGACCAAATGCGCGTGATGAAGGTCCGCGCGAACGCCGACACGCCTGTCGACGCACGCATCGCACGCGGCTTCGGCGCCGAGGGCATTGGCCTTTGCCGAACCGAGCACATGTTCTTCGACGAGGAACGCATTCGCGCCATGCGCGAAATGATCCTCGCCGACGACACCCAGGCGCGTAACAAAGCGCTTGCCAAGCTTTTGCCCCATCAGAAAGGCGATTTCATCGCGATCTTTCGCGAAATGCGTGGCCTGCCCGTAACCATTCGCCTGCTCGATCCGCCGCTGCACGAGTTTTTGCCGACCGACAAAGTGCATGTCGAGGAACTCGCAGAAGCCTTGAGCATACCCGTGGCTGGCCTCAGGCAGCGCATCAAAGATCTCACCGAGTTCAATCCCATGCTCGGCCACCGCGGCTGCCGGCTTGCGGTCACCTACCCCGAGATCTACGCAATGCAAGTGCGCGCAATTCTCGAGGCCGCCTCCGCGGTTTCGGCCGAAGGCATCGTGCCCATGCCCGAGATCATGATCCCGCTTGCCATGACACGCGAAGAGCTTGTTCGCATGCGCCAGATCATCGATAGCGTAGCCGCCGAGGTCTTCGAAAATGCGCCGCGCGTTGCCTTCTCGTTCGGTACCATGATCGAGCTGCCGCGCGCAGCCATCCGCGCTGCCGAACTCGCCCAAGTTGCCGAGTTTTTCTCGTTCGGCACCAACGATCTCACCCAATGCGCCATGGGTCTTTCGCGCGACGACGCAGGCAAGTTCCTTCCGGCTTACGTTGAAAGCGGCATTTTCGCGAAAGATCCGTTCGTATCCATCGATGAAGGTGGCGTGGGAGCGCTCGTGAAAATGGCAGCGGAGCGCGGGCGCGCCACGAAAAAGGATTTGAAGCTCGGTATTTGTGGCGAGCACGGGGGCGATCCGGACAGCATCAAGTTTTTCCGTGAAGCGAAGCTCGATTACGTGTCGTGCTCACCCTTCCGCGTTACCATTGCGCGGCTCGCAGCAGCGCAAGCCGAAGTGGCGCCACGTAAAGGTCGTGCAACACTAAGCACGGTGTAGCCCGCTTTCGATTTGACGCGATTTCATCGTTGGCGGCTCCGGTGCGGTCCTCAAAGCCGGAAGAGGCTGTTCCGGTCCGCTCCTCGCCGCCGCCTCGAACTCGCGTCAACTTGAAAGCGGGCTAGTTTGTCAGCGAGTTTCTCAGAGCGGTTGCGGGCTGCCCAAACGTGAGACAACATGACCGCTGATGGCCATGAGCCCTGACAAGCTTGAGAAGTTGATGGTGCAGATCCTGTCCGAGGTGCGCGACTTGCGTCAAAACACCGTGACCTCGTGGCAATTGAAAACAGAATTGGAAGCACTCGAGGCACGGCTCGAAGCCAAGATCGACGGTGTGTACGACAACCTCGATGCCAAGATCGAAGATCTCACACGCAACATGAAGTTTACCCAACTTGCCGTCCTGGAAACTTCCGTTGAAGTGAAGCGCATCGCCGCCGATCATGCCTCGCGTCTCGATCGCCTCGAAGCGGCATCGTAAGGGCGCAAGCATGCTGCGCCCTTACGAAAATGCGTTTTGTTGACCAGACGCAATAGGGGCATCCCTTGTGGATGCCCGCCTCGACCTCGCGTCAAATCGAAAGCGGTGTGAGTTCGTGAATGTGCAGGCGCTCGGCCGGCACGGCCTCGCGAGCAAGATCCACAATCCTAGAGTGGTGCGTGAAGAAAAGAACTTGCAAAAGTTGGCTTGTATCGGCAAGCACCAAAAGGGCCGCGCGCGCCCTGTCGTCGTCGAATTGCACCAGCACATCGTCGAGCACCAGCGGCATAGGCTCGGACACTTCGGCGTACCTTCTGAGGCTCGCAAGGCGCAAACTCAAATAAAGCTGATCGCGCGTTCCGTCGCTGAGATCGACCACTTCCACTTCGGCGCCGCCATGGCGCACACAAACGAGCGAGGGCCGATCGCGATCGTCCAAAGTGGCCCGTACACCCGAAAAACCACCAAGCGTGAGGCGCGAAAAAAGCTGCGAGGTATGGGACAGCAGCGGGCCCTGGTTTTCTTCGCGAAACTTATCGATTTCACGCGAAAGAAGAAACTGCGCAAGGCGCACGCGGCAGTAGCGCTCCACATGAGACCTGACGCGCTCGAGCGCCTGCTCTGCGAGCGCCGACGCATCGGCCGCACCCGAGTCTTTGCGCATCGCCTCGATTGCGCCTTTGATGCCGCCAATGGTTTCGCCAAGACGGTGCAGCTCGTGCTCGATATCGGCAAGCGCCGCATCGCAATCGCTCATCGCGCGCAGCGCTCGATCGGAGTCAAGAGCAAGTTGGGCGATGTCGTCCTGCACGGGCGAGGTGTCGAGCTCACCTAGCCGCTCGCCAACCAATGCGAGCTCGTTCTCGATAGCATGTGCATTCTGCACACGTTGGACGAGAACGGCTCCGGCATCTCGCGCGCCAGACTTACCAAGATCGGGAGCAAGAGTGGTCTCAAGATCGGGCGCAAACTCTCGGGCGAGCTGCCCAACGTCCTGTTCGAACATGCGCATCTCGCGCTCGTAGGAAGCCTGGCGTCCCTCGAGATCGGACAACTTTTCGGCGAGCGATCCGAGCTCGCGCCATGCTTCGAGCGCACGCATCACTTCTTCGGAACGACCGTCCTCCGCAATGCCAAGCGGGCGGACGAGCGCGGCAAGCTCACGGCTCACCCTAGCAAGCTCGCCTTCGTCCTTTTCAATGGTTCGGGTGCGCTCGCCCAACTCGGCCCCGAGCTTCGTTGCCATGCGATTGGCTTCGGCGATAGCGCGCTTGGTTGCCTCGATGCGCTCCGTGCGGCTCGTGGCTTCGAGCATCAAGTCGGAAAGGCTCTGGTTCTTAGCGCTTTTTGTGCCTTTAGCGCTTGTAGCATTTGCGCCATCACCGGCTTCGAGCGCTGCCTCGAGATCGGTGCGCGCCAAGGCGATCGACGATTCGAGATCCGCAATAGCTGCCTCGGCTTCTTGAACAAGCGCGTAGTCCTCGACAATTTTCGTGTGGCGCTCGAGCCACGCTTTCATTTCCATGAAACTAAGCGGATTGATGGCTGCTCGCTGCCATGCCGCGCAATGCTCTCGTTCAAGCAATGCCATCGCTTTTGCCGCCTCTACGCGCTCGACTTCCATGGCTGTCATCTGCTCAGAAAGCGCCGCGGCCGATCGGGTGAGCCGCGCAAGTGAAGTCACGCGCTCGGCCTCGCGAATCATCGAATCGGCTACCCTGTCGGCCTCGCGGATGGCGCGATCGAACTCTGACTCACGCCGCGCGCGAACGGCATCGTCGAGCTCGGAGTGCCCGCGAACACTTGCCCATGCCTCGTCGCGGCGCTCGCGCGCGGCGTGCAAATCGTTTGGCGACGGCAACGCAAAGTCGCCGGTGTGCTCGGCAATCTGACGCGCGAGTGAGTGCGCTTCGTTCGTTTTGTCCGACCACTGCTCGTCCTGCCGAAGGCGAATGCGTTCGAGCTCGAGTTCTTTTGACAGCAAGCGATCGACCGTGTCAGGCGCGGGCACGGCGAGCTCTACGAACGCGTCGAGCGATCCATCGAAGAGCCCCATGGAAGCCGCGCGGCGCGAGAGCTCCGCGCGCTTGCGGGCTGCGCGCACGCGCGCTTGCGCAAGCCGACCTTCGGCGTCGCCCAGCGCTTGCACCGCGCCGAGAGCGCGCAACAAATGGGCGCCGTCGGCATTCGTTGCTACGAGCGATTGTTCGTCGAGTCGCGAGAGATCGTGCCGGATCCGCGCGGCTTCGAGATGCGCCGATTCGAGCTTTGCAGCAAGCGTGATTCGCTCTTGCACAAGGCTCTGGATGCGCGCCCACGCATGGCTGTCGAAGCTTGCAAGGGCCGAGATGCGGCCACCCACATGGCGCTCGGCGTCTGCCACGCGATTGCGCATGCGTTCGATCTGCACTTTGAGCTCACCCAGTGCTTCGCTTGCACGCTCGTAGCCGACAAGCCTCGGCGCAAGTGAGGCGAACCGCGCCTCATTCGTCGCAGGCGTCACAAAGGGCAGAAGCGGCGCTCGTGCTTCGAGCAGACGTGCGCGCTTTTTTTCGAGTGGAATGCGTGCTCGTGCGCATTCGATTTGCGCACGCCGCGATGCGAGGTTCACTTTCTTCTGCAGTAGCTCACGCCTTTGCGATTCGGCTTCGTCGAGCGCACGCTGCTCTATCGCGTACGCTTCGGGCAGGTGCCACTTCTCTCGAATTTGCTTTTGCGCAATCGTTAGCGTTTTGAGCGCCTGGTTCAGCGGAAGCGTCGAGCCGCGAGGCCGGTAGATGCGATCGGCCTCGGCGGCAAGCTCGGCGAGCAGGCGCTGCACCTCTCCGCCAGCACCCACGCTGGCGTCGAAAAGGCTCTCGCCCAAGTCGCCGCGACCAGCCATCAGCGCCTCGGCGCCCTTCTTCAGCGCCTCGTGGTCAAGACCAAACGCATGGCGAAACATCGGTTCGGTCACACCACGGAGCAGACGTAGCAGCTTCGATTCATCGACCGGTTGGTCGATCATATCGAGCAGCGTGTTCGCCCTGGCCTTGCGACGCACGACGCGCAACTCGTGGCCGTCGTCGCTGGCAAGCACTCCCCCGATGCGAAGGTCTTTAGGGCTAACCGTATGCGCGTCGCGCGTGCGCTCATCAATGCCGTAAAGAAGACCCGTGATCGCGCGGAGAGTGGTGCTTTTTCCGGCTTCGTTGCAACCAAAAACAACGTGCAAACCGGAGCCGCGAAAATCGAGCACGGTACCGCGAAGATGGCCATACGCAAGAAGGTCGAGCGCTTGAATTCGCATCCAACATCCTCAATTCTAAACCGCTTTCAATCGAGCCACGTAGGGGCGTATGGCCATACGCCCCTACTCGGTGTCTTCAAGAAGCCGCGATAGCAGCATCGCTTCTACGTCCTCGAGCAGTGCGCGCACGCTGGCTGGATCGGAAAGACGCAACGGACTGTCGCCTTCGCGCAAGTCGGCCGGAAGCTTCTTGTCGAGATCGGCGAAAACACTTGCGAGCTCCTCGAGCTCGCCGGCATCGCCTCGGATGGCTTCGAGCCTTCGAGCCAGATACCCGACCGCAGTGGGTTCTTGCCGAATGCGCGCCAAGTCGAAAGTAGAACGCGTTTCGATTCCCACTTTTTCGATCCACACGCCGTCTCCAACGCTATCCGTTGCGGCGGCGCGAAGCTCGCTGACAAAGCGGCCAGTGTCGCGACGAATGGATGCATTGGCGCGCGTCGTGCCGCAAACTAGAACGCGCGCAACCAGTAACCTTCCTTGGGCCTTTGCGGCTCGCGCGGCAAGCTCGGCGCACGCGAGATCGACAACGTCGAGAGCATCGGACGCCGAGGTTGCGTCGACCGTCACGACGTCCCAGCGGACTACGTCGAGCGCGCAAGGTTCTACGGCAGTCACGACACCGTCGTCCGCGGTCACCAGCGTTGCCCCTTTCGGGCCAACTTCGCGTGTGTGACGCCCCTGCAGGTTGCCCGGGAAAACGACCCATGGCTCGGTCGACAGAACCTCGCGCGTGTGGATATGCCCAAGAGCCCAATACTGATAGCCCTTGGCGCGAAGAACATCGAGGGTGGTTGGCGCGTAAGGCTCGTAGCCTTCGCGTCCATCGAGACACGTGTGAAGCAAGCCAATATGAAAGGCTCCGCGCTCGCCATCGGGATAGCGCGCGGCGAGATCCTCGGTTGTCACGCGCTGATTGAAACTTTGACCGTGCACGTATACCTCTCCGTCGCAAAGCTCGATGGTTTGCGGCTTGAGGGGCGATAGCTCGCGGACGTTGTCGGGTAAGCGCAGCACCTTGGTAATGGCGCTCGCGGCGTCGTGGTTGCCGCGCACGAGCACCACCGCGATGCCCGCTTCGCGCAGGCGCGCCATCTGGGCTGAGAAAAAAAGGCCCGTTGAAAAATCTTTCCACGAGCCGTCGAACACGTCACCTGCGAGAAGAAGAAAGCGAGCGCGCTCGTCGATGCAGAGCGTGACGAGATTCTCGAGCGCACGCCTGGTTGCGCCGCGCAAGCGCGCTTCCGGCGCACCCTCGTAGCGATCGAGCCCGCGCATTGGGCTGTCGATGTGCAAATCGGCCGCGTGAACGAACTTCACATCGCCCGACTCTAACAGACGATTCACCTCGACGCGTGGCAGGGTAATAAAGGCTTATGGCGATTCATCTCGTGACCGGCGGAGCCGGGTTCATCGGTTCGTCCATTGCCGAGGCGCTGCTCAAAAACGGCGAGCGCGTTCGCATTCTCGACGACTTTTCTTCGGGCAGGCGCTCGAATGTCGAGTCGCTCTCGGGCCCCTTGGAAATCGTCGAAGGGTCGATTGTCGACGCCGAAGTCGTTGCCCGCATGATGAAAAATGTAGACGTCGTCTACCACCAAGCAGCCATTCCATCGGTTGCGCGATCGGTCGACGACCCTCCTGCTTCCATGCTGGCGAACGTGCAAGGCACCACCGTTGTCCTCGATTGTGCACGCCACGCCAAGGTGCGCCGGGTGATCTTCGCGGCAAGCTCGGCGGCGTACGGCAACACCAAGGCGCTGCCAAAGGTCGAAACCATGCCGGCCGCGCCGCTGTCACCGTACGCCGTGGCAAAGCTTGCATGCGAGCACTTGATGCAGGTGTTTGCCGCGCTTTACGGAATGGAGACGTTGAGCCTTCGCTATTTCAATGTGTTCGGGCCACGGCAAGATCCGAAAAGCCAATATGCGGCGGTAATTCCGAATTTCATCATGGCCGCCATCGAGGGCAAGCGCCCCACGGTTTATGGCGACGGCGAGCAAACACGCGACTTTTGCTTTGTCGACAACATCGTCATGGCCAATCTGCTTGGCGCGTCCACGAGCAAAAAGCTTCTAGGCGAAGTGATTAATATCGCGTGCGGCGAAAGCATTTCGCTAAAAAAGCTTCTTTTTTACATTGGCGAAGAGGCCGGCAAGCCGCTCGAAGCCATCTACGAACCGGCACGCTTGGGCGATGTGCGCGACTCGCTCGCATCGATCGATGCCGCGCACAAGCTCCTTGGTTATCGGCCGAAAGTGCTGGTGCGCGAGGGACTCAGACGCACCTTCGCCGCCTTATAAAGGGTAGGGGCACCCACAAGGGGTGCCCCTACGAAACGCGTCTCTATTTCTTTTGGAGAAACGGTGCCATGAGCGCCATTTGTGGGCGATCTTGACCATTGCTAGGCTCGACGCTGTAGACGTAATCGCCCCACCGCGGACCCGCAGCCCACCAGAGCCACCCGCTGATGACGTCGCTGTTCGTCGTCATGTACTTGAGCATGTCGGTGACGGCGGCATTGCACGTGTCGTCGTTGCGGCCGGCAAACTCACCAACGAAGCCCTTTTTGCCGTTTTGGCGGAGCCAGCCAACCCACTGTTCGAGGCGCTCGCTGCCGATGGTGGTGCTCACGCATGGGCCCGAACCACCGGCCGAGTCCGCGTCGAGGTACTGGTGTACTTCGAACACCACGTTGTCCGCCGGATCGTCGATTTGCAGCATGGCCACGGCATTCGAAGTGCCGCCCGTGTCGTCGTACCAGCTATGCGCACCTGTCCAATTGTTGCCTGGAGCAATAATCAGATTCGTGGCTCCCGTGCTGCGGATCCCCACGATGGCTGCGTTGGCCGCGTCAACCCACTGAAGCGTGGGAATGTCGTGTGGCTCATTGACCAGGTTGAATATCACGTTGGGATTGTTGGCGTAGTGCTTGGCCATTTTCTGCCAGAAGTCGGCAAAAACGGAATTCGGAACGTCGGCCGAACCAACGGTTACGTCGTAGTAGCGTGCATAATTGTGCGGATTGAGAATCACGTGTGCGCCCTTGGAGGTCGCATACGACACAAGGGCATCGTACTTGGCGAAGTACGTTGCGTCGAAGTCACCGTAGGCCTTCGGCTGCATACGTTCCCAAAGAAAGCCAATACGGAAGGTATTCATGCCTTTCGAAAGGAAGTAATCCACTTCGTCGGTGGTCGGGAACACGTAGTCCGTGCCCTCGGTGCCGGGAATTGCTTCACCCCATTCAGCACCTGAGAGATTGACGCCGCGGTAGGTATCGGTGCTCGCGGTAGGTTTGTTTTCCGAAGAGGTGGTCGAATTCGACTTCGTCGTCGTGCCCGCGCCCGTGCCTACGTCGGCGGAGTCGGCGGAAACACCGTCCGATGATCCACCGCCGCAAGCCACGAGAGCGCAAACGGAAAGGGCCATGGCAGCGTGTTTTTTGTCGATGAATCGGGCAAGCGTAGAAAACTTCATGCTCTTACTTGGGCTCGTTTTGTAAGGGGTTTGAGTCACGAGCCACGGTCACCGGTCCCTTCACGCACCGGCGTGTGAGGGACAGTGGCCATGACTCGCTAACGGGAATGCGCGGGTTACGCGTCCCGTCAGATTGGATAAACCGCTTTCAAGTTGCCGCGAGTTCTTCGTAGTGGCGCAGCATGCTGCGCCACTACGAATGCGTTCGCCAACTCGGAAGCGGTGGGACAGCAATGCGTCGCCAACCAACCCTATGCAGCATGGTTCGCATCAACCCATTCGCAAAGCGCGGCCGATCAAATAGGAGCGAGAATGAGCCGACGCGGAGCACACTCACGCCCAGCCAACACGCCGAACCAACGCGCCAACGCGAAGAGCGCGCGTCAAATCGAAAGCGGTCTAAGATTGGCGGCGATGATGTTGCAGTACCTCGCACCGATCGTTTTCTCGTGTGCCGCGCTGACAAGCCTTCTGGTCGGATGTGGTCGCACCGAGAACGAAGCGCCACCAGCAGGTGGTGGCGCTTCTTGCACACTCATCGGGTGCGCTGATACCGCAACGCTCAACGCCCATCTCGCAGCAGCGCCCGC
Organism: Polyangiaceae bacterium; assembly: GCA_009780955.1. Taxonomy (GTDB): domain Bacteria; phylum Myxococcota_A; class Polyangia; order Polyangiales; family Polyangiaceae; genus Labilithrix. The sequence goes on along the minus strand of WQZB01000038.1, from coordinate 23,978 downwards.
CGAGCTCGACGGCGCGGCGGTAACCGCATGCTGGCAGCAGATGTGCGCAACCGCATCACTTCCTACACTAACGGGGCAAGGTGCAGCGTACTTCGCGATGCAAGGCGACGGCATCCGCGCAAACGGCTTGCTCGAGAGCGATGGCAACGGCGTATACGTCGAAGTCACAGTCAGCCCGCTCGGCACCGTTGCCAACGGCGATTCGTATCGACTGTCCGTCGTCGATGCCTCCGGGCAAACTTTGCTCAATGGGCAGGCAATAGCGACCTACACCATCCTCCAACCCAATGGTCCTGACTGCGACCCGACATGCCACACGGCCACATTCAGCTTTGACTCCTTGGAGCCTTGGTGAGGATGGAAGCAGCCTCACTCCTACCACGCTTTCACTTGACGACGCCCGGGCACAAGAGCTGCTTCAGTGTCAGCCATCCGCTGGAGGATCTCGTGAAACATACGCCCATCGTCACCCTCGATCACATCAGCGTTCCGGTTCGCGATCTCGAGCTGGCTCGCAAGTTCTACGCAAATGCGCTCGGTGCGCTCGGTATGACCATCAACATGGAAGTGTCCGACGCCTTTGGTATGGGCTCGAAGAAAGAAAAAATCTTCTGGCTCGTGAAAGACAAAAAGGCGGCGGGCGAGGGTCATTACGCATTGCGCGTCGACAATCGTGAAGAAGTGCACGCATTCCACACTGCGGCACTCAACGCGGGCGGCAAGAACAACGGCAAGCCGGGCCTGCGCCCCGCTTACGGACAAAACTACTACGCTGCGTTCGTGCGCGATGGCGAAGGCAACAACATCGAGGTGGTCTGCTACGGCAGGAGCATGGCAAACGCGCCCTCTTCGCGCCAAAGCGCAAGCAAGGCAAGCAAACCGAGAACAACGCGGTCTACCAACGCGGCAAGCGCGCCTCGATCCCCGGTGAGCCGGGCAGGGACAAAGACGCCTGGCAAGCGTTCCACGCGCACGCCGACACGCACGAGCAAGCGCCGCGCTACGTAGGGGCGTATGGCCATACGCCCCTACGGAATCACGTCAACCTGTCGACCTTCGACAATCTCCGCGTTCACCAACCGCACGAGGCGCTCGTTGCCGCTGAGGCCAGCCGAAATATCGATGCTCGAACCGTTGTCGCGTTCGAGCACGACAGGCATCATTTTGATCTTGTTGTCTTCCGTGACGGCGCCAACACGCACGCCTTGGGAGTCGTTCAAGAGCGCCGTGGGCGGAAGCTCGAACACGCGATGCGGGCTTGGCAAAGTCAGCGCCACTTGTGCGTACATACCCGCGAGAAGCTCGCCCTTGTCGTTGGGCACGCGAACCTCAGTGTTCATCGTGCGTGAGGCGGCGTCGAGCGCGCCTGCAGAACGAGCAACTTTGCCTTCGAACACACGGCCCGGGTACTCGCGCACCGAAACTTGCGCTGGCACATCCACCTTCACGCTTGGCGCAATGTCTTGCGGAACCTGAACGAAAACGCGCACCGGATCGGTCGCCGAAATTCTGAAGAGCGCCGAAGTGGGCGACACGAGCTGCCCTCGCTCGATCATGCGCGCGTTGATCGTTCCCGCAAAGGGTGCGGTGACATGCGCGAACGACTTGAGCTGGGTGAGCCTGCGTGTATTGGCCAAGGCCGCGTCGATGGCCGCTTGCGCAACCTGCACGTTGGCGTCGTCGACCTGTGATTGCGCTTGCTGCTTGTCGAGCTCTTGCTGCGAAGCAACACCTTTCGGCGCAAGCTGCTTGTAGCGCTCGAGATTCGTGACTGAAAATTCACGGTTCGCTTTGGCTTGCACCAAGCCCGCTTCGGCCTGCGCGAGTTGCGCACGCGCCTGATCGAGCTGCTGATCGAGCTCGGGTGTGTCGATCTCGACGAGCAAAGCGCCTTCTTTCACCTTGGCGCCAATGTCGACTTCCCACGAACGCACGTATCCGCTTGCACGCGGATACACCAAAGTCTCTTGCAGCGCCTGCACACTGCCGGGCAGGCTTAGCGATCGATCGCTCGACTTGGCCTTCGGCATGACCACTTGCACACGCAAAGGGGCTATTTCTTGTGCTTTCGTGCTCGCCACAAGAGCGCGGCTCGCCGTATGCCGAGGAAGCCAGCCAATGACGAACCCGGCACCAAGCACCACCGCGGAAGCGACTGCGATCGCAATAGCCTGAGTTTTCGTCATTATCGCGGGCTTGGGCAACTCAAAGCCAAGATCGCCTGCGTCGTGTTGCCCCCCGGACGCGCTATCGTTATGCGTTGTCATACGGCCTCCATCTCCACTTCGGCATTCAGGTCGCGCGGCGCCTTACGACGCAGAATGCTGTACATTACAGGAACAAAGAAAAGTGTAGTGAGCGTTGCGAGCAAAAGCCCGCCAATAACGGCCCGACCAAGCGGGGCGTTTTGCTCGCCGCCTTCGCCGAGCCCAAGCGACATCGGCAGCATGCCGATGATCATCGCGAGCGCCGTCATGATGACCGGGCGAAGCCGCGTCATACCTGCCGCAAGCGCCGCCTCGACAGCGCTGCTGCCGCCGGCGCGCCGACCATTGGCGAACGTGATGACGAGAATGCTGTTCGCCGTGGCCACGCCAACGCACATGATGGATCCCATGAGCGCAGGCACGCTGAGTGTGGTGTGCGTAAGGAAGAGCATCCATGAGATGCCGGAAAGAGCTCCTGGAAGCGCCATCAGGATGACGAATGGGTCGAGCCACGACTGGAAGTTCATCACCATGAGCAAGTAAACGAGTACGATGGCAAACAAGAGGCCGACCGCGAGCCCTTTGAACGATTTCTCCATGCTCTCGACCTGACCCTTGATGCGCACGTCCGTTCCCCGCGGGAAGGTGGGCTTCATTTCGTCGACGATGCGTCTGACTGCGGTTGCTACGGAATCGAGATCCGTACCGTCCACGTTCGCTTGCACATCGTAAGTTCGGAGCGAGTTGTAGTGTGTGATGTTCGCGGGCCCTATCGTTCGCGACACACTTGCAACGTTCGACAGAAGCTGCGGCGTCTCGCCAGGACCAATCGAGAGCGGAGTTGTGCCAACGTCTGCAATCGAATCGATTTCGCGTTGAGGTGTCTGCACGGCCACGATGTATTGGATGCCGCGCTTGTAATCGAGCCAATAGCTCGGCGACACCTGCGAGCTCGACGCGAGTGAGATGAGCAGATCGTTCGCCACGTCGCGCACCGTCAGTCCTTGTAGGCCTGCCATCGTCCGATCGATGTCGATGCGGAGTTGCGGCGTGTCCTGCACCTGTGCGAGGCGGACGTCCACGGCACCCGGAATCTTCTTGACGCGCGCTGCGATCTTTTCCGCGACATCGTACGTTTCGGCTTCGTGGCCAATCGCACCTACCGTCTGGATACTAATCGGCGCCGGCAGTCCGAAGTTGAGCACTTGGGTCGAGATGTCCGGCGCGAGCCAGAAGAACGTGGTGTCGGGGTACTTGTCGTTCAAGACTTTGCGCAACTTACGAACGAGGCCCGGCGTTGGCGGATGGTTCTCTTCGAGCGCGATTAAGATCTGACCGTCCGCCGGCGAGATCGACGTTCCTTCGCTGAGCGACAAGTTGATGCCGCTATACGGCGTGCCGATGTTGTCGAGCATCGTCTTGATTTCGTGAGGCGGAATGACCGTTTTGATCGTGTTTTCGATGGCGGCGAAACGCTTCTCACTCTCTTCGATGCGTGTGCCCGAGGGACTGCGCACATGAAGTTTGATGAGACCGGCATCGACGCTCGGGAAGAAGTCCCGGCCGTTGAGAAGCAAGAGCGATAGCGAGAAGAGCACGAACGCCGCGAAGGTCGGCACCACGATTCTGCGATGCGACAGAGCCCACGCGAGCCATCGTCCGTAGAACCCGCGCAGGTTGTCGAAGCCGCGATTGAATCCCGCGTGGAGACGACCAAAAATCGTACGCTGCGGCACTTCATTGCCGTGACTGTGATGTGCTGCGACCTCCTTCTTGAGGAACATGAGCACGAGGGTTGGCACGAGCGTGCGCGACAAGAAGTAAGACATCAGCATCGCGAAAACGACGGCCATCGCGAGTGGAACGAAGAGCGACTTGGCGGCTCCCGTGATGAACACCACGGGCACGAAAACGATGCAGATGCAGAGCGTGGAGACGAGTGCAGGAGTTGCGATTTCGCTGGCGCTATCGAGAATTGCCCGTGCGATGTGTTTCTTTTTCGCCGCGTTGCGGTGGAAATTTTCGATCTCGACGGTGGCATCATCGACGAGGATACCGACGGCGAGCGACATCCCTCCGAGCGTCATGACGTTGAGGCTTTGCCCCAGCGCCGCAAGCACGCTGATGGAGACGAGGATGGAAAGCGGAATCGAGATGACCACGATGATCGTGCTCCGCCAGCTTCCGAGGAAGAGCAAGATCATCAGCGCGGTCAGCCCGGCCGCGATCACGGCTTCTTTGACGACGCCATCCACCGCCGCGCGCACGAAAAGCGACTGGTCGAACAGGAGCGACACCTTGAGCTCCTTCGGCAACTTCGCGAGCGTCTTCGGGAGCATTTCCTTGACGTTCGCTGCGATGTCGAGCGTGCTCGCGTTTCCGTTCTTCAAGATGGACATGAGCACGGAGCGTTTGCCGCTCACGTGCACCATGTTCGTCTGGGGGGCGTAGCCGTCGCGGACGTTGGCCACATCACGTATGTAGACGGGCGCGCCATTCACCATCTTGATAGGAAGATCACCAATCTCCCTCGAGAGCTCGGGGCTCGTGTTGACGACGACGGGGTACTCATTCACGCCCATTTTCGTCGTGCCCGTGGGCAAAATGACGTTCTGGTTGGTAAGGGTGTTGTTCACGTCACGCGGCGAAAGCCCCCAGGCATACAGACGCGGCGGATCGATGTCGACCATGATCTGACGCTGCATGCCGCCGTAGGGGAATGGAATCTGCGTGCCCCGAATCGTGACCAAGTCGGTACGGATGAATTGCGAGCCGTAGTCGAAGAGCTGCTGCTCACTCAGCGAATCACTCTCGAGCACGGCCTGCATGATCGGAACGTTCGACGCGCTGTAGCGAATGATGAAAGGGGGAACCGCTCCGGGGGGCAACTGTCGCAATACCACCTGCGAGACCGCGGTGACCTGCGCCGTCGCTGCCTCGATGCGCGCGCCCGGCTGAAAAAAGATCTTCACGACCGAAATGCCGGTGAGCGACTGACTCTCGATGTGCTCGATGTCGTTGACCGACGTTGTGAGCAAACGCTCGTGGACCGTGACGATGCGCCGTTCCATCTCCTCCGGCGAAAGGCCTGAGTAGTTCCAGATGGCCGAGATGACCGGGATGTCGATGTCGGGAAAGATGTCAGTGGGCATCTGGAGGATGGAAAAAACGCCCATGATGACGATGAGCATCGACATCACGATGAACGTGTAAGGGCGCGAAAGGGCAATCCGTACGAGCCACATCATGGGCGCAGCGTTCTCACCTTTCCTAAACCTTGGCTTCCTAACCTTGGGCTTTCCCTGTTGAAATCAGATGCAGTAGCACCCACACCAGGCGCGTCAAATCGAAGCGATATTAGGACCAGCCTTCAAAACCCCCAAGAATACACCACGCGCAAGAGACCTGTAATGTAAAATGGATAGTTACTGTTCGTAAGGAAGAGCGTTTCACGGGCTGCCACACCGACGGCCCACTGACGCGAAATCTGGTAGTCGACGCTGGCGGCAAGCTCGAGCCCTGGAAGATAGAGCGCGCCGTCGAGCGTGCCGCCGCCGAATCGATAACCGCCAACCAGAACACCGATGGTGGGTACCCAACGGATGATGTCGATGACGTAGCCAATGCCTGCCGTGGCATGCGTTACCGTGGCCGGACGCGTGCGCGGTGACGAGGGCGTGTCTTGATTCTGATTGAGCGCAACGACCGCATGCCCCGCTTCCGCGATGAGCTGGAACTGATCGTTGATTCCGTATGTGTAATCGAGCGCGAGGCCGGCACCCACGCTCCACGTTGATTTGTCGTCGACCTTGAGCATGGCAAGCGACGGATCGAGCCCCAGGCGATGCTGCCCTTCGATGGCAAGCGCATTTTCAGGCCATAGGGCGACAAAGAGAGCGATGGTGATGGAGACAATCGAAAACGGTCGAGGCATTACAAGCGTGCTTTTTTAGAGGCTTGTGGCGGGGAGAGGACACGCTCAACGAGCCTTTTGAAGTTTCGAAGCGGTTGCGCGCCAGATGTGAAATAAGGACCGATGAGGAACGAAGGAGTGCCGTTGATGCCTGCGTTGGCTGCGGCTACGTCGTCGGAGTCGACGACGGCCTTGTGCGTTTCGTTGTCGAGGGCCTTGTTGAATTTCGACAAATCAAGGCCTATTTGCTTTGCATAGGATTCAAGTGCCGGGCGCTTCAAGCCGCCTTCGGTGCGCTGATTATCGAAAAGGAGTTTTCGCATTTTCGCGAAACCCGCATTGCCCTTTTGCGCAAAAGCCTCGCGTGCGGCTTGTGCGGCAAGCGCCGCGTCGGGATGCATTGACAGCGGCTTGTCGCGCCAGATGATTTTTACCTGCGTTGGGTAAGCCTTGACAAGCGCTTCGAGCGTTGGTTCTACACGAGCACAAAACGGGCACTGAAAGTCGCTCCACCCTTGGATGACCACTTTGCCATTGGCAGCCCCCATAAAGGGTGCACGCGCGGCAGGCGGTGCCACTGTTTTTTGCTCGGGCGCTCCCTCGCCATCGCGAATGATGGTGTCGTAAACCGCCGCTTCTGCCACTCCGCGTTGCACAAGCTGTTCGGCATTCGCCATTTCCCTGTCAATGACTGTTTTGAACTTCTCGAAAGGCTGCGCGCCGGTGAGACGCCGCCCATTGATAAAGAAAGAGGGAATGCCCGTGGCGAGAACGTCTTCGGCAAGGTTCTCGTCGGCCTCGATGGCTTTTTGGAAAGCTTTGTGTTCCACAGCTGACATGGCCTTTCCAACGTTGAGGCCTGCCTTTTTGGCAATTGCTTCGAGATCGGCGTCTTCGAGATGCGGTTGGGAGTCGAAAAGCTGAGCGTGCACGTCCCAGAAACCATTGTCGCCCTTCTGCCCGCGAGCAAAGCGTGCAAGCTGGGCGGCCGGGTTGGCACGCGGGTGCATGGGCAAAGGCCGGTCTTTCCACACCATGCGAACCTTGTCGCCGTATGTGCTGCGAATTTGCTCGAGCACTGGCTGCACGCCCTTGCAATACGGACATTGGAAATCCCCAAATTCGACAATCGTGACAAGCGCATTCGCCGGGCCGCGCGTTGGCGCGCCCGCCACGGGCACGTGCCACACGCGCGTGTCTTTTTCTTCTTCGTCTTGATCGTCTTTGGGTGGCCCTGCCTCGAAGTTCTTGGTGGTAAGTACGCGGTAAACTCGATCGCGAGCCGTGCCTTCGGCGATCGCCTGATTGGCTTTGGCAAGCTCGGTGTCGATGACAGTTTTCCACTTGCTGTACGGCTGCGCCCCCACCACGATCACGCCGTTGACAAACGCCGTTGGCGTTCCCGTGGCGTCCACGCGATTGGCAAGCGCGATGTCGTCGTCAATTTTTGCCGACCACGCTTTCTTGCTGAGGCCCGCGTCGATGGCCGCACCGTCGGCGCCCGCCAGAGCCGCCCACGCACGCAGCGACTCCGGGTTCATGGACGACGCGTTTGCAAACACGGTGTCGTGGAAACGCCAAAAAGCTTCTTGACCTTTCGTTTCAAGAACACCCTGACCGATTTCGGCCGCAAGGCGCGCGTGCTCGTGGAACGGCAACGGCTGATTTTTCCAAACGATGCGAAGGTCGTCGCCATAGTCTTTAAGCAATTCGCGTAGCGTTGGTTCTACACGTGCGCAAAATGGGCACTGGAAATCCGAAAAAAGAACAATGGTGATCCGTGCCAGGCGACGTCCGCGAACCGCGTCGCGGGGACCAATGGGAATGACAACATCGACTTCCGCGCTTGCCTGCTCGGCGGGGCTGGCAGGGGCAACGGCCGACGCATCAGGGGGCTCAACACGTTGTGCTTGTTGCGCGTGCGCTGGCGCCTTGGCACCGCTGCACGCCACGAGCAGCGCGAGAACGAAAAACGAAAGCCAACGAGATGTCATTTGGATTCCTCCGCGCCGGACGAAAAGCCCATCAAAACTGTAGGGGCGCAGCATGCTGCGCCCCTACGAGTTTCGATGCTTCTAGCGCGATCTTATGGTTTCGCGTCGGCGAGCGCGCGTTCGATTGCCTTCTTGAAAACTGGGTACGGCTGTGCGCCGCTAATGTAATATCCGTTAATCAAAAAGGCGGGCGTGCCGTCAATGCCAATTTCTGAGCCGGCTTTGTCGTCGGCCTCAATGGCGGCCTTGTGCGTGCCTTTGTCGAGGGCAGCTTTGAATTTCTCCATGTCAAGCCCCATGTCTTTGGCGTAGCCCTCGAGATCTTCGCGCTGTAGCTTCCGCTGATTTGCAAACAGCTTACCGTGCATTTTCCAGAAGCCCTCGGAGCCCTTTTGCTTGAGCGCCTCGCGTGCCGCCTGGGCGGCGGGCATAGCATCTGCGTGCATTGGCAGGGGCTTGTCGCGCCAGACGAACTTCACCTTGTCGCCAAAGTTTTTCATAATTTCCGCAACCGTGGGCTCCACGCGCCCGCAGAACGGACATTCAAAATCGCTCCATTCTTGAATGACGACTTTGGCATTCGCGGGGCCGCGCGTTGGCGCGCCCGCGGGCACTGGTGGCGGCGTTTTCTTTTCCAGTTCCGCCGGCTCGCGTTCGGCCGGCTCGCGCTCTGCCGCCGCGCCGACTTTCGCCGTTTTCATTAGGTTGTCGTAGTATTCTTTTGCGGCGACTTTGCCTTTTTGATCGTCGAATTTCTTGATCTCATCATCGATGATCGCTGCAAACTTTTCGAACGGCTGCGCACCGACGAGACGACGGCCATTGATGAAAAAGTGCGGGGTGCCACCAGCCTTGATGCTGTCGCCAAGCTCCACATCGGCTTCGACCTCTTTTTTGTATTTTGCATCTTTAATGGCGGCCTTGACTTTCTCGACGTTGAGCCCCATGTCAGTCGCAATTTTCTCAAGATCGGCGTCATCAAGCTTTGGCTGCGACGCGAACAGGCGCTTATGTGCCTCCCAAAAGCCCTTGTCGCCCTTCTGCGAGCGCGCTTCCATCGCGAGTTGGGCGGCAGGCATCGCCCGCGGGTGAAACGGTAGCGGCTTGTTTTTCCAAACGACACGAACCTTGTCGCCATACGTTTCTCTTACTTTGTCGAGCGTTGGTTCGACGCGCTTGCAGAACGGACACTGGAAGTCCGAAAACACGACGATGGTAACGGGCGCATCGGGCCTACCCAAAAAGGGCGAGTTGCCGACTGGCACTTTCCACACGGTGGTGGAGTCTTCCCTCTCGCTTTCTTTTTCCTGCTTGGCAGGGGCAGCTTTGAAGTTCTCTTTCGACGTTTCAACGTACACGCGATCTTTCGCAGTGCCTGAAGCGATTTTCGCCTGCGCCTTGCCGAGCTCTTGGTCGATGACTGCTTTGAACTTGTCGAACGGCTGCGCGCCCGTAAGCTCAACGCCGTTGATGCGGAACGCGGGCGTGCCGTTGACACCAACCTTGGTGGCGAGCTGCTGATCTTCGGCGACCTTCGCGCTGGCCGTTTTCGCCGCAAGCGCGGTTTTGAAGGCGCTTGGGTCAACACCGGCGGCCACGGCCCACTTTTCGTAGTTGTCAGGGCCAAGAGCTTGCTGGTTCTGGAAAGCCAGGTCGTGGAATTTCCAGAACGCTTCCGATCCTTTCAACGCGAAAACCGTCATCGCCGCTTCGGCCGCGCCCCTGGCCTTGTCGTGCATTGGCAGCGGCTGGTTCTTCCAAACAATGCGAACCTTGTCAGGACCGTAGGTACTTTTGACCTGATCGATCGTGGGTTCGACGCGTGCGCAGAACGGGCACTGGAAGTCCGAGAAAATCACGACGGTGACCGGCGCATAACGATTTCCCCAAATGGGGTCCTTGCTGGAAACGGGAATGGGCGAATCGGCATCGGACCAAGTCGCGCTGCCCATGCCGCCCGAACTCGTGTCAGCGGCTATGACGCCCGCGGTTTTCATGCGATGGCTGTCGTAACCCCACATGAGGGCAGCGCCGGCGAGAAAACAGAGAAGGAATCCGACGATGGCCACACCCATACTCATGCCGCCGCCGTTTTCGAACGACGAGTCGGAATGGGTAACTTTCGGCCATTGGTCAGTCGGCGGTTCTTTTTGGTCCTTATCTTTGGCCATGGTACAATCCTTGTATATTACACAAAAACGCTTGGAACCGCCGACGAGGCGGGCAAACGGGGCAAACGAGACAGATGGAGCAAACGGGATACGCCACAAGCCATCGCGACGACAAACGTGGCGAACGTCACGAGCACACGTGGCATGGGCCTCCCAGCATCAAGGGGGGCGCATTTTGGACCTTTTGGCTTGAAAATAGCAAGCTCCGAGAGCGAGAAAATTTAGACCGCTTTCAAGTTGACGCGAGTTCAAGGCGGCGGCGAGGAGCGGACCGGAACAGCCTGCTTCGGCTTTGAGGACCGCACCGGAGTCGCCAACGCAGAAATCGCGTCAAATCGAAAGCGGTCTTGTCGCAAATAAAGCCAAGCCCCCGCACCACCAAGCGCCGTGCCTAGCACAGCACCCACCGCTATATCGCCGGGAAAGTGAACGCCGAGCGCAACGCGTGAAAGCGCGATGCCTGCGGCCAGCATGTAAAGCAAAAACGCGACGAGCACGCGCCACGAGCGCAGCGACTGGACCGCGCTCGACGGGACGTCGCCCTGGCGCCTACGGTCACGAGCACGGTCACGAAGAAGAAGGCAAGCAGCGAACGTTGCGCACGCGAACGAACCGGCCGCATGCCCGCTTGGAAACGAGAAGTCGGTTGGCGCGGGAAATACGCGCGCCTCGATTCCCGGCAGGCTAGCAAAAGGACGCATGCGCCGAACAACGAGTTTGATGGCAACGACCACGAACGAAGTCGTTGCCAGCACCGCGAGCAGCGCGGCGGCAAAGCGCCGTGTCTTCGGCGACGCGAGCAGCGGCGCCAGGGCAAGCAACGACCAACCACTTCCTATCACGGTCAAAATGGCCATTACGGCAAGCACGAGGCTTCCGGACATGACTTGATGCAGCGCGCGAAACACACGGGTATCGAGCTCGATCACAACGACAAGAAGCTACACCGACACGCATGAAAAGATGCCAGGATCCGATCATGACATCGCGAACGCACGAAATCCCGCTTGTTTCGCTTGCCGAGCGCGTGGGCGACCCCGGCTACACGCCGAAAGTGCGTGATCTGCCGAAGCTACTCGAGCTGATGGCTCTCGATCGCGACGATTGCGGCAAGCGCGACGAGCGCGTGAGCAACGCAGAACGCGCCGTTCTTCGCATTGAAAAGCAATACCTCGGGCGCGTCATCGAAGGCGTGCTAGGCGCCGCAAAGGAAGCCAAGCGGCCGCTGCGAGGTCGACTCGGAAGGCTCGTTGGGCGCCTCGCCATCATCGGCACCCCAGAAGAAACGATGCCAGCGCGCAGGTGGCTGATGTCCGCAGTCACCGACGCCGATCCGAAACTACGCCGCGCCGCAATGCGTGCGCTCGGAAACCTTACCCCAGTGTCCACCCAAGAGCGCGAGGCAATCGAGCGCGTGCTGCTCTCGTTCTGGGACCAAACGAACAGCGACGACGACAGGCGCGCCATGGCCTATGCGCTCGGAAAGATCGGATCGCTCGAGGCGCGAGCGAAACTCGCAACCGTTGCCGCGCACGATTCATCGCTGGGCCGAACGAGCAGAATGGCAACCCTTATGATCGATCGCACACGCGATCGCGAAACATTGGGGAAAATAGTCCTTTCGCGTTCCTTTGGGAGGCCCATCCCGGTGCGCTTTCATACTCGCGGCGGCCTCGAGGCCATCGTTGTCGAAGAGCTTGGCAAGGCCTGGCGCCCGCACATTGGCTCACCGGCTGGGCGCGGCACAGTCGAGGCGTGGCTCGATGCACCGCTCGCACGCGCAACCGCCATTCGCACCGCGCTTTATGTGGGTTTTCCGCTTCCGCCGGTGCAGCCGGTCCCAAAAGCCCAAAACGATGGCGATCTTGCGGAACTCATCGTGCGCGCGATGACTGGCGAGCAGGCCATGGCGATTTTTCGCACGTTCACAGACACCGGCGGCAAAAAAATTCGCTTCCGCTTTGCATGGGCTGGTGGTGGCCACCGGCGCGCGCTCACGTGGCGATGTGCCGCGCTCGTGGCAAAGGCAACCACCGAGCTTGTCAGCGATCCCACGCAAAGCACGTGGGAAGTCGTCGTGAACGATCGCGGCGATCGCCACGATCACGATGGCCACGTTGCGATCGAGCTCGTGCCACAAGGTTTCGACGACCCTCGCTTCGCCTATCGCAAACGCGATGTGCCAGCGTCTTCGCATCGAATCCTTGCCGCGGCCCTTGCGCGTCTTGCGCCGCAAGGGGCAAATGACATTCTTTGGGATCCTTTCGTTGGCGCAGGCACCGAGCTTGTCGAGCGCGCCATGCTTGGGCCCTACAGCGCGCTCGTTGGAACCGACATCGACGCACGCGCCGTGCACATTGCACGAGCAAACCTTGCAAGCGAAAATGTGCAGAATGCAACCATTCATCAGGCCGACTGCTTGACGTTCACGCCACAAGGCGTAACTGGGATCCTCACCAACCCGCCGATGGGGCGTCGCGTGGGACGCGGAACGCACTCCGAGCTGCTCGAACGCTTCGTGTCCCACGCTGCGCACATGCTCGGTACAGGTGGCACACTCGTGTGGATTGTGCCCGAACCAGAGCGCATTCGTGCACGCGCCGAGCAAGCAGGGCTGCCCGTCGAGCGCGAGTTCGCCATCGACATGGGTGGCTTTCCGGCGACACTCTTCGTCCATCGAAAACGAGCAACTGCTTGTGTCGTCCGCGCGGCTGGCCCAACATACAAGGCGCTATGACCCACTGCGCGAAGTGCGGTGCCGAACTCATCGGGTCGCGAAAGTTCTGCATCGCTTGCGGAGCCCCCACGATCGATCCTCGAAACACGGGCACCCTCCCTTCGGCCTATGCGCCGCTGTCCGATCGCGCGTCGTCGTCATCGAACGCCAGCCGAGCCCAATCCGAGCCCCCAAAAGAGCTCAAATACGAGCATGACTCGCTCGGGCAAGAACGAACCTCCGACTACGGGCCTCCACCCACACCGCATCTGGTGGCGGCGGCCACCGACCGATCGTCGAGTGCCTCCACATCGCAAACACTCATGTCAGCGCGTCTGCCATCGTCCATCATGAACGCGGCTTCGAATCGGCGGCGCACCTCCTCGCCGCCGCCGCGCGAAGCGCAGCCCGCAGCACCCGCAGCAGCAACGCACATTATGGAGGCTCCGCCAACACCGGCTGCAGCCTCGAGCCATCCCAACAATGGGCCAAACGCCGCTTTCCACAAGCGTAGCACGCTGCCAATGCCGGTGTTTACGCCGCAAACGCGTCAATCGCAGCGGACGCCGCATTCCTCGTCCGTGGCTGCGCAGACATCGGGCCAAACATCGGGATTGGCATCGGGATTGGCATCGGGGCCAAATTCCTATTCCCATCACCCGCCACAAGGAATGCCCGCGCCCGTGCCTTCAAACTACGCAAGCTACAATATGGGCTTTGCTCCGGGCACCCGCGTGCAGGTTGCATGGGCCGATGGGCGCACGTATCCTGCCATGGTTCAGCACGCCAACGGGGCAGTTTACCTCGTCATGTTTCCCGATGGCCGGCAAGTATGGATAGATCGGCAATACCTTGCACCGGTTTAGGCCGCTTTGTAGGGGCGCCATTCATGGCGCCCGACCGCGGGCACATCCTGGACGATTCCGAGGGCGCGATGAATCGCGCCCCTACATTCGATTGGCTAGGATTCGGTGGTGCGACATAGTTCGACAACAGCATGGTGCAGAACTTCATAATTGAAATTCCCATACAGTATGATTCGCCCGGCATCGAAAATGTATGTCGGCGAACCTTGAATGCGAAGCCGTTCCTTCTCCGCGTAGTCTTCGGCTACCGCGCAAAGGGCGCTGCCGTCATCGAGGGAGGCCTCGATGGGTTCGCGAGGCAGATTCATTTCTTCGGCGAGCTCGAGCTGAATTTTTCGGAGCGCAATGTTCTGTTCCGCAACGAAGAAACGTTCTCGAAGTGCCACTTGATAGGCGGGCCCGGCCTTCATACCAAGGCCCTCGCCAAGAGCGAAAACAGCTTTGATGGCCGCTGCCGGTGCCCACGACGTGGCAGGCGCGGCTCGCTGCCAACACTCGCCGGAGACATCGGAACGCCCATTCTGTTCGGCGATTCGCTTTGTGGCGGCGATTCGACCTAAAATGCCTTCTTTCGCCCACGGCCCTTCTGCAAAGCGCCACGGTATACTGCCAAAGATGGGGGCAATTCGATACTCGACGCGGAGGCAACCGCCGAGATCGCGGAGAATGCGATCGAGCTTCGACTGGCCAACCAGGGCCCAAATGCAAAGCGGATCAGACCAGTGGCTGAAGCTCACACTGTGCGGCATGGGCCGTTCTTTCAGTTTCCAAACAACCGACGCAGAAAAGACTTATCGGTTCCTTGTCCTTCCTCTTTCTTTTTCTCTCGACACTTGCAACGCTCTTCCGGCGGGACATCGCCTAGCACTTGCTCGATGTGCATTCCGCAACCTGCATAGGTAGGCTTGTGACACTCACTGCATTCAACTCGACGGCACATGGTTGTCTCCTTCTTCTGGGGTATGGGTTAGCGTGGGTTAGCTTAAGAGCCAAGGGCCCGTGAATCGGGTTCGGCTCATGCGCGCTCTGCGCCAAGGCGACGGCGAGAGCGCGGCAGCATTGATCATTCGGCGGCACCAAGTTCTTGCGATGGCGTTGGGCTTGGCACATGGTGCTTTTTTTCCGCCACGCGCGCCTCTCGTCGTTTCATGAGGAAATAAACGATGGGAACGGTCATGCGCGAGAGCGCGAGCGACGCGACTTCTCCGGCCATGAGCGAAATCGCGAGCCCTTGGAAAATAGGGTCGAAAAGAATGACGAACGCGCCCACGATGACGGCTGCGGCAGTCAGCAACATGGGGCGAAATCGAATCGCACCCGCGTCGATCACCGCCTGGTCGAGCGGCGCCCCCTCGGCGAGCCGCTGCTCGACGAAATCGACCAGAATGATCGAATTGCGTACCACGATTCCGGCGCCGGCAATAAATCCAATCATTGACGTGGCGGTGAAGAAGGCATTCAAAATACCGTGCGCCGGCAAAATACCAACGAGCGAGAACGGAATCGCGCTCATGATCACGAGCGGCGTTTGAAACGACTGAAACCACGCCACATTCAATACATAAATAAGGACGAGCACCGCGGCGAAAGCAGCTCCGAGATCGCGAAACACTTCGTAGGTGATGTGCCATTCGCCGTCCCACTTCATCGCATACTTGTCGGTGTGAAACGGTTGCGACGAAGTGTGCTGCTCGAGCGAATAGCCTTCGGGCAATTTCATGCCGTCGAGCTCTTTCCCAAGCTGCAAAATGGCATAAACCGGGCTTTCTATCGCGCCCGCCACATCGGCGGTGACGTACACCACAGGCATGAGATTTTTGTGGTAAATGCTCTTGTTGCTGGTGACGAGCTCGGGCTCCACGAGCTCGCCAATGCTCACGTAGCTTCCGTCGCGCCCGGCCACGCGAATGTTCTGCAAACGCGATAGGTCCGAGCGCGATGGGCGGTCGAGGCGCACCACGATCGGCACGTCTTCCTTCTCGCGTTCGTCGTGCAAAAGGCCGGCGGTCCCTCCAGCACTCGCAAGCCGAAGTGCGTTGACCACATCCATTTTGCTTACGCCGTTGAGCGCAGCTTTTTCTTGATCCACAACAAAACGATACTTTGGTTGATCGTCTTCGACATACCAATCGACGTCCACGACGCCGTTGGTTTTCTCGAAGCGATCACGCACGTCTTTCGCAATCTCGATGGAGCGTTGGTAATCAGGGCCATAAATCTCGGCGACCATGGTTTCGAGCACCGGCGGGCCAGGCGGCACCTCGGCCACTTTGATGCGAGCGCCATAGCGATTGGCAATGGGCACCATCGCATCGCGAACCCGTTTGGCAATGGCATGACTCTGCGCTTTGCGCTCGGACTTGTCGACGAGGTTTACCTGGATGTCGGCAACGTTGGACCCCTGGCGCAGAAAGTAATGCCGGACAAGACCATTGAAGTTGTAAGGCCCTGAGGTCCCAACGTACTCTTGATAATTGGTTACTTCCGGTTGGTTTCGAATGACCTCGGCAAGCGCTTGCGTCACGCGGGAAGTCTGTTCGAGCGTGGTACCCTCGGGCATGTCGACAATGACTTGAAACTCGCTCTTGTTGTCGAAGGGCAGCATTTTCACGCGCACCCACTTCACCGCGACGAGCGACATGGCAAGAACGAGAAGAATGGCCACGCCGCCAAGGAATGCGGTCCGCAATCGTGCAACATGCAACAATGCGCCCATGACATTCCGATAAAATCGGGTCAAGCGCCCTTCGTCTTCGTCGCCCGCGTGGTGCCCCTTGCCAAGCATTCGCACCGTGGCCCACGGCGTGACGATGAACGCGACGAGAAGCGAGAAAAGCATGGCCGCCGATGCACCCACGGGAATGGGCCTCATGTAAGGTCCCATCAATCCACCCACGAAAGCCATGGGAAGAATGGCGGCAATGACCGTCATGGTCGCTAAAATGGTCGGGTTGCCGACTTCGTCGACGGCGCGAACGGCCACCTCGGCAAGATCGCGCCCGCGATTCTCGGGCAGGCGCGCGTGGCGCGCGATGTTCTCGACGATCACGATGGCGTCATCGACGAGAATGCCAATTGAAAAGATGAGTGCAAACAGCGTAATGCGATTGAGCGTGTAACCGTAAAGGTAAAAGACAGTGAGTGTGAGGGCCAGCGTTGCCGGAATGGCAAGCATCACGATGCCGCTTTCACGCTTGCCCAAAGCCAGCCAAATGAGGAAACCAACGCTGACAACGGCAATGCCCATATGGAACAGTAGCTCGTTGCTCTTTTCGGCGGCCGTGGCTCCGTAATCGCGCGTGACCGACAGCTCGACATCCCCGGGAAGGAGCGAGCCGCGAAGGGGATCGACTTTCCGCATGACGTCGTCAACGACCCAAACGGCATTTCGGCCTTTATGCTTGGCAACCGAAAGCGTCACCGCTGGCACGGCCTCGGTGCCAAGGTGCCGGCTTTCGCCTTCGGCCGCCGCACCCGCGCCAAAACGAACGTAGGTGGAAGGCTCGTCGGGCCCGTCAACGACGGAGGCCACATCGCGCAAAAATACGAGCCTGCCGTCGGAAGCGCCAACCACGACGTTGCCCACGTCTTTTGCATTCGTCAGCACGGTGCCGGTTTCGAGCAAAAATTCGCGATTGCCAGTGGCCATCGAACCTGCGGAAAGTCGCTCGTTGGCGCCTCGCAGTGCCTCCATGACCATCTCGGGGGAGAGGCGATGCGCAGAAAGCCGCTCGGCGTCGACCAGAACACGAACGGTTCGCCGCTCACCGCCTGTGAGCGTGACTTCACTCACACCCTCGACTTGCTTGACCTGCTCTTGCAACTCGGCGGCAATGCGTCGAAGCTCGTAACCTGAATACCTTTTACTCCACAACGTAAGTGCCAAAATCGGAACATCGTCGATCGATCGCGGCTTGATGAGCGGAGGCGATGCGCCAGGCGGAATGATGTCGGCGTGGGCCGCGAGCTTCTGGGTAAGACGCACCATGGCGCGTTCTTCGTCCTCGCCCACGAAGAATCGAACAATGACTTGGCACTGCCCTTCCATTGTTGTAGAATACAAGTATTCGACGCCGGGGATTTCCCAAAGAAGCCGCTCGAGCGGTTTCGTCACACGCTCTTCGACCTCTTTCGGCGTGGCGCCCGGCATCGAAACGATGACGTCGCTCATGGGCACGATGATTTGAGGCTCTTCTTCGCGCGGCAGACGCCAGACGGCAAACGCACCGAGAATCACCGAAGCAACGAGAATCAGAGGCGTGAGCTTCGAGTGAATGAATGCGCGTGCAAGCTTGCCAGCGGGCCCGAGCTTGCCAGTCATGGTGGCGCCGCCACTCATGGCCGAACCTCGACAGGCATGCCGTCACGCAAATCAGGCGGAGGCGTGACAACGACGTTGTCGCCCTTTGTCAGGCCGGACAAAATTTCTGTCCACTGGCCCACCGTTTCGCCTCGTGTGATCATTCGCATTCGCGCTCGCTTCGAATCCACCGTAAAAACACGATCGAGCGCACCAAGAGAGGTCATGGCGGTGGTGGGCACGACGAGGTGGGGGCTAGAGCCGACGACAAACCCCACATGGGCGTACGTTCCTGGGCGAAGAGCCCCAGCATCGGGAGGCAAATCCACTTTGACCAAAAACGATCGTGAATTCGTATCGATATGGGGCACGATTTCACCAACTTTGCCAGTCATGGGCGCTAACGTTCCAATGGAAATGTTCACGTCGTCGCCCACCTTCACGTCGTCGGCGTACGATTCTTCGACCGCGGCTTCCACACGCAGGCCACCTTCGTCGGAAACGACCACGAGCGGCGTTCCTGGAGCGGCGAGCGCGCCCGGATCGACACGCCGCTCGAGCACGCGCCCTGCAAACGGCGCAACAATGTCCGCGTAGCCAAGCGTTGCGTTTGCCTGGGCAAGCTCGGCGTTCGCCGCGGCGATGCCCGAGCCCGCGGCGCGCACACGCGCCTGCGCCGCTTTTTCTTGCGCTTCGGCGCCATGCCATTGCGCTTCGGCCTCGTCGAATTGCTGCTGCGGAATCGCGTTGTCTTTGAGAAGCTGCGCGGCACGATCAAAAGATGATTTCGCGATTTTCGCGTTGGCGCGAGCGGCCGCGAGAGCATTTTCCGCTTCGACTTTGTTATTCGTGAGCTGACCCACCGTCGCCGTGTTTCGCGCAACCTGGGCCTGGACGTCGTTGGCCTCGAGCTTGACAAGCAGCTGCCCTGCCGTCACGCGATCGTCGGCTTGCACGAGAACGTTGCGAACATACCCCGTTGTTTTGCTTATGAGCGTTGTCGTGTTGCGGCCACGAACGGTGCCGCTCGCACGGTAAACGATAGGCAACTCTTCTTCGTGCGCCGGAGCAATGCTCACAGCCACCGCCGGGCCTTCGGGTGGAGCAGAATGCGCCTCGGTGTGCTTGCATGCCGCCAAGACGAGCGCGGAAAAACCAAGCGCACTTACAAAGAATCGGTTCATGGTTGACTGCGTGGGAGCCAACAGGACCCCCAAAGGATTCGCGGACTAGCCCGCAACTGGTAGACCGCTTTCAAGTTGACGCGAGTTCAAAGCGGTCTAGAGGTCCAGGCTCGCATTGCAGCCTTCACTCGCGCCTGAATCGCCGGCGGCACCTGCTCGGTGCGAATGCGCTGGCATGCGAAAAGAGCGCTTTTTAGCGCGCCGCATGCGGAGCCGCACGAGGCGCAGCTTGCAAGGTGCTTTTCCATTGACGAGCAATCGGCCGGACTCAAATCGCCTTCGAGCTTTTTCGACCAGAGCGCGACGACATCGGGGCAACTCGTGGGGCCGCTGCGATCGATTCTGGGTTCGAGCAGCGGCCGAAGGGCCGTGCGAAGTGCTTCGCGCGCTCGGTGTAAACGGCTTTTGAGTGCGTCAACGGAAATGCCAAGCACACTCGCAGCCTCGGGAGCCGAAAGGCCCTCGACGTCGCGCAAGAGAATGACCTCGCGGTAGTCGTCGACCAAAGCATTGAGCGCCGTGGAGAGCGAGGAAGCGAGCTCTTGGTCGGACGCGCGAGCCTCGGGCGACGGAGCCAGATCTTGGGTGTGCACAAGATGGGTGTCGTCCACTGACGGCTGATTTTTGAGCCCGCGGCGCTTTCTTGCGCACGCGCTTCGCGTAATGGCAAAAACCCAGCTCGATAGCGATGAGCGACCTTCGAAGTCACCAATGTGACGGGCAATGTTGAGCAGCGTGTCTTGAACCACGTCCTCGGCGTCGTGCACGTTGCGGCACATGCGCATGCTGAAGCGGTGAATTGCAGGAGCCACGGAGGCAAGCACGGTTTCAAGGGCCTGGCGGTCTCCGCTTTTGGCGCGCGCAATGACGTCGCTGAGGTCGCCGGCAGAGTCAACAGAGCCAACAGAATTAGGGGGTGGCGTCGCCATGCTCCGTCTGTCTCTACCGCGCGGACAGGCCGGGTCAAACAAAGCGTTTTGTTATAATATTATTGCCACGGCAGATTCGGGCGAGCCCAGTCGCTGGTCGCATGTCGATTTTTGGTCATCGACGAAACACTCGGCGAAAAAGGTCGAGTGGGGTTGTATGGTTAATTCAATCTCAAATGATGGCGCGTCTCGCACGCGCCAGTACGGTCCGCCGCCTTCGGCACAACCCTCCACAATCAACACCAACACGAATCCATCCAACACCAACCCATCAGAGACGCGAAGCTCGACGCATGCGCCGCCGGAGATGGATCATCCCATCGAATACCCAGCGGAAATGTTTGCGGGCACCACGAACCAGAAACCAAACGCAAAACCAGCGAATGCACCCAATCACCAGGCAGCGCAAGCCAGAACCGATCGGCCCAATGAGCAGGCGACACAGTCGAACGGAACAGCAGCTGCTCAAGCAAAAACTGTCAGCAGGCCACCAGGGCATTACTATACGAAAAATGCGAATGAGATCAGCGTCAATCGGACAACACCGACCACACAGGACCTCGCCGAAGCCCTGGGAAACGTGTACGGCCAAGACGGAAAGCCTGTGCTTACCGAGCAAGGGGTTCACGTCCTCATGGCGCAAGTCCGGGGTGAAACAGGCAATGGTCGTTACTGCTTTAATTATAATCTTGGCAACATGAAGGCTGGCACCGATGTCCCGCACCACTATCTGACAGGCACTCGGGAGCGCTATTCGCCTGAAATAGCAGACAATTGGGTCAAAAGGAGCAACGCACACATCGCAACCAACGAAGAAATCCAGAAGAACAAGTGGCCTAATCCATCCGATGGCAAAAAACTTGTGGTCTTCGATCCACCGCACCCCGTCACCCGTTTTCGAGCTTACGGATCACTCAAGGAAGGCGCGATAGCCCTAGTCGATTACTATGCCAAGCGCCCAGAAATCCTCAAGGCCATCAACAGTGGCGACCCCCAAGAAACGGCTCACCTTCTCAAAAATGCTGGCTACTACACTGAAAATGAAACCGTATACACGAACGCTATGACCAAGAATAAGGCTCAGGTCGACAAGGATATGGCTAATCTACGGGCAAAAAAACTAGCTGACAACGAAAAGGCAATCGCCGAGCAAGAGGCACGAGAAAAAGCGCTCAATCTACAGATCTACGGGCAAAGCCAATAGGCGCTTAGCCAACTTGACGCCGTAACCGGCTTTGAGGTGACTTGGTGACTTGTGGCGGCGGAGATGCCTTTCTCCGCCGCCATAGCCATCGCGGTTACGCAGAAGGGCGGCGGCGCCGATTGATGAAATCGCGTGCGTCGAACAGAATCACAGTAACGGCAACTGCGACTGCAAAAATTCCCATAGGCGCAAGGGTGTACCCATTTTTTCAAAGGGCCCACTTTTCGGCGTCTTTCCCATCGGACCCCAGGAACACGCTCTAATTCCAAATGCGTGCCACGACGAGGTGCGAGTCTATTCTGCCCACAACCACTGTGCGCGAGCCGTCGGGCGTGTACACGGCGCGCAGTCCAATTTTTCGCTCAGACCCATAATCGGACAAGGTGGTGGAGACGGGCATGATAGCGACGCCTTGCTTGCCAATGGACGTATCAGGCTTCAAATCCGAGGTGTAACAGGCAACGGCCATGGAATTTTTTCCTACCGGCTGCTCGTGGCCTCCAGCAACAAGGTAGCGGCCATCGGGCACACGTGTGATGCCGCTAGCAGCGTAAAGCGGCAAATCCACCTTGGCCTCGAGATTGCCGTTTTTGTTGATGCGAACAATCGAATAGACTTCTGGAGTTACGCCGTTGCTCACGAGCAAATCAACGCTTCCATCGGCTTCGAACACCGCGTCTTCCAAATGGTGCCAAGCCTTAGAGTACCATATTCCTTTGTTTCCGTAGTTCGGGTCAAGGGCACAAGACGTCGGCTGGTTGTACCGACCAACACCTACGCCATCTCGGCTAGTGGAGAGGCCCTTCACCGTGCCGGTACCGGCAAAAACAAGCGCGCCCGTTGAAAGCAGAGACAACTTGGTAATGTACTGCGATTCATTGGTCTTATCCCAAGCCCCTGAGCAGCCGTGCATGCCTCGCGTGTTTCCCTGCCCGTTGGCCGGGATTTGGAGGAATGCGTATTTCGTTCCGGGGCCGTTGTTGGAGACTTTGGCGCTTCCGCCGACGTAGATGCTGTCATCCTGTCCTACGGCGACGACGTCTTCTGGGTAAAAAGAATTCTTGCCGGCAGAGATTAATGAATCAGTCGAAACAGAGCCTATTTTATTGAATGTTACGTCGGGAGTACCGGTGGCCGTGTAGCGAATGATGTAGTCTAGCGTGATCGTTACGACGCGACCGTCTGGGTATGCGGTCAGGCCGTAAACGTCGCCACCAGAAGCCGTTTGTATGAAGGGAGCGCGAAATGTTGAATCGACCGAGCCATCGGCGTTCAAGCGAATCACCTCGCTCCAGCCGACTGAACCCCGATCGTTAGTGTGCCATACACCATCAATCCATGCCCCAATAAGGATTTTGCCATCACTTTGCGAAACAACTATGGGTATACTATAATATTTTTTTTCTATGTTTTCGTACACACCGCCAGGCGCGAAGGTGGTATCGAATTCGCCGCGCTTGCCTCTCACGAAAAGCGGCAGATTCATGGTTGCCGTGGCGGATGCGCCCGGCGGAGAGCCTTGAAGTACCAAATCGTCCTTCAAAGCACCTTGCGCCATGGACTTGTCGACGGTAATGGCAAGCTCCCCGGTGCTCGAACCGGCCGCAATGGTGAGCGGTGCCACGGAAACGCCGTTGGGCTTGCTTGTTATCGTGACTTGAATGTCGCTTCCGGGTGCATGGCTTCGCGTGATGGTAATGGGAATGCTCGTGACTTGCCCGCGCCGAACGTACACCGGGCCCTTGGCTGGCACGAACGAAAATGCAGGACCGGAGGCGAGAGGAGGAGCGAGGGCGACGACCCCGCCGTCGGGTGAGCTCTGCGGGGTAGCATGAGACGAGCTTCTGCTACACGATGCGAGGCAGCCAACAGCAACGAGCACGCGGGCAAGCGAAAAAGGTTTCATGGGGAAGTGCCTTGCAAAATGCGAGCGAAAAACCGCTGCTATTCCCGATCGTTCACCAATAAAAGGTCGCGCCGCCTCGTATCGAAACGGTACCCGACGTGCCATCGCAGTCGCCACCGATGCAGGTGCGGAGAACGCCGCGAATATCGGCATTCAGCGCAATATTTTTTGAGAGACGGAATTCGAGACCAATACCATGCTGAGTGCCGAAGTAGTTGAATGTGTAATCTTCGTCGTAATGGGCATAGGAACTTGAGTAGGTTCCAGTGACTTTGGCGCTTGTCAAGACAACGCCGACCAGAACATAAAGCTGCACTACGGAGCGCGAGGCTCTCGTGCAACACGCTTGAGCTTATACTCGTAGCCCGGAGGAGGAGGTGACAGCGTTTGCACCACGACAACCGCCGTTGGTTGCTGTTGCTGAACGGCCGAAGGCGTAGCAGCCGCGGGCCCTGGCGCCATGGATTTTTCGTTCGGAGCAGGTAACGCCGGTAGACCATTTTGGCGTTCGTCGGCGTGAGCGCTTTGCGGCACGGCCAACACACACGCGATGGTGGTGAGTAAAACGACGAGCCTTTTGATGGCGTT
>WQZB01000037.1 GCA_009780955.1 Polyangiaceae bacterium | reverse complement strand
GGCTTTCACAAGTGCTGTTTGCCTTGGTCTATGCACAATGGGGTTGGGCAGGACCGGTCGTTCTTACCGCTGTCGCAATCGCGTTATCAGCCGCGATTTTCGTCTATTGGCTCAATCGGCTTGGGGCGCATCTCGAGATTCTGCACTCTACGTTTTTTGCGGCGTTGGCGCTAGCAGTAGCCGTGCTGCACTTTCGGGCGCGACCGCACATGTTGGCGCTGCCCGTCATGGTGGCTTGGGGCGGCATGCTAATGGCCGCTGCCGACCGCAAAAGCTCGCCGTCTTGGCTGTGGCTGCCATTAATGGCGCTGTGGGCGAACCTGCATGGCGGCTTTGTGCTGGGACTCGCGCTCATTGGCCCAATGGCGCTCGAAGCCGTTTGGAACGTCGAAGCCAAACAACGCATTGGCCTCTTCTTGCGCTGGGTGCTGTTTGGCATCGGTGCACTGGTTGCGAGCTGCGCTACGCCCTATGGCTGGAGAACCTGGCTGGGCGCGACGAGCATTCTCAATCTCGGCAAAGCATTCACCATAATCGACGAGTGGCAAGCGTTTAATTTTACATCGTTCTCGGTGTTCGAAGGCGCATTGCTCGGACTTATCGCAATTGCCTTTTATCGCCGACTCGTACTCTCGCCACCGCGAATTCTTCTTGTTCTGCTCCTGACTTGGATGGCGCTAACCCATCTCCGGAGCGTCGCGTATTTTGCCTTCCTAGTGCCGCTCGTGTTGGCAAAACCGTTCGGTGAGCTTTCGAGACAGGCGAGACAGGCAAGGCAGGTCGAGCTGGAGTCGGATGCAGCCAATGGCGCCGACAAGGCATGGCCAACCCATTACGTTCTTGTGTTTTCCTCTCTGCTCATCGTGGCCGTGGCCTGGATTTCAACCGCCATCTATACGTCGCATCATCCCTTTGCTTTCGCAAAAGATCAAATGCCAGTTGCCGCTGTCGACCTGCTGGAGCAGCGCAAGACACAGCGGATTTTCAATGAATACCACTTTGGAGGCTATCTGATCTGGCGAAACGTCCCAGTTTTTATCGATAGTCGTACCGAGTGCTACGGAGAAGCTTTTATGATAGACTTTACTGACGCAGTGTGGGCCAGAAAGCTCGATAAGTTAATGCGGCTTCTCGACGAATACCAGATCGACGCGACACTATTGACCGCCAAGGCACCTGCTGCCCAAGTGCTCGATCACATCAAAGGCTGGAAGCGACTCTACGCAGACGACATTGCCGTGGTTCATGTGCGCGATGACCGATAAAGTCAGCGGCGTGCGAGGTATTCGGTGCTGAAAAACATAGCCATAAGCTTACAGAGATGCGCATGGGTTTTGACACCTTTGTGCATTGGTGCAGGCATTTATCTGTTGGTTTTCTGTGCCTACAGCGATGGCCTGCTCGAAGACCCCGATTTACTCTGGCACATCAAAGTGGGTCAATGGATTCTTGATCACCACGAGCTACCTTATACAGACATCTATTCCTTCACACGACTCGGCCAACCCTGGATCTCCACTTCATGGCTTTCGCAAGTGCTGTTTGCCTTGGTCCATGCACCATGGGGTTGGGCAGGACCGGTCGTTCTTACCGCTGTCGCAATCGCGTTATCAGCCGCGATTTTCGTCTATTGGCTCAATCGGCTTGGGGCGCATCTCGAGGTCCCGCGCGCCGCATTCCTCGCCGTGTTGGCGTTCGGAGCATCGGCGCCTCACTTGCTGGCGCGACCACACATGTTGGCGCTGCCCGTCATGGTGGCTTGGGGCGGCATGCTGATCTCCGCTGCCGACCGCAAAAGCTCGCCGTCTTGGCTGTGGCTACCCTTGATGGCGCTGTGGGCCAATCTGCATGGCGGCTTTGTGCTGGGACTCGCGCTCATTGGCCCAATGGCGCTCGAAGTCGTTTGGAGCGTCGAGGCCAAACAACGCATTGGCCTTTTCTTGCGCTGGGTGCTGTTCGGCATCGGTGCACTGGTTGCGAGCTGCGCTACGCCCTATGGCTGGAGGACCTGGCTGGGCGCGACGAGCATTCTCAATCTCGGCAAAGCATTCACGGTAATCGACGAGTGGAAGGCGTCCAATTTCACGTCGTTCTCGGTGTTCGAAGGCGCATTGCTCGGACTTATTGCAATGGGCTTTTATCTCCGACCCGTGCTCTCGCCACCGCGAATTCTTCTTGTTCTGCTCCTGACTTGGATGGCGCTAACCCATGTCCGGAGCGTCGACTCTTTTGCCTTCCTAGTGCCGCTCGTGTTGGCAAAACCGTTCGGTGAGCTTTCGAGACAAGCGAGACAGGTCGAACCGGATGCAGCCAATGGCACCAGCAAGGCATGGCCAGCCCATTACGTTATCGCGCTTGCTGCTCTGATCATCGTGACCGTGGCCTGGACTTCGACGGCCATCTATACGTCGCATCATCGCTTTACCTTCGCAAAAGATTTAGTGCCGATTGCCGCTGTCGACCGACTGGAGCAGCGCAAGGCACAGCGGATTTTCAATGAATACAACTTCGGAGGCTATCTCATCTCGCGCAATATCCCAGTTTTTATCGATGGTCGCGCTGAGTTCTACGGTGAAACTTTTGTGATGGACTTCGTTGATGCAGTGTGGATCAGAAAGCTCGACAATCTAACGCGGCTTCTCGACGAGTACCAGATCGACGCGACGCTATTGGCCGCCAATGCGCCTGCCGCCCAAGTGCTCGATCACATCAAAGGCTGGAAGCGACTCTACGCAGACGACATTGCCGTGGTCCATGTGCGCGAAAATCAGTAAGAACGCTCTCGATTTGACGCGATTTCAAGGCAGGTAACCAAGATTCGGCCCAAGCCATCGTTCGACTTCGCCGAGCGTCATGCCTTTGCGCGCTTGGTAGTCTAGAACCTGATCGCGATCGATCTTGCCGACCGTGAAATACCGCGCTTGCGGATGCGCGAAGTAAAGGCCACTCACGCTTGCTGCCGGCCACATGGCAAACGATTCGGTAAGAGTCATGCCGGTGTTTTTTTCGACGTCGAGCAGCTTCCAGAGCGTGGCTTTTTCGGTGTGATCGGGGCATGCGGGATAGCCGGCAGCCGGACGAATGCCGCGGTATTTCTCGGCAATGAGATCGTCGTTGGATAAACTTTCGTTGCCATAGCCCCACTCGCGGCGTGCGCATGCGTGAAGGTATTCGGCAAATGCCTCGGCAAGTCGGTCGGCAAGCGCCTCGGCCATGATCGCACGGTAGTCATCGTGCTCCGCGCGCAATTCTTCGCATAGCTCTTTGGTGCCAAAACCTGCGCTCACGGCAAAGGCTCCGAGGTAGTCGGGCAACTGAGCCGACTTGGGTGCAATATAGTCTGCCAATGACAAATTCGGTGTACCTTCGGAATTCTTCCTGGTTTGCGTTTGCTGGCGAAGGAAATGAAACTGGCAAAGAATGGTTTTTCGTGTTTCGTCTGGGTAAAGCTCAACGTCGTCGCCGACCGCATTGGCGGGAAAAAAGCCAAATACGCCGCGCGGCGTGAGCCTTTTTTCGGCAACGATTTTGTCGAGCAAATCGTTCGCATCGGCGAAAAGATTCCTTGCATACTGCCCGTATTTTTCATGGGTTAAAATACGCGGGTAAGTGCCGCGAAGTTCCCATACATGAAACAGCGGCGTCCAGTCGATGAACGCACGCAACGTGGCAAGGGAAACGTCGTTCACGACGCGAATGCCAAGGAACTCGGGCTTTGCGATGTCTTCCTTGCACCACGTGATGGGCGCACGATTTTTTCGTGCCTTTTCAAGGGAAATGGCAGTGTGCTGCGTTCCTGCGTGCAGACGACGAAGCTGCTCGTCATCGAGATTGTGCTGCTCGATGAAGGCCGGCCGCGTTTTGTCGCTAAGCAGGCTTGTTGCCGTGGCCGCCGCGCGACTCGCGTCGAGCACGTGCACAACGGGCTCACCATAGCACGGAGCAATTTTTACCGCGGTGTGCGCGCGGCTCGTCGTGGCGCCACCAATGAAAAGTGGAATGTGAAAACCTTGCCTATTCATCTCGCGCGCCACATGCACCATTTCGTCGAGCGACGGCGTGATAAGCCCGCTTAGGCCAATGATGTCCGCTTGTTCTTGGCGTGCGCGCTCGAGAATTTTCTCGCATGGAACCATCACGCCCAGATCGATAACTTCGAAATTGTTGCAAGCAAGCACAACGCCAACAATACTTTTGCCAATGTCGTGAACGTCGCCTTTTACGGTAGCAAGTACGATTTTGCCGCGCGTTTTTACCGTGTGGCCGGCCTCGGCAAGTTTGGCTTTTTCGGCCTCCAAATACGGCATGAGGTACGCCACTGCTTTTTTCATGACACGTGCCGATTTGACGACTTGCGGAAGAAACATTTTCCCGGCACCAAACAAATCACCCACCACGCTCATGCCGCTCATGAGCGGGCCTTCGATGACGGCAAGGGGTTGGCCGAGCTTCTTTCGCGCCTCTTCGGCGTCCACTTCAATGAATGCATCCACGCCTTTGACAAGCGCGTGCGCAAGTCGCTCTTGTACCGGGGCCTGGCGCCACTGTTCCTCTTTCTTTTCGCGCTCCCTTTCTCCTTCTTGAGGGCTCGCGCCTTTCGCCATGAGCTTCTCGCCGAATTCGACGAGGCGCGCTGTGGCGTCGCGTTTGCGGTTGAGAAGCACATCGAGCACGAGCTCGCGTAGCTCGGGATCGATTTCCTCGTAAACTTCGAGCATACCCGCATTCACAATGCCCATGTCAAGGCCAGCCCCAATGGCGTGATAAAGAAACGCCGAATGCATGGCTTCGCGAACGCGGGCATTGCCGCGGAAGCTGAACGAAATGTTTGAGATTCCGCCCGAAACCTTGGCATAAGAAAGGTTTTCTTTGATCCACCGCGTTGCCTCGATGAAACTGGCGGCATAATTGTCATGGTCTTCCATGCCCGTGGCCACGGTAAGAACATTGGGATCGAAAATGATGTCTTCGGGCGGGAAACCAAGTTCGACCAAAATCGTGTAAGCGCGCTTGGCGATGCGAATTTTGTCTTCGAAACTTGCGGCTTGGCCTTTCTCGTCGAAAGCCATGACCACCACGGCGGCGCCATAACGAAGAATGGTTTTCGCATGAGCACGAAAAACTTCTTCGCCTTCTTTGAGCGAAATGGAATTGACAATTCCTTTGCCTTGAAGGCATTTCAACCCGGCTTCGATGACACTCCACTTGGAAGAGTCGATCATAAACGGAATTTTTGCGACTTCCGGCTCGCTTGCCAGCAAAAGAAGAAAGCGCGTCATCGCGCTTTCGCCGTCGATCATTCCTTCATCCATGCAAATGTCAATCACGTTGGCGCCGTTGCCCACTTGCTGACGGGCAACGTTCACCGCTTCTTCGAATTTGCCTTCTTGAATGAGCTTGGCAAACTTTGGCGAGCCCGCGACGTTCGTGCGCTCACCAATCATCATAAAAACGCCATTTTGCTGGCTAAAAGCTTGCGATCCGGACAGGCGCAGCGGCCGCGAATCGCCAGGCGAAGGCTGCTCACGAGACGGACTTGGTTGTTGACGAAGTTGGCGCGGTGGGCGCCCCTCGAGCGCCTTGGCAATGGCCGCAATGTGCTCCGGGGTGTTGCCGCAGCAGCCGCCGGCGATGTTGACCAAATCGCTGTCCGCAAATTGCCTGAGAAAGCGCGCCATGTCTTCGGGCTCGAGATCAAACCCAGTGGGCGACAGCGGATTTGGCAGCCCCGCGTTCGGGTAGCACGAAATGGCTACGTTGGCTTTCGCAGCAAGCTCCTCGAGGAACGGAAACATCCCATCGGGGCCGAGCGAGCAATTGAGCCCAATCGACAAAGGTTTTGCGTGCTCGACGGCATTCCAAAGCGCCTCGACCGTTTGCGCGGAAATCATCGTCTCGCCGCCGCGCCCCACAGCCGCCGAGATCATGATGGGCAATTCTTTTTGGGTTTGTTCGAAAACCTCCAAAATGGCAAAAAGAGCCGCTTTTGCATTCAAAGAATCGAAAATGGTCTCGACCAGCAACACGTCCACGCCGCCGGCCACGAGCGCGCGCACTTGCTCGGCATAGGCGGCCTTGACCTGATCGAAGGTGACGACGCGGAAGCCGGCGTCATCGGCATCAGGCGAGTGTGAGAGCGACACCGTAAGCGGCCCAATGGCACCTGCAACGAAGCGCGGTCGGCCGGTTGCATGGCCCACGCGATCGGCCCACTCACGGCATTGGCGTGCGGACGATTCATTGATTTCCCAAGCAAGATCGCGCAAAAAAGAATTGTTGAGAACGCGGTCGTAAAATTCCGGATCTTTTCGACCGCCGCCACCGCCATTCTCGTGCGCATGCTCGCGTGGATCGTCGACGAAGAATTCGCTTTGACTAAGGCTCGTCGCGCCAAAAGTGTTCGTTTCAATGATGTCGGCGCCGGCCTCGAGAAAACGACGGTGAATGTCACCAATCATTTCTTTTTGCGTCAGCGTAAAAAGATCACCATTGCTCAAAAGCTCTTTCTTCGCATCGGAGAAGCGGGCACCGCGAATGTCGGCTTCCTTCATGCCGTAGGTGTGAATCGTCGTGCCCATGGCTCCGTCAAGAATCACGATACGTTCTTGAAGGAGCTTTTCGAGTGGGTGAATACTTTTCTTTGTCATAAATTCATGAATCAAGGCTTACGCATTTCATCACGGAAGGCCTCTACTGCCGCGAGCTGATCGGGTTCCAATGCGTAATGGGCAATGCGAGGGAGATCGATCTCTGGAAAAACTTCGCTCGACGCAATCTCTTTGTACATCGCATCTTTTAGCGCAAGCACGCGAAAGGCGCCGGACTCGAAAATCCAAACCTCGCGAACGCCCAATTCGCGATAAATTTCGAGCTTGTCGATGGCTCCCCGCGTGACAACGACTTCGAGGGCCACGTCGGGCACGTCGCGATCCGCACCACGGCAGTAGCACTCGTCGGGCTCGAGACCGCGATCTTTTTTATGTTTTTCTTTTCGAAATGTCTTGGAACCATAAGCGACAAGTGGGATATTGCGCTCCCAGCAAAATAGCACGAGAAAGCGCGCAATCTGCGTTTTGTAGACTTCATGTGCGTGTGACGGGCTCATGATCTCGAGGACTCCATCCATGTACGTCATCCGGACGCCGGAACTGTCGACTGAATCGCGAAGCACGACGTAGGCTGACCATGGTACGTTCGAGAGCAAAACACGCTGCTCTTCGTGTGACGACGGGATGTGGAAAGGGAATGATGTGGCTGCGGCCATGGCTTCAATTTAGCACGAATGAAATACGATTTACACGACTTCGAGTGTCATTCCGGCGCGGCGAAGGCGCGTGACGAGGCAGCCGCCCATGGCCGCCGCGGGCGTAAGAACCCCAGCACTCTTCGGCAACGCTTCGCCGTCTTCGGCGAGGCACAATGCCGATTCGCCAAGCATGAGGGCCGTTGTGCCGTAGCCCGGATCGAGTTTGATTGAAACCACAGCTTCTAATCGATGGCTCGCGCGGCCATCGCTACACTCGCTTGTTTTGCTTGTTTCGCCGACAAATCGAAATTTGAATGAACCGCGATCGCGCTCTTCTTTCGTGGGGCCTTCGCCAGGCTTCGGAAGAACGCTTCGTGCGAGGAGATTGCGCGTTACCGGAATCGCCGTGGCCACGAAAAAACCCGCAATACCGGCTGTAACCGCAGAAGCCATGGCAAAGCCTTTAGGCCCGGGCGGAAAGCTCATAACTTCGTCGTAGCGGAAGTCGTTGGCAGTGCCGCCATAGCCAAGCAGCGCACTCGTGCGACGCACGATGCGCGTGTTGAATACCGACATGAGAAATGGCGCTGTCCAACCGCCGGCATCGCGGTCGAAGCGCACCGTGCGCTGGTCGGTGACTTTGGGTAATGAAGTTTGCGGATCAGGATTCAAAGCGTAAGGGTTCAAAAGCAGCCGTCGGGTGCCCTTTCGCCGAACGGCCTCGTCGACGGTTCCAAGAATCGTATTGAACGTGCCGCCGCTGAAGCGGCCTTTGACTTCGACGGCGAAACCTTTCGCCCATTTCAAATTGCGGCCCAAAGCGCGTGCGCGGTCGAAAAGCAGATACGCGCCGAGATCGGACGGCACAGCGTCGAACCCGCATGCGTGCACGATTTTCGCGCTGGACTGCGTAGCGATTGCGTGCGACGCATCGATGGAAGCGCGAACGAATGGCATCTCGCCCGTGATGTCGCAATAGTGTGTTCCTTGGCGCGCGCACGTTGCGGCAAGGCCACGGCCGTACTTCGCGAATGGCCCCACGGTGGTGGCAACAACGCGAGTGGATGCCGCGAGTGCATCGAGCGATGCTTGATCGACGCTGTCGGCAATCACAATGGGAAGGCTGGCCAGAGAGCCATCGATCGCCGCAAGATCGCGACGAACAGCCTCGAGTTTGCCCTGATTTCGTCCAGCAATGGCCCAGCGCAGCTTCGAGCGTCGCGCGCGTGCCACACGCGCCAGGTATTCCGCCACAAGTTTGCCGGTATAACCTGCAGCACCAAAAAGAATGACATCGTAATCGGGCTTGCTCTTCTTCTCGCAACTCATTGTTTTTACCCTTTTCCCCTCATTCTCATGATTTTCGCATGGATTCAGCACTCTTATTCGGCATTCCTATCTTGTATTTGGTTCGCGCGCGTTCAAGAATGTTTGCTATGCGGTGGGCGACTTCGGCGGGTTCCACCACGTGCGCGGCGTCGCCGTACGACAGAGTCCACGCGACAATTGCCTCGATGTTGGCAAGCGGCAGCGAAAGCCTCACGCGCCCGTCCGCGGCCCGGGCAATTTGCTGATGACGGCTCCACTTTTTGGCTTTGATTTCGTCGGCTACGCGCGCGTCGAACTCAATCACGACGCGTTCTGCTTCGGCGCGCGGCCCAACGCCGAATTCGCCGTGAACGTAGTCGCTTGCGTCAAAGCCTTTGGGGAGCTCGAAATGCTCGGTTTCGCTGGCGCGAATCTCGGTCATTGCATCCATCGCAAGAACCTCGACATCATCGCCGCCGCTTCGGCTCGGCACCCCACCGCGAGGGCGGTGAGCACCGAGCAGTGCAACGGTGCCCTTGTACACAACGAAGGCGTAGGGCAAAAAAACAAGGCGCTCGCCCTGAGAACTGGCAGGATTGGCGAGATCGGTCGGTCGCATTCGCGGGCGGTAGCGAAGCACGCGCAGATCGGCAACGGCGCGAAAAAGCTCGTCGAGATCTTCGCCTCGCGCCGCATAGCTTCGCGATGTTGGCGGAATCAAGAAAAAGCGATCTTGAAGGCTTTGCTCGCCAGAAATTTCGGTTTTGCCCGAGGCACGAAACGGCGTTTTGGCGATTTGCTCGATGTGGTCGAAAGCAATGTCGACTTCGTCGAAGAGCGCCGAACCTTTGAGCACGTCGAGCGAGCTGCGCGCCGCGAGAATCGCATAGGCTTGCGCACGGCGCAAAAGCACCGCGCGGCCACGCTCGCTCGGCTTGATGCGCCATAGGTGCGGGCTTGCAGGCTTAGTGATGACAGACTCGAGCTCGGTGACTTCGTGCAGCTCACGAAGGTAGCGGCGCACCGATCGCTTCGTAATCCGCAAGGTTGTGGCCAAATCATCGAGTGTAATGCCGCGGGGCTCGTTTTCGAGGATTTCGCGTAGCTTGTCGATGCGCTTGTGCTGCGTAAAGCTGCCAGAAGGGCGTCCAACCGTGGGTGTTTTCGACCCGCGGGGCGTGCGTGGTCGAAGTATGGAAGACGGCATGACGCTCGGGCGAGAAGGTGGAATCATGTGGGCTTCTAACGGAGCGCGTGTCTCCCCGTGATGAAACGTGCCTTGACGAGGCGGCGCTCTTTCGTCATGGTGCCGCCCTCTGAGGAAGAAGTCATGGTCTCGTCTACGCAGCAATTCGAGCGGATCCGCAAGCGTAAAAAAACCACCTCTGGCAAGCGCAACAAGCGCGACCTTCGCCGCAATGGAACCCCGGTGTTTCCAGTTCATCCGGAGGGGTACGACGCGAGCGCGCCCGACGCTAAACGCCTGCATTGACCGCTTTTCATAGCGGGCGCCAATCCAGAAGGGTGCGATTCATCGCGCCGCCTACACGGGCGGGGTGTTGGTGACCGTGGGGGCGCCATTCATGGCGCCCAACCGCCAACGACGCAGTCGCGTCAACTTGAAAGCGGTTCTAGTGTGGCTTCGAATTAATTTCGGCGCGGCGAGCTGGTCTCCGTATAATCTCCCCTGTTCTGGGTCCTGAGCATCAAGAAGACGACGAATTGCTCCCCGGCAATGCGCTGGGTCCTTACGAGCTTGTAGCACCCGTTGGCGCGGGTGGCATGGCACGCGTGTGGCTTGCACGCGTACGAACCACAGGGCAGCTCGCGGCGGTGAAGGTTTTGCTTCCGCAGCTTGCCGAGAACGTCGCTTTTCAGCAAATGTTCTTTGACGAGGCGGCCATCGCTTCGCGCGTGCGCCACCCAAACGTGTGCGCCACGTTCGAGCTCGGGCAGCAAGATCGCACGCTTTACATCGCGATGGAGTGGGTAAATGGTCCATCGCTCATGCGCGTGCTGCGCCCGGGGGCGGCCACGAACACGAGCGCCGATAACGAAGGAGCAGCGCGCGTGCCTATCCGCGCTCGGCTTGCTGCGCGAATCGTTGCCGACACGTGCGCCGGCTTGCACGCGGCTCACGAACTCATTGGCGATGATGGGCGGCCGCTCGACGTCGTACATCGCGACGTGTCCCCTCACAACATTCTCATCACCACCGATGGGCAAATCAAAGTCACCGACTTCGGCGTTGCCAAAGCACTTGGCAAGTCGCACATGACCGTTGCTGGGCAGCTCAAAGGCAAGCTCGCGTACATGTCGCCCGAGCAGCTCATGGGCGGCGCCGTCGATCGTCGCGCCGACGTTTTCGCCCTTGGCTGCGTGCTCTACGAGATCACCACAGGGCGACAACCATTCGTTGGCGAGC
The DNA here is from genome assembly GCA_009780955.1 of Polyangiaceae bacterium. GTDB lineage: Bacteria > Myxococcota_A > Polyangia > Polyangiales > Polyangiaceae > Labilithrix. The sequence continues at coordinate 36,493 of WQZB01000037.1, read as the reverse complement.
ACGATCCGCAGGTCATGGCCCAAATCATGATGGGTCATTACGAGCTGCCAAGCACTTCGATGCATGGCTATCCTCCCGAGCTCGAGGCCATTGTCGAGCGTGCACTCGGCAGCGATCCCGAGCTGCGTTACCCAACTGCCGAACACATGCGCCACGCGCTCGAAGCGTATCTGCGAGCAAGCGGGCCGCCGGTTACTTCGATCCAAGTCGCCGATCTCGTCCACCAGCGATGCGGGCGGCAAATCGAAGAGCGCGCCGCCCGGCTTTTCGAGGCTCCTGCTGCCGTTGCTTCGCCTCAGCATGGAAGCGGTCCTCGTGCTGTCGTCGTGCCCGTGTCCGAGACGATGCCCAACGCGATTCGTGTGCAAGACACAAGCACCGAGATCGTTGGGCCCGAGCGCCCCAGACGGTCATCGCTCTTGCCGCTTGCCCTGGCCGCGCTGCTTGGCACGGTGCTCGGGCTCATCGTGGTTGGATACATGCGTCACGATGCACGAAAAGCGAGGCTGCTGGCGCCGCCGGCGGCGACCGCCACGGTCCCGCCGGCGGCGCCCAACGCACACACCGATGTAGCGCCCCGTCCATCGGTCCCGCCGCCCAGCCCATCACCCCCAGCGCGCCAGAATGCTGTTCACTTGCACATTGCACCTGACTCCGCGATCCTGATTGTTGGCAGTGTGGTGTTGCCACCTGGCGCCCGCTCGATCGTGCGCCCCGAAGACGGCGGATCGCTTCACGTGCTCGTACGCGCCGACAAATACGAAGACGAGATTTTCATCGTCGATTCCCACACGGCTGACGACGTCGACATCCAGCTTACGCCAGTAAGGCCAAGGTTTCCGTTCGGCGGAGCAAGCGGAACGAGCGGCAGGACAAAAGCCAGCGACGCTGGGGCAAAAGATGCGTCCAGCCCACCCAGCGGCACGAATGGTACGGATGGTAAGCCGAAACCCAGTGATACCGGAACCGACGAAGGCCCAGCGAACGTACCGCCGAATCCGTACCAGAATGCACCCTAACATTACTGCCGGGACTTCGTCCCGCGCTGGCGCGTTTCCGCTTCGCGGAAAGCAGTCATGTTAGACTTGTCTCGAGGGGGCGCGGCGCCCCCTCTTGCCCGCGAAGCGGGCAATTCACCCCTCCGCGAAGTCGCTCCCGCGACTTCGTTAGCACTACTGCCGGGCAATTCCCGGCAGTAGTGCTAAAGGCAGGCTAGAGTAACGGCCGTGAAACATCATCTGCCGGCCATGGCCCTTCTTGTCGGTATGGTTGCCGGCCTCGGTTTCTCGATTCCGCTCGCTCATGGCGATGCCAAGCCGATCACGATTTCGGTCGACGAAATCAAAAGCGGCATGAAGGGCTACGGCCTGACTGTGTTCAAAGGAACCAGTCCCGAGCGGTTCGATGTCGAGGTCATCGACACGCTCAAAAATTTTCGGCCTGGGCAAGACCTCATTTTGGTGAAAACACCGCACCCACGTCTCAACGTTACCAAGAACGTGCGCGGTATGAGCGGCAGCCCCATTTACCTCGATGGTCGGCTCGCCGGCGCCTACGCGTATTCGTGGTCCACGTTTCAGATTGAGCCTGTGGCGGGCGTCACGCCCATCAAGCCAATGCTGACCGAATTGCATAGGCCAATTCCACCAGGCTTCTGGCCCATCGACGGCACCGCTCCCTTGCCGAAAAGAGCCATGGCGCACGCAAGCGTCGATGAAAACGTTTCGCGTGCAGCGGGCGGTGCAACCGCGTGGAGCGGTGAACCCGGAGCCTACGATCTCGAAAAGCACGCCGAGCAGATTCGCGAGCGCCTGAGCCCTTCGTTCGATCCAAAAAAGCCTGTTGTGCCTGCTACGACTCCGCTCTTGCTTGGTGGCGTGAGCGATCGCACGGCATCGCTCGTGAGCAAGCTTTTTGGTCCACTCGGGTTCGAGCCAGTGCAAGCGGGTGGCGGCGCAAGCATTGTCGATCCGAATGCGCCGCTGCACTATACGAACGGCGGCACCCTCACCATTCAAATGGCGCGCGGCGATGTCTCGCTCACGGGGCTTGGCACAGTCACCTACGTGGAAGGCCAGAAACTTTGTGGTTTCGGCCACCCAATGATGGAGGCCGGCGTAACCGCGCTTCCGGCGGCGATTGGCAAGGTGCTTTGGATCTTCGCGAGCGATCAGCACTCTTCGAAAATCGGCGAGGCCGTGCGTCCACTTGGTGCGCTCGTGCAAGATCGGCAAAGCGCGGTCATCGTCGACGAAACGATCGCTCCGCCAACGTTCCCTTTTACCATCAATGTGCGCGGTGCCGAGGGCGCACCGAAGAAAGACTGGAACGTCGAAGTCGCCGAAGAGCGCTTCATGAGCCCTTCGCTCGTTGCCTCGGTTCTTGGCTCGGTCATCGACGCAACGGTCAACGAACGACGCGATGTCACTTGGCGCCTCGTCACGAAGCTCAGTGTGCGCGGGCAGTCGCCCATCGAGCTCGAAGACTTTGGCGTTGCGGTTGGCGGCATGCCCGACGCGGGCGAATTCGCGCGCTCGAAAGTCGTGCGCGCCGTCGGCGACGTTCTCAACAACCCCTGGGAGCTCACCCACATCGGCCGAATCGAATCGGTCCTCACCGTCGACTACACGCGCGATGTGCTCCGCGTTCGCGGCGTCGACGTGCTCGAGCCCGTCGTCGATGCAGGCCAGAGTGCCCACCTTCGCGTGCATCTTGCACCTTTCGCCGGCCCCGAGATCACAAGAGTCATCGAAGTGAAGCTCCCCGAGGAGCTCGCGGGCAAAGAAGTCGATCTCGAAATCTTACCAGGGTACCAAGTAGCGCCCGAGCTCGCAGCACCGCAAACGCTTGGCGATTTGCTCCGCAACTCCACCAAGCAAAGCGTGTTACCGAAAAGCCTGGTTGTGCAATATCGCATTCGCAGCCAAGGCGTTGCGTTCAAAGGCCACGTGGCCGATCGCCTGCCGCCTTTCGCGTTCGACGCGCTGCGTCCAGCAACGTCCGACACAGGGCCAGACGCATTTGCGAGCTACGCGCGTGTCATCGTGCCCCTCGACCGCTACATCGAAGGTTCAGACCGGACGAAGGTTACCGTCCGGCAGCCTTTGCGGTAGGGGCGCGATGAATCGCGCCCCTATACAGTAGGGGCCGCCCCATTAGGGCACCCACAAGGGGTGCCCCTACATCATTGTGCGGGGCGCGCGCACCGCCCGCCGAACTTGCCATACTGGAAGGTCACCTGGAAAGTCGTGGTGCCAATGCCGTTCGTGCTGTATTGGTGACCTTCCCACGAGTTGCCGACAACCGGCGTCACTGGAATGCCGGTGTACTGCGTTCCTTTGAGGAGCGTCACCCCATCGCTGTCGTACTTCCCCGAACGCGTACAAGTGACTGCGCCTGCTACGGGTGCTCCGGAGAAATCACAGAAGTCGGATGACCCGGAAAAATTACCCGTGTATTCGATCATGTTCGCGAACAAATCCATCCAGCTTTGGCCGTTGCCCTGTTTCGTGGACGCATCGTTGACCATGCGCCCCGGCGCTGCGATGAGCGGCTCGTTGTCGTTCGACCTATCGGTATTGCGCGGGTATTCGTAGAAAATGCCGGCTCCGTCGCCCCCAACGTTGTAATTTTGATTCTGACAATAAAAGCCGCCATTGCCATAACTGCCATTGCACCAGTTGTAGTTTGGGCAGGCCTGACCGATTCCACCCGGACACACATTCGTCGCGAGCCATGGGTAGGAACCCGACCAGACATCTTGGTAATCCGCCTGCATGGCGAGCTCGCCGCCATCCCACGCGCAGAACGCTGCGTACATGATAGGCATGGCGCAGTTGAGTGGTTTCTCGTCGGAAATCTCGCGCACAAGCTGCCTCGGCGGAAGGCCGAATTCTGTAAGCTGTTGGGGAGTTTGCCAATACGTGTTTGCCGAATAATTCCCGAGGCCGTTGTAGCATCCGCGAATGCCGCTGTAATTGTCGATGTCGAGCGACATGTGCGCCGTGAGCCCAAGATCGCCCGATTGCGTTGCCGGCAAAATCGACGTTAGCGATACCGATGTACTGCCCATCTTTACCGAGGAGGCGTTGCTGATGATCGTGGCCATCTGGGATTGCGGGTTTGCTGCCACGAAGTTCGTGACCCATCCGCGAATGTTGGGGCCCACTTGCGTGAGAAACGTGCGAAAGCGCCCGGATGTGATTTCATATTTATCGAGGCGACGAGTCGTGCGACTCGGCAGCGGCAGCGACGTGCAGCACGAATCGCGAACGGCACCTGCCTGGCCCGTTTCCCCCGCCCCACACGACGTGATGCCAGCGGTTTCCGCTGTGTTGCACGACGGAGCTACGCATTGGCTAGCCGGCGAGCATGCTTTCGTCATGCAGTCGCCAGCCACCGCGCACGTCTTGCCATCGATGCAGCGCGGCGGGGTGTAAGTGAAATCGCCATCGGTAACGCCGCTGCCTCCGCAGTCGACGTCCGACTCGCCGCCGTTCTGCACTCCGTCGGTCGATGTAGGCTGCACGCAAACCGAATCGGTGCACGCCTTGGCAAGGCAGTCGGTATTGGACACGCACGTTTTGCCGAACGTGCACCCAGGCGCATTGGGACCGCCGCAATCGATGTCGGTTTCGCCTTGATTTTGCTTGCCGTCGGTCGCGCTCGGTGCCGCGCACGTGCCGCCATCGCAAGCGCCTTCGCAATCATCGCTGATCAGACACGCCTGCCCGGCCGTGCAAGGCTTCTCTTTTCGCACCGAGCCGCCGCAATCAATGCCTGTTTCACCGCCATCGCGCTTGCCGTTGGAGTGCACGTCGTCCGGCGGCGGGCCACATGTTTTATCGCAATAGTCCGATGTGCAATCGGCTGCCGACTGACAAACCTCGCCGTTATCGCAAGCCGCTGGAAGGCCAACGCCGCATACTTTCTGCTCGATGGGTGCGCACACGCTGCTCGTGCAAATGCCGCTCGCGCACGCGTCATCGGTCTCACACGATGAGCCGTCGCAAAGCTTGAGCGCCGACGCGCCTTCGGAAGCAGCGACAGTTTCGGTCGTACACGCCGTGGCGATCGCGTTGCACACGCCGAGCACGCACGAGCCGACCGCGCAGTCATCGTCGATGGTGCAGCTCTCGAGATCCGAACACTTGCGAGCCTCCAATGCGCCACATGCGTCGTTGGTACCCGCGTTCCCGTCGCTCTGGTTGCCGGAGTCGGCGTTGTTGCTCTTGGTTGTGTTGTGCCCGCCATCCGTGCCGCTCGTGTGGTCCTCGTTTGACCCACACGCCGATGCCGCGATCGCAAACCCAAGCAAACTGCAAAGCCACGCGTGTTTCACGGTAAAGTGCCTCCGTAAGCAGGAACCTACGGCCGCTTGTCGCAATTCGCTGGCCATCCTTATTGGGCGAAGATCAAATGGCTCGCACTTGCGCTCCGTGTTCCGTAATCAAGCTCACCGAGCTGCATTCGCTCGTACTGCGTGAGAACGTATCGGTACAGCTACGAGGTTACGACACCGACGCGACCTACGTGCCCAACAGCAGTTTTCGGGGCAGCTTGCTCGCGTTTCGCTACGATGGCCGCCATGCATTGGCCGTTTGCGCAAAGCTCGCAAAACTTTTGGCGAAAGGCACGAGTCGCGATGCTTTTGGTCGCCCCACTTGTCGTTTCGTCTCCTGCACACGCCGTCGGAACGCGCACATTCGTCCTCGACACGCTCGACAAGCTTTCAGGCGGCGACTTGAAGGGCGTCTCGGTCAGCTCCAACGGCACCGTTCGTGCCGGCTTCACACTTGGCAACGCGCCTATCCCTGATGCGAGCGCCACATTCTCGGCCCTTGCGCTCGGCGACGGCAGCCTTTTGGTCGGCACGAGCCCGAACGGCAAAATATACAAGGTCGCCAACAACAACGTCGTCACGCTCTTTGCAAGCACCGGCGCGCTCGCCGTTACTTCGATGGTGAGCGCAAAAAACGGCACGATTTACGCGGCAACCATCCCCGATGGAAAAATTTTTCGTGTGACGCAAGGCAAGGCCGAAGTGTTTGCCACGCTGCCCGAAACAAGCCACGTTTGGTCCCTCGTGCTCGACAGGGCAGGCACGGGCCTTTTCGCGGCAACAGGTCCTGAAGGCAAAGTCTTTCACGTCGAGCCAAGTGGCAAAGCTTCGATCTACTTCCGCAGCACCGAGAACCAAATCGTTTCGCTTGCCATGCTCGACAACGGTGATCTCCTTGCTGGGTCGAGCGGCAAAGGACATCTTTTTCGCATTACCGGCGCTGGCCATGCCACGATCATTTCGGTCTTGCCAGGCGAAGAAGTCAAAGCCATCGCCGTTGGCAGGGGCGGCGTCTTCTGGGTCATTGCAAACGAATACGGCGAACCGCCAGAACCGCCAAGGCGCTCCCCGGCTGCGGGCCGTACCCCGCCAGGTCCCAGTGCCAGCCCGCGACCCAGGCCCGGCAAAGGCACGCTCGTTCGCTTCGACGCCCAAGGGCGCAGCGAAAAAATGATGAAGCACGACGAGCATTACATGTCGCTCGCACTCGACGAGCAAGGACGCCCGTACGTGGGCACGGGCGCAGAGGGGCGCGTGTATACGGTCAACGATGCACACATGGTCACGCTCGTTGCCGACACCGACGAACGCCAAGTCGGCGCGCTCACCGTCATGGCGGGCACATCGGGCGCCAAAGGCTTTCTCGCGACGAGCGACCCACCCGTGGTGCACCGAATCTTGGGGCGAGGAGGCGCTGATGCCGTTTGGACGAGCAAGCCACTCGATGCTGGCTTGCGTGCGCACTTTGGGACTTTGTCGTGGCGGGCAAGTGGGCCGCTCGAGTTTTCGACGCGCACCGGGAACACGGCCACACCCGACGCCGCGTGGAGCGCGTGGAGCGCTCCAATCACTTCGCCTGCGCGCATCACGTCTGGCGAGCGCTGGCAGGCACGCTACATTCAAGTGCGCGCGCGATGGGCACGCGATGCCAATGCAGTATTGAGCGAAGTCACCGTTCCTTTCGTGACCGAAAACGCGCGCCCCATCGTTACCGAGATCAACGCCAGCACGAAAGGCGGCCCAACAAAAGAACCCACATCGTCAATCCCTACCAGCGGCGGCGAGGTAAGCAAACACGACAGCGTTGTTAAGGTAACTTGGAAAGTAGAAAACCCTGACAACGATCCGCTCCAATACCGCATCGCCTTCCGGCGCGAGGGACAAATACAATGGCGAGACGCGCTCAAGCCTGGCGATGTTCAGACGAAAACCGAGCTCGAATGGGACACGGCCGCTCTTCCCGAGGGCAAATACCGCGTTCGCATCGAGGCAAGCGATGAGCAAGCGAATCCGCCCGACCAAGTGCAAAAGCATGCACTTGAATCCGAAGTCGTGCTTATCGACAACACGCCACCACGAATCGAAAACCTGCGGATGAACGGGCGACGCCTGCACGCGCGCATCATCGACGGCACTTCGGCCATTGCGCGCGTCGAGATTGCGGTGGACGGAAAGCTCGACTGGCGTCCACTCAGCGCGGCCGACGGCATCTTCGACACGGCCGACGAGTCTGTCGACAGCGACGTATCAATGATCGTCCCGCCGGGTTCGCACATCGTTGTCATCCGGGCCTACGACGTGGCCGGTAATGTAACCGCGGGTGATCTCGAAACTCGCTAGCCCACGACAAACAAGTCATAGGCGGCACCGCACGCAACTCGCGCAAAAAAGAAAATCGATTGTATTATTCAGTGCTTGAATAAGCGTTGCCAAAGGCACGGAAGCGGCATGCCGTGTGAATTCTTTCGGCAGGAGCAGAATTGTGAAGTGCCCTAGCTTTGCTTTAGACCACTTTCGATTTGCGGCTGCGGTACATCGCGCGGTAGGGGCGCAGCATGCTGTGTCCCTACAAAGAATGCGTTTTGTCCTAAGTGCCCTGGCATTGAGCGTCGCGGTCAGCGGTGGCTGCAGCACGCAAGCGGGGCCAGATGATTCCCTTTCTGCGAACGCGGCCGACAATGGCAGCTCACAAGGCTCACCGGCGAGCTCCGTTCCAAGTACCATTGAAGACGCCTCGAGCGGACCCATGCCGAGTTACCGCGGCAGTCCGCTTTGCGGCATTCCAATAACAGCAAGCACCTGCATGCCAGACGACACTGGCACGCACCACACCTCGAACGCACTGACATGCTTTGCAGCCTCGTCGGACGAACCAAGCACGGACGACAGCGACGCGGGCTCCGAGCCCATTCAGGGATGCAGGCTCGTTCAAACGGATTCCGACATCACACCAGTCACACCAGAGTGCGTGAGCGCAAGTCTCGCTGGTACCGATGGAAGAAGTTGTTCGACTGGGCAAGAGTGTGCGCCCGGTTTCGATTGCGTTGAGGGTACAAATGGTACGAGCGGCTCTGTGTGCCGTCGCTACTGCTGCGCGGGCAGTTGCGACGACCAAGTCGCCCAAAGTGGTGGGCCAACGTTCTGCGATGTGCAAGCACTCGTCGACACGAACATCACGGTGCCAGTTTGCATGCCGCTCAAGTCATGCACGCTTCTCGATTTCACAACGTGCGAGTCGACCGAAACGTGCGCGGTTGTCGATAACGGCTACGCGGGTTGCGTGCCCGTAGGCTCGGCACAGGCCTTTGACTCGTGCGAAGACACGCATTGTGCTTCCGGCTTGACGTGCATCGGCGCGCCCGGCAATCGCAAGTGCTACACGCTTTGCAAAGTTGGCGATGACACGTGCGATGCCAGCCACACGTGCAGAACGAGCTCGCTGTTCAAGGACACTACGTTTGGTGTCTGCCAATCCACCTGAACCGCTGTTCTCGTAGGGGCAACCCCTTGTGGGTGCCCTTCACGTATTGGGCGGCCACAAGGGCCGCCCCTACAAAGATGAAACTCACCTCAACTTGAAAGTTGACCCGTAGGGGCGCAGCATGCTGCGCCCCTAGTTTGAGATTTGCAGTGGGTCGAATGGCAAGGGGGGCCATTCGATGCGCTGCCGTTTCTTCATTGTGCTCGTCGAGGTCGTGCTCGTAGCAGCGCTCGCAACCTCGTCGGCATGCAATCATTCGGGCGCCGCCACCGGTGCTAGCGGTGGTCCGGACTCGGGTAGCGCGAGCCATTTTTCGAATGACACGAACCTCGGCGCAAGCTCGTCTCCGATCATCAACGGCACGGTTGACAACATCGACACGGCCGTGGTGGCGATCATCTCGACCTCCAGCACGGGCGCGACCTTGTGCTCGGGCACAATCATCAAGGTCGACCCAAATAACCATATCGGATGGGTTCTTACAGCAGCTCATTGCATTGTGCCCGCACCAACGGTCGTGCTGCAGGGCACGGACTACTCGGCGTCCGATGCCATTCGCTACTACGTCATCGATTACGGCGCTGACCCTCGCTACGAGCTAGGCGGCAATCCCTCTCAACCCTTTGACGTTGCGGTCCTGCGCATTGGCGGCGTCGACAAGGCGACACCTGTCATGCCAATTGCGAGTCGCGACGACGGCCTCGACATTGGTTCGGAAGTGAAGGCCGTCGGCTTCGGGCGCACAACGCTCTTGGAAGCCGGCACAGACACGAACACCAACCGTATGACGACACCTCTGGTCGTGGCTGACATCACGAGTTTGCAAATCGGCTACGACCTGACCGAGCGTGGGATCTGCGAAGGTGACAGCGGCGGCCCCGATCTCGTCACCCAAAACGGCCTGTCCACGGTTGTCGGCATCCACTCGTTCATTGCCGGCGATTGCAACGGCAAAGGCGCCAGCACGCGCGTGAGCGGCAACCTTGACTTCATCGAGGCCGAACTCACCATGCCCTTGCCCGATCGCACATGCAGCGCGTGCGCGGCGATTGCCATGTCGGGCAACCAAGAGTGCGCACAAATCACTACGGCCTGCCTTGCGAACCCCGATTGCGCTGCATTCTACACATGTCCTGGCGCCACGACGAACGCCGACGACCGAGCGGCATGCATGCAGAAATACCCTGCTGCACAGGGTCCGGTAACGGCTGCAAGCGAGTGCCCATGCAATCGTTCTTGCGCCGACGTCTGCGCGAGCCAGCCGGTGTGCGCAGGCGTGCCGGCGTGCGGAGAGACCTTGCCTGCAGATGCGTGCGGCTCATGCATGCAAAATACATGTTGTCAAAAAGTGCTCGACTGCCAGGCCGATAGCACCTGCCATCTTTGCCTGACCGAGGGCGATAAAGATCCATCCTGCCAATCGAATGGCGCGCGCAGGGCTTTGGCGGCCTGCGCAATACCATCGTGCAACGCACCTTGCCTTGGCACCGAGTTCGTACGCGACGTCGACTCCATAGCCCCGAACACCAGGGGATCATCAAGTGTCGGATGCTCGGTCGAACGCCCCGATGCGACCGGCGCATCGGCTCTTGCGAGTGCGATGGCTGTACTCTCACTTGCGGTACAATTCATTCGGCGGCGCCGCCGCTGCCGGCACGAAAGAAGCCTGCTACACTGATGGATCATGGTAGCCGTGGCGCAACGTAGGGCAACGTACGACGATCTGGTGCGCGCGCCATGGCCGCTCGTCGCCGAGATTGTGGATGGTGTACTTTACACAAACCCGCGGCCAGCCTCCCCGCATGCGAATGCCTCGTACTTGCTTGGAGGGGATCTCAGTGGTCCCTTTTATCGCGGACGCGGTGGTCCCGGCGGCTGGATCCTCCTTTTTGAACCCGAGCTTCATTTCGGCGAAGACGTCGTGGTTCCGGATCTTGCCGGGTGGCGGCGCGAGCGGATGCCGAAGCTTCCGGCCACAGCCTTTTTCACGCTGGCTCCAGATTGGGTTTGCGAGGTGCTTTCGCCAAGCACGGAAAAACTCGATCGCACCGGTAAGATGGATGTGTATGCGCGCGAAGGCGTACACCATCTCTGGTTTGTGGATCCGATCGCGCACACCTTGGAAGTCCATCGACTCCAAAATGGCTTATGGCTGCGCGTCGCTACCTATTGCGACGAGGCCACGGTTCGCGCGGAGCCCTTTGACGCCATCGAGTTGGATGTCGCCGCGTTCTGGGTTTGAAACTGTCGGTGGACAGTGCCCAGAGTGTCCACGACACTTTCGGGAGCGTGTATCTGCGCGAAATAACATGCGACAAGGCGTGGCACCCGTATTGCCATCAGGCACAGATCATGAACTATCCAATGCTCGATCGTTGCCTGCTGGGTGCGCGCCCGTTTGTCGATCTAGAAAACCTTTCCATCGCCGATCTCGTTGCGACCGTGCTTGGTGGGCGGCCACCGCCACCATCACCGCTCGGTTGCCATGGTGCATTGTACAAGTCGGCCGTTGACTTGCTCGATGCATTGGGCGGTTTGACAGGGCTCTCGCGCGCCGGCGTCGATGAAATTGCATCTTGCCTTGGAAGGTCGATGCGCGCGGCAGGCAGCCGAGCACACGCTCTCGGCGCGGCGTTCGAGCTAGGTCGTCGCGTTGCCGAAGAGCCGCCGTTGACACGGCCTGTCGTGCGTGGCAGTCGTGACATTGCTGCGTGGGGCATGGCGCGCATCGGCGGGCTCGATCACGAAGAGCTGTGGCTCATTGCGGTTGATGGGCAAAGCCGGTTTCGTGCGGCAAGGCGTGTTGCGCAGGGCGGGGTGCATGGCATGGCGCTCCGGCCGTACGATCCGCTCCGGCATGCGCTGCGTGTGGCAGCAAGCGGGTTTTGCCTTTTGCATAACCATCCGAGCGGCGATCCTACGCCAAGCGAAGCAGACGTCATGTTCACGAAGAACGTCGCGCAGGCTGCAGCTGCCGTTTGGGTGCCTCTGCTCGATCACGTCGTGGTGACGCGGGATAGCTATGCCTCCGTGCGGATCGCACCCGCCCTATGACAGCGGCCTATGAAACCGCAATAAATGGCCTCGCATCGAGCGAGCGGTTCGCGCGGAAACTGCCTAGTATGGCGAGCTCGAACGAGCGCGTCGCCAAGCCCGATGATACGGTCAACGATTGTCTTTTCCGCGGAAACGGCGCACCACACCGGCTCGGCAGCGCCGCCGCCAAGGAACACGAGACCCGCACGAACGTGAGATACTGACCGATCCGTCGTGCGCGCCGCCAGTGCGTAAGAGTCGAGCTGCAACGCATAGCGATTCGGCTGTGCACTGGCAAAGGGAGCATTCCGGCCGCTCTTGTAGTCGACGACGTCGAGCGAGCCGTCCGGCCACTTGACGACGAGATCGATATTGCCTTGCAAAGTTACGCTTTTCACGTTTGCCCCGTTTGCCCCTTGCGTGTCGTTTACATCCATCACGAAGGGCACTTCGCGGTGCACTTGCGCGCGCTCGTTTTTGATCCGCTCGGCGTAGGTTCCTTGAAGAAAGCGCGTAACCCGCTGAACAATGGCGTCATGCTGCGGGTGATCGAGGGCAATTCCTTCTGCCTCGAGAGCACAGCTGGCGTTTTCGCGCGCAGCATCGGACGCAAAGGCTTCGTTCGGCACGCGCTCGAGCACGGCATGCGCCAAAACGCCTTGTGTGCGCGCGTCGAGCGATCCACCTGCGGCGCTTTTCGTGCCAGGGCGCCCGCGCAAATGCTCGGGAAGCCCGAGCAAGTGCACAAGCTCGAAGCGCCGTTTGCAATGATCGAAATCGGCAAGAGCCGTTGGCGCGATGGATAGGTGTTGCCACGTTGGCAGCTGCGGTGCATCGCGCGGTAGGGGCGCAGCATGCTGCGCCCCTACGAATGCGTTTTTTGGATGTAGGGGCGTATGGCCATTGGGCGCCATGAATGGCGCCCCGACGATATGCGTGGTTGTAGGGGCGCGATTCATCGCGCCCTCGGTTGTGGCGTCGTGCTGCGAGACCAACGGCACGACGACGGCCACTGTTTCGATGTTGAGGTGTGAAGCAGCCAGAGTTTCTTCGTTTCCCGCGAGCTCTTCGAGCACGGCAAGTGTCGAGGCGCCAGGATCGCCCGCTCGAGCGCGCGCGCTTCCACCAACGAGGAACATGGCGTTGGCCGCGCGTGTCACGGCAACGTAGGCAAGCCGCTGGCGCTCTGCGCGTTCGCGTTGCCGCGTGTTCGCATACGCCTTTGCATACGACGGCGGCTCGAGGACGACTCCTTGTTCGTTCGCAATCCGCACAGCAAGAACGTTGGGGCCGTCGCCCGTGCCGATTGCCATGCGCACCGCTCCTTTGCTTACGCGAGGCGGCGCAGCGGCGATTTCAGGCACAAAAACGATCGGGAAATCGAGCCCTTTGCTCGCGTGCACCGTAAGCAAACGAACCGCGTTGTCTTGCTCGGAGAACGTTGCAGCTTCCGACTCGGAAAATTCTTGCTCGGATGCGTTCACGAGCCACGCGCGAAAGGCACGAGAATCGACGTAGCGATCGGCGATGGCAAGGAGCTTATGCACATTGGCCACGCGTTGCTCACCGCGCGCAAGGGCAATGAGCACGCTGCCGAGGCAGAGTGCATCCACGGCATGTCGCAAAATCGGGCCCGGGCCAAGACGTCCTGCACATCGCACAAGCTCGGTAACGAGCGTGGCAACGGCGCGGAGATTGGCGCGATCGTCGTCGCGAACGAGCTCGGGGCGGGGCGGCGAAGTCCAATGACTTGGATCTGCGAGACCGCCTTCGGGCCAAGTGAGTCCGAGCAACGTTTCGTCGTGCACCGAAGCCCACGGACCGCGCAGCACTTCGAGAGCGGCCAGCCTGTCGCTTGGGTCGAGCACGAGCGACAGCATGGCAAGCAAATCGGCTACCTCGCGTGTCCGAAAAAAGCTGCGCCCTGCAACGACGTAAGGGATCTCGGTCTGCGCGAGCGCGAAGGCAACGGCGTCGAGCATGGCGTTCGTCGTCGCAAGCACGGCGATGTCACGGTACATGGGAGCGCTCGTTGCCTTCGTCATGGCCCCAATGCGCTCGGCAATGACGAGCGCTTCTTCGAGGCGGCTCGAACTCTGACCTTTGGGCGCAATCTTGAGCCACGTCGTGCGCGCGGGCTGCAGACGGGCATGCGATAGACCGCTTTCAAGTTGACGCGAGATCGAGGCGGTCGGCGAGGAGCGGACCGGAACAGCCTCTTCCGGCTTTGAGGACCGCACCGCAGCCGCCAACGAAGAGATCGCGTCAAATCGAAAGCGGTCCGGCACCAACAAATCTTCGGTGGATGGCACGTAGTCGATCTCAAAAAGCTCCGATTGCGGCTCCAAAGGACGAAATCGGCGGGCGCTCAATGCGTTTGCGAAGGCAAGCAGCTCGGGCACACTTCTGCGGTTGTGTCGCAGAGCGCAAAAGTCTGCGAGCGGCTCCTTTGGCTGCCACGTCATGCCTTCTGCAATGCCAAGGGCCACGCGCGCTGGCTCGCCCGCAAGACCAACGGCAAGCTCGGCGAACACACCAACGTCTGCACCTCGAAAGCCGTAGATCGACTGCTTGCGATCTCCAACAACCACGAGGCCACGCGGCTTCAAGGTTGCGAGCGTTGGAATGCGTCCAGCCTCACGATTTTCTGGCGTTGCCCGAAAGAGCTGGATCAAATCGCGCTGAACACGCGAGATGTCTTGCACCTCGTCGACAAGGAGCGTGTCGATTTCCCGGGCGACTTCTTCTGCCACGTCGGGCCTGCCCTGCAATAGCTCGCGAGCTGCCTGCAAGATCTCACCGAACCCGAGCGATGCCTTTGCGCGCCCCACCGCTTTGATTTCGGCGTCGGCCTCTGAAAGCACGTCGCGCACGACGCGAGCACACTCGGCGAACGCATGGCGCGACCGATACGCGTAAAGGAGCCGCTTGCCGCGCTCTTCGTTGGTGGCGCCCGCAAGCTCTTTACGAAACTCGCCGAATGCCTGAACCTCGTCGGACTTGCCCCTGGCAGGCACGGACGCGAAAGCGGCCATGGCGTTTTGTATGCCTGCGTCGTCGCGGGTGTCCCACGCAAGCGCAAAAGCGCGCGCAGCGTCTTCAAAGCGCGGATGCCTTGATAGAACGCGCGCATGCTCGACCATCTTTTGCATGGTCCATTCGATTTGCGCTTCATCGGTCGAACAAACGCCAAGACTTTGCGGCGAGCGCCCGTCTTCTTCGAGCTGCGTGAGAATCTTGCGAAGCTGGCCAACGAATTGGTCGATGCCGCCCGCTGCTTCGACAAGCGCACGCACACAGTTGGCGTTCGAAGCAAGCCTGGCTTCAAGTGCACGAACAATGGCTTCTTCGCTCCGCGTGCGAACATCGTCTTCCGTCGCAATCTCGAAACTAGGACCTATGCCAAGCTCCAAGGCGAAACTTTGCACGATGCTTGTCGCGAAACTGTGAAGCGTGCCGAAACGTGCAGCATACAAATGCGCCAGGGCCTCACGGGCGCGCCTCGTGACAAGCTTGGTCACCTGCGATGCGTCGTGACTCGCATTCGAGTCATTCAAGTATGGCGTCGGCTTTTCGCCAGGCAGCAGGCGCGCCCGCAAGCTTTCCATGTACGACGAAGTTTCGGGTGCCACCGAGAGCCGCTCGAGTTCGCTCGACACGCGTGCGCGGATCTCGGCAGCAGCCTTACGGCTGAAGGTTGTTGCCACGACATGCGCTGGCGCGACAGGTACGGTGCGCTCGAGAGGCGCGAGGCGCTCTTTGTCCGATGGTGCCCCAAGCAAAAGAAGGTGCACGATGACGCCAACGAGCGCATGCGTTTTCCCTGTTCCCGCGCTCGCCACGAGCACCAGGTTTCTTGTCGGAGCGTAAAGGCGTGCCTCGTCGAGATCCATAGCTACGCCTCGTCAACATCTTCGTCGTCTGTGGGCGCCATCGCGAACCTTGGCTTGCGGCATCCGCCGCTCATCGCGCATGTTCGGCATTCGGCCTCGCTGGCTGGCGTTGGTGCGAGCCCACCACTTCGCACCTTGGTTACGAGATCGAGTGCGCGATGCTCAATGGGTGACAGGAGATGAGGCTCTGCGCGCGTGGCAAGCTCGCGCACGAACGCTTCGATCCGTGCGCTCGCTTGTGCATCGAGAGTGTCACCTGGTTTGCTGGGCAAGTACGTTCCCGTTGCTTCGCAGGAGAGCACGTTGGCTGACACGCACGCGTAAAGTGGCACCTGAAGCGCCGTCGTGCCGAGGCCTTTTGCGAGCTCGCGGACGGCATTCTTGCTTCGCTTGTAGTCTACAATTCGCAAGCCTTCGCGGCCGCGATCGATGCGGTCGATTGTGCCGCGCAAGACCAACCGATCATGCTCGCCTTCGATGACGAAATCTGGCCAAGCGCGACCTTCGCGGCCGCCAAAAGACTGCTCAGCCGCCTCAAAATTCCACCTGTCATCAGCAGCGGCGCTCGTGAGCAAGGCGCGCACAGATTCACGCACGGAGAGCCTCACCACGGCTCGAAGTGGTGCATGCCCTTGCCAACGGTCAAAAATTTCGTCGGCCGCACGAAGTCCTGCGTCGACGATGGCGCGGAGATCGCGAGGTCGCTCAGGCCAAAAGATGCGTGTTGCATCAAATGCCGCCGCAAGCGCCTCATGCACGAGCAAACCTTGTTCGCGTGCATCGGGCAGCTCCCCTTGCGCATGCGTTTCACGCGCGACAATCACGGCGTGCGCAAATCCATGAAACGGGCATCGAGCAAAGCGCTCGAGCGCCGTAATGCTAAGGGCACGCTGCCCACCGCCAGTCGACTGGGCAAGCGCCGCGCGCACGGTTGGTGTTGAAACCAGTTGCCCAATCACATCGGAACGCGGCCTGGACGGAGCCAAAAAAAAACCTTCGCGCTCGCGTTCGCGCCGAATTCGCAACGCCACACCGTTTTCAACACGCATATTTCGTAGGGGCGTATGGCCATACGCCCCTACATCCGAAATGCCGCGGTGGGGCGCGATGAATGGCGCCCCTACGATAGGCGTGGTTGTAGGGGCGCGATTCATCGCGCCCCCAGCACGTTGAAGCGATGTGACCACCGGCGATGGTAAAAGCGGCGCTCCCGCAGCATCTTCACGCACCGAGATCATGACGACGCGCGCTGCTTCCGACGCACTTGCACCTAGCGCACAAAGATCGCGCACACGGCGCTCGGTTGGCATTGTGCGCACATCGCACACTTGCGAAAGCGCTTTCGTGAGCGCGCCAGAAACGAGTGCTTCATTGGGCTCGTCTCGCAGCAGCCGCCGTTCGTTCGCATCGAGAATCACGAGCAGGTCGAGCTCGTCACCCACCACGTCGGCGAGGCGGGCGATGCGCACGGCGCCTGCGCGGCCCGCGTTCGGCTGCACCCCCGGCGTGTCGAGCAAAAGCGTGAATTCTGCACGGAATTGGTCCGGGCCCACGGGTTCGCCCAATGCCGCTGCCCGATGCGCCGTCGTCTCGTAGAGATCCATCGCCGAGACCAGAGCATCCCAGGCGCTAGCATCCCACGCGATGGCATCGCGCAGAGCACGCGCCGCGCCCGCTATAGCCTCGTCCCGGCCAAAGACGGGCAGTCCCCCGCGTCCGGCTTGCGCGCCAATGCCAAGCGCGCTCCAAATCGCGCGCGCCGCCACGATTCGATCTTGCCGCGTTTTGCACTTTGCATGCATTGCGAGCACCTTCGCAAAGCTTCTCACCATCGCAAGGTCGAGCGCAGCTAGGGCATCGTGGACGCGTTGCGAGCCATGTCCGATTACCGTTTCAATGAGGCGTGCTGCTGGATCGCTGCCAGCTGCCGTGGCGCGGCTTTCTAGCTTTTGCGCGATTCGCACGAGCGCACCGGCGGCATCGCGCGCGGGAACTCCGGCCGGAGCAAGTCTTGCCGGATCGACATAGCCAGACCGAAATAGGCGCGCCACCTCTCGCCGTGAAAGCGTTTCGGCAACATCGAGTATTGCCAAGGCACACGCAACAGCAGGCGATTGCAAAGACGGGGGCCCGTGATGGCAAAACGACGCGATTGTTACATCGTCGAGCGCACGACGAAGCGGCCCGAGCGACGTCTCCTCGATGGCAGGGAAAGCTATGACCACGCGCTCGATTCGTGCACCACGGTGCAGCGCATGGCTCACGGCTGCCGCCGCTTCGCGCGCCTGCACAGCCGCATTGGCTGCACTCACGAGCGCGATGCGATCGAGATCGGGTGCAAACGAGCAGTTCGCGGATAGCGAGAGATCGCCAAGCACGGACGCAATGGGTTCGCTTTCCGGTGGCGCATCGAGCATGCGCGCGATGTCATCTGCGAGCGCCTCGAGCGGATCGCGCTCGCGTTCGGCCTCGAGACGACGTTCAAAGGCAGGCAGCACGATGCGCGCAAAGCCCAAAGGCGAGAATTTTTCGTCGATCGCGCGCCACCACGCGAGATCCATGGGATCCCAAGCAAGCAGCCATCGCGCACGAAGGCGCGTAGCACCGATCACCAGCGCCAGATTGTCGGCACTCGACGCTGCGATGGCCTGCGCGAGCATGCCCCGAGCGAGCCGCTCGTCACGCACACCGAAGCTTGCCAAACGCTCATCGAGCGTTGCCATGGCCGCTCCGATAACGCCGGCCCTTTGCGCGAGCACGCCCCGGCTCCGCGATGCCACGCGCTCGAGCATGGAAGCCGTTACGCCACGTGCGCGCAACGTCGAAATGGCCTTGTCGATCGCCGTCACGGTGGCCGTCCACGAAGCAGACGCGATTGCGGGTAGGGGCGCAGCATGCTGCGCCCCTACGAATGCGTTCGCCAACGCGGGAGACGCGACTGCGGGTAGGGGCGTATGGCCATACGCCCCTACGAAAATATGCGTTTCGTTGGTTGTAGGGGCACCCCTTGTGGGTGCCCCATATCGAAAGCGGTCGAGCGTCATGCCCAGCACAAGGCGGCATTCGTGCGCTCCAACAAACGGCACAGCGGGCAAAAGCGCCGCAACGAGGCGCGATCGAAGGGATGCGCGCGTTTCTGCTTTTTTCCCGTCGCGCGCGAGCCGCTCGATGTGCCGCTCACCGGGCACGATGAAAAGAACCTCAGATTTTTCCGGGTTCGGTGCGCCCGTCAACGCGAAACCCTGAAGGAAAGATCGAGCGAGGTGGCAAGCGTTGCCTTGTCGTAAAGATAGGCGTAGGCAGCTTGGCTTGCGAGCACGCGCTTGATGTAGTTGCGCGTTTCTTCGAATGGCACAAGCTCCACGAACACGTCGAGATCTTCATTGCCCCGCGCCGCTACCCAACGGTTGACCGCTGGCGAGCCCGCGTTGTACGCGCCAACGGCAAGCGCCAGATGCCCATGCGATGCTTGCAGCTTCGAGAGAAGGCTCGTTCCAAGCGCAATCGATACCTCGGGGTTCTTGAGCGAGGCCTCATCGAACGGCAGCAAGGTTCCTTCTGCCACACGCTTTGCCGTGGGCACGATGAGCTGCATGAGTCCAAATGCGTTCGCATGGCTTTTCACGTCGGCGACAAAGCTCGATTCTTCGCGCATGATCGCCCACGCGAGTGAAGTGGGCAGCGCGTTTTCCGTGCATGCTTGAACGACGACTGGCTCGAACGCACGCGGGTATGCGGCCTCCCACGCAGTGCGCCACTTGCCCTCCGGGTAGTGCGAGAAAAATTCTGCAGGTTGTTTGCCCCGCGAAAACGCATGGCCAAGCTCCGGCAAACCGACACGATTGTAGATTGCAGAGATCGCCCACACCCCTTCGGAATCAGCGCCCTCGGCAAGTGCGCCTGTCGCTGAAAACTCGCGCTTGGCCGCATCGACCTCGCCCACTTCGAGAAGTGCAATGCCGCGAAGCACACCCGCCGACGCGAGCACCGGCAGCGGATGCGATGGGAACACGCCCTCGTTGTCGCGCGCCACGGCGTCCTTCAGCACGCGCTGCGCAAGCTCGGGGTCGAGCGCCAGGAGGCGCGCATGCGCAAGAAGCATGTAATATGCAAGCGGAAAATCTCGAAGCACCGCGGCAAGGCGGTTCTTCTCGTCATCGATGTCTCCTGCTCCTCCTGATGCGCGCGCCCGGAAGTAGGCCGCGCGCGCAAGGGCTGCCGCGTGCCGGTCTTTCTGCGCGATGTCGATCACGCGATCGAGCAAAGGCTTGGCCTCGTCCCAATTACGCTGTTGGATTTTTCCTAGTGCAACGCGGAAAATAGCTTCCGCGCGCATGTCACCCGTGGGGTACGCATCGGCGAGCGTAAGGAGCATTTGCTCGGCGCGCTTGTCTTGGCCTTCTCGGGTGTCACCAAGAACGAGCAATGCTGCGCGATAGCGCGCGTCGTCGGCAAGCCTGTGCGTTGGAAAAAGCTGTTCGATGCGCGCGTACCAATCAATCGATGCTTGCGGATCTTTGCTCGCCTTGGCCTTGGCTCCTTGAAATAGAGCCGTGACGAGCTCCGGCTCCCCTTCGCACGCAGCCACGGCATCGGCCCACGCGTCGACCTTGGTGGTCTTCATTTTCGCGGCCGCATTCGCGCGCGTCATGGCTGCGCGGCACGCCACGCCTCTCGTCGTTTTCGTCGTAGCAAGGGACAAAGCAAGAACGGCACTGGCGAGCTCAAAAGCCTTGGCGGGCTCGCCTGCATCGAGCCACCCCTGCGCTTGCCGAGCGCGCTCAGCGTCAGAAAGCGCTTCGGAAATCGACGAGTCTTTGCCTCGCAAAGATAAAACCGCTCGAGCGCGCGCGGCAGTTGCCCCCGAAGACTCGGCGAGCTTCGGCGCCTCGGTGACAACCTTGGTAGCGAGGTCGTACGCATCGCGCGCGCGGCTCACGCGATCGTCGGTCGAACCGGCTACGCCATCGAGAAGGGCGTTGGCAATGCGCACCGAAGTGTCGACCCAGCGCAATCCGCGCGGGTTCTTTGAAAGCCACGCTTGCCAAAGAGGCAGCGCACCTGCCCTATCGCCCTTCGCCGCAAGCGACTCGGCCACCACGAGCTCTACTTCGCCTTGAACCGGAAAGTTCGAAGGGACGAGGCGTGCCTTTGCCATAGCAAGATCGGGGTGACCGGCACGCGCAAGCGACTGAGCGGCTCGGAGATGCGCGTAGGATGCAAGCGGGCACACATCGGCCTCGGCGCGGCCAAACGATTCCGCAGCGGCAATGGCATCGCCGCTTACGAGCTGGTAGCGCCCCTCGAGGTAGTCCCACCCGCATGCTTCTGTGGCCGACAAATCAGAAGGACGCGCCTTTTGTATCGAGCGTGCGGCCGATGCCCAATCTTTGTCGCGATCGAAATTGCGCGTGGCTAAAAGGCGCGGATCGTCGAGCAGAACGTGCACCGCCGGAATGGCTGGCAGCACCAGAGCCGCTGGCGACGCCTCGGCCTTCGTGGGAGCACCAACGCTTGGCGGCGGTGAGGTAGAACCTGAACGACACCCCACAGCGATCGCGCATGCAAGCAAGGCATGCAAGCCACGCAGCGATGCCCGTTGTGTCGTCATCCGCGCACCGGCGAATTGCCTTTGGCGTTGATATGCACGCCGCCCCAGGCTTCTTCGGCGGCTTCCTCTTCTGCGGCCTCGACTTTGCGCCGAACGCGACTCATAAACCGATCTTTGTCTTTCACCACCACGTCCCTATCGGCCATTTTCTGCGCGAGCCCAACGCGTGCGTGTGTTTCCTTGTTACGGGCTTGATCGAGGTGCTCTTCGGCCTCGTCCACCGCGTGCTCGAGTGTTACTTTTTCGGCTTGCACGGCGTGCTCCCAACCGTGTGCGCGCACAAGATCGACTGCACGCAACTCGCCACGACCAAGGCGCTCAGCCTCGGCGGCGCGCGTGGCAGTAGCACGCGCTTCGGCCTCGACACGAATTTGTTCGGCGCGCGCTTTCGCCGCCGCCGCGCTTTCACGGTTGCGCACCGCCGAGCCGAGCTCGGTTTTCGCGTCGTCGACTTTGCGACCACGGTGCTGGAGCAGCGGCTCGAGCGTGTACTTCGACTTGGCCATTAGCAGCGCTTTATTGCCATTCTACCATGGTTGCTGGATTGGCTGCGATGCCTCTATCGTTTGAGCACTTATGCGAGCCGCGTTTCTCGACCCCCAAGGCACTTGGCTCGCTCGCTTTCTGCCTTATGCAGCCCCGCTTGCTGTCATGACTGTCGCCTTGGCGACCTCCGAATGGCTTATCTTCTGCCTCGCGGCAGCGGCGTTCATCGTCGTGGGCTTTGTGCCATGGCGGCAGCGGCGCAAACAGCAGGCCGAGATCGAATGCGGTCCGGGCTTTGTCGACGTGAAGAATGTCAGCGTTCGCTCGACGTACATTCTCGCGCGCTCGATCACCGGAGCCACCACCGCGCGCACGAGCGATGGCGTGCTTCTTACGCTGGATTTGACCGACCGCGACGAACCCGTGTCAATCGAGGTTGAGCACGAAACCGATGCCGAACGGATCCGCAAAGCGCTTGGCATCGGCCACGACGGCTTCGGCACCATTGGGTTTCGCGCGGCGTGGAATGCAACGCACAAAGCCGCAACCGTTGCGCGCATTGTTATGGTGATCGGCGTTCTCGTTGTTTGGTCCACCCCTGGGATCCTTCTCATCGTAAGCGTACCGATCACGTTCGTCTCCTTCCTTCTTGCCATCGCCTTCAGCCTGGGTGCGCACGTGAGCAGCAAGCCGGACATCGTCATGACGCCCAAAGGCCTGCAGCTTTTTCTTGAAATGGGTGCATCACCCAACATTCCTTACGCCCAGGTGACCGGCATCGATCGCCACAAAGGTTGCGTGAAGGTTCGAACGCTGAAGCCGAACGCACCGTGCATCGATGTGCCGGCAGCAGGCCGATGGCGCGGCCTCAGCGACGAAGCCATGAGCATCCTTCAGGTGCAGATCATGTCTGCGGTGAACCGCGCTCGAGGCAATGGCCCACACAAAACCGACATTGGCGAGCACATGGATGCTCTGCGCCGCCACGGTGAGCACCCACGCGATTGGCTCGCTCGCCTTGACGTGGCTGGCCAAATGCTCTTGCAGTCTAGCGGCTATCGGGGATCCGCGTTCGACTCGGCCGATCTCTGGACTGTTCTCGAAGATCCCGATGCGGATGTCGAGCTTCGTACGGCAGCCGCCCGCGTTCTAAGTCACTCGCGAGATTCCGATGCGCGCGTTCGCATCGACACCGCGCTTGCCACCGTACGCGACATAAACATGAGCAACCGGCTGCGAATTGCCATTCACCACGATCTCGATCTTGCGAGCACCGAGCTCGACGCCCTCGATGGCCATCGCAATCGCGTGCGACGCTGAAAAATCGCGTCAAATCGAAAGCGGTCCGCCCCATTCTTGTAGTGTCCGCACATGCACACCCGAATCGCCTCGCGCGGACTCGATGGCATCGCATGCCGCAAGCGCTGCGGCGATGGTCGTAAAGTACGGAATGGTTGCGAGCAGTGTTTGGCGCCGAAGTGAATAGCTGTCTTTCACCTCGACGGCTCCCATGGTCGTATTCACAACCATGGCGATGGTTCCGCCTCGGATCGCATCCACGACGTGAGGCGAGCCCTCCACAACTTTGTTGATTCGCTCGCAAGGAATTCGGGCGCGCAGCAGGGCGTCTGCCGTGCCACCCGTCGCAAGGATTTCGTAGCCAGCAGCGCGCATGCGGCGCGCGATGATGCACGCTACCGGCTTGTCGTCGTCTTTGACGCTTATGAAAACGCGGCGATGCGCGGCCTTGTCGGCCGGGTGCACGTCGAGGCCCGAGGCGAGCATGCTCTTGTAGAATGCACGCGCAAACGTGTCGGCAATGCCCATGACCTCGCCGGTCGAGCGCATTTCGGGACCGAGAATGGTGTCGACGCCCGGGAACTTGGCAAAGGGAAAGACGCTTTGCTTGACCGCCACGTGGCGCGGCACCTCGATGTCGTCGAGACCAAGCTGGTCGAGCGTCATGCCGGCCATGAGCTTCGCGGCAATCTTCGCGAGCGGGCGCCCCGTTGCCTTCGACACGAACGGCACAGTGCGGCTTGCGCGTGGGTTCACCTCGAGAATGTAGATGTCACGGCCTTTGACTGCAAACTGCACGTTCATGAGACCCACCACACCAAGCTCGCGGGCGAGCATGCGCGTTTGCTCTTCGATGGACATCACGATTTCGGGCGACAGCGAGTGCGGAGGCAAAACGCTCGACGAGTCACCCGAGTGCACACCGGCTTCTTCGATGTGCTGCATGACTCCGCCGATGACCGCGCGTTTCTTGTCGGCAATGCAATCGACATCGACTTCGATGGCGTCTTTGATGAACTCATCGACCAAAATGGCCTGCGTGCCTGCATCACGCGCGGCCTCCACGGCGTAGTGGATGTAGGCCTCGAGCTCGGCGCGGCTGTAGGCAATCATCATGGCGCGGCCGCCAAGCACGTAGCTTGGCCGAACGAGCACCGGGTAACCAATACGATCGGCGATTTGGAAAGCTTCTTCGACGCCACTTGCAATGCCGCTTTTCGGCCGGCGCAGCGAAAGCTTCGAGAGCATTTCGTCGAACCGCCCGCGGTCTTCGGCGCGATCGATGGCGTCGGCGCTCGTGCCGAGAAGCTTGATACCGTTTCTTTCGAGCGGCACCGCGAGCTTTAGCGGCGTTTGCCCGCCGAACTGCACAATCACACCGACGGGTTTTTCTTCCTCGCAAATCGCGAGCACGTCTTCGAGCGTGAGCGGCTCGAAGTAGAGGCGATCGGACGTGTCGTAGTCGGTGGACACCGTTTCGGGGTTGCAGTTGACCATCACGGTCTCGAACCCCAGCTCGCGCAGCGCCGCCACGGCGTGCACGCAGCAGTAATCGAATTCAATGCCCTGGCCAATGCGGTTTGGGCCGCCGCCCAAAATGACGATTTTCTTCTTTTCGTGGTTGGCCGAAGCTTCGCTTTCCGACTCGAACGTGGAATAAAGATAAGGAGTGTGCGCGACGAATTCGGCGGCGCACGTATCGACGCGCGCATAAACGGGGCGCACGTTTTCTTTCGTTCGCAGCGCGCGAAGGTCGTCTGGCGGCCTCCCGCAAAGCTTGCCGATTTGTGCGTCCGAAAAACCAAGTCGCTTGTACTCACGAAGCGATTCGGCATTCAAATCACCAATTTTGATGCGCTGCTCGGCAAGAGCAATTTTTTCAATCTGGGCCAAAAACCATGGGTCGATTTTCGTCGCCTCCGCGAGCTCTTCGAGCGAAATCCCAGCGCGCATGGCATCGGCTACGTAAAACAGGCGATCGGCACGGCCCACGGGCACCACGATGCGCAGCGCGCGAAGCAGTTCTTCACG
This sequence comes from Polyangiaceae bacterium, assembly GCA_009780955.1. Taxonomy (GTDB): domain Bacteria; phylum Myxococcota_A; class Polyangia; order Polyangiales; family Polyangiaceae; genus Labilithrix. Next base: position 11,315 of record WQZB01000037.1, on the reverse strand, counting down.
GCTCGCCGGCGGCAAGGATTTCGGCGTTTCGATTTCCGCCGCTTCCATCGCAAGATCGCGCTGCTTCTTCGGCTCGGCAAGCACGCGGTAGTCGACGCGGCCCACGAGCGATTCGAGCCCATCGCGCGCCGTTTCGAGCGAGCGCGCGGCTTTCTGAAGCGACTCGCAGAACGTGCGGCCAATGCTCATCACTTCGCCAACGCTCTTCATTTGCGTTCCCAGTGTGCTATCGGCGCCGGGGAATTTTTCGAACGCAAAACGCGGCCACTTCACGACAACGTAGTCGATGACCGGCTCGAACGCGGCGCTCGTACCCGTGATGTCGTTTCGGAGCTCGTCGAGGGTGTACCCAACGGCGAGCTTCGAGGCGACTTTGGCAATTGGATAGCCCGTTGCTTTCGATGCCAGGGCGCTCGACCGCGACACGCGCGGGTTCATCTCGATCACGTGAAAGCTGCCATCGCTTGGGTTGACGGCAAACTGGACGTTCGAGCCGCCGGTTTCAACGCCGATTTCGTTCATGACCGCGCGTGCGGCATCGCGAAGGCGTTGGTATTCCTTGTCTGTCAATGTCATGGCCGGGGCCACGGTGATCGAGTCGCCCGTGTGCACGCCCATGGGGTCGATGTTTTCGATGGAGCAGACGACAATGAAATTGTCTTTTTTGTCGCGAATGACTTCGAGCTCGAATTCTTTCCAGCCAAGCACGCTTTGCTCGATGAGCACTTCGTGGGTTGGCGACTGCGCGATCGCCCAGGCCACTTTCGTTTCGAACTCGCTCGCGTCTTTCGCGATGCCGCCGCCCGAACCACCCAACGTAAACGACGGCCGCAAAATGGCCGGGAAGCCCGTGTCTTTGACAATGGCCCAAGCCTCACTCACCGAGTGCGCGGTGCCCGCTTTCGGACACGACAAGCCAATTTTTTCCATGGCTGCTTTGAACAATGCGCGATCTTCGGCTTTTGCGATCGATTCGGGTCGCGCGCCGAGCAATTCCACGTTGTAAGCTTTGAGCACGCCTTTTTCGTGCAGGCCGAGCGCAAGGTTCAGCGCGGTTTGCCCACCGAGCGTCGGCAAAATGGCATCAGGATGTTCGCGCGCCACGATGGCTTCGAGCGTGCGGAGCTCGAGCGGCTCGATGTACGTCCGGGCAGCAAGCTCCGGATCGGTCATGATCGTTGCCGGGTTGGAGTTGACGAGAATGACCTCGTAGCCCTCTTCGGCAAGTGCCTTCGCCCCTTGCGTTCCCGAATAATCGAACTCGCAAGCTTGACCAATGACAATGGGACCTGCACCAATGATGAGGATCTTTTCGAGATCTTGTCGTCGCGGCACCGCCTGTTCTCCGATGCGGCGTCCTAGCAGGGGTCCGGGTGGGGCGAAAGGGGTGCGTCAAATCGAAAGCGGTCCAAAGCGAACTTGTTGCATGATGCGCCCAACATGAACGAAAACGATTTCGCCTACGGCCCTGACAGGATTCGCATCGGAGACTTGAACGTTCGGCGCCTTGGTTTCGGCGCCATGCAGCTTCCTGGCCCTGGAGTGTGGGGTGAACCCGCCGATCCAGAGCGTGCGCGCGGGGTGCTGCGGCGCGCCATCGAGCTCGGCATCCAATTCGTTGATACGTCTTGGTACTACGGGCCGCTCGTGTCGAATCGGCTCATCAAAGAAGCGCTTTTCCCTTATCCGAAAGATCTCGTCATCGCGACGAAGCTCGGTGGAAAGCGCCTAGAAGACAAAAGCTGGGCGCCATTCATCAAGCCCAACGAACTTCGCCAAGGTTGCGAAGAAGATCTTCGCACGCTCGGCCTCGATCACGTCGACGTTGCGCACCTGCGCTGGATGGAACACGGAGGCGCATCGTTTCACGAAGCACTCGATGGGATGATTGCACTCAAGAACGAAGGGAAAATCCGCAACATTGGCCTAAGCAACGTCACGCTCACGCAGCTTCGCGAAGCGTGCGCAAAAGTGCCTATCGTAACCGTGCAGAATCTTTACAACGTGGCTGCCGGCGAAAAGCGCCTTTCGTCGTTTCCCCTTGGAATGGTCCAAGGGCAGGAAATAATGGTCGATTTCTGCGCGCAAAAAGGCATTGCTTTTTTGCCATTTTTCCCGCTTGCAGTGCCAGGACAGAAGCAAGCCACTTCGCACGCGATCACTCGTATTGCAGAAGAGCACCAAGCGACCGCTCCACAGATTGCCATCGCGTGGCTGCTCGCACGCTCGAAAACCATGCTGCCCATCCCAGGAACGGGTTCGCTCGCACACCTCGCAGAGAATTGGGCGGCTCGTAAAATCGCACTCAGCCAAAGCGAAATTGCCGAAATTTCAAGCGCCCGCGAATGAATCGCGTGCCTTAAATACCAATCTTCCACGTGCTGCCCGCGGGAGTATCGAAAACTTCGACGCCGAGCTGGGTGAGCTCTCGACGAATCGCGTCGGCCTTGGCAAAATCTTTTGAGGCCCGGGCCTGCGTGCGCTCTTCGACCTTGCCATCGATGGTGGCGGCATCGAGCTGGCGAACACGAAGGCGGAGCGCGCGCGTACGCGACCAGTATGCATCACTTGATGCCTGCATGAGGCCAAGGGGTGCGCACGCTGCACCCATGGCGCGCGCGGCTTTGGCTGCGAGCCCGCGCACGGCTTCGAGCTTGGCGGGACTTTTGCGCATTTTTGGCACTTGCGTGACGATTTCGTTTCCCGCTTTGGCAAGCTCGCCGAGTACCGACAAGGCTTGCGGTGTATTCAAGTCACGGTCGAGCGCTTCGAGCACGCGATCGCGTGCTTCGGCAACCACTTTGCTTTGCCCTTGAAGAATGTTCGAGTCAGCGGGCTCAGAACCTTGGGCCGCGGCCACGAGCCCATCGAGTGTAGAATACAAATAATCGATTCTGCGCTCGGCCTCGTCGACGCTGGGAAACGTAACGCGCCCGCCCTCTGTTTTTTCGACGTCGAACGACGTGGGCCCGCGGTAGTGAGTGGAGAGGAAAAAGTAGCGCAAAGCTTCGGCATCGTTTCGCGCGAGCGCGTCGCGGATCGTGACGAAATTGCCGAGGGATTTGCTCATTTTCTCTTTGTCGATTTCAACAAAGCCGCCGTGCAGCCAATAGCGCGCAAACTCGGGGCCAAAGGTTGACTCGCTTTGGGCAATTTCATTTTCATGGTGGGGAAAGATGAGATCCATGCCACCGCAATGGATGTCGATGTGCTCGCCCAAGTGATGCATCGCCATCGCAGAGCACTCGATGTGCCAGCCAGGGCGGCCTTTGCCCCACGGGCTGTCCCAACCAAAGCCGCCCGGGCCGCTCGACTTCCAAAGAGCGAAATCGAGCGGATCGCGCTTGACGTTCTCGGCACCTTCGCTGAGGCGCTTGCTCGCACCGGCGCGGAGTTCGTCGATGTTGCGGCGTGAAAGCTTGCCGTAGGCGTGGAAGCTGCGGACCGCGAAGTACACGTCTTTGCCGGCGGGTGTTTCCGAAACGTAGGCGTGGCCTTTTTCGATGAGTTTACGAGCGAGCGAAATGATGTCGCCAATGCTGGACGAAACGCGCGGCTCGATGTCAGGAAGAAGGCAGCCGATGGCCGCGAGATCTTCGTTTGCAAGATCGGCCATGCGCTTGGACAACGCGAGTGGCTCTTGCCCCGTTTCGCGAGCGCGATCGACAATTTTGTCGTCCACGTCGGTAACGTTTCGGCAGTACCGCACTTTGAATCCACGCGAGCGGAGGTACCGCACCAGAACGTCGAACGTGGTGTACGTGCGCGCATGCCCTGCATGCGCAAAGTCGTACGTGGTGATACCGCAGACATAAAGAGTGACTTGTCCCGCGACAATCGGAACGAAGTCCTCAACTTGCTGCGTCAGCGTGTTGTAAAAGCGGACAGGCATGTCGCCTGTCGATATAGACCGCTTTCGCGCTATGCGGCGGCCCTTCGTGCTAACAAAGCGGCCTCGAATGTACGGTCAACCACGCCGTCAACCACGCCATCAATCAGGATGGGCGCGTTTTTTTTGGGCCATGTCCTTGGCGGCGGCAACAGGGTGCAGCGGCGCGGGCGCTCGCGGATCGTTCGACGGATCGATTTATCGCGAAGGCAATGCCATCGCGTTCCAAGTGGGGCCAGTGCCTTCGAGCTGGCGGCGCGTCGCAGTCACTGGTGGCGCGCTCGCATTCCGTGACGAGGGCAACCACGCGACCATCTTGGTCAACGCGCGATGCCTCCGAGCCGAAGGCGACACTCCGCTCGTGGCACTCACCAACCAGCTTGTTGCCGGCTCCACCGAGCGCACAATAACAAGCCAAGTCATCGTGCCATTTGACGAGCGCGAGGCGCTGCACACAACCATGAGCGCGAAGTGGGACGGCGTGCCCATGGCACTCGACATCTATGTTGCGAAGAAAAACGGCTGCACTTACGATTTCGTTTATTCGGGCTCGGCATCGTCGTTCGACGCGGGAACCGTGGCGTTCGAGAAATTCGTGCGCGGCTTCCGAACGCTTGCCGGCTCGGGGGTGGTGCCCGGATGAACGCGCCGCCGCCCTCATCACAGGCGCAGCCGCCCTCCTCGCAGTCGCCCTCTTCACGGCGGCAGCCGCCGCCACCCGAGCCGGGGTATTTCACATTCCAGCGCGAGCGCATACACCGACTTATTTTTCATCTCGGCGAGGTGACTCAGCTCACGGTGCGCACCGCGCGGGCCATGTTCCGGCGCCCGCTCGAAATTCCATCGACTTTGCAGCAGCTCGATTCGCTTGGCGTCAAATCGATGGGCATCGTGGCCGTGACATCGCTTTTCATTGGAATGGTCATGACCATTCAATTTGCCTTTGGGCTGCGTCGCTTTGGCGGCGTTGAATACATTCCTCGCGTCATCGTGCTTTCGTTTTGCCGCGAGCTTGCGCCCACGCTCACGGCGGTCATCGTTGGCGGCCGCATTGGCAGCGGCATGGCTGCCGAGGTTGGGGCCATGAACGTGACCGAACAGGTTGACGCGATTCGCGCGCTCGGCGCCGATCCGGCGAAAAAGCTCGTTTTGCCGCGCGTGCTCGCGGCCGTTATCGTGATGCCGCTGCTTAGCACTTATGCGCTTGCTCTCGGCGTGTTCGGCGCTGTGTTCATTAGCGCTACCCAATTCGACATTCAGCCAAACTTCTTTTTAAACTCGGCGCTCGATTCGGTAAAGCTTGGCGATTTTTTCGCGGGCCTGGCCAAAACACCGCCTTTTGGTTTCCTGATTGCCATTATTGGTTGCCACTTTGGGCTTAGCACGACAGGCGGCACCGAAGGCGTGGGCCTGTCGACCACGCGCACCGTGGTGGCGGTTTCGATTGCCATTCTTATTGCTGATTTTTTCCTTACCAAAGCGCTTTTCGTTTTCCAATCGTCGTAAGATTACAATCGATCTACCGAGGGAAACGGTGTGACGCCATCTTGTTCAATCAAGGAACTGCTCCTCCGCCTCAGCGAGGCTGATGAGTCATACGAGATCGAGGCGAAGAGGTCCGAGATCGAGGTGGGCAAGAGCACCCTCGAGACGATCTCGGCGTTTGCAAATGAACCAGGTCTTGGCGGTGGGTATATTCTCTTTGGCGTTACGGAAGACAGCTCGCGACGGTTCACACCTCGAGGCGTCGCCGATCCGAAGAAGCTGGAGCAGGAGATCTCCTCGATCTGCGCATCTAGCTTCAATCGGACCATTCGACCTCGTGTGTGGACTGAGATCATCGACGGCGTGCCCCTGGTCGCAGCGTTCATTCCCGAGACGACTCCGTTCGAGAAGCCTGTCTTCATCTCGTCGAAGAGTATGCAGCACGGCACCTACCGCAGGATCGGCAGCACGGATCAGCGCTGCACAGAGGACGATCTACGGGTGCTCTTTCAGGCATCGTCGATCACCCCGTACGAGGACACCGTCGTCGACGGCGCAACCATGGAGGACCTCGATTCTGAGGTTATTACGATCTACCGGCGCTCTCTGATCGAGGCGAATCCTGCAACTGAGCTTCGTGACGTTGGCCACAACGAGCTCGTGCAATCGCTCGGAGGCGCCAAGCGGGTCAACGGATCGCTCGTGCCTACGGTGGCGGGTGTCCTGCTATTCGCCAAGCGGGTTTCTCTTCGTCGCCTCTTTCCAGGCGCTCGCGCGGACTACATTCGCGTTCCTGGCACGAAGTGGGTTCCCGATTCCGGGGATCGCTTCGAGTCGATCGAGGTTCGCGAGCCGCTCCTTGTCGCGTTTCGTCGAATCTACAATGCCGTGGTCGATGATCTTCCGAAGTCGTTCTCGCTCGAACCAGGAAGTCCAGAACGCCAGGATCGCATGGCGCTGCCCGAATCAACCGTACGTGAGGTTCTGGTCAACGCGCTGACGCATCGGGATTACCGCATTGCAAATCCGACGCAGATCATTCGCTACCAGGATCGTATCGAGGTTCGGAACGCAGGCTATTCGCTTGCCAGCGATGACCAGCTCGGCGAGCCTGGCTCCTTCCCCCGCAACATGCGTGTCGCCGACGTGTTCCGCGAGATGCGCCTGGCGGAGAACAAGGGGACGGGCATTGCGGCGGTCCGCCGCGCCATGGAGCGCGCAGGATTGACACCGCCCGTCTTCGACTCAGATCGGGCTCGCAACATCTTCGTCGCAACGTTGTGGCTGCACAACTTGATTAGCGATGAAGAAGGTGTGTGGCTCGAGGCGTTTGCAAGTGAGAGGTTGTCCGATGCACAAGCAAGGGCACTCGTTGTCGCGCGTCGCACTGGCTCGGTCACGAACTCGATTTTGCGCGACGTCAGTGGGCTGGACACACTTTCTGCGAGTATTCAACTCAGGCAGCTTTGCGAGGTTGGGCTGCTCGATCGGAAGGGGAAGAGCGTCGCAACTCATTACGTTCTGAGCGATAGAGCTCTTCCTAAGGAAGAGAAAAGAGGGGGGCTAGATGTAGAAAAACAGGGGTTCCCTCTCGAAAAACAGGGGTTCCCTCTCGAAAAACAGGGGTTCCCTCTCGAAAAACAGGGGTTCCCTCTCGAAAAACAGGGGTTCCCTCTCGAAAAACAGGGGTTCCCCCAAGAGCAAGGCGGAGTCTCTCTCGAAGATGAAGCCCAGCAGCTTCTCCACGACATCCCGCCACAGCTCCGTGCTGACATTCATGCGCTGGGTGGTAGGCCGACGATTCGTGCTCTCCGTCGCGTGCTCGTCTCGTTGTGTGAGCTTCGATGGTGGACGCCACGAGAGCTCGCGACTGTCCTTCACCGTAAGAATGCATCGCAGCTCGCAGCCAAGCACCTCTCACCATTAGTGAAGGACGGAACGCTTAGGCGGCGGTTCCCCGAAAATCTGGCGCACCCTCAACAAGCATATCGCGCGAGCAAGACGCCGTTTCCGGACCAAAACGCTGTGGAGGACGTGTAAGGCCGAAGAGACTGAACTTCATATTTTCGTTCGTCAGCGGCTAGTATCGCTTTCAAGTTGACGCGAGTTCAATCCCAGTACCGCGACACAGCCACCGCGCCGTTCGACGCGGAAACAACCACGATTCGCCCGTCACTTTGCACGCGTGCTATGGCAGATCCCATTGAACCATCCATTGGAAACGGTTCCGTTCGGCCGCTGGTGCCAAACGAAGTGTCCGGAGCTCCCTTGTCGTCGTAGCGCCATACGTGCCCGGACTGGTCGATGTCAGACGTACCAGCAACAAGAAGGCGATCTTGATGGTCAAGAGTAACGTAGGGATTCCATATCATCCCATCCGACGTGTAAGGGGGCCACAACTCGCCACTGCCAGCACCAAAGGTTGTGTCAAGGCCTGTTCCATCTGCTTTGATGGCCATGATGGCCCCGTACACGGAGTACCCAAAAATTGTCGAGACAACTCGACCATCGGCAAGCAGCACCGGATTTTGCGTAGTAGAACTCATTATGCCTATCGGCAACGTTGTTTGCCCGTTGGTTCCAAACAACGTGTCATAAGCGCCGCTCTTATCGAGTTGCAGAATGCCATAGCCTACCGATGCTTGGACCACATGCTGACCAACAATGACAATCTCGCCTTCCGGCCGTACGACAATACCGGTGCTGGATGAATGCGTGTCGGGAGTAGTAAATGTTGCACTTGCACAACCGCCGTTGCCAAACGTGAGGTCAAAATGACTCCCATCGCTTGCAAGCTTCGCGACCGCCATTCCGCTTCCGGCATCGAAAACGATGAAAACGTTTCCGTCTGGCGCAACTGCCATCGACTGAATGAAAGAAGCTGTGGCGCCAGCCGAGCTGCAAATAGGAAGGGCCGTGGTGGGACTGCTTTTTCCGTCGCTGGAAACCATGCTGTAAGCAGCGACATTGTTATCCGTGGCAGTTCCAAGGATGATGCGGCCGTCCGGAAGAAGCGCGGCGGCATTAGAAGACTCAGAAGAATAATAAGAAGATGTATCGGTTGGCCAGGCAATGCCGCTTGTGCCATACGTGTTATCAATCACGCCCTCGGAGTTGAACCGCGCAATGCACGAGTAGCTCCCTGCCGCGCCATTGCATTGACCAAGCACGTAAATGTGATCGTCGGACGACACGAACAGGTTGATCAGTTGCGAATTCACTCCAAATACGTCGCTAATAGGGCCATTCGGCGCGAAAGTGGTATCAAGGGTGCCTGGCGGGCCGCCCACGATAAGCGACAGAATGGCGCTTGCTGATGCATTGGAGCTTGCTGCTTGCCCTTTCATCGTCAGGTCAATAGGCCCTTGGGCAACGTCGGAGGTAACGGTAATCTCGAGGTCTCCGGTGCTGGCCGACGATGGAATGGTCAACGAAGCAGCGGTAACACCTTGCGGCAGGCCCGTGATGGTAATTGCGATATCGCTCGCTGGCATTCCTTTTCGATTGATAACGATGGGCACTTTCGTTGGCTGGCCCTGCACAACGCGAAGCCGCGTTGAAGCGAGAACAAATTCAATATTCTCTGGCCCAGGGCTGATAACGGGGCCGCCATCTCTGCCGTCACCTTGACCCGCATTGCTTTGACCCGAATCGCTCGCATCGGCCGTGCCAAACGGCGTGCTGCAACCCACAATGGCCAACGCGAAAAGAACAACCTCGCGAGTGTGACGCATACGGACCTCCACAACCAACAATCACCGACAACGCCAGTGACGCTAGCCGCGCGGGTGTTGCATGTCGAGGCACGCGCTGCGGCTCTCAGGGCTGCTTTTGCAGCCCGCATTCATTGGTGCGTGGCGCGCCTGATCCGGAAAAGAGCTCATCCTATCTTTTTTGCGTTTTGAAGCAACATCCCCCGCATCCGGTCGACATAAACAACAGCGGCGTTGTTTAGACCGCGTTTTGAAAGGACCTCCCGATGAAAAATTTTTCCCTTCGTGGATTGCTCGTTGCTGTTGGTTGCCTTGCATCATGCGCCACGCCATTCGGCGAGGCTCCCGGGCCTGACGGCGGGTCAGGTCAAACCAATGGCGGCACCGACTCCGACGGCGGAGGCGTCACCCTCGATGGCGGCGTCGTTGACCCCGGCCCTACGTTCTCGTTCGTGCAAGCCAAAAACCTATGGGTGTATGTTCAGCAAGGGCAAACCACCAATATAACTGTTAATATCACGCGAAGCATAACCCCCGGAACTGACATCCAAATCATTGCAACAAGTAAGCCCAAGGGCGTTTCCGTGGGTTCGCTCACCATCCCACCCGGATCGAACACCGGGCAACTTGCCATTACTGTTGACGCGACCATTCCTCAAGGTCCTCTGGATGACGCCTTGGCACTGCAGGGCTTGGCGGACGGCGCGACCGTCAAGGTAGCTGTCGCTTTTCGTTAGCGGCAGCCGCGGCTCGCCTGACCTCACATTTGCGCCTGACGGCATCATCGAAAGCACGTCAGATTATTATCATATTAATGCAGTCACTCCGCAAAGCGATGGGACAATCCTTATTGGCACACAGGTCAACTATTTGAGCATAAGCCCCATCGAGTCCACAAGCGCGGTCATTCGCCTGAACGCCGATAACTTGGTCGACACAACGCTTTCCGGGTCAGATATACAAAATATTACCGGACTTCTTCAAGGCGTGACTGCATATCCAGACGGTAGTCGCATTGTAACGACTACGCCGACCCGGACGGGATACAACATCAGCCGCTACACGGCCGTTGGTACCTCTGACACCACGTTTAATTCCCCGGTCATCCCTACCAATTGGCTTTATTTTGGCTCATACTCATATGCCGTCGTGGTGGGACAGGATGGCAACATCTACGTCGGTGGAGGCGCTGAAGTCCTCACTCCCAACACGTCCGCCATTTATCCATACGTATTCCTCCAAATCCCAACCAATGGAATTTCAGCCGATGGGCAGGGAAGCGTGCCCTACTGCTGGAGATTTTGGGATAATGATAATACCAATAACAGCCAACACATTACCAATCTGTCTCTGCTTTCAAGTGGCGCACTTGCTTTTGCCGGTGTCGGGCGGGACTCGACCGGCAGTGTAGGCGGCGTAGGTGTCGGCAGGTACCAGCAGCCTCCATCATCTTGTACTCTTGACACGCAATACGGAACCAACGGACTATGGTACTCTACGGACTGGCAATCTATTGGCGATGCCTTGTTTGAGACTGATGATGGAAGCGTTGATTTGCTAGTGGGCAATGGCACTACAAACCCAAGTGCCAATTCGCTTGTTCGCGTCGACCCAACCGGCAAGCAAACGGCCGATGTGGATTTGCCGTTTTATGGCTACGGCATCACGCGTGCATCCGACAGCCGCTACCTTGTTACAGGCCAGCTCCCGCTGGCAGGCAACGATTCCATGGTCGTTGCTTATTACAAGTACAATACGGCCTCCGGCTTTACGCCCGATACGTTCATTGGCAATCAAGGCGTCGTTAACATACCCGTCTCCACCGCTTTGACCAACCCCACTGGGATTGGTCTGCGCGCCGTATACATGCCCGACGGCTCGCGTACGGTGGTTGTGGGCAGTATGCTCGGTACGAACGCCGCCGGCAACACCGTCGAGCACCTCGTCGTGGCACGCATTTGGAATTAGACTCGCTGTTTCAGTCCAAGCCGTGCGAGGCCGTGTGCGTGTGCTCCCCAGCACACGCACTAACCGGCCCCTCAGAGGGTGTTCTACAGAAATTTGGCCCAAAACCGCGAACCGTGGCACTGGGACACACGATGGAGCGCAAACCCTATCTTTCGGACATGACGGACGCGCAGTGGGAAATAATGAAAGACTATATTCCTGAACCGAAACCAGGCCCGCAGGAAGTCTTCTACGACCGTCGGGAGATCATTAACGCGATT
>WQZB01000036.1 GCA_009780955.1 Polyangiaceae bacterium | reverse complement strand
GAAGACCATTCACCAGACTTCCAGGTTCACGCTGAGAGAGTAATTGAGCCCCCTCGCGAGCAAGCCAGCTCTCGGGAAGGCGAAAACCGGCCTGATCGATCAGCTCGGTGGCGATCAGCCGATTACCCTGCCCGTAGTCCTCGCGCGCTACTTGGGCACCCTCGACGTTGATCCGGAGCGCGATGTACCGCCCCTCGCCATTGAGCCGGTCGACGATCGCCTGCAATAGCGTCGTCTTCCCTGTCTGCCTGGGAGCGTGCAGGACGAAGTACTTCTTCGCGTCGATGAGCTGCTGAAGCTCAGGCCAGTTAATCCGTGCGAAGGAGTCGATGCTGTAGTGGTCCGCGGGGTGGTTGGGGCCAGCGGTGTTGAAGTGTCGGGTCATCGCGTCGCTCCAGAAGGCCCATATCACATCTCGGGGCTCCTCAGGTGTCCACACCAAATCGGGTGAGGTTCAATCTTGGAACTTCATCCTAAGCGAGCCATAGAGATTTCATAAGCGTCACGAAGCCGCCACACGGGCCCGATAGCCTGTCCCACAAGATAAAGGGGAATTGAACATGAACCACAAATATGGCTTGGTCGCTCTGGCGGGCGGTGTTTTCGTCGCCGCGTGCAGTGACGACACAGTGGTGAACGGCGTTTCGTCCGGAACGCAGAGTCAGTCGGACCAGAATCAATCAGACCAGACTTCGCCGGACCAAAATGGATCGGAACAGAATCAGCCAACTCGGACCATCATCATGGTTTGGGACGGATTGCGCCCCGATTCCGTCAACGCGACGGACACGCCCAACCTTTATGCCCTACGGCAGGCTGGCGTGAACTTCAGCGACAACCACTCAACCTTTCCGACCTTCACGATGATGAACGGATCGTCGTTCGCAACGGGTGCGTTCCCGAAAACTAGCGGATTTTACGGCAACACTTTCTGGACTCCGCCGCAGGGTGCATCGAGCACCATTCCAAAAGGCAATCTCGGCACGCCGAACAGCACGGCCACAGCGGCCGCGGCAGCCGACTATGTCGATCCAATTTTCACCGAAGACTACCAAGTTTTGACGACGCTAAATCAATATTACGGCGGCCAGCTGCTGCTCATCAAAAGCCTGTTTGCCACGGCCCAGGCCTCAGGGTTGACCACGGCCACGGTCGGCAAATCAGGGGCAGCATACATCCAGGATCTGGGCCAAGGCGGATACTTCCTCGACGAGAACACCGTGCAACCGCGCAGCCTCGTCACCGAACTTCAGAATGCCGGTTATAGGCTGCCGTACAATACACAATTTGGCTATTCGGGCGCCGACACCGTGACCTTGGCAGCCACCAACGGCGATCCGACGGCGCGTGCAGGCTATATCACTTTCAATACCACAGCTTACGATACAGACGGCGCAATCGCCATTGCCGCGCGCGATAGCACCGACACGACCCAGGGGCCGCCCGAGGACGCAGCCAATCAATACATGTTGAATGTATTTGCCAATTACGTTTTGCCGAACAAGCAGCCAATGCTTTCGCTGATCTGGTTTCGCACACCCGACAACGTCGAACATGGCTACGGCCCTGGCTCCGCCAACGCGATCGCCGGCCTGCGCTCTCAGGATCAACGTTTGGGAGAACTTGTCAGCGCGCTCAAGGCGAATAGCATGTACGAAACGACCAACATCGTCGTTGTTTCCGATCACGGACACTCCAGCGTGTCAGGTCCGCTTTCGCTGTACCCGCTGCGTGCGATCACGCCATCGAGCACCCCGCCGAACGGCGCGCTCGTCAACGGTGCGACGAGCGGCACGTCCGCTGCCAGCATCGGTGAGCCCTCCACCAGTGGCGGCAGTGGCTATTCGTTCTCGGGCGATGTGCGTTCGGCCGACTTGCTCACATATCGTGGCTTTCATGCCTACGATGGTTCGGGGTGCACGACTTCGGCCATGTACGGCTTGCAAGCCGATGGCACACCAACCGTTCCGGTCAACGTGGACACCGACGGTTCGCTTTGCGGCGCAGCCAATACCAAATACCAGGCCGTCAGTGCCAGCCTCGACACGCCAGTTGCAAGCTTCACGGTGCCGTCGCCAGGCAACCTGCCGACGAACGGCATCGTAGTGGCAGCCAATGGCGGCTCGGACTACTTCTATGTGCCGAGCCACGATCTGCCTACGATTCAAAAGCTCGTTGAGGTTCTGCAGCAACGCGAGGAATACGGCGCAATCTTCGTCGACAGTCGCTATGGCACGCTGCCAGGCACGCTACCGATGTCGATGGTGAATCTCGAGAATGCGCAGCGTCAGAATCGCGGGCAGCCGGACGTGGTTGTAAGTTTCAATTGGGACGACCAAGTTTCAATTCAGGGCATGCCGGGTATTGAGTTCGAGAGTATTGGCGGTCAGCGCGGTATGCACGGCAGCTTCGGGACTACCGATGTACACAACACATTGATTGCGGGCGGCCCGTCGTTTCGCAGTGCAGCCGTCATCTCGAACCCGACAGGCAACGTCGACGTAGCGCCCACGGTGGCCTACGTGCTGGGCCTCGCAATGCCGCAAGCCGACGGACGAATCATCAACGAAGCGCTGCAAACCCCGGCCAGCACGAATGCATCGACCGTCAAAACGTCGATCGTCACGCCCGCTATGCCGGCCGCTGGTTTGAGCTTCGAGCTCCCAACCGATCCGACCGGAAAAACGAAAGACAAGAACCTCACGCAGGGCACCTACACCATCAACCTGGCCGTCAAGGACCTGACCGTCGATGACAAAACTTACCGCTACTTCGATTATGCCAAAGCTGTCCGTAAATAAGGCCCACGTGTTTACGGCCGGTGCGACCCTCCTTTGCATGGCTGTTTCGTCGTCCGCTACGGCCGGCGGACCAGCGCCAACCTTCGAATCCATATTCCAGGCAGGGAGCGAGCCGGACTCGCTTTCTTATCGCGCCTCGTTCGAAGGACCGGACGGTTCGCATACGCTGCAAGTCTGGCGTGATAGACAGACTCGTTTGCGGCGTAAGACGGACGATGCGGTTGACACCTACGTGGTTCGCAGTAACGCTGATTCGTTCGATTACCAGATGACCGTGGTCGACTATCGCAAGCGAATCACCACACGCATCAACCGTAACAATCTGATCCATCTCGGGCACTTCAGCGATTGGTTCGACTTGGCGCATGGTCTGCGCCATCCGGTTGGGGCCTATCGCCTTGCACGGGCAACGGCGCCATCAAAAGCGCCGGTGCCGGCATTGCCGTGTCGCTGGTATGCGCTCACACAAGGCAATGACACACACCGCATCTGCTGGAGTGCACGTGAACACTTGCCGATGGTCATTTGGTCCGACCGTGCGGCTTTGGCCGTTTGGCGGGTGGTGAATGTCGACAACCGGCCCATCGACGACGATGTTTTTCTGCTCCATGATACCGATTTCGTGCATAACGACGCCAGCGCCGACATCGACCGCGATTAGAGGATGCAAAGCTATCTCGATACACTTCGCAAACATGCGCTTTCTGCTGTCTGGTCACAGGGGGTCAAGCTCGCTCGCGACCATGCTGTTTCGCGCGTTTCGGCGTCGGCGGGCGAGATGGTGCTCCGCGTGCGTGCTCCAGGATTGGCGATTGCGCCAACGGTTACTCTTTACGTGACCGACGAAGAATGGTCCTGCGACTGCGGGGGCAAAGTTGACCCGTGCTCGCATGTCGTTGCAGCCGCGATCGCTGCGGCGCAAGGCGAAGCCGAAGTGTCTCTTGCCCCGCAGGCCAAGCCCGCACTTCTTTCGTACCAATTCGGCAAAAAAGATCGCAAGCTCACCATGCAGCGCATCGTCTTTCACCCCGATGGCCGGCAAGAGCCGCTTGGTGCTGCGCTGTCGTCCGTGCTCGCGCAAGGCCGCACGCCAAAAGATCTTGTGCCAACGCATGAAGATCTTCTCGTGGATCGCATTGTCGGCGCGTCTCACGCTTTTGCGCTTCCGCTCGGGCGCATTGGCGACATCTTTCGCGCGCTCGAGTCGCACACCGACATCACGCTCGATGGCGCGCCCATTCGCGTCTCGGGTGATCCTGTGCTGCCTCGTGCCGTGCTTGGCGATGCGAAGTCCGGTGGATTCGTGCTGCGCATCGAGCGCGATCCGGCCGTGACCGAGGTTTACGCGATGGGTGTCGTTCGCACGGGGCAGGTTCTTCACCCGCTCGCCGAAACGAACACGACCGGCGAATTTCTCGAACACCTGCCTCTCGTGCGCACCTTCTCGCGCGACGAAGAAACCGAGCTTGTTACCAAGGTATTGCCGGAGCTCGAAAAAACACTCCCCGTGATGATTGCAACGAACCGGTTGCGTCGGACCTCGAAGGACGCCTTGCCGCGCATCGCGATGGACTTGTCCCATCAAGGTCACACTCTTTCGGTGCTACCTACGCTCGTTTATGGCGATCCGCCCATCGCACGCGTGGACGGCGACAAGGTGGTTGCGCTCGGAAAAATCTTGCCCGTTCGCAGGCGCGACGAAGAACGCGCAATCATGGACCGTTTGCGCGACGAACTGAATCTCGTCCCGGGCCGTCGCGTTGATTTCGATGGTCACGAGGCGGTGCGGTTTGCCGCGAAGCTTCGCGCTTGGCAAGAGCGCATGGGCGATGCCGGCGTCAAAGAATTCGAGCGTAAGCCTTTGGCGGGGCGCATTGTCTTCGAGAATGGAACTTTCGACGTCATCTTCGAAGTGGGTGAGCCCCAGGGCACCCCCAACGACTGTGCGGAGACACCGAAACGCGCCAGCCCCGACGTTGTGATGCGAGCATGGCGCGACGGCCTCGATCTCGTTCCGCTCGATGGTGGCGGCTGGGCCCCGTTGCCTGCCGACTGGCTTGCCAAGCATGGGTCTCGCGTTGCCGACCTGCTTGCCGCGCGCAGCGAAGACAAGAAGCTTATAGCCGCCGCGTTGCCCGAGCTGGGTGCACTGTGCGAGGCGCTCGACATGCCAAAGCCTTTCGAGCTTGGCAGACTCGCGCCGCTCATCGAGGGCTTT
This sequence comes from Polyangiaceae bacterium, assembly GCA_009780955.1. Classification (GTDB taxonomy): domain Bacteria; phylum Myxococcota_A; class Polyangia; order Polyangiales; family Polyangiaceae; genus Labilithrix. The sequence goes on along the minus strand of WQZB01000036.1, from coordinate 43,811 downwards.
TCGGCAATTCCCCCAGCCAAGCTGGCGGCTGATCTCACTGCCACGCTTCGCCATTACCAGCAGACAGGCGTCGATTGGCTATCGTTTCTGCGCGACAGCCAACTTGGTGGCGTGCTTGCCGACGACATGGGGCTCGGAAAAACGCTGCAAGCCATTTGCGCGTTTCAGGGCCGCGTGCTCGTCGTTTGTCCAAAAAGTGTAGTTTACAACTGGGCCGAAGAAATTGCGCGCTTTCGCCCCGGCCTTCGCACGAGCATCTACCATGGTACGAACCGCGAACTCGACGCCAGCGCCGATGTGACTTTGACAACGTACGCGGTGCTCCGCCTCGACACCGTGCCCCTTGCGGCGACGGAATGGGACGTCATCGTTCTCGACGAAGCGCAGGCTATCAAGAACGAAACGAGTCAAACAGCGCGTGCGGCTTTCCAACTTCGCGGCGTATTCCGCCTCGCGCTCAGTGGAACGCCCATCGAAAATCGGCTCGAAGAACTTTGGAGCATCATGCACTTTGTCAACCCCGGTTTGCTTGGCGGGCGCAGTGATTTCCAAGAGCGTTATGCGCTGCCCATCGCGAATGGCAGCGCCGACGTCGCCAAGCGGCTTCAAGGAAAAATCCGTCCGTTCGTGCTGCGTCGCATGAAGCGGGAAGTTTTGCCCGAGCTGCCTCCGCGCTCGGATTCGGTGCTCTACGTCGAGCTCGATGAAACCGAGCGCAGCGTTTACGACGCTGTGCGCGTCGCAACGAAGAAGGAAGTGTCGAACCAGCTCGGTCAGGGCAGCAGCGTTCTTGCGGTGCTCGAGGCGCTCTTGCGCCTGCGCCAGGCAGCGTGTCATTCGGCGCTCGTTCCGGGCCAGAAGGGCGGTGGTGGCAGTGCACAGAGCTCTTCGAAAATCGAACGGCTACTTGGTGCGCTCGAGGATGCATCTTCGGAAGGCCACAAGGCGCTTGTTTTTTCGCAATGGACAAGCCTGCTCGATCTCGTGGAGCCTCATCTCGAAGCTGCTGGCATTCGCTTCACGCGGCTTGACGGATCGACGCGCGATCGCGGCTCGGTTGTGTCCGAATTCCAGAACGATGCAGAGCTACCGGTGATGCTCGTGTCGCTCAAGGCTGGCGGTACGGGTCTCAACCTCACCGCTGCTGACCATGTCTTTTTGCTCGATCCGTGGTGGAATCCTGCCGTCGAAGATCAGGCGGCCGATCGCGCACATCGCATCGGCCAACAGCGCCCTGTCATGGTTTATCGCATGGTCGCGCGAGACACCGTGGAAGAGCGCATTTTCGCATTGCAAGCCAAGAAGCGCGCTCTCGTCGACGTTGCCCTGGGTGAGACCAACCACCAGGGCGGGATTACACGTGAAGAGTTGCTCGCGCTATTAGATTAGGGATTTTGACGGCACGCGTTATCAATACCAAGCCGGGCAGTATTGCCTGTATGCGTCATTGATTTGAAATATGCGTTGGGCGGGATTGCCTGCATGCGTCATCGAACAAACTTGCGTGTCTCGTGAGAGTCTCGAATCGCAACGTGGGGAAACGCTCTGCCGATGACGTCAATCCGTGTGTAATCTGAACGGAATGTAAGTGCAACGTGGTGCTGCTGATCCGATTCGCACCAGCCCAACGATTCGCACCAGCGCAACGAAAGGTGTTGCCGTGAAAAGACTCGCACCGATTTTCGTTCTTCTTGCAGCGTGTAGTCCGGATATCGAAAGTGCCCCACCATCGTCGGTCAATGCAATCGTTGTCCAATTCGATCCGGGTGCCGCAGTGCCGGTCGTGCCGCAACCGAACGATCTCGCGCGAGATCCTACAACGGGAAAAATCGTCGTACCCGCGTCGCCCACGGATACGCCGGCGCAAGTGGAATTCAATCGGGACTACCTCGGTAACCTCACGGGCTTTCCGCTCGAAAGCACGGCGCAGGTGCTCGTCACAGGAGATCTCGATCCGCAAAGCGTCAACCCGCAGAGCGTGCTGGCGTTCGACCTCACCGACGTCACTTCTGAGGGAGCCCCCACTCCGCAAGGAATTAAGCTGCAGGTTGCAGGTCAAAGCATCGTCGTTGCCGCGCCAGACGGCGGGTGGACGCGCGCGCACCAGTACGCGATGGTGGTCGTTGGGGGACCGAACGGGGTTCGCGGCGCCAAGAACGAGAACGTGATTGGCTCGCAAACTTGGTACCTTGTTTCGGGCACCACGCCGCTCGTCACGTGCAGCGATCTTGCTTCGCCAACCTGCGCGCCCACAGTCGATATCATTCCGTCGACAGAGACCGACATCGAAGCGCGTCTTGTCGACCAAACGCACAAGGCCATCACGCTCGAGCAGATTCGGCGCGGGTATGCGCCTCTTCTTGGTGCCCTCGAGGCGCAAGGCATTGCTCGCCAGAATGTGGCTATCTTATGGACTTTCACCGTGGTTGACGCGGGGGAGATGACATTCGATCCGGCGAATCAAGTCATTCCGTTTCCGAATGACGTCTTGCTTGCCAATGGCCAAGTAAACTTGCCCAACCCAAGTACGGGCGCGCCGCTCACTCCGGATGACTGCGCGTCGTCGGACGCCACTCTTCAACTTTATTGCGGGCTCAATACGCTCGACGGTTTTTCAACCACCGCGCCACTCATCAGCGAAAATTCGGACACCCTTGGGGCGGCCCTTCAGGCAAACATCAATCCCGATTCGTTGGCGGGCCAAAGCGTTGGGCTTCTTCGCATGGCATCGCGTGCGCCCGAAGCGGGAAAAACGGATCCGAATTACACGCCATGCCTTAATTGCATGTCAAGCAAGGACACCAATGGCAATCTTTTAGATAACCCGCAGCAGCTGCAATGGAAGCTAAATGCGCCGCTCGACGAGCAAACGACGTATTTCGCTTATGTCACCAGCGGCGTGACCGACGACGAGAACAAGCCCGTGATTGCAACGGCGGCCATGGCGCTCGTTCGACTGAGCAACCCACTTGTCGACGAGAACGGCAAGTCAACGGTGAACATCGTTTCCGACGAGCAGGCCGCCCAGCTCGAACCACTGCGTGTGGCGCTCAAGCCTGCCTTCGATGCGATGGATTCCGCAGGTGTGCCGCGCGCGAACATCGCGCTGGCCTTCCCGTTCACCACGCAGTCCGAAGCGAGCGTGCTCGACCAGCTTTACGCGATTCCATCGCAGGTGCCGGGGCTGCCGGACTACCCGGTGGTCCCCCTCACGGACGCGACAGACACATTCTCCGAAGTTCCTGGCGGCGTCGAAAAAATCTTCGTTGGCGCATTCTTCACGCCGGTGGCGATCACCGGCGCGGGCGGCACGCTCAATCCAGCGAATCCGCAGATCCTCCCGGTGAATTTCTTGGTCGCGGTGCCAAGCGTGACTGCACCGGCCGGAGGTTATCCGGTGACGATTTTTGGTCACGGTCTTGGGGGCTCGCGTAACGATGCGCTCGACATCGCAAGCGCGCTCGCCGCCAAAGGGCAGGTCGTGATTGCAGCCGACTGGCTTTTCCACGGCGATCGCACATCGTGCACGGGGGCGTCCAGCGTCACGCCGGATGGTACCGACGACGAGGCGTGCGCAGATCCTGGGACGATGAAATGCGACGAAGGCGCGCTGGTTGGTCTCTGCGTGCTCGCCGACGATGGTGTACGTGCATCATGCACGCAAAATCTCGATGGCGACATGACGTGTGCCGCGCAGGGTCAAGGCCTGTGTTCTGCCGACGGAAAGTGCCAGGGCCAAGGCGCAGGACCAAGCGCAGTAGTCAGCGGTTGGAACATGTTCAGCCTGACGAACTTCTTCCAGACACGCGACAACTTCCGGCAGCCAGTCATTGACTTTGCGCAGCTCGTTCGCGTCATCAAGTCAACATCCGGCAACAGCCTTGCCACGCAGCTCTCGCAGTTCTCGGTAAATGGTGAGCCAATCACGCTCGACACTGCAAACATCAACTACCTTGGGCAGAGCCTCGGCGGCATTCTCGGCACGAATGTCAACGCCGTCTCTCCCGATACCAACAACGTTGTGCTCAACGTGCCCGGAGGCAGTCTCCCGCAGATCATTCTCACGTCCCCGGCGTTTGCGGCGCAGCGTGGTGCGTTCATCGGGTCGCTCGATGCGCAGGGCATCAAGCAGGGCACGCCGGCGTTCGACCAGTTCGTCGGCATTGTGCAATGGATTCTGGATCCGGCCGACCCAGCGAACATGGGGTATCGCCTCACGCACAGCATTTCCGTGTCGGGTGTCGATACGCCGAATGCGAATCGCAAAGCGTTTATCCAATTTATCGAAGGCGATCAGGTCGTGCCGAATGAGTCGACGATCGCGCTGATTGCGGGCGCGAACCGAAGCTTTGCGAACACACCGCCAAACTACGGCTGCACGCCGCCGCTCACTTGTTATGAGTTCACCGAAGCGGGCAACGGCTTCGACCCCACAACGGCCACTCCTGAAACGCGCCATAACTTTTTGCGCGTCCCGCCATCGGGTGCGGCAGGTGCTGACTTGAAAAGCACGGCGCAGACGCAAGCGGTCACGTTCATTTCCACCGGCAACCTGTGAATCGGAGAGAAACCATGAAACCTCAGAAGCTCTTCGTCACATCGCTTTCTGTCTTCTCTTTCTTCATTGCCAATCAGGCGTGGGCTGCCGGAACCGCGCTCGATGTTCAATCGGGCCGCGGCACGGGCATGGCTTCTGCGATGACCGCGGCGGTCGATGATTCGGCGAGCATCTATTACAACCCAGCGGGCATTGCCCGTGGCAGGGTGCTCGACGCGCAGGTTGGCGTCTCGCTGCTTGTTCCTTCGTTTTCGTACAAAGACCCGAGCGGCAACAAAACCACGATGCCGTTTTACGTGGTGCCGCCACCGCATGCGTATGTGACCGCGGGTATCACCGACAATCTCTCTGTCGGCATTGGCGTTTTTACGCCGTACGGGCTCGTGATCAAGTGGCCTTCGGGTTGGGAGGGCAGTCGCCTCACGGAAGAGGCGAAACTCGAAACGTACTACATCAACCCAACGGTTGCCTATCGCTACGGACCGGTTCGCATGGGCGCCGGCTTTCAGCTCGTACGCTCGACCGTCGAACTTCAGCGTGACGTCAACTATGGCGATGCACAGGGCTCGGTCGATCTCGGCGGCGGAGCCTGGGGCGTTGGCGCCAACGCCGGCGTGCAGGTCGACGCCATCGACAAGTACCTCACCGTTGGCGTGACGTACCGCAGCGCAGTGCGTGTAAATTACAATAATGGCAGCGCGCATTTCTCGAACGTGCCTCCCGAGCTTGGCAGCGCCATCCACGATCAGAAGGCAACCACGGGGATCACCAACCCCGACCAGCTTGCCATTGGTGTGTCGAGCCGCCCCATCAAAAACCTTCTGCTCGACGCCGACATCGTGTGGTTTGGCTGGGGCAAGTTTCACAGCATCGACATCAGCTTTCCTGACGACATGAGTGGGCAGCTCGCTACGCACGAACCCAAAAACTGGCACAATACCGTCAACTACCACGTTGGCGCCGAAGGCATTTTGGACGAGCACTGGCGGGTGCGAGGCGGCCTACTTTTGGACCCGACCCCATCGCCATCGAGTACGGCCCTACCCGACGTTCCCGACGCGACACGCCTCAACATCGCGGTCGGCGGCAGCTATGTGCATACTACAGGATTCCGTATCGACGCCGGCTACCAGTTTCTCATCGCCTTCAACAAAACGAGCACGGCACCGACGTTCCCAGGCGACTACGGTGGTTTCATCAGCATTCTGGGCATCTCGGTTGGCTACCGTGCGCCTCTGTCGAAGAAGGCGACGGAGGACTTCGCGCCGCCACCGCCACCTGCCGCACCAGAGCCAGAACCGCCTTCGCCGCCTGCCGAGCCCACACCAGAGCCAGAACCGCCTTTGCCGCCTGTCGCACCGGCACCAGAGTCAGAACCTTCGCCGCCTGCCGCACCGGCGCCATCGCCAACGCCAGCACCAAACCCCTAACGCAAGCTTAGGGGGACTCGAGGTACTGCGACGGCTGGCGGCTTGCGCTTCCCATGTGGTAAAGGGCCGGCGCGTGACAACGTGCGTGGCGTGTCGCGCTCCGAACCCATCAAACCCACGCTTGGTGAAGAGAGAGAATCGTGGCTGCTCGTATCCCCCTTGAACGCATTCGCAACATTGGCATCTCGGCTCACATCGACTCGGGCAAAACAACGCTCACCGAGCGCATTCTGTTTTACACGGGCCGAATTCACAAAATTCACGAGGTGCGAGGCAAAGACGGCGTTGGCGCCAAGATGGACTCCATGGATCTCGAGCGCGAAAAGGGCATCACGATCCAGTCGGCGGCAACCTACTGCGAGTGGACCGGCTCGGCGCAGCAGTTCGACGCGCAAAACATCAACATCATCGACACACCAGGCCACGTCGACTTCACCATTGAAGTGGAGCGTGCCCTCCGCGTTCTGGACGGCGCGATTCTCGTGCTCGACTCGGGCAAGGGCGTGCAAAGCCAGTCGATCACCGTTGACAAGCAAATGAAGCGGTATCGCGTTCCGCGCATTGCCTTCGTCAACAAAATGGATAACCCCGGCGCGAACTACGAGCGCGTCGCGGACATGCTCAAAGAGAAACTTGGCCACCACCCGGTCAAGCTTCAAGTGCCCATCGGCGCAGAGTCCAGCTTCAAAGGCATCATCGATCCGATCGTTGGCAAGGCCTATTACTTCGACGGCAACGACGGCGAGAAGATCCGCGTGGAAGACATTCCAGCCGACTACGTGGATGCCGCCAAGGCCGCGCGCGAGAAAATCATCCACGACGTGGCTGACGTCGACGATGCACTTGCCGAGAAATTTCTCATGGAGGAGCCCATCTCGGTTGACGATTTGCGCGGTGCGATTCGCCGCGCAACGCTCGCTCTCAAAATGACACCCGTGATGTGCGGCACGGCGCGATGCAACAAAGGCGTGCAGCTTCTGCTCGACGCCGTTGTCCAGTATTTGCCCAACCCAAAAGAGGTCACCAACGAAGGTCACGATCAAGACAACAACGAAGCGAAGGTTGTTCTCGAGTCAGACCCGAGCAAGCCGTTTGTGGGGCTTGCATTCAAACTGCAACAAGACAAATACGGACAGCTTACGTATTTCCGCGTCTACCAGGGGAAAGTCTCGGCTGGCGATACGATCTACAACATTTCGAACGAGATGCGCAAAGTGCGTGTACCACGCATGTTTCGCATGCATTCTGACGACCGCGAAGAAATCCAAGTGGCCGAGGCTGGCGACATCGTCGCGTTCTACGGCGTCGAAGCAGCGTCCGGCGAAACGTTCACCGACGGCAAGGTGAAGATCACGCTCACGTCGATGCACGTGCCCGCGGCTGTGATCTCGCTCGCCGTTGCCCCGAAGGATCGGGCAACGGAGGTCAATTTTTCGAAAGCGCTAAACCGTTTTACAAAGGAAGATCCAACCTTCCGCGTTCATCAAGATGAGGAATCGCAGCAGACCATCATCAGCGGTATGGGCGAGCTGCATCTCGATATTTACATGGAGCGCATGCGGCGCGAATACAACTGCGATGTCATCGCCGGCAAACCCCAGGTTGCCTACCGCGAAAGCATCATGCGCCGCGCGGAGATTGCCTACACGCACAAGAAGCAGACCGGCGGTTCGGGTCAGTACGCGAAAGTGTGTGGCTACATCGAACCGCTTCCAGCCGACGCGGTCGAAGTCTACGAGTTCGTCGACGAGATTACGGGTGGCGCCATTCCGCGTGAATTCATTCCAGCGTGCGACAAGGGCTTCCGCGAGAGCATCAAGAAGGGTTCGCTCATTGGGTTTCCTATCATCGGTGTTCGTTGTGGCATCAACGACGGCGCGGCACACGCGGTGGACTCATCGGAAATGGCCTTCAAAACGGCCGCTCTCATGGGCTTCCGCGAAGCTTACGAAAAGGCGGCCCCCACCATTTTGGAACCCATCATGAAGGTTGAAGTGGACGCGCCGCCCGAGTTCCAAGGCGCTGTGGTGGGTCAAATCAACCAGCGCCGCGGTGTGGTCCTTGAAACACGCGCAGACGACATGGTCACCATCGTTGCGGAAGTGCCGCTTAGCGCGATGTTCGGTTATTCGACCGATCTTCGGTCGGCCACCCAAGGCAAGGGCACCTACACGATGGAATTTGCAAAGTATGCGATTGTGCCGAAGCAAGAGCAGGACGAAATGAAGAAGAAGTACAAGGAGAAGTTGCTCGCCGAATCCGGCAAAAAGTAGGGGCGGCCCCCTGTGGCCGCCCCATGAAGGGGCAGACACGGAGGTCTGCCCCTACAGCCGCCAAAACGCGCATTCGTAGGGGCAGCCCTAAATTGCCAGGCGGACGAACACGTCTTCGAGCGTCTCGCGTTTCGGCGTGACAGACTCGACACGGGCCTTGTTGGCAAGGGCACATTCGAGCACCGCGCGCACGGCGTCATCGCCTTGGACTTCGAGCACCACGGCGGTGCCGATGCGGTCGACTTTGGCGGCAAGGGCCTGAAGTTTCGTACAAAGTTCATCGCTTGCGCCATCGAGCGTAATCTCACTGCGGCGCGCGCCTTCGCCAAGCAGCGAGCGCATCGTTCCGTCGGCCACGACCTTGCCCTTGTGCAGAATGCACACGTTGGTGCAGAGCATTTCGACGTCGCTCAAGATATGGCTCGAGAAGAAAACCGTGCGCCCGGCGCGCGCCTGTTCAAAGATAAGGTCGCGTACTTGTTTTCGGCCTACTGGGTCGAGACCACCCATTGGTTCGTCGAGAATGAGTAGCTCCGGTGTGTGCACGAGAGCTGCCGCGAGCCCGGTGCGCTGGAGCATGCCCTTTGACAGAGCGCGCGCGGGTCGATTCATCACTTCGGTGATGCCCATGCGGTCCGCGGCGTGCACAACAGCGTGCTTCAGCGGCTGACCAGCCATGCCGCTCAATCGCCCGCAGAGTGTGATGAACTCGCGTGGCGTCAGATACGGGTAGATGGATGGGTTTTCAGGCAGAAAGCCCACTTTGCCTAGTGCCTCGGGTGACGGCGCTTTTTCCCCCAAGATTGTGGCGGTGCCGCTCGTGATTGCGATGAGGCCCGTCAACATCTTGATGGTCGTTGTTTTGCCGGCGCCGTTCGGTCCAAGGAAACCGAAAATGTCACCGCGCGCGACCGTAAACGAAACGCGGCTCACGGCGTCGACCTTGCGGCTGGTGAAGGGTATAGCGAACGTTTTTGTGAGACGGTGTGCGGCGAGAACAATGTCCGAATCAACCATCGATCTCCGTATAATGTGGCAATTGCCATGAAGAAAGCAGGCTTCCTTGGTGCCTTGCTTGTCGTAGTTGCTTTGCTTGCCGTGAACCCAGTGCACGCGCAGGCTAGAGACACGGCTTCGCCCGACGATGTGGCGGCAGAGTGGGCCACGCGCGATCAGCAGCGCAGCGAAATCTCCACGCTCACCGGTGGCGTTGGCCTTCTACACATTCAGCACGCACAAGGTGGCAGCGCGGGACAGTTTCGTATTGGCTTTGTCGCGCAGGACATGTCGGCAGGCTTTCTCTGCTCGCACCGGTATCCCTGCCAAGATCCCGCTGCTGCCGGCGCCACGCTGACTCATGACAAGAACCATTATATCGGCGGCAATCTAATTTTGAGTGTCGATGTAACGAATTGGCTCGAGCCCTATTTGTCAACGAGCGTGCATTCGAATTCCAGTTCTGCAAGTCGTCCAACGCTCTTGCAAGTTCTCGGTGACACGACGCTTGGCGCAAAAGTGCATGCACCGCTCAACAAAGTTTTTTTCGTGGGTGGTGCTGCCGATCTCTGGCTCGTCGACGCAGCGGGATCCGTCGGTCCCGATGGCGCGGGCACGAGCGCAAGCGCAAGGTTACGCGCCATAGGCACCGCCGATCTTCGCGTCGCCGCGCGCGCCGCTCCGCTCCGCTTCAGCGTCAACGCGCAATACGTCTTTGACAACACGGGTAGAGCCGTTGCGTCAACCGAAAGCGCGCGTGCCGCGCCGATCACGCGGGTCGAGCGCTGGGGCCTCGGCATCAACCGCGTGGATCACGTCGACCTCGGCGTTGGCGGTGAAGTCTTTGCGGCAGAACAAAAAGTTTCACCATTTGCAGAATACAACATCATGATTCCGGTAAACCGCCAGAACTACCGATGCCGGACGAACAACCCGAGTGGTGACGGGTGCCTTGCTTACGAAGCGATCTTGCCAAGCAGCCTTACGGTCGGTGTGCGCGCTTTCCCGTACAAGAGCGGGTTCAGCCTGACCGCCGCAATCGACATTGGTATCACCGGCGTTCACAGGTTCATCGAAGAGGTGCGGCCCACGCCACCGTGGATGCTCTACCTCGGTGTGGGCTGGGCCTTCGACACGAAGGACCGTCCGCCGACCATCATCGAGCGCGTGGTCGAAAAACCCGTGGTGTGTCCTGTTGTCGAGCAGGCGAATGAAGGTCCAAATCAAATCAATTCGATTGGTCTTCTTCTCAAAAAGCGCCCCGAGCACGCCAACGTTACTCTTGGCCCAAGCGAAATCCTTATCAAAAAGCCGATTCAATTCGAACCTGACAAGGCCGCCTTTTTGCCTGAGTCAAGTGACATTCTTACCGAAATTTCCGATGTTTTGATCAATAATCCGCGCATTCGCAAAGTGGAAGTGCAAGGCCACACCGACAACACGGAAGCGCCTGATCACGCCAAAATTCTCAGCGCAGACCGTGCCAGCGCCGTGATTGCGTGGCTCACCGCGCATGGCGTTTCACCCGAGCGCATGACTCCACGCGGCTTTGGCCAAGACAAGCCCATCGTGCCCAATGTGACCCGAGCGAACCGCGCGAAGAACCGCCGCATCCAGTTCGTCATTGTCGAACAAGACGCTGTCTCCCCCGAACTGCCCGCAGCTACACGTTAGACCGCGTCGTAGGGGCGCCATTCATGGCGCCCGACCGCTGGCGGATCCGGACGAGGGCGCGATGAATCGCGCCCCTACAACCAACAAATGCATCGTAGGGGCGTATGGCCATACGCCCCCACCGCGCGCCGCACCGCAACTGCCAAAACGCATATTCGTAGGGGCACCCCTTGTGGGTGCCCAACGCAGAGCAGGCACGAGGCCGCCCCTACTCGTTGTCTTTGACCCACCGAGCTAGTACCGCCGTAATGTTGTCGGGGCCGCCGTTTTCATTGGCGCGTTTGATAAGCCTCGAGGTGGCCATGCTCAAGTCTTCATACTCTGTCACAATCTCGAGAATTTCGTGATCTTCCACGGGCCCAGACAAGCCGTCCGAGCACAACACAAAAATGTCGTTTTCACGCGGTGACTCGAAGCGCGTGTCGACCTTCACGGTGTCTTTCATTCCAAGCGCCCGCACGATCACGTTTTTGTGAGGGAAATTTGCGATTTCTTCGGGCGTGAGGCGCTTCATTTTGATGTAATCGTTGAGCAGCGAGTGGTCCTCCGTAAGCTGCTCGATTTTCCCGTCGCGCACACGGTAGCTGCGCGAATCGCCGACGTGGGCGAGGTAAACGCCTTCTTCCACGGCGAAGAGCACCACGATGGTGGTGCCCATTCCGCGCTTGGTAGCTTCGCGTTGTGCTGCTTCGTAGATGCGAAGGTTCGCGAGCTTGATGCCGGTGATGAGCCGGTTTTCTTCATAGCCTTTCGCGCGATCCATTTTGTACGGCCATGTGCGCTCGGGATCGTGCGCCGTCGAGGCAAAAAACTCTTTGAGGGAGTCGACGGCCATTTTGCTGGCAACCTCCCCCGACGCATGCCCGCCCATGCCGTCAGCGACCACGTAAAGGCCGCTGTCCTCGATGATCGAGAAATTGTCTTCGTTGTGCGTACGCTTCATGCCGACGTTGGTTTCGCCAGCAACCTCGATGCGAAGTCCCACGAAAGTTTATCGTTCCAGTGCGGCCTGGCTCCTGTCAACCGACTTCATTCGACCGCGTGCACCTTGAGGCGATTTTGGCCGATCCCTTCGTTGGCCGCTGCGGTGCCTGCGCACGTAGAGAAAACTACGCTTACGCGGGCTCCTCCTTATGGGGCGGCACGTAGAGTCACGTTTACGTCACGAAACTTGCCGCCCGTGAAAACTAGGAGCTTGACGTGTTGGCCCACGGAGCATTTGGCGATGATTTCGGCAAGCTGCTTGGGGCTATCGACCGGTGTGCCGTCAACGGCGACAATGGTGTCGGTTTGCTCGCCGCTGGCGGAAAGGCCCGCGGTTTCGGCTGGGCTGCCAGCCGCGATGCTGGCCACACGGACGCCGCGGACGCTGCCGGACTCGGTGGACGTTCCGCCAACGCCAAGCCACGCGGCCGACTTTGGGGTGGTGTCAATCGCTTTTCTCAAAAACCCACGCAGTGCATAAACAGGGGCGCCCACGGTCACCGGCGCGCATGGCACATCGACCTGCCCTGGCTGCTGCGACCATGCGATCGATGTGGCTGGCCCGTCTTGCGGAGCCTGCGGAGCCTCAACGTCGGCGCTGCTCTCATGTTCGCAGGCGTGGATCGCGATGCCAATCACCTTGCCGTCTGGGTCGATGAGCGGAGCACCAGGCACGGAGATGGCGCCCTGCCAATCGAGCTCGAGAACGCTTCGTAATGGCTCGCCATCGCGCGATTGCACGTCGATGAGCCCTTTTAGTGCAACAGGAATGGGGGCAAAATTTCCCCTATTCGGCGTGAAAGACAAAGCTTCAAGATCTTGCGGACCTGTCGCGGACGCCTCGAGGCCCGTGGTCCACCTGCCTGGTTGGCCCGTTTGCCCCGTCTGCGGGACGAGCAGCGCCAGATCCCAGGCTGCGTCTTTGTGGCTAACTTTGGCCTTCACAACCGTGCCGTTCGCATAGCGAATGTCGACTTGCTCGCTTTTTCGAAGACCCGAAATCGATGTGAGCACGCGTCCGTCGTTCGAAAGGACTGTGCCGATCGCGATGGTGCGGCCACCTCGCTCGATTTGAACGATGCCAAGTCGGATCGGATCGGGCGATTGTGGCTTGCTTTCGGCGCGGATGCGTCGTGCCTTGCCCGCGCTGCGATCGCCGCGATCGACCGGTGCTTCACCTGGCAACTGCGGGAGAGCAGGGCGAGCGGCAGGTGGCGCTGCAAGTAGCAGACTTGCTGTGGAGGTGAGCGCGGCGAAGGTTGCCATGGCGGCGAGGCGGACAACAGGCAGCGTGGACAGCATGGGCAGTTGACTCAAGCATTCATTGTGCCGCATATTGGACCTTTTCGGGAGGTCTCTTGACAGGCGCTCTCGAAGCCGGAAAAACTGCCTCCAAAATGAATTTGAAGGAGCACACGTCCCACGAATCGCATGGTCACCGTTCGCCTCCGCTCCCCGAGCCACGAACACCCATGTGGTTGCCTGCAGTTGGCGTTCTTTTGTTTCTCGTGGTGGGCCTTGTTTGGGGTTTGAGCGCGCCGTCGGTATCTGATGGGCCATCGCAGCCACAATCGGCTCCTCGGCCGGCTGCACGTCCATGACCGAGTCTGCCAACATTGCTCGTACCGACGCCACAGGGCGTGACGAAATGGTACCGGAGCTACTCGCTTGGACGTCTTCGCTCTCCGACGACAGGCTGCTCGTTCGTGAAGATCTGCTTGGCAGTGCGGCGCACGTCACAATGCTAAAAAACGTGGGGCTGCTCGAAGCAGGCGACGCGCAAAAGCTACGCGGCGCGCTCTTCGCGATGTTCGATGAAGCAGCCGCTGGCACGCTCGTCGTACCCGACGGTGAAGAAGACATCCACATGGCGATCGAGGCGCGTCTCACGCGTGATCTTGGCCACGTTGGTAAGCGGTTGCATACGGCGCGCTCGCGCAACGATCAGGTTGCACTTGCTCTGCGTCTGCATGTGCGTGATCAGGCCGCGCGCACGCTTTCCGAGGTTACAGGGTTGTGCGCCGATCTTGCCGCGCGCGCCGAGCAAAGTATCGACATCATTTTGCCGGCGTACACGCATCGTCAGCGCGCGCAACCCGTTTCGGCCGGGTTTCTCGTCAGCGCTTGGGCCATGCAGCTGCTTCGCGCAGGCGATGCGCTGGCTTCCGCCATCGATCGCACGAACCAGTCACCACTTGGCTCGGGCGCGTGCTCGGGTACGAGCCTGCCAATCGATCGCAACGTTGTGGCAAGCCTTCTCGACTTTCCAACCATCACCGCAAATGCGCTCGACACGATCGGCGATCGCGACTTCACCATCGACTGGGCGTACGCGGGTGCGCGCGTGCTTCTTGCGCTCTCGCGGCTTGCCACCGACGTCGTCGATTTCACAACGAGCGAATTTGCATTCTTGCGCATCGGCGATGCCATTGCGGCGGGTTCGAGCATGATGCCGCAAAAGAAGAACCCAGACGTTTTCGAGCTCGTTCGCGGCAAAACCGCGCGCGGCGTGGGCAACCTCTCGTCCATGCTTACTCTGGTGAAGGGATTGCCAAGCGGCTATGCGCGCGACTTGCAAGACGACCGCGTGGCGGTGCTCGACACCGGGCCGCTCGTTCGTGGTGCGGTGCGTGCGGTGCGTGCGGGCATCGTGCATTTGTCGTTCAACGCAGAAGCATGCGTTGCTGCCGTGTCCGACGGCTCGACTCAGGCCACCGACGTAGCCGAAGCCCTTGTTCGTAAAGGCGTGCCGTTCCGCGAGGCTTACAAGGCAACAGGGCAGGTCGTGCACTTGGCGCGCGAGCGGAAGATCCCGCTCGTGAAGGTCACACTCGACGAAGCACGGGCCATTCACGAAGCTTTCGACCAAGGCGTGCTTGCCGTGCTCGACCCACGCGTTGCCGTGGCTGCAAAGAAAAGCGCTGGCGGCACTGCACCCGAGCGCGTACGCGAGCAAGTCGCCATCATTCGTCAGAAGGCCAGCGAGCTATCGCGCAATGCCGAAAAAATCGCGACGCTCGAGAGTCTCAAGAAACGTATCGAGGCCGCCGCGATATAGGCCAGGCCCAAGGGCTTGAGTGCGCTGCCCTTGCATTAGTTGCCCATCCTACTTACGGTGCGGCGCATGACAGATAAGGTTTTTGGCGTACTTCGCGTGTTCGAGATCATGCTCCTGGTGCTCGCCGGTGTGCTGGCGGTTCCGGCGTGCCAGAAGTACGACGTTCTTGTCGAGAAAGATCAGGTGTGCCAGCAGAAGTGGTCGGATCTCGAGGCCGATCTTCAGCGTCGCGCCGATCTCATTCCAAACCTTGTTAGCACGGTGAAGGCCGCTGCGAACTACGAGCAATCCACGCTTCAGAAAATTACCGACGCGCGCGCCTCGGCAACGAGCATCAAGCTTTCCGGCGACGATTTTACCGATCCAGAGAAAATGAAGGCTTTCCAGGAAGCGCAAGACAAAATTAGCCCGTCGGCTATCTCGCGGTTGCTCGTTTCGAACGAAAACTACCCGAAACTTCAAGCAAGTGGTCAGTACACCGACTTGATGAAGCAGCTCGAAGGAACCGAGAATCGAATTCTCCGCTCGCGCCAGCAATACAACGAAGCTGTGAAAAACTACAATTCCGAGCTCATGAGAGTTGGCGGTGCGGTCGTGAACAAGGCAACTGGTCAGCCTTTCAAGCCTCGCGTGTACTTCGCAGCGTCGGCTGAATCGCAGGCGGTGCCGAAAGTATCATTCTAACCGGAGCGCTCTTATGAATCGAATGCGCAGCCATTGGGCGTGGGGATACGAAGACAAGTTTCCAAGCGATGATACGCGCCGAGCCATGGCGCGAAGGTTTGCTGCCGCCTTCGGGCAAGCGCCCGATATCTTGCCGCTTCCATCACTCGAAGCGGCAAAGATACCCGAGCCGCGTTTTGCGCCAACCCCCGAGTTGCGCGCCATGGGCACAACCGACCAACACGAGCGCGCGATTCACACGTACGGCCGCGGCTACCCGGATGTTGTAAGAGGGTTTTACGGCGATTTCGCGGCAGCGCCCGATTGGGTTTTCTACCCAACGTCCGAAGAGAAAATCGTATTACTTTATCGCTTTTGTGAAAAGGAATCGATTGCGCTCGTGCCATTCGGCGGCGGCACGAGCGTTGTCGGGGGTGTTGAATGCGCCGCGCATGGGCGGTTTCGTGGCGTGGCGTGTGTCGATCTCTCGCGCATGGCGAAGGTGCTCGAGGTCGACGAAACATCGCGCGCTGCGCTCATTCAAGCGGGCGCGACAGGTCCTGAGATTGCCAAGCAACTCGATCGCTACGGCTTTGCGCTTCGCCATTACCCACAAAGTTTTGAGTTTTCCACACTTGGCGGGTGGATTGCCACGCGCGCAGGCGGCCACTATGCGACCGTTTACACACACATCGACGATTTCGTTGAATCGGTAAAAATGGTGACGCCCGCGGGCGTTTTCGAAACGCGCCCGGTGCCTGCATCGGGCGCGGGGCCGAGCCCCGAGCGCTTCGTGCTCGGGTCTGAAGGTGCCTTTGGCATCATCACCGAGGCGTGGATTCGTGTGCAACCCAAGCCGCGGTGGCGTGCGTCGGCGAGCGTGCATTTCGACATCTTTGAGCGCGGCGTGGAGGTAGCGCGCTTGCTCGCGCAATCGGGCCTTTATCCGGTCAACTGCCGTTTGCTCGACGCCGGCGAAGCCATGCTTCATCAGGTCGATGATCAGGGCAGGGTGGTTCTTCTGCTTGGGTTCGAGTCGGCCGATCACCCCGTGCAATGGCCAATGGCGCGCGCGCTTGCGATCGCAACCGATCTTGGCGGCTGCTGCATCGACGAGCCGAAATATACGAGCGACGGCGACACCGCTGCGATCGAGCACTCGGCTGCGTCAGCCAGCGCGTGGAAGCAAGCTTTCTTCGATGCGCCGTACTTGGGCAGCGCGCTGGTAAGCATGGGAATCATGTGCGACACCTTCGAGACCGCATGCACATGGGATCGCTTCCGGGCGATGCATGAAGCCATTGTCAAATCCGTTTCGGACGTGCTGCACAAGGAGCTTGGCGGTGGGTTTGTCACGTGCCGCTTCACGCATGTCTACCCGGACGGGCCAGCTCCTTATTATACCTTTGTGGCAAGGGCCAAGCCGGGCACCGAGCTCGAAGCGTGGGCCGCGGTGAAGGCTGCCGCAAGCGACGCCATCATCACGCACGGCGGAACCACCACGCATCATCACGCAGTCGGACGCGTGCATCGTGCAACTTGGGAAAAGGAACGTCCTCCTCTTTTCGAAAAAGTCCTTTTGACTGCGAAACACGAACTTGACCCAATCGGGATCCTCAACCCTGGCTGCCTGCTCGCAGAAAGCAGATGAGATTGGCAAAGAAAACGAGGGCCGGCGAAATACTTCGCGACCCTCGCTCATCTCTGTCACGTCAAATCGAAAGTGGTCGTTAGTACATGCAGGCGATTGCTGGTGCACCATACACGTTCGCCGTGTCGATCGTGGGCACTGGCAACGAAAGCGTAACGGGGGCTGTTGCCGCGAAATCGCTTGGGCTTGCATTCGTGTCCTTCACGACGATGCCGCCATAGGAAATGCTGTAAGCGTAGCTCTCGAGGAACACGCCGCGGCGCACTTGCGGACCGTAATAGCCGCAATAATAGCCTGTTGGATAGGTCTGCCCGAGCGATGAATTGTCAATGCTTCCGAGCCTGGTGAAGCCAGAGGCAAGATCGACCTTGAAGAGTTCGAGCGAACTGCGCATGCCGCCGGAATCGCTTGGGCTGTAGCCGTAGTAGGGGAATGCAAGCAGCTGCCGATCGGCGAGGTAGGTAAATGCCTTATGGTCGTATTCGGCATCGCTGTAACCGTACTCGTTGTTGTAGGTGAATTGCTGGGTGAGTACGGGGTTTTTGCCATTGGTCACGTCGAAGATTTTCAGGGCAAGAGCCTGTGCGTTCGTTCCCCCGCGGCCAATCGTAAGAAGGTGGTTGTCGTCGATTGGGTGCATGTACTCGCTGAACCCAGGAATGGTGAGTGCGCCGAGGACAACAGGCTGCTCTGGCTGCGTCAGATCGATCACGAAAAGCGGATCCATTTGCCGAAACGTGACAACATAGCCGCGATTGCCAACGAAGCGGACACTGTAAATGGTTTCGTTGGGCGCGAGCGGTCCAGCGTTGCCGACTTCGTCGAGCCAGCCGCCGTGCACACCAAGGACCGTGACGTGGTTCACAGAACTTGGCAAGTCAGCGGACGGCATCACGTAGTATTGGTTGCTGTCGACATAAGTTATCGACTCGTTCGTTGCGATGCGAAGATATCCATTTTGATCGTCGAGCGAAAACTGGTCTTTTACGCTGCCAGGTACGGTGCCCGACGCCACGTAGTTCGGGAATGTCGGATCGGTTGTGAATTCGAATTTGTGTACATGCGTGCTATTTGTGGAATACGCCGTGGTGGTCGGCACAGCCGGCGACGTCAGCAGGTGAACGGCTTGGAGGGTTGCCTCGCCGCCGTCTTGCACGTTGTTCGGCTGCGCTGGATCCGTACTGCTTCCCACGCTGCTTCCACCTGTTGATCCCGTGCTGCCGCTTCCTGTGCTGCCGCTGCCGCTCGAAGCCCACCCCCAAAAAATTGGCGGCTCTATCCACGCGGTTGCCGCAAGGTAAAGCGTGTCGGCGGTGCCATAAACCGTTTGCGCGTAGCCTACGATGGCAGTTTGTTTTGGTGGAGCCGATGGGTTATCGAGGTCAATTGCGGCTATTTCCGTAAACCCGGTCTCCGTTGAGCCCGCGGTTGGCACGTAGAAGTTTTCGCATGCAACGGTTTCGGTCGTAACTTGATCGTTTTGTTTCTCGAAAGTGTACGGAAGCCAATCGGTAATTTGGCTTTTCGCGATGATGTCGAGATTGGCCGCACGAAGCTGTTCGAGCGCCTTAATGAATGCCGTTCCTGTCGTTGGATAGGTCACGGTGGTTGCGGCAACACGTTGCGACATGACCGCCGTGCCTCCGTCCGCCGGTGTTGCGGGGCCTGCATCCACCGCTGTCGTGGGGCCTGCGTCCGCGGGCGTCGCCGCGTTCGTTGGTGGGGCAGCAGCATCGGGAGGCGCTGCGCCCGCGCCCATATCCGGATACAAATCGTAAATGCTGTATTTGAGTGCGGGTCCGTGGGCGCTGCCTGACAGTACGGTGCGAACGTTGGGCCCAACGCGCCGCGCGTCAACGAAATTCCCTTCGAAGTAGATTTCGCGTGCAAGGCTCGCTTGATTGTTCGACAACGTGAGCACCGTGATCTTTGTGAGCGGTGCATAAGCCTGCGGTGCGATTGCGTTCGACGCGTAGGCGTAGCCGTAATCGTAATACGTAGCCTTTGGCTGAACGCCCGCAGCCGCGTAAACGGCGGCGCCATTGACGTTCGAGTAGACGACTACGGTATTGTCGGCCACGAACATTTCGGTTGGCTGCCCCTCGAGGTCAAACGACGAAACCTCCGTAAGGTCCGTCGCGGGCCATGCCTTGATGACTTTGAAGGTGCGGCCATGAATAAGGTAAAGATTCGTTCCATCGGTTTTGACGATGTCGGCTTCGTCGACGCCGGCAACCTGCACGTTCGTGTCGGAGTGGTCGCTTGCACCTGGTTCGTTGGCCTCGGTGGTATCGCCGCTCGATGTGGTGCCGCCCGATGCGCTGTTGTTGTCGGCGGCTGGCACTGATGGCGCCGCCGTTGCCGCGTTGGCATCGCCCCCGGCCACGCCGCCTATACCCATACCGACATAGCCACCAACGCAGGCTCCGTCACCATAGAGTGCGATACACTGCTTCGTCGAAGCGATTTGCTCGTCAATGGCGTGATTCACTTTGAAGGCTGCATCGGCCTGCAAACCACTTAAAAGATCGCCGCAGCTTTGTGTGCGGCGAAGGCTTGCTCGCACCGAGCTTGTCGTTGTCGCATCATCGGTGGTGGCCCCGCCACAGCCCCACGCCACTGAACTTATTGCGACGAGCAGGGTCAGGCCGCTGCGTGAAGAAATACCAAATTGTGAATTCATGCGCCGAATCTCCGCTACGCCAATATAGCAAGAGATGAGCCGCGTCTTCAAATGAAGCTAAGACCGCGAAATCACGCGCATCAATCAGTGCTTGTCAGACCGTGATCCAGACATCTTGATCAGAGTGATAGTCGCACCATCTCGGGATTTCATGACTTGTCGGTGGAGCGGCGGCGTCGGAGCCGGAGCACTCCAAGGCCCGCAGCCGCGCAGAAGCCGAGCGCTGCCCATGGTTGCGAGCGCCCACCACCAGAAGCAGAGGCGGCGGCGCAAGAACTGCCCCCTGCACTTGGCTCAGTGCTTGTCTGAGGCTGCTCGCCGGTGGCGCTGGGATCTACCGATGTATTCGCTGGATGGTCGCCGGCGTCGGCTGGTTCGCTGGCAGGCGGCTCGTAGGTGTTATCTTCTTCGCCTGTTACGATCATGCCTATTTCCGGATCGATCTGCAACAAGAACTCGTTGTACGTCTTCGGAGTTGCAGAGGGACCGGCCGATGTAACGAGCGTGTCGATGAACGTCAGTGTGGTTGCTGCATTTACCGAGAAGTACCCGGGCATCACGTTTGCGATGGTGTCCATGTACTTCGTGCCGTTTGGGTCGTCGGGGTTCAAAACGGCGCGGCGATCGATGAGCGTGCGATCGAGATAGGCGAGCGTATCGCAAGAATTCATAAACCAAATCATGTATTGGCCCGAGCGGAACACGCCCTTCTGCTCCAAAGTTTCAAAGTTGTAGCCGAGTCCTGCATGACCCGCGTAAACGATGGCGTCGGCAGACGGCGTTCGTGCGTTGTACCAGTCGTCGAAGTCCGCTCCGTCGTCGGCGACGTGGTAGCTGGTGAGTCGCACGTCGACTTTGACCTTGCGACCGTCATCGAGCGTTGCGGTGAATGCGACGGTCGGCATGGCAACGCCTGGTGTTTGCGTCAGACCGTCGGGGGCGGTGCGCTTGGAGGAATTCGGTTGGATTTTTGTGAAATAGTCACTTAGTTGGGTAACAAAATCGTTGTAGGTTGCAATGCCTTCGTCGTCGTCGTTGTCTGTCGCGCCTTCGTTGCTGACGCTGAACATCGCGATCACGTCGAGCTCGTTGTCCGCCCAGATGTACTGGTATTCAGGGTATTTGCCGTTCGTGTTTTCCGTCGAGGCAAGAACCGATGCAGGAAACGATACGATGTCGTTCGGGTCAAGGGAACATCCTGCGATGTACGGCCGATACGAAATGAACATGCGCGAGGCATCGACCGGTGGTCCCTCGTCAGGGTTGACGCAGTTCGTGCCGTACTTGGCGGCAAAGGCATTCTGGTCGTCGTCGCCAACACGCGCCGGCAGGACGAACGTGTAGCTTGACGGCGCGGCTCCGTTGCCCCATGCGACCGGAAGGCTCCCGTGGTAGTCGACTTCGAAGGTGGACGAGTCGTCGGTCGGGGAGATGTGGATGTTCGAGAGTTCGAGCTGGCCATAGCGGCCGAGAGACCGATCTCCGTTGAGTTGCCCTGCGGTATAGAGAATCTGCGTTTGGATGAACGGTTTGACGTCACCTCCGGCGGTTTCTGCGTCGACGAAGAGCCGTCCGTCAAACTCGAAGTCGAAGAGGATCGAGGTGTCGCTTGTGAAGGCCAAGGCCGCGCGACCCTCTCGCTCCCCCGGAGGGCTCGAAGAGCACGCACTGAGAAAAGCAAAGATAAGAGGGAGAGCGAGAGGTCGCATGGAAAGGCCTTTTTCCCTATTCGCTAGAAGGTATATCCTGCATCAGGTGGAGGTGCGGGGGGGCGACCTGCGTCGCCCGGCAGAGGACCTGCATCGGCTGGGTGACCCGCGTCGCTGCCTGCGTCAGTCTGTTGGTTGCCTGCATCGCTGGCGGCGTCGCTTTCTTGCTCGCTCGCGTCTTGTTGTTCGCCTGCGTCGCTTTCCTGGCTGGCGTCGGCGCCCGCGTCGTTGGCGTCGCTTTCTTCACCGGCGTCGGTGCCTGCATCTGGCTCTTCGGCAGGGCACGCGCCAGGACCCGTGATCCCTTCGTTGAAGTCGCTGAGTGTCTCAATGAGGCGGATGGCATCGGCGTCGGCGACGTCATCGAGCAAGTAGTCGCCGACTAGTGGGTTGAGCAAACCAATGAGCGTGTCTGCCTCCGTGATCGACGCCGACACTGCGGCGTCGTCGGCACCTTGCGCGACGTTTAGTTTCGCGACGATCAGCGCCTGCGCAAGAGCCACGAGGTCGTCCACATAGCGATCACCGGAATTGACTTGCGTGTTGAGGATTCGCTGCAGATCGGTCTGGTCGTATACGATGCCATCTCCCCCGGGGCCCTGCCCCAAGGTCACTTCTGTGGGAGGCCACGCGTCGGGGTTGTTCATCCAGAAATCCGCCGATCGCGTACAGTCCGGAAGTTCTGCTGCGGGCTTTAAAGGATTGGTTGAGGAATTGCCGCTGGAACCGCATGCGACGGCCGTTGCGACTGCGCACGCGCCCAACATGCCAAGCCATCTAGTGTGTTTCATCGTCTTTTTTCTCCAAGGGGCCTCCGCTACTTTCGAGGGCCTCGGCGAGCGTGAGTTCATGACGCGTGCCGAAGCGCGGGCGCGGCGATCGCTCGCGGGGCGAAGGGTCGAACGCGCCATCGCGACCGAGAACCGTTCACATGGCGCCGCTGCGGGGGCGGCAAAAACGCGTGCGCGCGGCGTCGAACCCCGAGTCGCCGCACCCGGCGTCGCAGCACTCGCCGGCCTCCGCTGCCTCGGTGTGCGTGCGCGCGCCAACCCAACGTGTTCGGCGTGACTGGACGGCGCGTCGTCCGATCCTCGGCGGCACGAGGTGACGACGACGGGGTCACACCGGGGCGACGTGGCACGCGGGAAGACTTGCGTGCGCCGCCTGTGTGGGGTCAGATGCGTGCGTCATGCATAAGCCGATTCGTCGTGCCGCGGTCATTGGAGCCGGTGTCATGGGCAGTGGCATCGCCGCCCACTTCGCCAACGCAGGTCTCGAGGTTCTTCTTGTCGATATCGTTCCGCCCAACCTCTCGAACAACGAGAAAAAGGACCCGCATAAGCGCAGTGCGTGGGCTCGAGGCGGGCTCGAAAAGGCCATCAAGGCGCGGCCAGCCGCTTTTTTCCACAAAAGCCATGCGCGCCTCGTGACCGCGGGCAACGTGGAAGACGATCTCGACAAGTTACGCGACTGCGATCTCGTCATTGAGGCGATCATCGAAAAAATGGACGCCAAGCAAGCCCTGTTCGACAAGCTCGAAAAGGTTGTGCCTGCACACTGCATCGTTGCGTCGAACACGTCGGGCTTGCGCATTGCCGAAATGACGAAAGGAAGAAGCCTGCACTTCAAAAAGCACTTTGTCGTTCTGCACTTCTTCAACCCCGTTCGCTACATGAAGCTTCTCGAAATCGTGGCGGGGCCGGAAACCGATCCGGAAATTGTTGCATATTGCACTCGTTTTGCGGAAGACGTGCTTGGCAAGGGCGTTGTATTTGGCAAAGACACGCCGAACTTCGTTGGCAATCGCATCGGCGTACACGCGTTGATGTCAACGATTCACCAGATGTTGGCGGACGGACTTTCCCCGGAGGACGTCGACAACATCACGGGGTTGCCGATGGCGCACCCGAAGAGTGCAAGCTTTCGCACGGCCGACCTGGTTGGTCTCGACACGTTGGTTCACGTTGCCGACAATTGCTACGAGTCGCTGCCGAGCGATGAGGATCGCGATGTTTTCGTAGTCCCTGATTACATCCGAAAAATGGTCGACAAAAAGCTCCTTGGCGACAAAACGAAGGGCGGGTTTTTCAAAAAGGGAGCCGACAAGCAGATTCAATCGCTCGATCCAAAAACACTCGAGTATCGTCCGAAAGGCGGCGACGAGGCGATTGCAGCTCTAACCAAGGCTCTCGCAAAAATCGAAGACCCGCGTGAACGCGTGACAAAGCTTGCGGCTGACAAGGGCAAGGCAGGCGATTTTGCACGCAAGATTCTTTACCGGAGCCTTGCGTATTCGGCGCGTCGCATTGGCGAAATCGCAGCCAGCGTGGTCGCGATCGATCATGCCATGAAGTGGGGTTACAATTGGGAGCTCGGGCCGTTCGAGGTTTGGGATGCGCTTGGTTTCGCCGAAACCGCCGACGCCATGGAGAAGGCGGGGCACAAACTGCCCGACTCCATCATAAAAATGAGGGCGATCGGTGCGTCGGCTTTCTATCAAAGTGGCAAAGTCTTCGACCTTGTTCAAGGCGATTATGCCCCACAAAAGAAAGACCCACGCTACGCTACCTTACAGATTCTTCGCCGCGGGCAAGCTCCGGTTCTCAAAAACGATGGCGCAGAGGCGTGGGATCTTGGCGACGGCGTGCTTGGCCTCACCTTCAAAACCAAAGCGAATAGCATCGATCCCGACGTGATATCCATGCTTGGCCAGGCGGCCGACAAGGCGGAAGTCGACTTTCGTGCCCTGGTCATTGCCAATCAAGGCGAGCATTTTTGTGTTGGCGCAAACCTCATGCTCGTCGTGATGGCGGCGGTCGCGAAGCAGTGGGAAGACATTCGCAAGATGGTAAAGGGCTACCAGGGCGCCGTGCAGCGCTTGAAGTATGCACGCATCCCGGTGGTGGCGGCGCCCTTCGGCGTGACGGTCGGCGGTGGGCTGGAGCTTTGCCTTGGCAGCGACGCGGTGCAAGCCGCGGCCGAAACCTATTCAGGTCTTGTGGAAGTGGGCGTGGGTCTCATTCCTGGCGGCGCTGGCAACATGAACATGCTCTGGCGTTCGTTCGAGGCCATTGCCGAAGGCACAGCCATCAATATTTATGAAAACGTCATTCAAACCTTCAAAAATATTGCCCTTGCCAAGATTGCTACATCGGCACACGAAGGAAAGGCATGTGGGTTTTTCCGTCCAACCGACGGCGTGTCATTCGATAAAGCGCGCGTGGTCGCCGAGGCAAAGGCGCGCGCCATTGGGCTTGCCAGCGCGGGCTACCATGCACCCATTGCCCGCGCGCACCGCTTGCCCGGCGACAGCGGCATTGCCACGCTGAATATGATGGTCGACACGCTCGTTGCCGGTGGCTACGCCTCGGAGCACGACGCGAAGATCGCGCGCAAGCTCGCAGTCGTTCTTTGCGGCGGCGTTGGCGGCGGCTCGCGCGAGGTAACGGAAAGTGAAATGCTCGATCTCGAAGCCGATGCGTTCGTGAGCCTTTGCGGCGAGCCGAAAAGCCAAGAGCGCATGCAATACATGCTGATGAACAACAAGCCGTTGAGGAACTGATGTTGCCCGTGCTTTAAGACGGGAGATCATGACCGCCGCTGAACCCGTCCCGATCCTCGTCGCCGAAGTCGGGAAAGCCAAACTCGATATTGTCGTCGGCGACATCACCAAGCTCGCATACGACGCCATCGTGAACGCGGCGAACAGGTCGCTCCTTGGCGGCGGCGGGGTCGACGGTGCCATTCATCGCGCCGCCGGACCCGAGCTGGTTCAAGAATGCCGGACGCTCAACGGATGTAAGACCGGGGACGCCAAGATCACGAGAGGCTATCGACTGCCCGCCAGGCACATCATCCATACAGTCGGTCCTATCTGGCGGGATGGTGGTGCCAAAGAGGAGAGTCTTCTCGCATCCTGCTATCGCAGCTCACTCGAACTCTGCGCGAAACATGGCCTCGCTTCGGTCGCGTTCCCGGCGATCTCGACGGGGGTCTATAGCTTCCCCGCCGATCGCGCGGCGCGGATCGCGGTCGGTACCGTCGTGTCGGAGGTCTCCGAGCGCCCCGGAACGCTCGCGCACGTCACCTTCTGCTGCTTTGGCGCCGACTCAGCGGAGCATCACCGCAAGGCCTTTATCGACTTTGGATTGGGGTGAAACACGCGGCGGGGATCATAAACCGCAACTCCGGTGTCATCTGCGGTTCAAACGTTATCATTGGATGGAAGAGTCCACGATGAAATCGAGCCCAGCCCACGTGAGCACGAGCCACGGGCGAAGCGACCACGTCGAGTAATTGCGGGTGCCGACGTAAAGAATTGGCATCATGCGCCGACAGCTACCTTGATGCCGCGCCGTGCGCAATGCATGTAGCTCCCAATGAGTCTTGCCCGCGCGAAGGGCTCAGCCTACGAGTTGCGTTATGAAAGACATCGTCATCGTCGAAGCGGTTCGCAGTGCCGTGGGGCGTGCGCTCAAGGGTTCGCTCGCACAAAAGCGCCCCGACGAGCTGGCCGGTGAAGTGATTCGTGGGCTTGTCGCCCGTGTTCCGCAGATCAAGCCGTCAGACGTCGAAGACATCGTGCTTGGCTGCGCCATGCCGGAGGGCGAGCAGGGGCTCAACGTGGCGCGCGTTGCCGGCCTTCTTGCCGGGCTGCCGGTGGAGACCAGTGCACAAACGATCAACCGCTTTTGCTCGAGCGGTTTGCAGGCCATTGCCACTGCGGCGGGCGCGATTGCCATGGGTTCGAACGACATCGTTGTCGCGGGCGGCGTGGAGTCGATGAGCATGGTTCCTATGACGGGCAACAAGCTCAGTGCATCGCCCGAAGCGATGGAGAAATACGCGAGCGTGTACACGCCCATGGGCATCACGGCCGAGAACGTTGCCAACCGGTTCCATGTTTCGCGACAAGATCAAGACGCGTTTGCCTTGAGCAGCCAAAAAAAGGCATCGGCGGCTATCTCGGCGCACAAGTTCGATCATGAAATTGTAACGGTGAAAGCCGTTCGCTACGAAGGAAGTGAAAAAAAGACATTTGACTTCAAGGTTGACGAGCTACCGCGATCGGACACGACCGCCGAAGGCCTCGCGTCGCTCAAGCCCGCGTTTGCCGCAAGGGGCACGGTAACGGCTGGCAACAGTTCGCCGTTGTCCGACGGCGCTGCGGCTGCCCTCGTCATGAGCGGCGAGAAGGCCAAGGCTCTTGGCCTCAAAGGCATTGGTTATCTTCGTTCGTACGTTACCGTTGGCGTCGATCCAGCCATTATGGGCATTGGACCCGTTCCCGCGATCCAAAAGCTTCTTGCAAAGAACAATCTCAAATTAGGTGACATTGATTTATTCGAAATCAACGAAGCGTTTGCGAGCCAATCGTTCTACTGCCAGCGCGAGCTTGGCATCGCCGACGAAAAACTCAATGTCAACGGCGGCGCCATCGCCCTTGGCCACCCGCTCGGCTGCACCGGCGCGAAGCTCACCGCCACGTTGCTCTACGAGCTCAAACGTCGTGGCGGCCGCTACGGCGTTGTTTCCATGTGCATAGGTGGGGGCATGGGCGCAGCCGGTCTCTTCGAACTCATCCATTAGCAGGCTGCTGAAAAACGAAGTTTTGAAGCAGACCAAATCAAGCGGAGCGCTCGCGTGGGGTGGGGACCCCAAAAAACCGCGTTTTTTTGGGCGGGGAGGCGCGTGCCTCCCCGAGATGAAACGTGACCAGCAGGCTGCTGAAGGCTTCTTCAGCAGCCTGCTGGGGGCGCAAGAAATGGACCCGGTGGCGTCTCATTCGGTAGGGTCGATATCATGGATAGTATGTCACTCATCGGGCGGAAGATCGCCGGACGCTTCGAGATTGAAGCTCTTGTCGGCGAAGGGGCGATGGGGGCCGTGTTCCGCGCGCGCCAAATCGCGCTCGGCACCACCGTTGCGGTGAAGGTTCTGCATCGCCCGCTTACTTCCGATCCGTCGTTTGCGGCGCGGTTTCTGCGCGAGGCGCAGGCTGCGTCGCGCATCGACCACCCAAGCTCGATGCGTGTCATCGACTTCGGCGAACAAGACGACGGTCTTTTGTTCATGGCCACCGAGTACCTCGACGGCCGCACGCTCGCCGACGTGCTCGACGAGGTCGGGCCCATGCCCGCGCCGCGCATCATCGACATTGCTTCGCAGATTCTCGCGGCTCTCGCCGTGGCCCACGAAATGAACGTGGTGCATAGGGATTTAAAGCCCGAAAACATCATGCTGCTCGAAGGCGAAGACGACGAAGGGTGCCGTCACGACATCGTCAAAGTGTGCGATTTCGGTGTGGCCAAGTTGCTCGAGCAGCAGGGAAGCGGCTCGCGTGTAACAGGGGAAGGGCTCATCGTTGGAACGCCAGCGTACATGTCGCCAGAGCAAGCGCGCGGCGAAAGCCTCGACGCGCGAAGCGATCTGTATTCAATGGGCGTTTTGCTCTTCCAGATGATGACAGGGGCGGTGCCGTTCGATGCAACCACGGCGGTGGCCACGGCGCTCATGCATGTGACCGACGAGCCCACGCGGCCGCGCGCGATCAACCCTTCGATCGACGAGCGGCTCGAGGCGATTTGCCTGAAAGCCATGCGCAAGCGACGCGAGGACCGCTTCAGCAACGCACGTGAGATGCGCGCCGAGCTGCGTGGCCTATGCACATATTCGAGCACGGATTTGCCTGCGCCGTTGCCTGCCGAAACGCGTGCG
Organism: Polyangiaceae bacterium; assembly: GCA_009780955.1. GTDB lineage: Bacteria > Myxococcota_A > Polyangia > Polyangiales > Polyangiaceae > Labilithrix. The sequence continues at coordinate 15,415 of WQZB01000036.1, read as the reverse complement.
CAGGGATTGCTTTCGCAGGTCGAGCCCATGCCGCGGCGTTCGCCTTTGGCGGTGCTGGCGATTTCGGCGACGGTGCTTGCCGTTGTCATTGCGGCCGGCACGCTCGTGCAGCACCGCGGGGCATCGGTATCTGCTGCGCTGACCGAAAATATGCAAGATGCAAGTAGTTCCACGGCCACCGCGAGCGCGGCGAGCGCGAACAGCATGGCGCGTTCGCCGTCGCCGCCGATGGAACCGAGCCAAGTTCCGATCGCAGCCCCGGTTGCTACGCCGCCCGTGGTTGCCTCTGCGCCAGTGGATGCGTCAAAGCCAGGTGCGCATGCGGCACCCACCAAAGTGTCGAAGCCGCCAGCAGCAACGTCGTCCGAAACGAAATCTGCGCCCGCACCTCGCACGGCCAAAAGCGGCAAGCGAACGGGCTCGAAGCATCCGCCATCAAAGCCTACCGATGCCGGCGCACCGACCGTTTCGAATGCGCCGAACGCGATGGACGAGCCGTTGCCCGTGTTTCCTGATCCCCCGCCGGAACCACTACCGGCACCGCCCGCGCCCTAGCTACTTCGGTGCGAAGGCAACATCGAAATGCAGCACAACTCGATCTTTCACACGGAACGAGTTCATTGGGCCTTTGACCACGTCAGAGCCAATGGCCATGAGCGACAGTTCGAGCGTTCCTTTGCCAATGACGGTGCCCGACTCTTCGTGCACATTCACTTGGGTGCTCAGTTCGACCGTTTTTCCCTTGGGCGGCACGATGCGAACTTGCGCGTTGCCGTCGCGAAGCGTGACTTCAATGCGAATAACGCCACTTTCGTCTGTGTGAAAAACGTCGTGGCGCATTTTTTCGAGGCAATCGCGGCGGTCCTTCGCCGACAGCCCTTCGAAATTGATGCGGGTGCCGTGCACCGTGCCCGTGACTTCGATGCCACTAAGGGGAACGCTAATCGTTGCTGTTCCTGCAACGCCTGGCGATGCTTGTTCGCCTTGCTCGCGCGTTGCCGTTCCCGAAAGCCCTATGCACCGCAGCTCGAGATCGTGCGCAAACTTGGACAATAGGCCTTCGGCAAAGGTGTTGAGACGGATTTGGCTTTTCGTTGGGATAAGAACGAATTCATTCACGGCGTCGAGTATACGGCAATGTCATGCGAACGCTCTACGGGTTTCTCCAATCTCCATGGACCGAGCGAGCCCTCTGGGCACTCGACCATCACAGCCTTGCCTACCGCTATCACGAGCACATACCGCTGCTCGGCGAGGTATTACTCCGCAAAAAAGCAGGAACGCTTACTAAAAAGAACGTGACCGTTCCGCTTCTCATCGACGGAAAACAAATCCTGCGGTCAAGTGTCGAGATCGCACGCTACGCCGATCGCATGGGTAGCGGAACGCCTCTTTTTGTTCGGAATGACAACGGCAGCATAGACCGCTACATAACGCTTGCAGATCGCATGCTTTGCGCTGGGCGCGCATGGGTGTTGTCGCATCTGTTGAAAAATCGCGCCGCGCAGCGTGAAGCATTGCCGTCGCTCTTGCCCGGGCCGATTCGCACGCTGCTTGCGCCAACCGCCATGGCTGTCGCGTTCTTTTTGCGCGTGAAGCACGCGGTGCCTCCCGATGTGCAGGGGCAAATCGATCGAGAGCTCATTCCCGCGCTCGAAGATGTCCGCAAAGCTCTTACCGGCAAAGTATATCTGCTTGGTTCGTTTTCGTTTGCCGACATCGCCATCGCCAGTGCGCTTGCTTCCGTGCGCCCTACCGATCGCGCGCCGATTGGTCCTGCAACACGTGCGATATGGACGAACGAACGAGTTGCAGAAAGCTTCGAAGATCTTTTGATGTGGCGCGACGCCATCTACGCCAAACACCGCTGACCGCTTTCGATATGAGAAGCGGCTGCCCCTACGAATGTGCGTTTGTTTGGATGTAGGGGCACCCCTTGTGGGTGCCCCTCATGGAATGCGGTCGGCTGCGATGCCGGCGGTTCCACTCTCTCCGCCTGTTCCGCCCGTGCCCGCATTACCGTGCACGAGCACGGTGCTCGTCGGGACGACAACGCCCGTGCCCCCTTGATAAATCGCAATCGACGAGCCGCCTGCACCGCCGCCGCCCGCGCCACCCGCACCACCGTTGCCGCCCGCACCACCCGCGCTGCCACCCGGCGCGCTGGCGAGCACCGGGATGCACGTGTCATTGCACGACGTCGCGCACGAAGGGCTTGTTCCTGCCGCGCCTTGGGTGCCTGCGCCGCCGTTGCCGCCCGCGCCGCCGTTGCCGCCTGCGCCGCCGTTACCAGCTTGCACCACACTGTGTGCAATCTGCACGCTTGCATTCCACGCGTAAACGCCAATGCTGCTTCCTCCGCTCGTGGCGCCGCTGCCACCGGTGCCTGCCTGGCCCCCGCAGCCGCTCGTGCCATTGCTTCCGCAGGTGGGCGTGGGATCAGGGATGAAGGCGCTCAACGGATTGCACGTGTCGGTCGTGTCGGTTGTGTCGTCCGTGTCATTCGCTTCGCAGGTTTCGCACGTGGTGTTGCAGGTTCCGCACGTGATGCAGGTGCCAGCCCCTGCGCCCGTGCCGTTTTCGCCCGTGCTGCCGCTGCCACCTGCACCGCCAAGGTTCGTTTCGATGCCCGTAGCCGAGAATACGGACGCCCCCGCGCCAGTGCCCGGCGTGCCCGCCGAGCCGTTGGCGCTGGTGCCCACCGGCGTGCACCCCACGCCGACTGCATCCGCGCCAGCACTCCCCGCCGCGCCGTCGGTGCCCGAACCGCCGCCAGCGACTCGGACGACGACGTCTTCGAGGGTGAGCGTCGTGGTGCTACCCGTAACCATGATCCCATAAAGCGACTCGCCGGCGTCCACATCCGCCTGCGCTTTGCTTTCGATGCTCAACATCGCAACGGTTGCTTCACTTATGAGATCGTGCGCTTCGACCGTCACGTTGTCCGCCGTGCTTGCGCGCAGAGTGGTGATGGTTGCATCACACACACGAGCAAATCCGTTCGTGGTTGCGTTCCACCCGCCCACGACGTGGATGCCGGCCTCGAGCACCACGTGTTCGGTGTATGTCCCGCGTGCAACATACACATTTGCTTTCGATGCTGCGAGCGCCCGCGCAATACCAAGCGAAATCGTTTTGCACGGCTCGCTTTCGTCTCCGCATGCTTCGCTCGTTGTGCCCGAGTTGGCCACGAAAGTGCCCGAGGCCGCATTGGCAACGAGGTTCTCTGTACACCCAGCAGGCGCGGCGGCGTCGGTATCGCCCGACGCAAGGTTGGTGCCGCCTACCACCGAGGCATCGTTTTCAACGACATTTCCTCCACTGGGCAGGGTTTTCGGTAATTCGATCGAAGGTTCTTTGCTGCACGCAACGGCGATGGAGACAGCGCAGAGCGCCGACGCGACGAAGAGCAGGTGACCATGAATCGAGCGCATTGGCGGTACTGTAGCAACGCGTTCGAATAGAAATTTACAGGCCTATTGTTTTTAATTTGACGCGATCTTTTCGTTCGGGCCTGCGGCAATTCACCCCTCCGCGAAGTCGCGGTCTAAGGAAAAAATGATACGCCGATGGATAGATATGGATAACCCACGCGCATGGTGAGTGCGGTTCTGTTGTTGAAGTGGTAGCGAGCGCCTACGAAAAAGGCCGGATCAATGCTTGTAACCGTTGGATTCGAGCAGCCAACGAGTCCGTTGCAGAAATCGTTGTTGTAAAAGCCGTGGTAAATGAAAAGGCCTGGTTCGCCGAAAACGCTCCACTGCTTTGTGAGCCAGAAATTCCACTGCAGCGCAACGGGAAACATGAAGTAGTCAGCGCCGCAGTGGGTGCCGGCGTAATAGCAGCCGGTGTAATGAACCCAATCGATGCCAAAGCTGATTGCAACGTTGTTGTTGATTGTTGGGATAAAGCCAGGGTCGACGATGGGAATCGAAAAGCGGCCACCGAGCCCAAAGCCGGAACTTGTGTAAAGATCGGCCCAGCCGAGAACGCCGTGCGGTTCGACTTCGACGGAGTATTTCGGGTGATCGTTGGGATTCCGAATGACGCTTTGTGCACGCGCATCTGCAGACGCGGCGAACGCGGCGCCGAGAACCGTGGCAATCGAGAGGACCTTCGTTGTCTTGACCAAAATTGACCTCGCTCCGTTACGGGTGATCGCTGTTCGACGTTGCCATGCTCTAAGTTGTTTTGGCAAATTCGCCGTGGACCGCTTTCGATTTGAGTGCTCATTGAATTGCCGCGCTGGTTTTGTTTCTTGCGCCTGGCGTTGCTTTTGGTGGAAAGCCGGCCCACACCGCGCTGTATTCGCATGCCGGGCTCCACATCGCCCAGCCCACGCTGCCATTCGCTTCGGCGCTTTTGGCCTCGCTCACGACATATCTCGCGCCGTACGTCGTCATGCGCCACGGAAACGCTTGCAGCCACGACCTTACGATCGTTGTCGCCTTTGCTTGCGACAGTTGCTTGACGGCGGCTTTCGTACCAATGCCTACGATTTCAGGGTGATCGCCGGGAATGCTCCAGCCATTGTATCCTTTATTGTAATGGGATGGGTACACCATCGGCATGATGACTTCGGCTTCTTTTCCGACAACGGCAATGTCTTGGCCAAGCTTTTCGATGTCGTCGCGACTGCCTGTGGCCGTTACGCCAAACAGGTCGAGTGAAAGCATGACACCTGCTGGCTTGGTTACCGCGTGCACGCGCCGCACGAAATCGGCGATGATCGCCGACCGGTCTTTCGGGTCGGGCAGGCGCGCGGTTTTCTGGCCGAGGTGAACCGGGAATCTTACGTAATCAAGGTTGATCTCGTCGGCTCCTGCTTCAATGCCTTCGCGCGCGAGATCGATCGCGTAGTCTTGCGCTTCGGTGTTCGTTGGATCGATCCAGTCGATGTGCAGCGCAACGGTCCCGGACGCGTGGCGAATCGACAGCCGAGCGTCCTTCGCTTTCTTGTCCGCAATGGGATCGTGAAAGCACGGAATGCGGAGAATGACGCGAATCCCGCGGTCGTGTGCAAAGCGGATGGCGCGAGCCAGATTCGGAATCGATGGCTTTTTGGCGGCTCCTGTTTCGAGGGCAAGCTTCGCGTTGGTTGGGTAGTTGACCGTGCCCATATAGTCTTTTGCATCCAAAACAACGGCGTTGAGGCCCCTTTGTGCCATCTTGTCGAGCGTTGCCGTCCATTTCAGTTGCGCATACGGTCCGGTGAGAAAAAGCGCGTGCAAGGCGCGATCTTCCGGCCACCCGAGGCGGTCGTCCTCCGGGTTCTGCTTGGGAGCCTTCGTGATAATACTTGGAATTTGCACGCTTTCGCCTGCGCGCAGAATCGGAATCGTTTGCTTCAAAACTTTCTGCAAATCACGCACGTTATAAATGCTGGTGAGCTCGAGGTAGGCGGCTGCGAGCGACGCATGCGTGTCGCCGGGCGCAATCGTGTGCATCACGCGCAGCGCCTCGAAGTCGTCGACCACCACGCCGCCTGATGGCACGTGCGCGTGAAGGTACTGGGTGAGCTCTTCGCGCGGGGAGATCGCCTGCGCCTCCTTCGTCATGATCGAATTCGTCTGCTCCTCATGCGCTTGTGACGCGCGATGGGGGCCGGCGGTGTCGTGCAGCTCTGCGGGCGAGCTCGGTTGTGCCGTGCACGAAGCCATTGCCGTTGCCATGGCCATTGCGGTCGCGATGGCGAACCAGTGTGCCCGAAAACAACCCCGCGTACTCATCCGGATTACCATCCGAGTCGCTCCTTCACGAACGCGGCCAGCCGCTCGGCCATCAGGGCGTGCGTCGTTCTCCCTGGGTGGTAACCGCAGCCGAGTCCGTCGCTTTCTCGTTGCTCGAGAAAATCAAGGTACTCAAAATGAGTTTGCCCTGCTGCCTTTAGCTTTTCCATGGTTGCTTGCATGTAGCGCTTTGCGAGCGTGCGATTGCGGCGCCCGGCCGGGTAGGCATCGGAAAGCATGGGGCCGAGCGCGCACACGACCAGGGCGTTGGGGTAAGCTTCACGCACACGCGAAAAAAGTGCAATATACATGCGAACGAACCGCGGCTCGCCAGGATCGCGAATGGCAAAATCGTTCGTTCCAACGTTGAGCACAACGAGCTGGGGCACCCACGATTGGTGATCCCACCTGCTTTCGGCTCGTGCTGGCAGCGTGCGCTCCCAGTACTCGGTCATCTCGCCGATGGTTTTGCCTGACCAGGCCACAGTCACGTGCTCGGCGCCGAGCATGCGTGCGGTGATCGCGCCGTAGGTGATGTACTCGTTCTGTTGCGCCGGATTGAATGTGCAATCAACGCCCGGGCCTTCGTTGCCGTACCCTGTCGTGATCGAGTCGCCAAGGAACTCGATGCGCCGCGTGGATGGAGGCAACGATGGCATCATGGTCGCGCTGCCCTCGAACCCAAGAAATACTGCCTCGCCCACGCGTGCCTCGGTTCGCTTGTAGAGTGCAATTTCGTGTACGGCATCGGGCAGGCTTTCGGCTAGCGAATAGATCTCGCGGTTCGGTTGCGTCTGCAGGACGAATTTCGGCTCGCCGTCGATGAGGACTTCGAAGAAGTTGGTGCCATCGTCGCGGATCCGCGCCGAAATGCTCGTGCCTTGGAACCGACCGACGACTTCGGTGCCCGACCACGCGAATCGTACAGCGTTTGGGTTCGAGCGGTCCACGCGCCCCACAAACCGCACATTCGCTGGTAACGGCAGTGCTGCACGGTTCAAGGGCAACGCGTCGGTTGTGCCGGTTGCGCTGGTCGCGTTGGGCGCACTTGCTGCGCCTGAGTCCGCGGTGGTGATGCTTTCTGGGGCAGGCGTTGAAAGATCGTGACGTGTGCACGATAGTGCGAACGCGAACACGGCATGGGCGAGGGCAAAAGCAAAGGAAGAGGATGAAGACGACAAGCAGGACCACTCCGAACTTCCATTGAATGGTACTGGGACAGAGGCTTGGTTGTGAAATACGCGTCGTGTGAGTCGTGGCACCCCACCTCACGGATCCTTCCGTGTCGTTTTGTTGACCGTTTCCGTCGCAGCACTCATGCGCCCTAGCCGAGTCGGGCGCTGTGTTCTATTCGCCGGATGATGGTCTTTGATCCCAACGCCCCCGCGCTTGCAGGCTCCGGTGTCTTTGGGCTCTCCCATGGCGAGAACGATGCACTCGTGATCCTGCTCCCCGTTCCGTGGGAGGCGACCACATCATACGGTGGGGGTGCGTCCGATGGGCCTCGTGCCATCCTCGAGGCAAGTGCCCAGGTCGACTTGTATGATCTCGACGTTGATCGCCCCTACCTTGCGGGTATTCACATGCTCGCCGAGTCAGAGGAGATTATCGCGAAAAACGGCCAGGCAAAGTCACTCGCGCGCAAAGTAATCGAGGCCGGCGGCGTGGGCCGTGTGGTTCCGCGCGACGCGGAGCTCGAGGGGGCGCTCGCCCGCGTCAATGCGCTGTCCGACGAAGTCAACCAGTGGGTCGAAGCCGAAGTCGTGCGCCTGCTCGACGCCGGGAAAATCGTCGGCGTTGTCGGCGGGGATCACTCTGTGCCTTTCGGTGCCCTTTGCGCGGTCGCCGCGCGCACAAGCCAGTTCGGCGTGCTCCACATCGATGCCCATGCCGACACCCGCGATGCCTACGAGGGCTTCGAGCATTCGCATGCCTCCATCATGCGCAATGTTCTTCTTCGCATTCCCGAGGTTGGAAAGCTCGTACAGATTGGTATCCGCGATGTGTGCGAACAAGAGGTGCACTTTGGCGCTCAAATGGGTTCGCGCATTCGTACCTTTACCGATCGCGACATCGCGCGACAGAAGCATGACGGTGTACCGTTTTCGACCCTTGCGCGCGAGGTCGTTTCTGCCCTGCCGCCGCTCGTGTGGGTCTCGTTCGACATTGACGGACTCGACCCGCGCTATTGTCCGCATACCGGTACGCCGGTTCCTGGCGGTCTCGACATTCACGAGGTTTTTGCCATTGTCCGCGAGGCTGTGCGTTCAGATCGCCAAATCCTCGGCTTCGATTTGTGCGAAGTCGCGCCGAACCCATTTCAACCCGAAGACGAATGGGACGGCAACGTGGGCGCGCGTGTACTCTACAAGCTTATCGCCTTCACGCTGGCGAGTCAGGGCAAGTCGAAACTATTCGATTGAATCGTTACTTCGGTATCTTCGGCGCGCATGCCTTGACAAAACCGGTGCGCGCTGCAGCGAAGTTTGCATCGTTCACGATGTCGGGGCGCGAGAGATCTTGCGCCGAAAACTTTTTACGAGATTCGGTCCAAAAACAGTCGCAATAGTCTCGCATCGATGGCTTGTCGCCAACGCACGCAACAAAAAAATCTTTCTGAATGGCGTCTTCGCTGGGGAGCTTGCCTGCGTCTTGCTCGGGCAGAGGCGCGGGCGGGCTTGCATCGACGGCTGCAGGTGAGGGGGCGGGTGCAGCGGCGGGCGGCGATCCGGCAGCGCATGCCATGCAAAGAAACGCACCTGCAAAAGCGAACGCAGCGAACGTGACGGGCGCGAACGGACGCGCCGTCGTGCGCGCGCGGCAAAAGCGATCGGAACGATGTGTTGTGGTGGGCATGGGCTATGGTGCTCGCGAGGAAATCATGGCCGAGGAAACGTCGCAAGTTTGCCTAACCGATCTATCCGATGCCCGCGCACTTCTCACGGTTCGCGTGCCGGCGCCGTTCGAAGAGGTAAAAGCCAAGGACATCGCACCCGCGGTGAGTCACCTTCTCGCGCAGGCCGATCAGAGGCTAAACGCGATTGGAGCGATTGGCGCCGGAGGCAGCGGGCGCACCTTCGAAAATACGCTGGGTGCTTTCGACCGGGCGACTTTCGAACTCGATTACGCCGTGGGGCTCGTCGAGCACCTCGAGTCGGTGTTGGGAACTGCCGACTTGCGCGAAGCCTATCGCACGGTGGTCCCCAAAATAAGTGCATTTTACAGTAAAATGCTTCTTTCCGAGCCTTTGTACAGAGCGCTCTCGGAATACGCCACAACCGATGACGCCACGGCGCTCGATGCTGGTCGGGCTCGCTTTCTCAAGAAAATGTGCGCTGATTTTCGACGCAACGGCGCCGAGCTCGATGCCGAGGGCAAAGCGCGTCTCGCGGAGATCGATGTTGCGCTCAGCGAGCTCACGCTGAAGTTTTCGCAAAACGTGGTCGATGCTACAGCGGCCTTCGAGCTTATCGTGGTGGACCGCGCCGAGCTCTCGGGCGTGCCCGAAGGCGCCGTGGCAGCAGCGCAAAAAAGCGCTGAAGCGAAAGGCAAGAAGGGCTATCGCCTCACGCTGCAGGCGCCATCGTACGGCCCCGTCATGACGTTTGCCGACAACCGCGCGCTGCGCGAAACCCTCTACAAAGCCCACGTTACCCGAGCCGCGGCAGCGCCCGCTGCACCCCATATCGACAACCGCAGCATCCTTCGCGACGTGCTCGCGCTTCGCAAAGAGAAGGCAACGCTGCTTGGTTTTATGCACTTTGCCGATCTCGTTACCCAAGACCGAATGGTAAAAAGCGGCAGCGACGCGCTCGCTTTCATCACCATGCTTCGCGACCGAATTTGGCCGGCGTTCGAGCGCGAAAACGCAGAGCTCGAAGCCTTCGCGAAAACGCATGGCCACGACCGCGCTGGCAAGTTCGAGCCGTGGGACATTGCCTACTGGGCAGAAAAGCAGCGCCGCGCACTTTACGATTTCGACGAGGAAACACTCCGCCCGTATTTCCCGCTCGATCGCGTCACAAGCGGGCTGTTTGCCATTGCGACAAGCCTGTATGGCGTGCGCATCGAGCGCGACTCGGGCGCATGCACTTGGCATAACGACGTGACGGCATGGTCGGTCCGCGACGAATCGGGCAAACGTATTGGTGCATTTTACATGGATTTATTCCCGCGCGAAACGAAGCGCGATGGCGCGTGGATGGGAGGGCTCGTCGACCGGTTGCCAGGCACCGATCTCGAGCTCGAGAACGTTGCGGTCGTCGTTGCCAATCTGACTCCGCCGCGCGCGCCAGGGCAGCCGGCCCTGCTCAACCACCGCGAGGTCGAGACGCTGTTTCACGAGTTCGGCCACATGATGCACCACGTGCTCAGCGAAGTGTCCATCCGCTCGCAAGCAGGCACGCGCGTGGTTTCTGACTTCGTTGAGTTGCCTTCGATGATCATGGAGAACTGGTGCTGGGAGCCCGAGGCGCTCGACCTGTTCGCGCGGCACGTAGGCTCTGGCGAGCCCATTGCGGCCGATATCGAAGCGCGCATGCTCCGCGCGCGAACCTACCGCGCCGCCAACGCGCTCATGCGCCAGCTTGGTTTTGCCACGGTCGATCTGCTCTTGCACACATCGTTCGACGCTCGCGTGCATGGCGATGTCATGGCGTTTGCGCGCGACACCTTTGCGCGATTTTCACCCACCGAGCTGCCTACCGATTACGCCATGCTAGCGGGCTTTTCGCATTTGTTTGGCTCGGCATACGGTTATGCTGCCGGATACTATTCCTACCAGTGGTCAACCGTTCTCGAGGCCGATGCATTCAGCAAGTTTCGGCAGGGCGGCATTCTGAGCCGTGAGGTTGGAGAGCGTTTCCGCCGCGAGATCCTCGCACGCGGTGACACATCCGATCCGGCCTTGCTCTACCGATCCTTTCTCGGGCGCGATCCCGACGTTGGTGCGCTACTGCGTCGGCTCGGCATTGACCCAGCGTAGAGGCAACAGGAAGCGCCACCTGCCAATGCTCTCGCGGTCCGGCACGTGTGCTGCATCGCGCAGTGCGTATGGAAAGCCCCACCTTCCTTCGCGAGCATCGCGGTGGCCGTGCGCGCGCGTCCGATGACGTTCTTTGCCTGTCGCATTTGCGTTGGGGGTTCGTCTACCAGCGGCCCAACCATTTGATGAGCCGCTACGCGCGTAATCACCGCGTTTTCTTCGTCGAGGAGCCGATTTTCGACGCAGATGTGCCGCGGCTCGAGGTTGTCGAGATAGAGCCGTCGCTATGGACCGCTGTGCCTCACCTGCCAGCTGGGAGATCACCGCGCGCCGTCGAAGTGATGCTTGCCGAGCTGCTCGATGGTTTGGTGGTGCGTGATCGCGTTCGTGCGCCGCTCTTGTGGCTCTACACACCGATGGCTGTTCCATTCACCAGGCACCTCGAGCACGCCGGCATTGTCTACGATTGCATGGACGAGTTGTCGCTATTCCGCGGCGCTCCCCGCGAGCTCGTCGACCGCGAGCGCGAACTTTTTGCCATGGCCGACATCGTCTTCACAGGCGGTCATGGCCTTTGGGAGGCAAAAAAAGAGCGCCACGCGAACATTCATGCGGTTCCGAGCAGCGTCGACGCGGCGCACTTTGCCCGGGCACGCACGAAGCTCCAAGATCCGAGCGATCAGCGGTCGATTGCGCATCCTCGGCTTGGTTTCTTCGGCGTTCTCGACGAGCGTTTTGACGTTCCGCTGCTCGAGCAGAGCGCTCGCGCGCGGCCACAATGGCAATTTGTCCTTGTCGGACCCGTTGTCAAAATCGATCCGGCAACGCTTCCCAGGCTTCCGAACATCCACTACCTCGGCCCAAAGTCCTACGCCGAGTTGCCGGCATACCTCGCAGGTTGGGACGTCGCGATCATGCCGTTCGCGCGCAACGAATCGACCCGTTACATCAGCCCAACGAAAACGCTCGAGTACCTCGCGGCAGGCAAGCCTGTCGTCTCGACATCGATTCGCGATGTTGTCCGAACCTTTGCGGACAAGGCGCTTGTTCGCATCGCTGATCGTGCCGACGATTTCGTGATCGCGGCAGAAGAGGCCCTTGCCGAACGCGGAACACCGCGCGGCGACGCACGACAGATGGCGGTCGACGAGCTGCTCTCGCAGACCTCATGGGATCGCACGTGGGCTCGCATGCATGCATTGGTCGAGCGGGCGATCACACGGAGCCAAGCAAGGCGCGAGGAGTTGTCATGTTCGACTACCTGATTGTAGGTGCCGGTTTTGCGGGTGCCGTTTGTGCCGAGCGGCTCGCTTCTCGCGGACGCAAGGTCGTCATTTGCGATAAGCGCCCGCATGTTGGTGGCAACGCATACGACCACTACGACAGCGCGGGCATTCTCGTGCACGAATATGGCCCTCATATTTTCCATACCGACTCGTGGCGTACGTATAACTATCTTTCAACTTTCACCCGTTGGCGCCCTTACGAGCATCGCGTGCTCGCAGAGGTGGACGGAAAGCAACTGCCTTTTCCGATCAACATCGACACCGTGAATTTGCTCTACGGTCTATCGCTCGACGAAGGCTCAATCTCCCAATTCTTTGCCGGGTGCGCGGAACCGGTTGCCCACGCAAAAACCAGCGAAGAAGTCGTCATAGGCAAAATCGGCCGCGATCTGTACGAAAAGTTCTTTCGCAATTACACGCGCAAGCAATGGGGGCTCGATCCCTCAGAGCTCGACGCCTCGGTCGCTGCTCGCGTGCCGGCGCGCATGAACCACGACGATCGCTACTTTGGTGACGCGTTTCAGGTGATGCCCGCGCAGGGTTACACGACCATGTTCGAACGGATGCTCGATCATCCGAACATCTGGGTCGTGCTCGGCGCAGACGATCGCCTTTTGCGCAGCGAGGTGCGCTACGACAAGATGATTTATACTGGGCCGATCGACGATTTTTTCGATCATCGTTATGGACCGCTTCCGTACCGCTCGATCCATTTTGGATTTGAAACGCACGCGTGCGCAAAGTTTCAGCCCGAAGCCGTGGTCAATTGCCCGAACGACCACGACTACACACGCGTTACGGAGTTCAAGTACTTGACCGGGCAGCGTCACCCCAAAACCACCGTTGTCTACGAGTACCCCACGAGCAAGGGCGATCCGTACTACCCGGTGCCACGGCCGCAGAACGCGGAGCTCTTTCGAAAATACAAAGCGCTCGCGGACGCCACACTGGACGTGCACTTCGTCGGGCGACTCGCGACATACCGCTATTACAACATGGACCAAGTCGTCGCCCAGGCACTGGCGCTCGTTGCACAGCTGGAAGGCGCGGAGTCCAAGGCGGCGTAGGCTGCGGCTGCGTCATCACGTGATCTCAATTCCCCGTGATCTCAACCACCATCGCGTAGTCCTTGAGGGGAACGGTGACTGAATTCGTGTGCGTCAAGGTGCTGATTGGGGTGGTTCCCGAAGTGATGTCATACACATTGACGTTGGCAGCGGAGCCCCCCAAATTGACAGTCACATTGGTTGGATTGATCGCAATGGGGGTTCCCGTGGCCACATTCCAATTCGTAACATTGTTCCAGATGACGAGCTCAAATTGACCATTCGATTTTTGCAGCAGTAGCGATGTTGCCGTAGATGGCATGCCGCTAAGAGTGTAGGAGAGATCTCCAGGGGCAAATGTCCTCGCATTCGCAGCGGCGTCCGAGATTGGCCCCGCCAGATTGTGCATATAGGTTGCTGCAGGCAGCGGCGTTCCTGGAGCGGAAAAGAGATTCCAGCCCGAGTCTCCGCTCCACGGGTAAAATGTGTAGATTGCAGCGAGCTGATAGCTCTCGGCGTAGGCATTGAGAAGGCCGGTAACGATATTTTTGCCGGCAGTGTTTTGATCGACCAATAGCCCATTCCGGCTGGGAGTTCCTACCTGATAACCAAATTCGGTGATAACCTTCGGCAGGGCATTCGCTTGTGCCTGCGGGTAGCCGGAATATCCGTTCCAGGTCGTCACGTAGTCGCTATTGAATATCCGTTGAATGTAATCGGTCCCGTTGGCAATCGTCTGTGCGCTTCCTTGGTAAATCGTATAGATGTGTTCGCATTGATAGTCGGCAAACGCGGTTCCAGCCGGAAATATCACGCCTGCCGGAGCGGGGCTTGGAATCGTCAAATATTGCAAGCCGACATTGTTCTGTTCGGCGCCGACGAGTGTCGGGCCATAGACGGGATAATTGCGAAGAACCGGGTCGGCCTTCACGGCAGCGTAAAAATCGCGCTGCCATGAAGCCACAGGCGCAAATGTACAGCCAGACGTGCAAGAGCTGCCGCTCGACGTCTGCCCCTGGTAGGTGATTGGGTAATAGATGGGTTCATTGAGCCCTTCGATGGCCCCAAGCACTCCCTGGTTCGCCATGGTCTTCAATTCGTTGATCATCGTGGGAATATCGACCGTCGTCCCAGATGTGTACCAAGGCAGGGCGATGAACGTGAGACCTTGAGACGCGATCGCTTGAAAAGCCCCGCGTGACGCATCCCCAGTTCCATCCCGCCATTGCTTGATGCCTGTATATTGAATATCGGAAGCCAATTTGGTCGTGTTACTATAGGACCCAGCGTGGCCCGCGGTTCCCCAGATATGTTGAAAATCCGCTGCCCTCGACGCGCCGCTAGTTTGGCTAGGGCTAGGGCTGGGATTGGGGCTAGGGCTGGGATTGGGGCTAGGGCTGGGATTGGGGCTAGGGCTGGGATTGGGGCTAGGGTTGGGATTGGGGCTAGGGCTGGGGGCGCCAACTTGAATCTGTTGCGATAATGTATTGTTGTTTTCGTTCGATTCGGCGATCTGATTCTGGTTGTCGGCCAATACAGAAATGGTGTGCGTACCGGCGCCGATCGTGTATGGGCCGCTGCTATAGGCTCCGTTTCCATTATCACCGGATGTTATCGTGAGCGACTGATTGGGCGCCAAAGAGGTCGTGGTCCCTCCCCATGCGGCGTCTTTCCCATCTACCGAGAATTCTACACCAATCCACGTATTTTTGGGGGTTGCGACGCTGCCTTGGTTGTACACCGTGCAGGCGAATATTCCGGTAGAAGCGTTGTAGGATAACGAAGTGACAACGAGGTCGGGCAGGGAATTGGCACCGGAATGAATGGGGTCCGTCGACGTGCTGGAGGGATCGTCGTCGTTCGACGATGATGCGTTCGAGCCCGAACATGCAACCGCCGACGCCAGAACCAACGAAACCATTGGAAAGGCGAGCCCGCTGGTTCTACGAATGCCAATCGACGGTTCTCTGGGAATTTGGTTCATGGCTAATCTCCAATCGATGGTATTGCAAATTGGAATCTGGATGCGCGAAGACGCGCAACGATTTCTTCGAATCGTTGCGCGTCTTCGGCCATGTTGTCAAGCCATGATAAGCTCGGTCGCATGCGTTTTCAATCGTGTTGCAATGATCTGCAGACACTAAATTCATAATTATCGTATCGCTATAATAGATTCGACTTGCCGTGGCTCGCCCGCGTGAAAGCAGCGGCAATGGCAGGATACAGGGCATCGAGGGACCGCCGCCGCAGGGCAAGCGCATCTAATTTGGCCGTTTTTCCGCTTTTGTGATGTGGGCAGCTATGCTCCCCAAACGGCTCGTCGCAATCCTGTCGATCATGGCCGATCCGCGTGTCACACGCACGCGGATT
>WQZB01000035.1 GCA_009780955.1 Polyangiaceae bacterium | reverse complement strand
TTTAAAAGTCCAATGGCGATGCGCACACGTCGCGCTTCGTTGAGCCCGAAGGCCGTGGCTCTCGAAAGAAGCGGAGCGTGAGCCACGGAATTTCGGGCTCAACGCAAGTGGGCGCCGCCATAGGTCAATGCACGAGACGCGAACCCCCAAATTATGGAATTATGGCAGGGTAGTGTGTGTGTGGATCTGCCTGTGGGAACCATGCGGAACGAAGACAATGCCATCTTTAAATAGGTCGCTTTTTCTCTCGCTCCGCAACGCCTACGAGCTTTTGGCCATTTCAGCCGCCACTGTGATCGACGCCGCTCGCGGTCGAGACGCCCGTAACGCTTGTGACGCCCGTATCGAGTCGTTTGCCGCTCGCGTCGTCGCGAACAACAAAATGACCGTGCAAGTGCATGGCCGCGAAAACATCCCGCGCGAAGGTTCTGCGAAGGCTTGTGTGATCATGAGCAACCATGCTTCGCACTACGACGTGCCGATCCTCTACTACGTACTCGGCGGCCACATGCGCATGGTTGCGAAAAAGGAGCTTTTCGCGATGCCAATCCTGGGGCGCGCCATGCGCGAAGCCGGGATGATTGAGGTCGATCGCCAAGACCACCGGCGCGCCATTGAAGGCCTTGCCCAAGCGAAAACCGAGCTCGCCCGGGGCACATCCATTTGGATTGCACCCGAAGGTACACGCAGCCCCACCGGCGAGCTCTTGCCTTTCAAGAAAGGCGGGTTCGCTCTGGCAGTCGACCTTGGCGTGTCAATTCTTCCCATCACCATCAAGGGCACTCGCAACGCGCTGCCCGCCAAAAGTCTTCTTTCGACCGCCGGCGTTGCTGTCGACGTCTTCATTCACCCCATGGTTGAAACCGCAACTTTCGCGGGGCTCGACGCGCAAGGCGCCCGCAGCGCCCTGCTTTCCGAAGTTCGAAAATCGATCGCGTCCGCGATGTAACTCTGCGAACTTTGATCAATGACCGAAGCAGGCCAAGGCATTTACATCCTCGTCAACGCCAACGCCAAACGTGGCGGTCGGCGCATTGCAGTGCAAATTGCACGTGCCTTGCCTGGCGCAAGCGTCCGCCTTACCCGCACCACCCAGGAAATTGACGGCTGGCTGCGCTCGATTCGCACGCCGCGAGGCATTCTATCGGCAGGTGGTGATGGCAGCGCAGTGGCACTGCTCAACGCACTCGATCGTGTGATCCCGAAGGGGGAACCGTTGCCAACGGTTGGTGCGCTTCCACTCGGCACCGGCAACGCGTGGGCGCATGCGCTCGGCGCTCGCTCGCTCGACAAGTGTGTCCGCGCTCTTGCCCGCACGAGCGGCCCTTTGCCAACCAAGCGTTATGCGCTGCTTGAATCGGGTGGTGTATCCACGTTCTTTGCCGGCTGTGGATGGGACGCTCAGATTCTGGACGATTTTCGTCAGCAGGTTAGTGCCTCGCCGTCGAGCCGCCTTGCCAAAAGCGTTTGGGGCTATCTTTTGGCTGTGGCGCTTCGAACAGCGCCGAAAACACTGATACGCGGCCGCCCCCACGTAATCGTCGAAAACCTCGGCTCCGACGTTTACACCATCACCCCAAGCGGAAAACTTGTGCGCATGGAAGGCGTCAGGCGCGGCACAGTTCTTTACGACGGCATCGCAAGTGCTGCAGGTGCCGCAACCTGCCCGGAGTACGGTTACGGCTGTCGCATCTATCCCTTTGCAGAACGTTTGCTCGGTTTCATCAATGTGCGCGTGTACGATCGCAAAGTCAAAGATGCGATCTTTGATATCCCAAAGCTTTGGCGCGGTGAGCACCCGCTCGAGGGCATGACCGATTGGTTTGCCACCGAAGTGCGAATGACCTTTTCGCGCCCGCTACCACTTCAAATTGGCGGCGAAGCCGTTGGTTCGCGTCTCACCGTTGAATACAAAATCTCGCCGCGCGAAGTCGCGGCCGTCGACTGGCGCATGATGTAGAGGCGCGATGTAAAGGGCGGCCACAGGGGGCCGCCCCTACGGATTTGCGTTTTCGATACGTGTTCTGGCGGCGGTTGCGTGTAGGGGCAGGCCCCCGTGCCTGCCCCGCCGTGAACCCGCCTCTACAGCGAAACGCCGTGACGCTTGGCGTACTTCACGACGCCGATTTTGTCGATCGTGCGGATGTCGCGTGTGGTTAGCATGAGCGACACGAAGCGACCAAGCTCGGGCACCCATACGCGCCGCCGCTGAATGTTGATGTTCTGCCAGCGTTTCGTTTTGATGTTCGAGTGGGAAACGTTCTGCGCCTTGAGCTTGCGCCTGCCGGTAATGTCGCTTTTCGCCATAACGTATGGTCTTTCGGAACGGAGCGGCGCAAGGTGCCTCCAATCCCCGCGTGTGTCAAGTGCTGTCAAGAGCGCTTCGGGATCGTTCGCCCTAGAACCGAGACCAGATCGGTGCAGAACTCACGCGTGCGATCGAAACGATCATTTTTCACCAGCATGGTTTCGTCCATATAAAGACGGCGGGCGAGCTCCAGCTGAATCACGTGCACATGAAGATTCGGCTGCCCGTAAAACAACGTTGTGTAGCCGCCTTGGTAAGGATCGTCGTGTGTCACGGAAAGGCCTGATGCGCGCGCACGGACATCAAGGGTGTCGATGAAGCTTCGTGCTGCGCTCGTTCCGCCGCGCGTTCCAGGCACGAGATCCGCGCGTGGCATCTGCCCGTCGCGGCTCATGCTCGGCATGGAATGGGCGGCAAGCACGAGTGCGAAGCCGAATTTCCTTCGCTTTCGCTCGATAGTCTGCGCGAGCGCAGCGTGGTAGGGGCGGTAATGCGTTTGAAGGCGCCGCTCGAGCTCGGCTCCTGGCAGCGGCCGTTCGAGTGCCCGCGCGCCTTCGCTCGTCAAACGCCAAACCACGCCACGGGTCGCACGTCGACCGCCAGTTGCACCTTCCACAGCATCGCTGTCGATGTCTCTCTCTCCCCGGTTCAAATCCACGACGTAGCGAGAAATGTGAGCAACGATGAGGGTCGCGCCGCACGATGGAGCGTTGGCGTAGAGTTCGTCCACATAAAGGTCTGCGTCGCGACCAATGGCGCATGCTGGCGCCGCGAGGTAGGCGAGGGAAGGCGCGTCAATGGCGATCCCGGCATGGGGGATTTCAACGACGAGAGGTGTCTCGACCGTAGGTGGCTCGATCACAGAGAAGGTTTTTTGTGTTACGTTTTGGTACATTCGTGTCACGCTCGCGGGTGCGCGCGGTCGTAGGCGGTTCGCACATGATCATGAGCGACGCGCGTGTAGATCTCGGTCGTACCAAGGTCTGCGTGGCCGAGCATGACTTGCACGGCGCGGAGATCGGCGCCGCCGCGAAGAAGATGGGTTGCAAACGAGTGCCGGAGTTTGTGCGGCGAGATGGGCGAAAGGATCCCACTTTTGCGGGCATACGCTTTGAGAAGCTTCCAGAAACCTTGTCGCGTGAAGCGCGTGCCGCGTGGTGACACGAAAAGGTATGGGCTTGACGATTGGCTCGACGCGTTCGTTCGCACTTGGTCGATGTAAAGATCGAGCCGTTCGAGGGCGGCTTGGCCAACTGGCACGATCCGGCGCTTTTTGCCTTTGCCAAGGGGCGCCACGGTGCCGACTTTGCGGTCCAAGTCGCCCAACTTGAGCGCGCAAAGCTCGGAAACGCGCAACCCCGACGCGTACATGAGATGGATCATTGCGCTGTCGCGGACACCGCGCGCCGTGTCCAACCGGGGAGCGGCGAGCAGCCGTAGAACCTCCTCGTGTGACAGAACACGCGGTAGCCGGCGTGCGAGCTTGGGCCTGTCGACGAGCTCGGTGGGGTTGGCGTCGATGGCTCCTTCGCGCACGAGGAATTTGAAAAACCCTCGAAGTGCCGAGAGTTGTCGCGCGCTCGATCTTGCCGATTTCCCTTGCTTGTAGCCGGTCGCGACGTAGTCGAGCACGCGGCCGTGATCGATGAGCCGCACGTCGCTGATGGACACCTCGTCAGCGAGACGAGCGAGCTCGCCGAGATCTCGTGCATAGGCCTCGAGGGTGTTGTTCGCTAATGCGCGCTCCACGCGCAGGTGATCGAGGTAGGCATCGATCCACCCGTGAAGATCCACACGCCGACAATACCGCCCGCGCATGATGGCGTCAGGTTTGTGGCGAGTGTGTGTCTGTGTGCGCTTGCTGGCGGCGCGCCAGGAACGCCAGGTATTTGCCCGAACGCGATGCATTCTACACTTCGGGATGTCGCAGCAGATCGACGCAGCCGCATCGGATGTTCTATATGCTGGGCGTGCAATAACGTGACGCGCACTTCGCTCCCGCGGTAGTAGTCTCGACCGAAAGCCTTCTCCCAAACCCCCGCGAACTGCCTCCGCATCGAGGGATTCGATGGCCGAAGAAAAGAAGCCAAAAATCGATCTCAAAGCACGCCTTGGAAAAGGTGGAGCCCAAAATGTGTCGGTGCCAACTCCCATCCCGGGAACGGGGGCTCCTACGAGCTCGCCCGGTGGTGCCGGCGCTATATCGCGGCCTGCGTCGTCGGCGGCTCCTCGCACGCCCGTCGTGGCTGTGCCGCCGCCAGGCGCTCCGATCGGCCCGCCGCCGTCATTTGGCCCGTCGGGTGTGCCGATTGATGCTTCGAACCCGCTGGCAATGGCTGTCACGAACCCGTTTCGCATGTCTTCGCCGGCGATTGCGCCTCCTCGTGCTCAACGCATCGAGGTCGATGAAACGGCCGTGCACAAGGCACGCATCGGCGCTCGCAAGCAAGGACTCGTTGTCGGTCTCGTCGCTGCGTTTGTTTTCGGAGCGGTGGGCTATGTCGCGGGTTCGGCCGTTGAGACACGCGGGGCTCGGCAACAATCAGTGAACGGAGCGAGAATCCTCGCCGCCGATGTCACCAAGGCGCACGACACACTCAAAACCATTGCCGACAAGGTTGAGGACGGCCGCATTAGCCTCGTCAAGGAACGCAAGTTCCCCGAGTCCCTTGCCAAGGAGCTCGGTGCGTTGAATGTCGACTTCGACGGAGCCAAGCTCGCCGGTATCCGTTTCAGCGGTTTCCCACAAGACACCTCGTCGAATCTGATTGAGTTCATCACCTCGGTGCAATCCGTCAACGACCGCAAAACCGCGGTTGCAGGCATGCTCACCAAGCTCCAAAAGCCCATAACCGAGCAGCTTTCGGGCACTCAGACGCCAAGCATCAACTACGTTGTGCTCTTAGGCCGAAGAGACATGTCAGGAAATGCCTATGGATTGCTAGCGCCCCTCACAAAAGCAATCGAAGTCTCGAATGCCGAGCAGATCATGCTTCCAGCGGAATTCGAAGCAATGGATCCGGTGTCGAGAGTCACGGTCAAAGCGCCGAAATACGTGTCAGGCAATCTCGATAAGCCTGCGGCCATGTATGTCGCGCCGCATTCGCTTGCAGCAGCATGCCCAAGCGAAACGTCGGGTCAAATAGCACAGCTAGGCACGCAGCTCGCGCACCTCGTCACCGACATTCGCGGTGGGCAAGCCGCACCAGGTGGCGATCAGGTAATTGAATCCAAGCCAGGAATGCTCGACCGCGCGAATAAGCTGGTAGCAGGCCTCAACAGCGTGCATTAGGGCGGCCGCCCCTACGAATGTGCATTTTGTTGGAAGTAGGGGCGCCATTCATGGCGCCCGAACGCAGGGGGCGCGATGAATCGCGCCTCTACGGAGAATAGCCCCACGCGATGTCGGCGCGGGCTGACGGATCCATGCCCGCGCCGATTCGGACATAGCCTCGGCAAAGAAGAGCACTGCAACGAACAGCACGCGGGATGCGGTGTTCTCGGCTAAAGGCGCTGAGCACGCGGCGCGCAATGCTTGGGGACTCGATGACGTGGCCCGGGACGACAACGAGGGCTCCGGGCTCGATCGATTTTGGATCGGGCAGAGCCGCGGCAATGCTTGCAACGTTGTGCCCTTGGTCCGGACCAAGGGCTAGAACGTAGGTGGTTCCATCTGGCCGGTAGCTCGATCCGAGCAGCGTTGGCAACACGAAACGCGCGTGACTTGCCGCTCGGCCGATGAAACGAAAGCCGCTCGGGCAAATGGGAAGTAGCGGCTGCGCATGCACGGCAGCGATGGCGCTCATGTTGCAGTCAACTCGGCTGAGGGCATGGGCTCGGGCTTGGCCCGAACAATTTCGACTTTAACCACACGCGTTTCGTCTGCTTCTCGCACGATGAGATCGTAGCCATCGAGCTTGAGCGTTGCGCCCACCTCGGGAACACGCCCTGCGCGGTGGACGATGAGGCCGCCGAGCGATTCGAAGTCGCCGTCTTCGGGAAGCTTTTTACCGAGATGAACTTCGAGATCGCCAATTGGAATTGCCGCATCTGCCACGAAGCGACCCTCGGCAAGCTTCTGGATTGGCGAGGACTCTTCGGTGTCATACTCGTCGCGAATTTCGCCGACGATCTCTTCGATGATGTCTTCGAGGGTGACGATGCCGCTCGTTCCGCCGAACTCGTCGCTCACAATGGCAAGGTGAAGCCGGCGGCTGCGCATTTCGCGTAGCACGCTGAGCGCGGCTTGCGACTCGGCAACGAAAAGCACTGGCTTGCGAATCAAGTCATCGAGCGTCATCATCGAGAGCTTGCCGGCTCGTACGACGTTGAACAGATCTTTCACGTAAAGAAGGCCGACTACGTTATCGAGGGCTTCGCGGAAGACCGGGTAGCGCGAGTGGCCGTACTTGATGACGTGGTCGAGAACGCCGTCGAGCGCCGTGGTCGCCTCGATACTCGAGACATGCCGCCGTGGGATCATGACGTCTTTGGCTGTCAGGTGCTTGAAGTCGAGCACATTGCGGATCATCGTGGCCGGCTCTTTCTCGAGCGCGCCGGCTTTCTCGCCTTGTGCAATGAGCCATTCGACTTCGGTTTCGGTCTTGTTTGCTGTCAAGCTCTCGGGAACACGGGTGCCAACGAATCTGCCCAATAACGCGAGTGGTTCGGCAATGGGAATGACGACCCACTCGAACGGCTTGAGGTAGCGAAGGGCAAGCCGGCCAGCTGTTTCGGGCTGTTGGCGAGCGATTGTGCTGAGGATCTCAGCAAGCGAGCCGTAGGTTGCAACGGACGCCACAACCGCCACAACCACGGACAGAGCCGGGCCAAGCGCGCTTTCCGACGCCCGCATGATCAGCACCGCAGTCAGGCTGATACAAACCACGCGCAGCACGAGCCAGCGCGAGAGCCGTCGTAACCGATTCGCCGAAAACCGTAAAAAGTCTGGCTGTTTTTCCTTGATAAGAACTTGCAGCCGCGCTTCAGGCAGCGAAGTCAGCGCCGCGTCGGCAGAAGCGAATAGCGAACCGACAGCGGCCGCGGTGAAGGCCAAGGCGATTGGAAGAATGCTCAAAAACGCCGGGTGCTCCCTCGAATAATTACACAAGCGTAAGCGTATGGGCGTTCAGGGTCAAGTGGGTCAAGCTGATCAAGGCGATCGAGTACTGAGATGGCGTTGACGCGGTGCGCCAAAAAAATCGTCCGAGGCATGAACGAAACCACGCAACTTCGGGGGCGTTTGTACCGACTTAATAAATCGATGAGCGTTGCATCTACAACTAGTGCTGGTGGAGCAAACCCTCCGCCGAATCCCTCTACAAATTCCACAAATAACGCGGCCGGCGCCAATGGCGCCCGTCAAAACGTGCCCACGAGTTCGCAGCAAGTCATTGGGCCGGCATTCGGCACAATACTCGCTAGCAAGCTGAGCCAATTCACCAAAATTGGAGCACTTGGAACAGGAAACTCGCGGCCGATGTCAAACACACTGTCCACGCGGCGTACGTCGGCGCAGCCGACAACACAGCAAGGTGACGCCAAGTCTGTTCACCGGCGTCAACAAAGCGATCAAGACGATGCTTCGGAAGGCGACGTGAAGCATCGTCGGCACGATCACGACCTTGACGCGCTCGATCCAGCGGCTCGCCAAGCCGCGCAGCTTGCTCCGCCAACGCTAATGTTTGCGCAAGGCAGCCCCAATGCAGTGGCGGCCGCTGCCGAACCTGCCCGTGCACGTATGTCGATGGAGGAGCTCATGCCAGCGCTCGTGAAGAAAATCGCGTGGGCCGGCGACAAGAACAAAGGCTCGGTGCGTCTCGAGCTTGGCGCGGGCGCATACGAAGGCACAACCCTTGTCGTGCACTCTGATGCGGGCCGTGTTCGAGTCGAGGTCAGCGGAAAAGAAGGTGCTGATCTCGATCAGTTCCGGCAGCGTCTTGGTGAACGCCTCCGAGGCCAGGGCATTGACGTAGAGAGCGTGACATGATCCCCTACGCCTTCTTCGTTGAGTAATTTTTCGAGTGCCCGCGTTCTCGTGGTCGGCATTGGCGGCCTTGGCTGCCCAGCCGCCATCGTGCTTGCACGTGCTGGCGTTGGAACCATCGGCATCGTCGATGACGATGTCGTCGACGTCACGAACCTCCACAGACAGATCCTCTTCCGCGACAAAGACATTGGCTCGCCAAAATCGCCGGCAGCGTCACACGCTCTCGGGGCGTTTGCGCCCCGCGTGCGTGTCGAGGCGTACGAGACGCGCTTTTTGCCGGCGAATTCAATGGATCTCGCAGCACGCTACGATCTTGTCGTTGAATGCAGCGACAACCTAGAAACCAAGTTTTTGGCGGCTGACGTAGCGCGCGCGCTGCACAAGCCCATTGTGCACGGCGCTGCTATGGGCTGGTACGGCACCGCGCTGGCAGTTGGGGCTTTGGGTAAGCCTTGCTATCGATGTCTTTTTGAGGACCTTCCGGACAATGTTCCGAACTCTGCCGAGGTGGGGGTGGTCGGGCCGATGGTGGGCGTTGTTGGCGCGGCACAGGCCGATCTCGCGCTTGGCATGCTCGCTGGCAAAAGCGTGCACGGTACACTATTTACCTTGGACGCCAAATCGCTTGCCATCAGGCGAAGGCGCATTTTCCCTCGCTCGAGTTGCGCGTTGTGTGGCATCACCCAAATCACGTAAGCAGACAATTGGAGACCCTAATGGAGACCATCATCGTTCGAATCCCGGCGGCTCTGCGCTCGTTCACCGGCGGTGCTGACGAAGTCAAAGGCGCAGGCGGCACCGTGGGCGCCGTTATCGCCGATCTCGAAACTCGCCACCCTGGCCTTCGCGACCGACTGCTCGACGACAAAGGCGTGCGCCGCTTCATCAACATTTATGTTGGCGAAGAAGACGTTCGCTTCACGGGCGGGCTGTCCACCGAACTCAAGGCCGGCGACCAGATCAGCATCGTTCCTTCCATTGCTGGGGGTTGAACCTCGCACGTGTCATGCACTTTGCTGAGCAAACGAAGCATCCGGCGCGCTACGTGCGCCAGGTTCGCGTGGCGGAAATTGGCGAGGCAGGGCAAGCGCGTCTTGCGGCAAGCTTGGTCGTGCTACAAGGGCAGGGCTTTGCGCGAGAAATCGAAGAGATGTATTTGCGTCTCGCCGGCGTACCCATTGCTCCATTAGCTGCTCCGTCAGCCGGTGCGGACGCCGCGAACGAGTTATTGCCAGTAGATGCTTCTTCGCTCGGCATTGAAAACGCCGCAGCGCGTGATGTTGCCGCCGGGGCGTGGCGTGCACTCGTTGCCATGCGCCAGATTCTTGGCATCTGACAACGAGCGACTGACGATTTTTCAGATTTGACGAAACTTTCCGTCGCGAGCGGTCGATTGGGCCAATATGACCATATTGGACACCCTTTCGTCGCGTGTTCGCGAGCGCCTTTCCGAAGCTGAAGAAGAAGCCCACAAAGTCGTCTCGACGGTCGAAAAAGAAGCCAGTGCCGTTGCTTCAAAGGCAAAAGAGGCCGTCGCCTCGGTCGCCCACTGGGCAGAACCATCTGCACCGTCGCAGGCAGTGGACGACCAAATCGGCAGCGATATTGCCAGCTTTGCCAAAGCGCAGCTATCAACGCTTCCATCTTACACGCCTTCCACGCTACCCATTCACCATCCAGGAGAATTGCTCAGCAAGTCGAAAGACTTACTCAACAAGTCTGGAGAATTACTCCGAGAGATCCCGCAAGCAATTCCAGGATTCAAAGAATTTGACAGCCTAGCCCAAGACCATCGCGCACAAGTCATGGGAGAAGCTGGCCTTATCACAGGCGTTGTGAGCGGGCAGCTTGGACTCAAAGGCGCGATGGCACAAGCCGGAATCGATCTTCTGGTCGATCGATTGGGCACGAAAGAAGACAAATATGCATTTGGCACCGGTCAAATGGTTTCAGCCGTAGTTACCGGCGCGATGGGCGCTTTAGAATTCGGTGTTGGCGCGGCTGGCGAAGGTGGAAGCGGTGGCACAGCGTCGGTAGGGGCAGTGCCTCTGATGGCAGTGGGCGTGCAAACGCTGGAGGTCGCGGGCTCACACGCCATTGGTGCGCACATTCTCATGTCGAACGGCACGGCGCCTGTCGCCAAGCCGGCTTCGCCGAACACCAAACCAGTTATTGACATGGAGCATATTCTCCATGGAGGAATCACTAAAAAGGGCAGAGCGATTGGTTTCCATTGGAGGGGGAAGGGTTGCAACAACGAAAATGCTAGGGTTACACAGATTCTCAGGAACCCGAACGCACAAGGCGCTTATAGGGCAGAAGTGGAGATCAAGAATCCACAAACGGGCCAGTGGGTGAGAAAGGGCTCAACATCCGCCTTCTTCCCCGATCATTGGACCGCCGCGGATGTGGAGTCAGCAATCAGCGAAGCCTATGCCAACAAAACGACCTTCGGCACCAACGGTTGGGAGGGCACGACCAGCTCCGGCGTGAAGATCCGGGGATATGTAAACAAAGCTGGCAAAATTACCACTGCATTCCCAATATTAGGCCGTGCTGAATCTCCACTTCCACCCTGAATCCAAGGTGAGCGCACTCGAAGTCACCATCGACCCGCCGTATGATCTCGTGGGCATCTTCTTAACCACCGAGGGCGAAACCGCTGCTGGTACGCGTTATTTGGTAGCGGAGCTTCGTGCGCTTGGAGGCGATTGCTCCAAGCACTGGAGCGGCGGTGGAAACGCGCTCACCATCCACGCGAATGGCGAAACCACAAAGCTTATCACGCAGTGGGAAGAGCCCGAGCGAACATGTGCGCTGCCCACCGAATGGCTCATCGACGCACTCGAACGGTATGCCGCATTCTGCAACGGCCGCAGCCGACAAGCGTAAAGTGAGTGGTAGGCTGCGTAGCGTTATGCAAAACGTCGAAAAGCATCCGTGGAAAGCTGGCGGCCTCGTGATTCGTGCTGACGTTATTGCCCGCGTCGACGAAGAGGCAAAAGCCGCGTACGCGCGCAACGAAGAAAGTTGCGGCTTGCTCATTGGGCCTGAAAATGACGTGCTTGTCGTTGACGACATTATGCCAATGGTAAATCGCGCAAAAGCGTTGCACGCGCTCGATCCAGAGACTTACCCGCGGCCAGCCACGATGTACTTCGACATCGATCCGTTGAAATTCGAACGCGCCGTTCGTGAGCAGGGCAGAGCCGGCAAACCGGTCAAAGTACTTTACCATTCGCACGTCGATGCAGGGGCTTACTTCTCGCCAACCGACGCTGAGGCTGCAACCGCTGGTGGCAACGAGCCAACTTACGATCTTGCCTACCTCGTTACGAGTGTGTGCAAGGGTGAGGTTCGCGATCGCAAACTCTTTGTTTGGAGTGCTGAAAGGCGCGAGTTCGTCGAAACCGATCACCGTGTCGTTTAAGCTAGACCGCTTTCAAGTTGCCGCGAGGTCGAGGCGGCCGGCGAGGACCGGACCGGAACAGCCTCCTTGCGCTTTGAGGACCGGACCGGAGCCGCCAACGAAGAGATCGCGGCAACTCGAAAGCGGGCTCACTTCCCAATGGCGCCTCGGTGAACCCATCCATCGCTCGCAAAGCCATCGCCGAACTTCACCGCGTACCAGCCTTCTTGCGCGGCACCGACTTCGACTTTCGTGCCTCGCGGCAGCCGCGCAACCACGGCACCCGTTTTCGGCGCATCGCGAACCAGCGCAACCTCCCATGTAACAACGGCTTCAGCGGCGCGCGCGCCATTGCTGTTGTTGGCGCTGTTGTCGCCGGCGCTGCCAGCGCTTGGCTTTGCATCGCCTGCGGGCGCAATGCTTACGCTGTAGGCCACGGTGTATCGCGCATGCTCGTGCGCCACGCCACGCAGGTTGGTGCCTTGGAAAATTGTTTTGAGGCACGCCGCAACGCCGTCGACGCTTTCGAGGCTATTGAGTTTTGTCGACTTGCCAAGGTTCCAAAGCAAGCGGCCATTGGCAAAATCGGCAGTGGCAAGAAACGATATCTTGCCGGCTTGCCCTCCCGCTGCCGAGCAGCTGCCAAGCTCACGAAGCTTCGGGCGAACAAGTTCGTCAAGCGCGGTTATGGCTCCACACTCTTTGCCTTTCATGACTTCGCCGTTATCGGTTTTGCATGAAAGAACCGAAACTTTTTGCACAGCCACTTGCAGCAATGCTGGCGAGGCTGGCGAGTTCATCGCCGGCGCCGACGAGGCAGCCGGCGTAGGCAACGCACTTGCGGCGGGTGTAGCCGACGCAGCCTTCAACGCTGACGAAACAGCCTGGGGCGTAGCCGAAGCGCTTGGCGCCGGCGCTTCGGGCGAGGGTTCGGCAGCTGCCTTCGCTGCTAGCGATGCCGCGGACTCGCCCGGCGGGCTAGGCCCAAGGCGGAACCCCGTTACTTTCGGCCACGCAATGCCAATGGCAAAGCCAATGGCGGCAATTGCGCCCACTTTGACCCAGCCGGGATTGTCTCGATCAGCCAACGGCACATCAACGGAAAGTGGCGCATCTTTGCGCATGGCAATCTCTTACCAAAGAGCCTCGCCTCTTGCGAAAAACCATGCAACTAATTGTCAGCTTTGAAAATGCTTGCCAATACTACGCTCGCGCGTTCGGCGTCGACATTGCCAAGGCAAAGGGTTCTGCCGGTGCGAGGCACAATCGCAATGCGGCAACGTCCGCGACTGCCGGGCAAAAGGCTACTGAGCAGGAAGTCGGCCGCGATGCCGATCGTGACAACGGCAAGCCCCACGACCAAAAGCGACGGTGAGGCAGCGCGCAAGCCGTCGATCAGGGTGTGCACACCAAGCCAGCTGCCGAGCGCGAGCGCGAGTAAGCCCGCATAGAACGCGGCGCGCGGGTAGCGCACTTCGCGCGTGACGCGAACGAGCCCGGCGCGAACGATGACGTGTTCGCGACAGCGCAGCGTGCGACCGAGCATTCGCGTGGTCGCGCGAAGGCGAATGCCACGGGCTGACACGACGAGCTCACCAGGTCGCTCGAAACCAAGCGCAAGACGCCCGAAAAGGCGCACGCCATGAATGACGAACAGGAGGCCGCTTAGAGCAAGCAGGGTTGTCGTGATAGGGCCGCGTGGCGCCGGCATGACTTCACCCGGGATGTGTACTTCTTCGTGGAGTACATCTTCGGGCGGCTGGCTCTCCGACTTGCTTTCGGTGCTGGTAGCGATGCGCGCAATGAGTGGATCGCGCGCTAGCACGGCGAGCTCGCGCGACAGCATGCGCGCCCGGGCGGACGTTGAACTTGCGAGCGCGAAAAGGCCAACCATGGCTTCCGCGTGCCCAGCGCCAGCTTTGTTGGCAAGGATGCACTTTACACGATTGGCGATCTCCACCCAGAAATCGTCGGCGGTCTCGCCGAGCGCTTGGTCGAAAAGCACCATGGCGTTGAAAGGGGTGTGCGTTGCAAGCCAAAGGGCATCGCCAGCGGTTCGATTCGTGTCGTCGCGATGTGCCGTGGCAACGGCGTGGGCAACGAGCGCGCACCCAAGCGCGTGCTCGGCTTCGTTTGTCGGGCCAGATGCAAGCACGGCAAGAGCGTTGCCGAACGGTGTGTTGGCTTCTGCGTGGGGCAGCTTCGCTTGTTCGGCAGCAGCGGCGATCTCCGCGGTAAAGTTCCACTCGGTAGACTTCGCTTTTGTTGCTTGCGAAACAATTGCCTTGGTGATCGCGACGAGATCCACGATGCGAGCCGAACGCGTAAGGGCAACGTAGGCCGCGACTGGTTCACCGCCGAACACCGGCGCAACTTCGGGAGCTGTTCTATCGATTTCGGTGACGTCGCCCATGCCCGGTGTGGCTGGATTGGCAATGGGCATCTCCGTTTCGGGCTCTGCCATGATTTGGCCAGACAAGTTGTTACCTGAACGCTCGACTTGTCACCACTATTTCATTGCGTTTGCAGCACGGAAAGCTCGAGCGAGCAGCCTAACATTAGTGCTAACGGGTGTGCTTGGTGCGGTGTGGTCCTTGCTGAGTACTTCACGAGCAGCAAGTGCACGTCATGAGAAATCTGAATCCGACTGAGGCGGAGCGCCCAATTGTGACAGACCGCGCCAAGGTTATCTCGGTCCTTCTCAAGGCCGAAGAATTCATGCGCGCCCCCAACCCGCCTGGGATCACGCCTCAGCGGGTTGTACGCGCGCTCGACCTGGCTGCGAATCACATGGGCATGAAGCTGAGTGAGTACGACGCCATTGTGAGCCGCGATCCGGAGCTCCGAGAGCTGGAACGACGCATGATCAACAATGTTCGGCGCCACCGATAGACCGCGGCGGTCCGATTATGGCGGTGAGAGGATGGATACATCGGCGCTGACGCTAAGGGTGGCGTGATCTGTCTGGCGCCAGAAGTTCGCGACGTTATTTTCATCGGGAACAAACTGCGGGAAGTACCCGCCGAATTTGTTTGGCTGAGGAAGTGAGCGCAGGCTCCAATTGTGTGTGGTGCCGTTCATGGTGCCAATGGCTCGGCGCAGCACACCAACCGTCGCGTCTTGGTAATAGATTGTGACGACGTCACCGTCGACGCGAATGGTTGAATCGTCGCCAACCACATGCACGCCATCGGCAAATGCCTTGCCGTCGACAGCCGTGCCGTCGTCGACGATTTCCGGCGTGCCTGGCACGGCATTATTATTCATCGTGACGTATCGAAGTGTTTCGTCAAGGCCGCTTACGTAGCTCATATGCCACGTGCCCGAGCCGTCGATCGCGAGCGATGCGCCAATGCCTTTGTCGCCGGTGTCAACGGCCGTGCCGCTATCGCGATTGCCGACTTCGCCATCGACAATGATGCGATTCCAAGTACCGCCGTTGTTGCTTAAGCCAACAAGGTTGCCGTGCACGCGGTCGTAGACGGCAATGCCAAGGCCGTTCGGCCCGTTCGCGAGCGAAATGTAGTCGCCGAAGACATTGGGATAGGCTTCGACGCTGCCTTGCAGTGTTTCGCAAGACAATGCCGCGTTGACAGTAACGCATGCACTGCTCGAGCCGCAGGCAGGGGCGCATCCACTGGCTGTCGCTACGCACGTTCCAGTGCTTTTCACGCACACCTGACCCGTGGGGCAGTCGTCAGCACGGCACGGGTTATTTTCTTCGATCGCGGCGTCTTCGAAAGTGAAGTCGCTTGGGCCACGCGGAACTTCGATTTTTGCGGCCGCGACCACGACTTTCGAGCGAACTTGGCCGCTAGTTGTCGGCTCGATTTGTAAAAATGCGACGGTTGGTTTTCCGTCGACCAAAATCATCTTTGCGTAACGACCAACATCGCCGCCTTGCACTTGCGCAAGAACGCTGCTGGTCCACGCGCCGTTCTCGTTGGCCTCGCGCACGGCAAGCTTGAGTCGCTGGTTGGTCGCGTCGTAATAAGTGACGATTGGTTGATTGTTCGTGGTCACCTGAATGCTTGTCCAAAGTCCCACGTCGTCGCCCGGGTCGACTTCTCCATTGCGCCAGCTTGCCTTTGGTGCGGGCGGGCAAGAGCCGTTGGTATGGGTTGGCAATCCGTCAACGGTGCTCCACGTGACAGTTTGCGTGTTGGGATCGTAGGTCCCAACCACGAGATCACCGAATGGCAACGTGTTGCCATTGGCAATGAGCGAATCGTTGTAACCTGCAACCCATATCGTTCCATCGGCTGCTTTGGCAACCGACGTGTACGAACCCGGTTGCCCCACGCCAACCGGCGCTGTGCACTCTTGGTTGCAGTCTGCACCGCAACCCATCGTGTTGCTTGTTGATGCATTGCTTCCGCACGAGCAGCCTTGGCTTGCTCCCGCGATGGCGCCAATGGATCCAAGAGCAACGACAACGACGCGACGCGACGTGGCGGGGCGTTGTAGTGAGCTTCCCACAACGTCGTAACGACGGCGCGAAAGGCGACGAAGACCGATGAGAGCCGTGCCGGCGAGCCCGAGCAAGAGCGCCATCGTGTTATCCGATGTGGAGGAGCGCGATCCTGGCGTGGAGCAGCCGCAACTCGACCCAGCAGCAAGGGTTGAGTCGGCCTGGCCGCGAATGAGATCTTGGTGAACCTGCCCAATGTTCCCTTCCTCGTCTTTCACCTCGACATCGAGCGTTGTGGCACGGCCAACGCGAATGCTTGCGAGACGGTCCATCGATTCGAAGTCGCCGAACTCGGCACCATCCAACCGGTAGCGCCCGACGAGCGAACTTTTCGGGCTGATGAGATCCCACGCGTCGACGGTAACGATTCCGTCGGCATTCTTGAGCGTGGTGAACGGCGCGAGGGCGTCGATGACGAACGGCACTTCGGCAGGTGTTGCGTCTTCGGTCGAAGGTTGCCCCATGACGCGCGCGGCGACTTTGAGAACGTGGTGCCCCTGCAAAAAGAGCTGAGCGTCTTGGATGGTGAGGCGCTTGTTCGTGGACCACGACGAGCGCGTGCCTGTGTCGATCCACCATGAGTATTCGATGGTGTACGTGCCGTTGTCCAAGGGCGAGCTTACGTCGACGACAAGCTCCGGCAGGGCCACTGGGTCGTAGGTCGACAGTTGCATGTGGTCTGCATGCACCGTCTTCGAAGCAAGCGTTGCGGTGGTGTCGGCCTCGAGCGTGGTGGTGCTGGCCGCAGCAAGGTTGGCGAAGATGCCGATGAAGTTGTCGTTGCCTTTCGAGAGCTCCTGGATGCCTGTGACTTCAACGCTCATGCCCGTGGACGCGAGCAGGTTCGACACATCGATGGGCTGGAGGCTGCCAACGAGCTGCTTCGACATGCCGCTGACGAGACCCGAGAGCGCACTCGCGATAACCACGGGATCGTCGAAGAGAAGATCGGCGTTGGTGACCACACCATTGGCAACTTTCACGTCGCCGAGCGACGGCATCAAAGCGGCGTTCGGGCTGCTTGCTGGGCCCTTGCCTGTTTGGATGTTGACCGGGATTGTGAGGTCGGCTTCGAAGGTAAAAGCACGAACGAAGCGGTCGAGGTTCCAGATGTAAAAGTCGATCGCGAACTTCGGCAGTGTGACGACGAGGAGCGGATCGTCGGCGGTGCCGGCCCCTACCGTTATGCTTGGTGGAGCCTGCGGGCGCGTGGTAATGGCCGCCGCGGCGTTGCCCTGCTCGAACGTCAAGTTCTTGATCGACGGGATAAGCAGGCTCAATAGCCCCGCCTTCAGCATGTCGACTTGCTCGGTCGAGATGCCGAGGCAAAAAAGGCCACTATTGTAAGAACTTTTGACCGAGTAATCGATAAAGCGCTCGGCGAGCGCAATGCCAACATGCGGTGTGCTGGCGGTGTCGGCAGTGGACGGCGCAATTTCGTCGGGCACGGGAATGCCCGTTGGCAATGTAACGGATGCTTGCGAGACGCATTTCGACAAAGGCTGAGGAATGACCCCGCCGATCATGCTGAGGGTGATGCCGTTGGTTGTGTGCCCCGCGTTGTCGGTGTTGCCGCCGGGCGCCGGGTTCATGGCTCCAGTTGCGGCAAGGCCAAAGTCGAGAGCACCAGCGCTGCCGGGCGAAATGCTGGCGAGCAGCCCGCCGAGGTTGGCGTGCGCGTCGGTGCCGAGCAGCGTGGGCACGCACTTGGTTGGCGCCGAGTTGAAGACACACTTTGTGTTTGAAATATCGGGTGACGTGCCGGTTGGGCACGGCGGGTCCAGCGCTGGGTTTGGCGCCGTGCAAAGTTGGGCAGCCAGCATGCTCTTGATTTGGCTTGCGAGCTGGGTCGTCATGGGGGTAACGACGAGATTTTTGAGTGTGGCGGAATTCGTGATGGCGTCGCAGATGTTCGACGCAAAACCGCAATTTGCGCAGATTTGAACATTGTCTGACGACAGGCCACTGAGGTCGATGACCGCGTTGTCGATGTCGAGCTTCGTGTAGCCAGTGCGCGGTGCGGTCGTTTCCGGGACGAGCGGGATCGTGATCGTGATTGGCAGCGCGTGGGGGGTAACGATTGGAGAGCCGTTACCACCACCACCACTGCAACCGCCGTCGCCGTAGCCAAGGTACAGCGTGATCGAACCCATGGGGATGAGATCGAGCCCTTTGACCTGCGCGCTAATGGGCGCGTTTTGGAGCACGAGCGGGACAACCGCGTGCACCACAACGGCGTTTGGCTTGACCGCGTCGATCGTGAAGGTGGATGCACCGAGGTTGGCTTGTGCCTGACACGTTGGCGGGTTCGCGTTTGGGTCTGCGCCGTTCGGGCAAACATTCGGCGTGATGCTGGCCACCGTGATGCCGGCCGCCGCGAGGTCCATGGAACCCGCTTGCGTGGTTGGAATGTCGATGGTCAGCTTGCCGCCGGGGACACCCACGACGCTCGATGCGATGGCGGGCAGATTCTGCTCAATCGCGTCGAGGCCGGGGCGCGACACACGAATCGATACCGCGTTTGCGATGCCCATGTCGGGCGGGAAACCGCCGGGTAGCGGCGTGGTTCCTGCGCAGCCTTGGGAGCCCGGCAGGCAACCGCCTCCGTTGCAAGATGCAATCAATAGGACGGAGATGGCGCCAATAGCGTGGCGAAAGCGTGAAGTCATAAGAACACTCCTCGTCGCTGTCTAACACTACTGCCGGAACTTCGTTCTGGGCTAGGCGTTTCCGTCTAGGGGAAATCGACCAGCCCGCCCGTCTCGACCAGCTCCATGAAGGCGGTCATTCGCTTCTGCACCTCTGCGCGTGTGATGTCGAGCAAACGGCGCGGGCCAATGCCTTCGACGCAGAACGAGCCAAGCGCCGAGCCAAAGTAAATCGCGCGGCGCATCGTTGGGTGCGCAAGATTTTGAGCGCACGCGATATAGCCGACAAGACCACCTGCGAACGAATCGCCTGCGCCCGTGGGATCCATCACGTCTTCGAGCGGGTACCCCGGGGCGAAGAATACGCCTGCGGCGTCGAAAAATAGTGCACCGTATTCGCCGCGCTTGATAATAAGATGTTTTGGGCCGCGCTTGCGAATGTCGGCGGCTGCTTTCACCAGGTTGTGAATGCCAGACAACTCGCGTGCTTCCTCATCGTTGATGACAAGCAAATCAATCTTATTCAGCACCTCGCCAAGAAGTTTCGGCTCACCGGCAATCCAAAAATTCATCGTGTCAGCAACAACGAGCTTGGGTTTTTCGATCTGCGCGAGCACTTCGAGCTGCAAGGCTGGGTGGATGTTGCCGAGAAGCACGAACGGCGAATTCTGGAATGTGTCTGGAATTTTCGGACGAAAGTCGGCAAAGACGTTGAGCTGGGTGTCGAGCGTCGTGCGGCTCGATAGATCTGCCGAATAGCGACCGTGCCAGCGAAAGGTTTTGCCCTCGGCGTGTTCAACGCCTGCCGTGTCAACGCCGCGCCGGCGCAGATCACTCAGCACGGCTTCGGGAAAGTCGTTGCCAACAACGCCAACGAGGCGCACCGGACAGAAAAGCGACGCGGAGATCGACGAGTAGGTGGCGGCACCACCAACGACGTTGTTGAAAATGCCAGACGGCATTTCGAGATCGTCGTACGCGAGCGAGCCAACGATGAGAACAGGATTTTGGGTCGTCTCAGGCATCTTGGTGCGTTGTTCTAGCAGGCTGCTGAAAACTTTTTCAGCAGCCTGCTAGAAGAAACTGCAACTATCATGCGACCGGAGCTTTTTCGCTTCTTCGACGTGGGCTTCCCGTCCTACTTCGTGGCTCTCGTGTCGGGCTTTTTCTTTGCTACGGCGCTCGGCGTGCTTTGGGCAAGGCGAATTGGCCTAAACCCCGATGTGATCGTGGACCTTGGTCTTGCCACGCTTCTCGCGGGTGTTGCCGGCGCGCGCATTCTTCACGTTTTGGCCGATGGATTATTCTGGGACTACATTCATCTCTGCACCGATCCGGCCCGTGTGGACTGGCCGCTCGATCGGGCCGAGTGCCTGTCGAGCGCCTATGGCGGCGTCTGGGATGCGTCGCGCGCCGTGTGCCATCCGAAAGCACGCGATTGCTTTGCATGGGCGAAGTTTTGGGCTGGCGGATTCACGTATTACGGCGGCTTCGTTGGAGCGACGGCGGCCGCAGTATTTCTTCTCCGGCGCGATCGATTCCCATTCTGGAAAGCGGCGGACATGGCAGGTTTCGCGGTTCCCATGGGGCTCGCGTTTGGCCGCATGGGGTGCCTTTTGGCGGGCTGCTGCTTTGGCGCCGTGACGAAGCTTCCATGGGGCTTGTCGTTCCCTCCACATAGCCCTGCGAGCGAAGAGCAAGCCAAAGATCACCTGCTCAAGAACATGCATATGTGGAGTCTTTCTGTGCATCCTACACAGATCTACGAATCCGCGGCGTCACTTGGAATTGCCGCGTTCTGCCTGTTCTGGCTTTTGCCGCGCAAGCGCTACGACGGTCAAATCTTCGCCGCATTTCTCGCGCTCTACGCCACAGTTCGCTTCGCGATCGAGATTCTGCGCCGAGATGCGCGCGGCAGCGTGCTTGGCTTGTCCACGTCGCAGGCGATTGGTGTTGGGCTCGTCATCGCGGCTGCAGTCATTCACGCGCTCCGCGCGCCCAAGCGATCGAGGCGTTCTGCCTAAGTGGGGCGGTCTGGAGCTCGAGGGCGCGAGTGCAAACCTGCTGCGCGCCCCGACGGAACGCGCCTTGCCTGACTCCTCGACCCGGTGTGGTGAAGAGGAGCCCCTATGCGAACTCACCGCCAAACTGAAGGCGCTGCTCGTGCCGTTGCGTTGTCACTCGCTGCCACGGTTGCGACTCCGGTCGCGTGGGTGGCACATTGGCTATTCTCGCGTCCGGCGTTCCCTGCCGCGATTGCCGCCCCGCGCAGGCTTTTGTCTTCGAGCCTCGGGCGTATGAGCTATTACGAAGATGCAGGAGCGTCCGGCGTTCCCGTCGTGCTCTTTCATGGCGCGTCCGAAACCAGCTCCACTTACGAGCTACGCGGCTTGTTCGAAGCCTTCCGGAGCGATCGCCCGGTCATAGCGTGCGATCTTCCGGGCTATGGGTTTTCCGAGCGGCGTAATGTGCCTTACGCTCGCGATGACTACGTGCGCTTTGTCGAAGAAATGCTCGAAGACGTTTCGCAACGGTATGGATCCACGGTGGATGTCGTGGCTGTGGGCCTTTCGGGCGAGCTTGCAGGGCGTGCAGTGTTGCATCGTGCGCGGCTCGTTCGATCGCTCACGCTGATCGCCCCAACAGGATTCGAGTGGGCAGGTACGCGTGGATACGCGCGCATGGCCGTTTTTCGTGTGCGCAAACTTGTTGGCAAGGCCCTTGAGACACCGCTGGTGGGGGCCGTCATTCATCACCTCACGACTTCGCGTCCTGCCGTGCGGGCGCGCTTGCATCGAGCTACCCGAACGCGCCCGAGCGACGAGCTCGTTCGGTACACGCACGCGGTCACCCACCACCCCAGGGCACGCCGCACCGTGCTCTCGGCAATGGCCGGTTCACTTGAAGATCCCGCCGTGGTCGATGAAGTCTACGATGCGCTTGCCGTGCCCGTGCTTTTCGTCCATGGCGATGACGCGCGAACGCCGCGCGAGGCAATCGACGCTGTCGTGACGCAAAATCGTCGGTTTGCCCGCGTGCGCATCAATGGCACCCACGCGCTCCCGCACATCGAGCAGCCATTCGAAACGGCGAGCACCGTGCGCGAATTCCACCGGTCGCTGTCGCACAAGCCGCAGCTTCGTGTGATTCGGGGGCAGGGAACAGGGCCTCGATTCGATCCGCGCCGCAGCCGCCCTCGCAGTCACGGACCGACCCTCCGCCACGCGTGACCACTACGTGCCGATGACGATTCGCACGGTCGGTCCCGTCTCGACGTAAAGCGGGCCAGTGCATGTGTGCAAATCGCCATCGACCATGTATTGAATGGTTTTGCGCGGCGAGCGAATGATGGCCGCTGAAGGCGTTGCGTCGTACGTATACGAAGCTTTCATTGGCAATCCGCGCCATATGCGCGGCAATTGCCCAACGAAGGGGATTGCCTTGGTGTGAATGCCAAGCAAGTGAAAGGTGCCGGGGCGTTCACGATAGCGATAAAAAGGCCTGAAATTGAGGCCAATTTGATCGATTGTGCCACCCGCAATGGCAAGGTAATCGCGCTCTGGCCACATGCCTCCGTTGCCCAGTTCGACTTCACCACGGAAAGGCGCTGCCATGCGCGCGATTGTCTTTCCGCCTACCATGGCACTGCCAATGCCATAGGCAAGCGTTTTGGCGGCAACCACTGGGTTCGGCGGGCCGTTCCGGTAATATTCGGATAGGAAGCCGCAAATTACGCCAGTGCCAAAGAGAAAACCATATTTATGGGAAAGACCGTGAAGGCCAGAAAGGCCCTTATCGCCGCGTAAGCGCATCACGTGCCTCGGTGCATCGCAAAGAGGCCGAGAGGCGCGCGCGACGTAGGCCCGGATGAGGCGGTTCAAAAGGCCTTCCGGTGGACCGCGCCGAACTCCGACGGAGTTTGCGATGGTATTCATCGTTCCTCCGCGCAAAAAGGCAATTTGTGGTAGCGCATTGCCTTGGTAAACGTTGATGAAGCCAGTAATCGTAACGCCGTTCGTGCCGTCGCCGCCGCTAATCCCGAGCACGTCGATATCCATGCTACGGAAGTCTTCGGCAACTCGGTACAGCTCGTCGATGGATCGCGCCTGGCGCACCTCGCCGTGATCGCCAAGCATGCGCGCGAGCTTTTTCGCCGCGCTTGGATCGCGCAAGTTTCTGCCGCTTCGCGGATTGAAGACGACCCCAATGCCCGGCATGAAAAGAGAAAGTTGCGCGCTTTGGTCTCCTGCGTCAAGCATACCGCGTCGATTTTGCAGCGCCGGTGCATGCTTGCATGCTTCTATGGCAGCGGGTGTCCGTGACCATCGAGCGCGCAATTCAAGACCAAGCACGTGCATCGCAAAGTAGCGTTTTGGTCGTTGCCGAGCCCGAGCGTGCAGCCATCACGGTCGTTGGAACCGATCGCTTGCGCTGGCTCAACGGGCTCGTCACCTGCGATCTCGGCAAAGTTGGCCCGCACGATGGTGCTTATGGCTTTTTGGTCGAAAAAAAAGGCCGCATTATTGCCGATCTCTTCGTTGTGCAAGGGCTGCTCACTACAGATTGCCCGGCTCTTGCCATTGCTGTCCCGCATGATGCGCGCGCCGAGGTTCTCGCCACGCTCGATCATCACCTCATGATGGAAGACGCAGAACTCGGCGAGGCCAATCTCGCATTTTTTATGGCTCACGGCCCGCGTGCGCCCATGCTCGCGAATTTGGTCGAGGCAAGTTCGAACGAAGGTACCGTGCCCGCGTTCTTTGGCACCATCGACGTACTCGGCACTGGCGGCGCGGTGCTTGCGGTTGCTGCTTCGGCGCGCACCGATTTCGAGGCCAAGCTTATGGCCGAAGTCGCGAAGATTGGTGGCGTTATCGGCAATCGCAGCGGGTGGGATGCCGTGCGCATCGAGCACGGGCTACCGCGCTTCGGGGTGGAGTTCGACACGTCGCACTACCCGCAAGAAGCTTCGCTCGACAAGCTTGGCGTGTCGTTCGACAAAGGCTGCTACCTTGGGCAGGAGGTTTTGTACATGCTCTCGAACCGCGGGCATGCGAAGCGCAAGCTCGTGGTGCTCGAGGTCGAAGGGAGCGAGCTTCCTCCGCCTGGCGCTCCGATCACGACGCCCAAGGGTGAGGCAGTCGGCGAGGTAAAAAGCGCCGCGGTCGGTCCAGCGTCAGGTCATGCAATGGCCATCGCAATGGTTAAGTGGGAGCAAGCCAAGCCTGGCGCGGAACTTTGCGTTGCTGGTCGCGCTGCGCGAATGCATGCATAGTGCATGCTTTTGGCGCAGCATGCTGGTCGAGTAGCCCGAGGGGATTTCACCCTCGGGCTACTCGACATATGGCGCCCGACCGCTCGGATTGCCACTTTGTCAGGGAAGCTGCCTGCCCCGGGTGACTTCCGCCAAGCTGGCGAACGGAAGTAGGCTTTTCTGCCGCTTTTTCGCCGCCTTTCGCGTAAAATAGAGCGATTTTCGGGGCTCAACTCGGTGGCATGCGGCTCGCATAACGCGCCAATGCCGGCGTTTTCTGAGCGACGCTGGCGTGCGCCATGGCCTTTGATCAGCTTCTCAAGAAAAACTTCTGGATCGTCGTGCTTCCGCTCATTGCGATAGCCGCGGCGCTGAACGCACAAGCCGTGACTCAGCTCGTTGGCGTAGGCCTCATGCCCGACGACAAGGCGCTTTCGGCACCGCCAGCGATTTCGAAAGCACCGCCTGCATCCACGGGATTGGGCAAGAGCACGAGTGCCGAACCAATCCTTGCACGAAACGCGTTCGACCACGTAACAGGTCCTCTTCGTCCGCCGTCTGCCGTAGAGGGAGTCGAGTCTCCTACGAGCGCGGCGATGGATTTGTCCGATCCGCTTTCCGCACCGCCGTGCGACGGCGTGAAGGTGCTCGTCATCGCCGCGTCGAGCGATCCCGACTGGTCGTTCGCGGCTTTCGGCGCGGACAACAACAAAAGCATTCTGCGCCGTCGAGGCGGCGAGGTGTCCGGCAAAAAGGTGCAGTTCGTCGGCTGGGACCGGGTGTGGATGCAAAGTAGCGGTTCGCTCTGTCAGGCATCGCTTTTCAAATCGGAAAATCCAACGCCCAAGCCGGCCGCGCCTGCTGCCCCCGCGCCAGGCGATGCGATCGCTGCCAGGGGAGGCGCTACGTCGCTCGACCCCGCGCTTGCCAAAGGCATCCAGAAAATAAGTGCTACCGAGTACAACATCGATCGAGGCGTGGTCGACAAAATCCTCGAAAACCAATCCGAGCTAATGCGCCAAGCGCGCGTCGTGCCCGAGCAGGAAGGCGGCAAGGTGGTTGGCATTCGCCTTTTCGGTATTCGCCCAGACACGCTGCTCGGCGCACTCGGCATGGAAAACGGCGATCGCCTCCAAACGATCAATGGCTTCGATATGGCGAGCCCCGAAAAGGCGCTCGAGGCGTATGCGCGTTTGCGCACCGCCGACAAGCTAACGGTGCAAGTAAACCGCCGTGGCCAGAACATGAACCTCGACTACAACATCAGGTGAGACCGCGACCGATGAGGAAAAAAAAGACCAAACTAGACCGCCTGGCGTCCCCCGTGGTCGTGGTAACGCCGGCAAATGCCGGCGATCCCGATCTCGTTCGGCGCACGATCCGCACGGTGCTTTTGCTCGTCGGCTTGTGCGTGGTGTTTGTCGGTACGCTGAGCGCCGTTGCCGTCTTCGTTACCTCGCACTTCACTCCACACGCCGAATCAAAAAGTTTGGCGCCAACGTCGCACGACAAGAAGCCCATTTGACCAACGACGATGAAGCGCTCTTTTGCTCTGCTCTCCCTCGCGACGGCCGTTTCTATGCAGTCGGCTCTTGCCTATGCGCAGCCAAGGCTCCGCGATCGAGTACGCCTCGCGCGGCCGCCAGCAGCAGACGCCGGGGCGCCTGCCAATCCGCCCACCAATCCCGCCGCGTTGCCGTCCCCTGCGCCTGCTGCCACCACGCCAACGGCGGATGCAACGGGCGGGGCCGCAACAAGTCCGGCAGGTGGCGGCGCGGCGCCTTCTGGTACGGGCAGAGCGGGCACAACGATCACGCCGGGTGGCAAAGCGCAGGCCGATACCTCGGGTCTGTCGCAGTTCGAAAGCGCGATCGAATACGAGCCGCGGAATCCGGACTACCGCGTAACGTTCTCGCTCGAAGACGCCGATCTGCCGGAGCTCGTGCGCGTGATATCGCAGCTTACGGGCAGGCGTTTTATTTTCGGCGGCAAAGTCAAAAGCATCAAGGCAACGGTTTACTCGCCGCAAAAAGTTACGGTTGCCGAAGCCTATCAGGCATTTTTATCGATTCTTGAAACCAATGGACTTACCGTCGTTCCTCACGGGCGCTTTCTAAAAATCATTGAAACAGGCGCTGCGGTGACCGGCGGCGCGCCAGTTTATGGCGGTGCAGACGGCCCGCCCGCGGAAGATCGTTACGTCACGCGAATGCACCGCCTTGGGCACATCAGCGCCGACGATGCCGCGAATGTGCTTTCCAAATTTAAATCGAAAGAGGGCGATATCACGGTCTACGGGCCGGGCAATATGATCATCATCACCGACAGCGGAACGAACATCCGGCGGATGATGCAAATGCTCGAAGAAATTGACGTCGGTTCGGGCGGCGATCAAATTTTTATCGAGCCCATTCACTACGCGACAGCAAGCGAGCTTGAAAAGCGTATCAACGAACTTTTCGACGTAAAGCCAAGCGCCCAAGCCCCCGCGCCTGCCAAGCCGGGCACACCCAGCGCCGGGGCCGCTGCTGTAACGCCGGCCGTTGGCGATCTGCACGTCGCGAAAGTCGTCGCCGACGATCGCTCGAACTCGCTCATCATCGTGGCGACGGAGCGCGCGTACTTGCGCATTCTCGAACTGATCAAGCGCATTGACATTCCGCAGACAGGCGAAGGAGAAATCCACGTTTTGCCTTTGCAACACGCCGACGCCACCGAACTTGTCAAAACATTGAACGACATCGTTGGTGGTGCGACCTCCACGAGCACGTCGTCCTCGGGTGGTGGTGAACGCGGAGGTCGTGGTCAGAACGCTGCCAGCCCAACCAGCGCCGGCACGCCTCCGACCGGTATCTTCGAAGGTGGCGTGAAGGTCTCGGCTGACAAGGCGACGAACTCGATTGTCATTACATCATCGATTCGCGACTACGCTTCGCTTCGAGCGGTGATCGACAGGCTCGATCAGGCGCGTCGTCAGGTGTTCATCGAAGCGGTCATCATGGATCTGCAGCTCAAACGGTCCAACCAACTCGGTGTGGCCTTCCACGCTGGCGCGCCACTCAACTCCAACAACGATTCCCTCGTCTACGGCGGCAACCAGATCCTGAATACAATCCCGGTAACCCCGTCCGATCCCAATGACACCAATGCGCTTCAAGGCTTCGCACTCGGTGTCCGCGGTCCGGCCATCCCTGGTTCGCAGAACCTCCTTGGCACCGGTCTCTCGGTCCCCGCATTTGGCACGTTCCTCCAGGCCATCGCGCAAACCGGCGACAGCGATCTACTAAGCACGCCGCACATTCTCGCGCTCGACAACGAGGATGCCGAGATCAACGTCGGTGACAACATTCCGCTCCAGACGAATGCGGTGACCGCATTCCCTGGTGCAACCGGAACGAGCAGCACGGCAGCACTCGGAGCCCTCGGCGGTCTTGGCTCTTTCGGCTCCTACGGTGCACCACGCCAGGACGTCGGCACGAAGATCAAGATCAAGCCGCACCTCAACGACTCGAATGAGGTACGTCTCGACGTGACCGAAGAGATCAGCGAGCAGGGGG
The DNA here is from genome assembly GCA_009780955.1 of Polyangiaceae bacterium. GTDB lineage: Bacteria > Myxococcota_A > Polyangia > Polyangiales > Polyangiaceae > Labilithrix. Next base: position 21,458 of record WQZB01000035.1, on the reverse strand, counting down.
CGCCTCTCGGCGGCACGCTCGGCGCCATTCCAATCAGCAAGCGCACGGCAACCACCAAACTCGTTGTCGCCGATCAACAGACGGTCGTAATTGGTGGTCTCGTCCGCAATGTTACGTCACGCGCGGAGCAAAAGATCCCCCTTTTGGGTGACATCCCCGTGCTCGGTGCTCTCTTCCGCAACCGTACGGACACCAAAGAAAAGCGCAACCTCGTGCTCGTGATGACGCCGTACATCATTCGCAATCAGCAAGATTTACGCACGGTCTTCGAGCGCAAGATGCAAGAGCGGCAAGACTACCTCGATCGCTATTTCGTTTTCAGCGATTCGTCCGACTACAAGCCGCCGAAAGACTGGTCGCGCACCAATGGCCTGGTGGAGGACATTCGCCAGGCCTATTTCGATCTCGAAGAAAAAAGGCGCCTCGACGAGTTGAGCAAGCCTCGCGAGAGGAAAACGCACCAGCCGCAAAGGCCGCTCGAGATGCCGCAAGGGCCTCGCGCATCGGCCACGATTGGCGCTCCGCCCGACGCAGCTGCGCCGGGTGCAGCACCGCCCGGCGCTCCGGTTCCGCCTGCTGCAGCGCGCATACCCGCTGCAGCGCCGCCCGCTGTCAACGTGACCCCACCCGTTCGCAACATCGAAAGATAACGATGGTGATGGAGCAAAGGTTTCTTGGCGAGATCCTTCAGCGGCGCGCGGGCGTGCTCTCCGAGCGGCTTGAGGCTATGTATGCGGTGCAGCGCGAGAAAGGATCCAACCTAATCGATTTGCTCGTCAACGGCAGTGTGCTCGACGACGACGCCATCGGAAAAGCGCTGGCTGCGGAGGCGGAGCTTCCGTACGTCGAGCGGCCCGAGCCCGACCGCATCTCCACGGCGCTCGCCACGCGCCTGCCCATCACATTTGCGAAATCGCATCGCGTGCTCGTCACCAGCGAAGACGACGCCTCCGTGCATGTGCTCGTGGGTGATCCGTTTGATACCGCGGCACTCGACGAGATGCGCGTTCTGTTCGGCAAGCCTGTCGAGGCGAGCGTTGCGCCCGCCGAGAAGATCGTCGACGCCATCAACCGCGTTTACGAGCGCGAGGCCGGCGGCGGTGAGCTTGAAACCGAGGAAGGGCGGGTCGACGAGAACGAAGTCGTGGGTGGCGACATTCTCGATTCTGACGATGAGGCGCCGGTCATCCGCTGGGTCAACTCGCTTTTTTTGCAAGCCATGAAGGAGCGTGCGAGCGACATCCACATCGAACCCGAAGAGAAAGAAGTCGTTGTTCGCTACCGCATCGACGGCGAGCTTTACGTCGCGCGCCGCGCGCCGCGCGCGTTCATGAACAGTATCGTGGGTCGCATAAAAATCGAAAGCGCCCTCAACATTGCCGAAAAACGCCTTCCGCAAGACGGCCGTATCACGAAGAAAATTGCCGGGAAAAGCTTCGACATTCGCGTAAGCACGATTCCGACGAGCCGCCATTACGAGCGAATCGTGATGCGTTTGCTCAACAAATCATCGGTTTTGCTCGACCTGCCTGACCTTGGCTTCAGCCCGCGCGACTACGCCCTGATGGATTCGCTGATCCACAGGCCCGACGGGATCATTCTCGTCACCGGTCCCACGGGTTCGGGCAAAACAACGACTTTGTATGCATGCTTGAATCGAATCAATCAGCCGAACATCAATATCCTAACCGCGGAAGATCCGGTTGAATACGAACTGTCCCAAATCCATCAAGTGCATGTAAACCCCAAGATCGGGCTTACCTTCGCGAGTGCCCTTCGCGCGTTTCTTCGGCAAGATCCCGATGTGGTCATGGTGGGTGAGATCCGCGACAAGGAAACCGTGGACATCGCGATCAACGCCTCGCTTACCGGTCACCTCGTGCTTTCGACCATCCACACGAACGACGCCGCGGGTGCGTTCACGCGCATGATTGACATGGGGGTCGAGCCGTTTCTTTTGCGTTCGTCGGTCATTGGTGTTCTGGCCCAACGGCTCGTGCGCGTGCTCTGCCCGCATTGCAAAGAGTCGTACGAAGCGAGCCCAACGGACCTCGAAGAGCTTGGTATCACGCCCGAGCGCTTTGCTACCCGTCGGCGTCGCGCTGCGATTCCGGGCTCGCGCTACTACCCGCGCACGGTGAATTTCGGCACCGATCCTCTCGACGAGTATCCGGGTCCGCACGTCACCATTGCCCGCTCACGGGGCTGCGACAAGTGCGCACAAACGGGCTTTAGCGGCCGCCGAGGCATCTACGAGCTCTTGATGATGGACGACAACGTCGGGCCGCTCGTTCTCAAAGGCGCCGACGCACAAACCATCAAGCGCGCCGCCATCGAGGCCGGGATGGACAGCCTGCGCGACGACGGCGCGCGCAAGGTTCTTGCCGGCCTCACGAGCGTGGAGGAAGTGCTCGTTGCAACGCAAGACGATATGGAGGTCGAACCCGAGCGCCCGACGAGCGTGCGCAACATGCGGGTGTGAAAAAGCCCCATGGCCGTTTACGCCTACCGCGGTCTTCTCGTTGCGAGCGGAAAGCAGATTTCCGGCGTTCGTGATGCGGACAATGCCAAGGTTTTGCGCTCGGCGCTCAAGCGCGAAGGCATTCTTCTTACGAAGGCAACCGAGGAGGTCGGCGGCGTCAAGAAAGGCCGGTCGATCAACTTTTTTGCCTTTTTCCGGCGCGTCACGGTCGGCGATGTGGCGATGATGACCCGGCAACTCGCCACTCTGGTTGGTGCGGGCATTCCTCTCGTCGAAGCAGTCACGGCGCTCACCGAGCAGGTCGAGAAAGAGGAACTCAAAAAGGTTCTTGCCATCGTGCGCGACAACCTGAACGAAGGTACGAGCCTCGCGAAAGCGCTCGAGCCGCATGGGCATATCTTCCCGCCGCTTTATGTGAACATGGTCGCCGCGGGCGAGGCTTCGGGCACACTCGAACAGGTGCTTGAGCGCCTTGCAGATTTCATGGAAAACCAGGCGCGATTGCGCGGCAAAGTCACAGGCGCACTCGCCTACCCTGTGCTCATGCTCGGCATTGGAACCTTGCTCATGACGATGATGATGATTGTCGTCGTGCCGAAGATAACCAGCATCTACGCAACGCTCGACCGTGCACTGCCTTGGTACACGGCGCTTCTCATTTTCGTCTCGAGTGCGATGGCGTCGAACCAGATGCTCGGCTTTGTGATGGCGATGTCGTCGCTCGTTTTCACGCGCAAAGCGCTCATACCAGGGCCGAAGCAAACGGCGTGGACCGTTGCGGCCATCGTCAGCGCCGTAGCCTTGTTCCTGTTTTTTTTCAAGGTTGGCTCCATGCTCGCGTACGCCACGGGCATTGGCGTTGGCGTTGTCGCGGGTCTGCTTCTCGCGCGGTTCGTTGCTTTTCTCGGCACCCCGGCGGGTCAGCTGTGGAGCGATAGCAAGAAGCTTCAGCTGCCGCTTTTCGGGTCGATGTTTCGCATGCTCGCGGTGTCGCGTTTCTCGCGTACGCTCGCCACGCTACTCAAAAGCGGTGTGCCGCTACTCAAGGCGATGGACATCGTGCGGCATGTTCTCGACAACGCGAAGCTGTCAAAGATTGTCGAAGAGGCCACTGGTTCCATTCGCGAAGGAGAATCCATCGCGGGCCCGCTCAAGCGAAGCGGAGAGTTTCCGCCCATCGTCGTGCACATGATTGCGGTCGGCGAAAAATCGGGTCAGCTCGAGCAAATGCTCGAAAACGTGGCGCGTGCCTACGATGCCCAGGTCGACACGCGTGTGCAGGCGATGACGGGCCTGCTCGAGCCGCTCATCATTGTTTTCATGGGCGGCGGTGTTGGCTTCATCGCGTTTTCAATCCTCATGCCTCTCATTCAAATGAACGATTTTGTGCAGTAGGACATGTTCGTGGCGCGGCAACGAGAAACCAGAGTCTTTTTCCCTTGGGAGAGAAGGCGCGGCCTTTTCGGCATGCTCAGCCGCGCTCGCTTGCGCCTGGTCGTACTTGTGGCGCTCGCCATTGCATTCGTCGTGTGGACCCGCGTGCGCGAGGAAAGGGCTGCCGGCGTCCGCGCGACCCGTGCATCCATCACGCTCGCTTATCGCAGCGTCCAGGCGTACCGCGCGGATCACGCTGGCGCGTGCCCAAAGAATCTTAGTGAGCTCGTTACCGGGGGCTACGTGCGAGACATTCCGGTCGACGCGTGGGGGCGTGAGCTCCGGCTCACATGCCCGGGCAGGCGCGACTCTTCAAACTTCGAGATTTCAAGCGATGGCCCTGACGGTGTTCCCGGCGGGCTCGATCGAGTGGAGTAGAGACCGAAAGGACACTAGCAACCAAAGGAGAAGTGAGACATGCGTAGAAAGCTTATTGGAGGGCGTCGGTTGGCTCGCGGCATGACGCTCATCGAAATTCTGATCGTTCTTGCGATCATTGGGCTCATCGCCGGCAGCGTTGCCGTTGTCGCGGTCCCGAGGTTCAAAGAGTCGCAAATCAACCAAGCAAAGATCGATGCGCGAACGATTCACCCCGTGGCTGAGAAGTACGTCGCGGATCATCCGGGCGAGTGCCCGACGGTCGAGTTGCTTCGCCAAAAAAGAGAGCTCAGCGCCACGTCGAAGATCACCGACCCGTGGGACACGCCGTACAAAATCACGTGCACGGAAGACGACATCATCGTGTCGAGCGCTGGTCCCGACAAGAAAGACAACACAGCCGACGACATTCGCATCCCTGAAGCACCCGTCGGCGGAAAGCAGTAGCGGCGAACGTGGCGATCGTGGAGCGTCGCGAGCCAAGTGTCACTTTCGATCGGGGCGGGGCGATTGTGTCTTCGGCTCGCGCGACTCGCGCGCCGCTGCGAGCCATGACGCTCATCGAGGTGCTCATCGTTCTGGCGATCGTGGCACTCATGATGGGCGCGGTGGTGATGGGTTCAGGGCAGCTTGCCTCGTCGCGCCTTCGGCATTCCTCGACGATGATTGCCGGTGCGGTGCGCGTTGCCTTCTCGCGCGCAACGTCGACATCGAAAAGTATCCGCCTCGTGATGGATCTCGAAGAGTCTTTGATCTGGCTCGAAGAAGGAGATCAACCTCACTTCGTACAAACGAAAGACACGACGGGCACAGGTGGTGCATCAGCGGCAACGGTTGCCGAGAAGACAGCGCTCGAGGAGTCGAGCCGCATCGTCAAAGGGCCCACGGCGCCGAGAACAGCCTTTCACGAGATCGACCCGATGGGGCTCGTCGCGAGCGATCCGGGCAAGGTCAAAAAGCCTCTCGAGCGTGGCATCAAGTTTCGCGAGGTGCAAACTGCACATGATGATCAGCCGCGAAAGTCGGGCCGCGCGTACTTGTACTTCTGGCCAGGAGGGCAGACCGAGCGCGCGTCGATTCAACTTAGCATTGGCAATTCCAATAGTGACAAAGACACAATCACGCTTCTTGTTTCTCCGCTCACCGGCAAAATCACGGTGAAGGACGGCGTGGTGGAGTTCGAACCGTCGATGGACGGCAAGGACGCGTCCGAGCGCGACGATCCGGGGGCCTTTTGATGCTTCTTCGGATCCAAAAAAGCGGCCGCTTTCGATTTGACGCGATCTCTTCGTTGGCGGCTGCGGTGCGGTCCTCAAAGCGCAAGGAGGCTGTTCCGGTCCGCTCCTCGCCGACCGCCTCGACCTCGCGTCAACTTGAAAGCGGCCGCGGCGGCCGCCGCGGATTTTCGCTGCTCGAAGTAATGGTCGCTGTTGCCATTTTAGGCCTCACGCTAACCGTGATTCTCTCGGCACAAGGGGGCTTGGCCGCGAGCAACCGTGCGGCCGCCAACATGGGCATGGCGTCGACGCTCGGTCGATGCAAAATGACCGAGATCGAACAGAAATTGCTTACATTTGGTCTGCCCGAGACCGATCAGATCGACCAGGAAGTTGCATGTTGCAACGATGTAAAGCGCGAAGGCTTTCTGTGCGATGCGCGCGTCGAAAAAGTAGAATTGCCGAATTTCCAATCTGGCAATTCGCTCGGCGACGGCGGCGCACTCATCATGCCTGGCGGCGACGGCGGTTCGGAATTGCCGCTGGGTGCCCTGACGGCAAACCCGGCGGGTGACGCGGGCCTGAACCTTGACGTGGACGGAGGGCTCGCTGGCGTTGGCACCCAGCTCACGCAGCAATTCGGTGGCGGTATGGGGGCCGAGGGCTTGATGTCGATGGTGATGGGGTTTCTTTACCCGTCGATCAAGCCAATGTTCGAAGCAAGCATTCGACGTGTCACCGTAACCGTGAAGTGGAAAGAGGGCATAACGAATCGCGAACTTCCTCTCATCCAGTACTTGACGAATCCTCAGCGAGGCGGCTTCGCAGGCAGCGCGCTTTTGCCCGACGGTGGAACCATGGACTTCGCGCCTGCCACCGGCACGACTGGTACAACGACGGGTGTGAAATGAAGCGAGCCTCGCGTCAACTTGAAAGCGGGCGAGCCTCGCAGCGTGGCATGACACTGCTCGAGATCTTGGTCTCCCTTGCCATCCTCGCGATGATCTCTCTTCTCATTTACGGTGCATTCGACTCGCTTTCGCGAGGCCGAAAGGGCGAGGCGTTGCGCGTCGATCGTGCGCGCCAAGGTCGCGACGCGATGGCGCGTATCACGCGTGAAATCCAGAGTGCATTCTTGTCGGCGCACAACCCGGCGATGCCGGCGCTCGTCACGCGAACCACCGCGTTCATTGCAACACACTCGAACAATGGGCCGAACTACGACCGGCTCGACTTCAGCGCCTTCGCACACGTGCGAATGGAGAAAGACGCGAAGGAATCGGACCAATGTGAAGTTGGCTATTTCGTTGTCAAAGATCCCGATGTCGACGACAAGATGGACCTGGTGCGGCGCGAGCAGACGCCGATTGATCTCGATCCGAAGCGCGGGGGAGTGATCAACGTGCTTGCCGAAAACGTTGAGTCGTTTCACCTTAGGTATTTCGACCCGCTTAGTGGCATGTGGGTCGAGTCATGGGACACGACGCAGGTCTCTGGGCAGCCAAACCGTTTGCCGCTCGAAGTGCACGTGTCGCTCGAGCTCAAAGGAGTGAAAAATAGCCCACCGTTCGCTTTCGAAACGAAGTTCATGATTCCAATGTTGGAACCGCTTTCGTTTGGAATCCCACGATGACTCCTCGGGCCCGCCTTGGCCTCGCGTCGCTCGCGACGGCTGGAAAACATCCTCTAACAAGTCGTTTGAGTCGCTTTCGAAGCAGGCGGAGGCGGCGCCGTTCCAAGGAGCGCGGGATCGCCCTTGTCATGGTGCTCGGGGCCATTGCGATTCTCACTGTGATGCTCGCAGAGTTTCAGGATGAAACGAGCGCCGAGCTTGCGGCCGCAACGGCGGATCGTGACAGCGTGCAGGCCGAGTACATGGCCAGGAGCGCCGTGAATCTTGCGCGCTTGCTCGTTGCAAGCGAGCCAACGTTGCGCAAAGCCATTGCGCCGCTTTTTCAACTCATGAAAAAAACGCCACCGCAATTGCCAGTTTGGGAGTTTTCCGACCGGCTGCTCGGTGCGTTCAACGACGAAGAGGCGAGCAAAGACTTCGCGCGCACCGTGGGTCTCGATGTGTCGCTAGGCAAAAACCTTGGCATGCCCGGCGGGCGCTGGGAGCTTGTCATTGTCGACGAGGACGCGAAGATCAACGTAAACCTTGGTGCGTCCAACGACATTGCACATATTCGCCTTGCCAAAGAGCTCATGGGGCTCATTGCTCCGCTTCAATATTCGACCATTTTCGAGCAACGCGACGGCAGCGGGCAATACAACGATCGCTCGTCGGTGTGTCAGGCTCTCATCGATTGGGCTGATCCCGACGAGCAGGGCTTCAATTGCGACTTGACACAAATGTCGACCGCGCAAAGCACCGGCGTGGAAGACGCGTGGTACCAGCTTTTGCCAAAGCCTTACCGCCGCAAGAATGCGCCGTACGACTCCCTCGAAGAGCTGCGCATGGTGCGCGGCATTAGCGAAGATTTCTGGGCTACGTTCGTCAATCCCGATCCAACGAATCCGAAAAAGCGCGTCATGACCGTTTGGGGGCAGGGCGCTGTGAACGTGAATACGGCCAACGCGCAAACCTTGCTCGGTGTCGTGTGTGCCGGCGCGCCAACGGCCGATATCTGCGTGAATCCCGATCAGGCGTCCATGTTTCTTACTGGCGTGACCATGGCGCGTGGCATCACCATGGGGGCGCCGCTTTTCGGTTCGCCGAAAGACTTCGTAGCGGCCATGACCGGTCAGGGCCAGATTGGCCCGCTGCTCACGGCCATGGGCATGAAGCCGGTCGTGTTCAAGTCGAATGCCGATTTTGCGAACAGCATCACCACCGAGAGCAAGGTCTTTTCGATTTACGCTGTCGGCATCAAAAAAGGTTATCGCCGCGAAACACGTACTTTGATTCACGCCGTGGTCGATTTTCGCAATGCGCCGGACCTCAGCGCAGCGGCCAACGCGACGGGCGTAGCAGGCACCACGGGCGCAGCAACGACCACCACGACCGCGCAGACTACGCAGGCGTCCAATCCAAATTCCGTGGCTTCCGCGATGCAGCCGAGCACCGGCGGTCAAGTCATCTTTTACCGAGTGGAGTAAAGCATGATCATTTGTACTACATGGCGGAGTACATCATGAGCACGTGGCTGGGCATCGACATCGGTACGACGGCCGCGAAAGCCGCGGTGATTCGTTCGACGTATCGCAAGGTGCAGCTCGTAGGCCTTGCCAGCGTCGAGGTGCAAGAGGCCGGCGCGCCGGGCGCCGCGATCGCAGCGGCTGTGCGCCTCGCACTTGGATCCGCGGGTTCGGCTGACGCCGTTGCCACATCGGTGGAGGGGGGGCGCGCTACCGTACGTACGATCGGGCTTCCTGAGAGCGCGCAGAAGCAAGTTGGCGAGGTGTTGCCTTTCGAGCTCGAATCGGCATTGCCATTTGATTTGTCCGAGGCCGTGTTCGACTATCGCGTGCTCTCCGGGCTCAAGGAAGTGAAGGGCGAGGAGTTGTCGGTGCTCGTTGGAGTCGCGAAAACAGAGGATGTCGTTTCGCGCATCGAACTCGTCAAAGGGGCAATCGCAACCGAACCCGAGCGTGTGGGCGTCGGCGCATTTCCGATCGCGAACCTGCTTCCTTTCATGCCGGTGCTTGCCGACGGCGTGGTTGCCGTCGTCGATATCGGCACGGCATCGAGCGACGTGCTCATCATGAAAAATGGCGAGCCGCTCTTTGCGCGCACCGTTGGTATCGGCACCAAGGGCCTTCCGAGCACGGCGGCGAAGCTCGCACGCGAGCTCCGAACCACGCTGGCCTCGCACCGCGCGCAGGGTGGGGAAGCGCCGAGCCGTATCTTTCTTTGCGGTGGTGGCGCATACGTGTCTGGAGCCGAGGCATTTCTATCGGCGGCACTCGAGGCCCCGGTCGAGGTGCTGGGGTTGCCCGCACTCGAGGCGTCGAGCCTTTCGCCAGAAGCAACGGCGATGCCGGGGCGCTTTGCCAAAGCCATTGGGCTCGCACTTGGCTTGGGGCCGCGCGCCATGGGTTTGAACTTGCGAAAAGGGCAGCTCGCGTTCGAGCGAGGTTTTGCGTGGGTCAAAGAGAAGGTCCCGCTGCTCATGGGCCTTGCCGCGGTCATTGTTGTAAGTTTTCTTTTTTCGGCGTGGGCGCAGCTTCATGCGCGCTCGAAAGAAAAGGCTTTGCTCGAGACGGCGCTCGCCACGGTCACCAAAGACGTCCTTGGTGAAGAAACGAGCGATCCGGCGCGAGCGAGCGAGCTCTTGTCGCAGCAAACTGCGATTAGTGACGAAGATCCGCTCCCGCATGCCGATGCATTCGACGTGATGGTGAAGCTCTCGGAGCTCATTCCGCCGTCCATGACGCACGACATCGAGGAACTCGACATCCAAAAGCAGCACGTCATCGTGCACGGCATCGTCGGCACCATCGCGGACGCGCAGGCAATCCAGGCATCGGTCGCCGCCGAGCGATGTTTCAGTGACTCGAAGATCGCGCGCATCACGGCGCAGGTTGGAACGACCGCACAAAAGTACCAACTCGAGTTCGACATCAAGTGCCCCGAGGACGTTCGTGGTGGCGCAAAGAAGCCGGCCGCCGTGTCTTCGGCATCGATTGCGCCGACCGACGCAGGAGGAAAGTGAAATGGCGCTTCCGATCTTCGAGCGTTCGGGCCTAAGCCCTCGTGAGCAGCGAATCGCAACCATCGGCCTGCTCGTAGGTGGCGTGATGCTCTTGCTTGCGATCCCTTTCGGCCTTTCGATGTTCATCGCAAACAAGAAGGCCGACAACGAAGAGATTCGCGCGGCGCTCACCGCCGTCAACGGTGCACGCGTACAGATTCGCGAAAGGCAAGAGCGCAAAAATTCGATTGCGGCGCGCTACCAAAAGAAGGCGCCGCCGCTCGCGGGTTTCCTTGAACAGAACGCCACGGCGAACAAGCTTCAGGTGATCGATTCGGCCGATCACCCCGAGGTTCCACACGGCAAGCGCTACGTCGAGAGGAATACGGCCATTCACTTCAAACGCGCCGGACTGATGCCAATCGCGAAGTTTCTCGAGTCGATCGGGAAAAGCGGCTATCCGGTCGCGATCACACGCTTGAACATGCGCACGCGCAGCGGCGAGGCGGACTCGTACGACGTCGAGGTCGGTGTTTCCGCATACGATCGCACGGAGAGTTCGAGCGACAAAGGCGACAAATCGAGCGTTGCTGCTCCTCCTGCCGAGAAAAAGCCATGAACGACGCATGGAAAGCGCGCCTTTTTCGGCTGCTGCCAAAGGTTGGCTACCCGGCTTTTTACCTTTTGTGCCTCGCTATTTTTCTGCCGTGGACATTCCCGTACGACAAGCTGAAAGAGCGCATCGTCACGACGTACAACGCGCAGCAACGCGGCTCGTCAAACCCCGAAGAGCTCTCGATCGACGAGCTCGATTCGCACTTCGTCACGGGCTTGAAGGCCAAGGGGGTTCGGTTCGTGACGCCACCGACCGATCCGCAGAAGCGCGCACCCGAGATTGCGCTCGATGAGGTTCGGGTTCGATTCTCCCTTTTGCCGCTCCTCATTGGTAACAAAAGCGTGCACTTTACCGTTGATGCTTTCGACGGCAAAATCAAGGGAAGCTGGGACGACAGCGGCAAAGCCCGTGCTGTGGACGTGACGTTCGACGGCGTGGACATTGGCAAGCTGGATGCAATCGCTGCGAACCTTGGCTTTCCTCTTGGAGGCAGGTTGTTCGGAACGCTGACGTTCGAGCTGCCCGAAGGCAAGGCGTCGAAGGCGAACGGCAGTATCAACATCGAAGTTCGTGACATGGTTGCTGGCAATGGCACGGAGCTCACCGTCAAAACACCACTCGGGCCCTTCACGCTGCCGCAACTGAAGGTTGGCACATTCACGGTGGCGGGCGAGGCAAAGGACGGTGTGCTCAAGCTATCGAAGATCGGCGCTTCGGGTGGCGACGTCGACATAACCGGCGAAGGGCGCGTGCAGCTCCGCGATGTCGCGACCGATGCGCACCTCGATGTGAACCTGAAGATCAAGGTTTTAGACGGCTATCGGAACAAAAACGACAAAACCAAAACGCTTTTCGGTGCACCAGGCAGCAAAGACAAACCAATGCTTGAAATGGACGCGAAAATCGCGCGATCAAAATCAGCCGACGGGTATTACACCATGCGTGTTGGCGGCACGCTTGGCAGGCCCGATGTGCAGCCGGGGCTGGCAACCGGTGGCGGAGGGCGATAACTCGTAAAGCGCTCTAACGGGTAGTCGCAGGCACGGTTGGTAATGGGGCTGCGGCGTCTGGGGGTAGGGGCGCAGCACGCTGCGCCCCTCCTCCGGCGTCGGGGTGTGCCTCATGACGCGCGGGCGGCGTGGGCAGCGGCGGCAACTCGATTGACTCCTCGGCCGGCGGAGCATGCACACTCGTTGTGGCGTGTGTCACGCTTGGCATGTCTGTCGATGGATCGCCTTTCATTGCACGGGCGATCAAGTCGACGCCCCCAACCAGGGCAAGAGCCGCAACGAGTGCGAGCACAACGACTTTTGCGGTACGCCAACGCGCTGCAGCCCAACCCAATGTGGGCGCCATGTTCGAGTGCGAGTTGCGCAAGTTCTCGGTGGCAGAGGGGCCAAGCGTGGCCGAACTCGAAGGGCTTGATACTTCGCCGAGCAGTCGCGAAGACGAGATGCCGTGGAGCGAGAATGAGGAGCTGGCTTTCAATGCTTCTCGGAATGCGTCTTCCGAACCCAGCTCGCCAAACGACGACAACAACATTCTTGGTTCGCTGGGTGGCGGTGAAGCGGCTTGCGTTGTCGCGTCCTCGATGGCGCGCGCTGCACCTTGGCCTACTTGGCTCGTTTGGCCCTGCATGTCGGCTTGGCCAGCTGCGTTGCGTTGGCGCGACGCGGACAACGCGTGCAAAACCGTGCGCTTGCGCGCTGCCTGCCTGTCGGCAAGAAGGTGCGAGGTGTACTCGGCAACAGTGGCCGCACTCGTTGGCTCGCCGATTTCGATCATGGCAGCCTCGATCGCGAGGTTCAATTCGAGCGCGGAACCGAAGCGTGCGCTTGGTTCGTGCGCGAGCGTGCGGTCGATGATTGCTCGCACGGCAGCAGGAACGCTTGGTGGCAACGGTGGTAGAGGCTCGCCGCTCGTAAGCTTGTGCAACATGGCGACTTCGTTTGGGGCGTCGAACGGCGTGGTTCCAGCGAACATTTCGTAAACGATCACGCCAAGCGCCCAAAGATCGGCGCGGTGGTCGATGGATCGCCCAAGGGCTTGCTCGGGCGCCATGTAGCGGATTTTCCCCTTCAGATGCCCCGCGCGCGTTTCCTGCGATGCGCGATCGCGAACGATGGCGACCCCGAAGTCGATCAGCACGGCGACGCCGCTGTTCGAAACGAGAATATTTTGGGGGGACACATCGCGGTGCACGACACCGAGGTGCGTGTCGTCGTGGTCTTTGAGATTGTGCGCTGCGCTCAGCCCTGCAGCGATGTCGGCAGCAATGCGAAGCGCGACGCCTGGCATGATGCGCTGCTTTCGCCGATCCGCGATGCGCAAGAGTCTGGAGAGCGAGTCTCCGTCAACCCACTCCATGACGAGGAAGGTGCGACCATCGTGCTCGCCAATGTCGAGGATGCGCGCAACGTTGGCGTGTTCGATGCGTGAAGCGATTCGCGCTTCGTCGAGGAACATCTCTTGGAAGTGCGGATCCTGCGAGTACTCGGGCAGGATCATTTTCACGACCACGAGCCGCTCGAACCCAAGGCGCCCACCGAAGCGCGCCAGCCATACCGACGCCATGCCCCCATGTGCGATTGGGCAAAGGAGCTCGTATCGATCGAGCCGGTCGCCGGGCTGAGGGTTCGCAGCGTCCATTCCCCTTTGCAGTATTGCGCGGATGGGAGATCAGAGCGAGACCCTGTGCCTGGTTTCTTTACGATTGAGTCGGTGTCTTACACAATCGTACGTTCACGCTTTTGTACGCCGAGAATCGCACCAACGCGGTCGGCATCAAGGTTTGGATGCGCGTTTACGAAGCGGACACGGGCGGGCAATTGTGCACTTTCGGCCACAGTCAAGCCTTATCATTGTTCGCTCTATGCGCTGCATGGTATCAGCGCTGCATGACGCAACGGGCGCGCATTCTCATCGTTGGCGGCGGCGCGCGAGAGCACGCTCTCGCACTCGCTCTCGGTCGGCACGAGCTTCTCATTGCCCCGGGAAACGCTGGCACGGCCGCGTTGGGGCGCAACGTTGACGTTGCCGCTTCCGACGTTGCCGCGGTCGTCGACCTTGCCAATCGCGAAAAGGTCGATCTCGTAGTCGTGGGGCCCGAAGCGCCTCTTACGCTCGGTCTCGTCGACGCACTCGAGGCGCGAGGCATTCGCGCGTTCGGCCCGTCGAAAGCCGCTGCTCGTCTCGAAGGCTCCAAGGCTTTCATGAAGCATTTTCTCGAGCGCCACCAGATCGCCACTGCACCCTTCGCTGTTTTCAACGATGCCGCGAAGGCAAAGGCTTATGCGCGTGCATCGTGGAATTCTGGCAAGCCCGTGGTTGTCAAGGCCGACGGGCTATGCGCTGGAAAAGGAGTTGTGGTTGCGTCCTGCTACGACGAAGCAGCGGATGCCATCGATCGCATGATTGCCCTTGGCGAGCTCGGCGACGCAGGCCGCACCGTGGTGCTCGAAGAGCTTTTGCCAGGTGATGAGGCAAGCTTCCATGTCGTGTGCGACGGCTCGCGTGCCGTGCCGCTCGTTGCCGCGCAAGATCACAAGCGCGTTGGCGATGGCGATAGCGGACCGAACACCGGCGGCATGGGCGCGTATGCCCCCGCGTCCGTCGTGACCGCCGAGGTGCACGCCGAAGTCATGCGCGCAATCGTCGAGCCCACTTTGCGTGGAATGCAGGCAGAAGGCTACCCGTTTCGCGGCGTGCTCTTCGTGGGGCTCATGATCGACAAGGGGCGCCCTTGGGTGCTCGAATACAACGTGCGCTTTGGCGATCCTGAAACAACGGTGCTCGTGCCCATGCTCGACGGCGACTGGTTCGAGCTCCTCGATGGGGCGGCCCGTGGCGATTTTGGCGCGGCGCCCTTTGGTACCAAGCCCGGCGCGGCGCTCGCCGTTGTCATGGCTGCCGAGGGCTACCCAAAGGCGCCCACGTTGGGCGATCGCATCGACGGGCTCGAAGTGCCCCCGCCAGCGGGTGTTACCGTGCATCATGCAGGCACAAGGAAAGTAGGCCCGAGCGTCGTCACCGCCGGCGGGCGCGTGCTCACGATTGCGGCGTACGCGAACTCGCTGCGCGCAGCCCACTCGCTCGCGTACGCCGAGGTCGGGCGCATTCGCTTCCGAGGCGAACACCATCGGACGGATATTGGCGGCAGGATGCTGAAAAGTTTTGAAACAGACTGCTAGCTGGCATTCTGCGTCGCCAACATGGCCGAAATCGCACCGCTTACTCCTCTTCGTTACGACCTCTCCCGCCTTGGGCCCGCTGGGCTCAAAAACGTTGTCGCACCACCTTACGACGTCATCGATGCTGCTCAGCGAAGCGAGCTTCTCGCGCGTGATCCCTACAACATCGTTAGGCTCATTCTGCCCGAAGGCCAAGGCGACGAAAGCCAAGGCGACGAAAGAAAGGGCGATGCGAAGTATGCTCGCGCAAGCGAGCTTCTTGCAGCATGGCGTAACGAAGGCGTGCTCGTCCGTGACGACGAGCCAGCTTTCTACCGCTACGACCAAACCTTCGTGCTTCCGGGAATGCTTGTCAGCGGCCGTTCGGAGATCACGCGCCGAGGGTTTCTTGGGCTGGTGAAGCTTGTTTCGCTCGACAAGGGCGTTGTGCTCCCGCACGAGCGAACGCTCTCGGGTCCAAAAGAAGACAGGCTCAAGCTTTTTCGTGCAACATGCACGAATCTATCGCCAGGTTTCATGCTTTACCGCGATCCCAACCAATCGCTCGACTCCGCGCTTGCCTGCGCGACCGAGCTCACGTCGTTCGAAACCCCAGACGGCGTTCGTCACGCTCTCGCAAAAATCACGGACCCTAGTGCCATCGAGGCCATCGTGGCTTGTGTTGCCAAGTCGTCATTGCTCATCGCCGATGGACATCACCGCTACGAAACTGCACTTCGTTATTGCCAAGAAGCGAATGCCGCGGTTGGCGGGCGATCCAGCCAATCTGTGGCGAACCGAGAGCACGACTACTTCATGGTGTTTCTCACCAACGGCGATGATCCGAATCTCGTTGTGCTTCCCACCCATCGTCATATCCATTCGCTGCCGAGGTTCGATTTCGACGAGCTATGTACCGGCGCACGAGCTCTGTTCGACGTGACGCCGCTGACGCGTGGGGCATCGGCGGACATGCTTCTTTCCGATCTCGCCAAGTCGGGCAAAGAGCGTCCAAGCCTTGTTGCGTGCGCAGGTGATGGCCGTGCGGCGCTCTTTGCGTTGAAGGCCGATGCGAACCTCGCGTCCCACCCGGTTCTCGGAAAGAGTCCCGAGGTGCTTCGCCGCACCGACGTTGCTCTTCTTCACATGGGAATTCTCGAGCCCATGCTCGGCATCACGGCCGAGGCGCAGGCCGCTAAGACGAACCTTTGGTATCCGCAAGATGCTTCGATTGCGCTTGGCAATCTGCGCGGCGGTTCGAGCGTCAGCGGGCAGGTGCTTTTTCTCATGAACGCTTCTGCCGTGGCCCAGGTGCGCCGCGTCGCGGAAGCTGGTGAAGTGATGCCTCAGAAAGCCACGTTCTTTTACCCCAAGATCATGACCGGGCTTGCGATCCACACGCTTTCGCACGAGCGTATAGTTAATGCACCGCCTACGCGGTCAATGCTTTAGTAAGCGGTCCTACACAGTTCAAGATAACAGCAAGGAAGATTCGTGCGGCTTCCCACGTTCGCGAGGCCGTTTTGCGAGGTAACGACATGACGGAAAAGAAGGGGCCTTCCCGCGAAAAGGAAGAGGAAACTGTGAAGTTCGGTGAAGAGCTTCCGGTGCTTCCCATTCGCAACGCGGTGCTGTTTCCTGGTGCGGTGTCGCCGTTCGACGTGGGCCGTGAAAAGTCGGTTGCGCTCGTCGAAGACGTCGACAATTTGGCAGCGCCTGTCATCGCCATTTTCGCGCAGAAAGATCCTGCTACCGACGACCCTGGTGCAGAAGACCTGCACCAGATTGGCTGTGCGGCGCGCGTGCTCAAGGCTCTCAAGCACAGCTCGGGAAACTACTCGCTCATCCTTCAGGGCTTGTCGCGCATCCGGCTCGACGATGTGTCGCAAAGCACGCCGTACCTCAAGGCTCGGGTCACGAAGCTCGAAGAAACGAGCGCAACCGACGACGACGAAGCCGAGGCCCTCAGTATGAGCCTGCGCGACATTGCCAAGCAGGTCATTCAGCTGATGCCCGAATTGCCGCGCGAGGCTGGTTCGCTCATCGACTCGATTCAGGCGCCCGGCGCGCTCGCCGATCTCGTGGCTGCGAATCTCGATGCTCCTGTCGATGAAAAGGCACAACTGCTCGAAACGGTCGACGCGAAAGAGCGTATCCGCAAAGTGCTTCGGCTGCTTACACGCCAGCTCGAGATATTGAAAATGCGCGAGCGCATCAACTCCCAAATCAAGGAGGAAATGGGAAAAAACCAGCGCGAATACGTGCTTCGCCAGCAGCTCAAGGCCATCAAAGAGGAACTCGGCGAAGACGAGGGCGACCAGGGCGATCTCGATGGGCTCGAAGACCGCATTGCGAAGGCGCAGCTGCCTAGCGAGGCCGAGTCTGTCGCAAAAAAGCAGCTCAAACGCTTGCGCAACATGCAGGTTGGTTCCGCCGAATACACCGTGGTCCGTACGTACCTCGATTGGATTCTCGATCTTCCGTGGCACAACTCCACGGTCGACAACCTCGATATCGCGCAGGTGCGCAAAGTTTTGGACGAGGACCATTACGGCCTCGAGAAGGTCAAAAAACGAATTTTGGAGTATTTGGCAGTTCGCAAATTAAAGAAGGACAAGAAAGGCCCAATTCTCTGTCTCATCGGACCTCCTGGCGTTGGCAAAACCTCGCTCGGCCGGAGCATTGCGCGCGCCCTCGGCCGCAAGTTTCACCGCATCTCGCTTGGTGGCGTTCACGACGAAGCTGCGATTCGCGGCCATCGCCGCACCTACGTGGGAGCGCTGCCTGGCCAGGTGATTCAAGGCATGAAGAAGGTCGGCACCACGAACCCGGTTTTCATGCTCGACGAGATCGACAAGATTGGCCACGACTTCCGTGGTGATCCTGCCGCGGCTTTGCTCGAAGTTTTAGACCCCGAGCAGAACCACACGTTCGCTGACCATTACCTCGAAATCCCGTTCGATTTGTCGAACGTCATGTTCATTGCGAATGCGAACGTGCCCGACCCGATTCCGCCTCCGCTCCGCGATCGCATGGAAATCCTCGAACTCCCCGGCTACACGCGCAACGAAAAGCTTGCGATTGCACGCCGCCATCTCATTCCGAAACAAATCGAGGAGCACGGCATTTCGAGCACGAGGCTCGTTTTCGACGACCAAGCCGTTGACAACATCATCGATCATTATACGCGCGAAGCGGGGGTTCGTACGCTCGAGCGTCAGATCGCAAGCGTGATTCGCGGCGTGGCCGTGAAAATCGCCGAGGGCAACACCGACAATCGCCGCATCGAGTCCGAAGACGATGTGCGCGAATTTCTCGGCGCGCAGCGCTACGCAAGCGAGGTTGCCGAGCGCACCGCAGAAGCGGGCGTTGCGACAGGCTTGGCATGGACGAGCGTGGGCGGCGAGATCCTCTTCATCGAAGCCACGCGTATGTATGGTACAGGTAAATTGCAGCTCACAGGCCAGCTCGGTGACGTCATGAAAGAGTCCGCGCAGGCAGCGCTATCGTACGTCCGCGCGAACTCGGAGAAATTCGGGATTGCGAAAGACTTCCTCGAGAAAAGCGACATTCATATTCACATTCCGGCCGGCGCCATGCCGAAAGACGGACCAAGCGCCGGTGTGACCATGTTCACGGCCTTGGTTTCCATGCTGACGGGCGTGTGCGTTCGCCACGACGTTGCCATGACGGGCGAGATTACGCTGCGAGGGCGTGTTTTGCCCATTGGTGGTCTCAAAGAGAAGGTGCTTGCGGCACACCGCGCAGGCATCAAGCGTGTGCTCATCCCAGAAAGGAACAAGGCGGATCTCGATGAAGTGCCTGCCGAGATCAAGAGCGATCTCGACTTCGTCGTCGTCAGCAAAATGGACCAGGTGCTCGAGGCCGCACTCGAAGCGCCGCTCACACCGAAAACCGCGGATGGCGCGGCTGCCGCACCCGCAACGAATTAGCAGGCTGCTGAAAAACGAAGTTTTGAAGCAGCTTGTCAACGCGTGGCCAAACGCTGGTGTTGTAGCGAGCAGCAGGTTATGACACGCCTTCTGACCATGATTCGAATAGGTCTTCTTGGTTGCGGCACGGTTGGGGGAGGCGTCGTTCAACTTCTTCGCACGAACGCGGCCTCCCTCGAGGCACGCATGGGCGCGCCCTTCGAGCTTGTGCGCGTTCTGGTGCTCGATCCCTCGGTGGTGACCTTGAAGGAGCTCGATCGGAGCTGTCTCACGACCGACGCCGAGCGCGTTATCGGTGATCCGTCGATCGACGTGGTTATCGAGGTCATGGGCGGCGTCGATCCGACGCGAGACTATGTGGGTCGCGCGATCGCCGCGGGCAAGCAAGTCGTCACGGCCAACAAAGCGCTGCTTGCGCGTCATGGCGCCGAGTTGCTCGACCGCGCGCACGAGCACGGCGTGGACATGGCGTTCGAGGCCGCGGTCGGCGGCGGGATCCCGATCATCCGCGTGGTGCGCGACGCGCTTGCGGGCGATACGATCTCGAGTCTGTCGGGCATCGTCAACGGGACGTCGAATTATATTCTTTCGCGCATGCAGGCAGATGGAATGCCCTTCGAAGCGGCATTGAAAGAGGCGAAAGAGAAAGGTTACGCCGAGGCTAATCCAACGCTTGATGTCGGAGGGGGCGATGCCGCGCACAAGCTCGTCGTGCTGGCCATGCTTGCGTTCGGCGCGCGACTCGATGGCGTGTCCATCCTGACCGAGGGCATCGACGCTGTCGAACCCGTGGATCACTCCTTTGCCGATCGCTTTGGATTCGTCGTGAAGCTTTTGGCGATTGCAAAGGAGCATGGCAAAAAGCTCGAACTGCGCGTCCACCCGACCCTCGTCGACAAAGATGCGCCACTCGCGGGTGTGCACGGCGTGCTCAACGCGATTGCCATCGAAGGGCGCGCGCTCGGGCCGTGTTTTCTTTCCGGTCGCGGGGCCGGGGCACATCCTACGGCGGTCAGCGTCGTTGGCGATCTCGTCGATGTCGCAATTGCCAAAAGAAATGGCACGGCCGGCCAGCGCACGCGCGCCATTCGCCTCGCAAAGCGAGAGCTTTTGCCAGCTGAAGATATCGAATCACGATACTATTTCAGATTCAGCGTATTCGACAGGCCTGGAGTGCTCGCGAAGATTACCGGCGCGCTAGGCCAGCGAGGTGTGTCCATCGAGCAGATGGTGCAGCAAGGCCGTGGCAGCGGCGACGTGCCTGTCGACGTGGTCATTCTTACGCATGAATCGAAGGAAGCGGACGTTCAAGCCGCGCTCGACGTGATTGGCAAAAGCGACTTCGTGGCGAAGCCGCCGCGGATGATTCGCGTGCATGGGTGATGAGGCAGGGTTCCTCTGAGCCCACCGAAAGTCCTTCCGGAGCGACGCGATGATCCGACACTTCAACACCGCTGGCCCCAACAACCCCGCGAAGCACTACAGCATCGACTCCTTCGCGCGGATTAACTGGCCGGAGATCCAGGAGCTCATCGACGCCGAGAAGTACTTCGTCATGCACGCTCCCAGGCAGAGCGGGAAGACGACGCTGCTGCAGGCGATCGTTGACCGGCTCAACGGCGAGGGGCGCTACGAGACGATGAGGTTCAGCGTCCAGTCCGCCCAGGCGACGCGCGACGACCTCGACAAGGGGAATCGGATCATTGCCGCGCAATTGTTTCTTCGTGCGCAGCTCGACCGACCCCAGAGCTGGCTTGCTGTCGAGGGCCGCTCCATCATAAAGGAGGAAGAGCCTGGGAGCTTGTTGATGGTGCTTCTCGCACGGTGGGCAGCTCATTCGCCCAAGCCGATTGTGCTGCTCATCGACGAGATCGATGCGCTAGTGGGAGATACGTTAGTTTCGGTTTTGGGGCAGCTTCGAGACGGGTACATCGCGCGCCCAAGCCCATTCCCCCAGTCCATCATTCTTTGCGGCGTGCGCGACGTGCGCGAGTACCGCATCCACACCTCGAAGGGCGAGATCATCACGGGGGGGAGTGCCTTCAACATCAAGGCGAAGTCGCTACGGCTGGGGAACTTCTCGGAGGCCGAGGTCCGCGAGCTCTACGAGCAACACACCGCCGAGACGGGGCAGGTCTTCGAGGAGTCAATCTACTCAAAAGTAATGTCGCTCACAGGCGGGCAGCCTTGGCTGGTCAATGCTTTGGCCAATGAGTTGACGCAGGAGATGCCGGTGCTCCAAGATCGCGCACGCGCAATCACACTCGATGACGTGGATGAAGCCAAAGAGCGACTCATTCTCCGGCGCGACACGCACCTCGATCAGCTCGTGGACAAGCTCAAAGAGCCACGTGTTCGGCGCGTCATTGAGCCCATTCTTGCAGGAGAACAATGGGGAGAAGCCGTATCGACCGAGGATCGCCAATATGTCGTCGACCTGGGGCTTATCACGATGCAGCGCACCGACGGTGCCCGCATCGCAAACGACATCTATCGCGAGGTGATTCCCCGAGAGCTGACGTCCATCCTTCAGAGCAACGTCTCGACACAGGTGCCGAGCACGGCTTTCGTTCTT
>WQZB01000034.1 GCA_009780955.1 Polyangiaceae bacterium | reverse complement strand
GTAGAGCACGATCTGCGTGATCACTTTTTGCGAGATCGCCCAGAGCGTGGCGAGGCCACCACCGATTGCGGCTGTCACGTGGTTCGCACCGAAGACGAAGCATGCGAGCTCGATCAGCATGGATTCGACCATGATGCCCACCATGGGGCCGACGATGGTAGTTGCAGGCGAGAGCATCTTCATGCCTGCACAGACGAGCCCGGCCGCGACGAGCACGCCGCGGTGCGGATAGATGGTTCGGAGCGCAAGGAGAAGCGCCGCGCCCGACGCTGCGAGGAGCGTGCCTCCGAACGGTATTTTGAGTGCGTGAACGAACGAACCAACGGTGACTTCGAGCGCGCCCCACATCGCGCCGAACGCTGCCGCGTAACCCCAGAAGCGATCCGATTCGGAAGCGTTCACGACCCGACCTGCGTGCTAAAGCCGACGAAGATGGTTCGCCCTGGCTCGGGGAAGGAGTAGCGCGATTCGACGTTCGCGTCGGTGAGGTTGATAGCGCGGATCCACACGCGCATCATCGGATGAAAACGCCACTCCGCGCGAGCGTCGAAGAGCTGGTAGGCACCGAGGCGACCCCACACAGCGGTGTCGGGGTTTTGGAAGTCTTGCTCACCGACGTGCCGCAAGATACCTGTGAGCGAAACGGTAGACCAAGGCATCACCGTGACGGCGACGAGCCCTTTGCTCTTGGGGCGATAAGCCACCGGTTGGTCGAACGCGTCGCCGCTGCGGGCGCGCATGATCAGGGCTCCGGCAAGAACCTCGAGCCACTTGGCCGGTGACCATGTGAGCTCCATCTCGGCGCCCACGAAGCGTGCATGGCCAATATTCTGAAATTGATTGGTTTGAGGCGCGATGACGACCGACGTGATGAGATCGCGAAGCTCGGAGTCGAACACGCCAGCGGCGATTCGCATCGCGCGAGCCGGGCGAGTTACGGCGTCGAGGGAGAAGTTCCAGGCATGCTCAGGGGCGAGCAGGTTGTTCGGCTCGTTGGCGTCGAAGACTGTACTGAACCGCTCTCGAAGAGTTGGAAAGCGCGTTCTCGATGCGGCGCTGAGCGTAACGCTGAAGTCGCGCGCCGGCATGACGCTGACGGATGCGAGGGGACCGGCCGCCGCGGCCGCATTGGGTTTCGGACCGGAGGGCGGTGTGTCGGGCAGCTCGGCGTCGACCTGAACGCCTGATGCAACACGAAGTAACTCGGGCACGACATCGAGATCCGCCTGCGCCGACGTGGTCACGATGTTGGTCGACACCTTGGTGGTGTCTTGGCCAGGGCTTCCTTTGCTCTCGTGGGAGTCGTGCTTTAGGCCGGTCCACGTTCTCACGTCGAGGTGTCGCTCGCCGCCCAGAGGAATGATGTTCTTCGTTCGCGCAAAGCCACCGAGCGACATGTCGTCGTAGATGCTGTGAAACGCGCGCGGCAGAAGCTGCGATGCGTAACGTGCGTCGTCGTACGAGTCGAGCGTGTTGGAGAACATGCTTGCGAAAACGACCTCTTCGGTCTCGAAGCGCTCGCCGCGATAGGTGTGACTCAGGCCGAGCGACGACGATTCCCAGTTTGACCATCGCCAGTAGCGAACCGTCAGATCGCGTGTTGCCGGAGGAACGCCGAAGAAGCCTCCGAAGTGTGACGCAGAGAGCATGACGCGATGCGAGTCGTTGATGTCCCAGGTCCACTTCGATGCAAGGCTAATGTCTCGCCGGTCCGAGTTGTCGCGTCGTCCTGGCTCTTGGTTCGGCAACGTCGCGAAGCTGCGTGACAACGGCACGTAACGCACGTTCTCCGCCGCCATGCCAACAACGCCGCCGATTGGACCGACGGAGGCACTGCCCACGGCGCTTGCGCGTATCGCGCTAAAAGGCGCCATTTCGGTCTTCAATGTCAGCGAAGGGCTTACCGTTGGTTCTCGCGTGGCGATGTTGACGGCGCCTCCGAGACCATTCGGTCCGTAGAGCAGTGATCCCGAACCTTTCACGACCGTGATGCGCTCGACCATGTCCACGGGCATTTTGCTCAAGTCGAGTTGCCCGTCGTAAGGCACGGAAACGGGCACTCCATCTACGAAGACTGCGAGCTGGCGTTGGTCGAAGCCTCGCAACGTAAGAATGCGCTCGCCTCGGGCGCCGCCACCACTGCTGATCGCGGGGAGCCGTTCGAGGGTCTCGCCCACGTTCGTTGCTCCGAGCCGCTCGATTTCTTTGCCTTTCATGACCGAGACGACGGTGCCGCGGTCTTCGCGAGGTTGACCTGTGACGACGATTTCTGTGGGCGGCGTCGAATCTGGCGCAGTCTCGCTGCTCGTCTCCTCGTTGGCCTGGCTCGTTCGCGCAGCAAGGGATGCGAGCGCAAACGCCGCCACCGCCAACGCGCTCACGCGGGTCATTCCAGATCGAGCCCGATGATCTTCGCGACGCCGCTCACGCTGTAGCAACCTGGAAAGCCGAGGGAGTCATCCCAGACGAGCTTGCGTGTCGTGGGAAGGATGTAGCCCATCGAGAGCTGCTCGGATGTGATGTAGCTCGTGCAATTCGGGCTCGAAGTCGGATGGAAGCCATCGTCACCTTCGAAGTCGAATTGAAGTGTGCTTGCGTCTTGCAGCGCCCCCGCGGACCAAACCGTGGTGAGCGGTACGACAGGCGTTCCTTTGTAGTCTTGCGTTGGGAACGTGGTCAGGTCGACCGGGACCGACGACGTGCCGTAGACGAGCGAGACGATGCTTGCACTCTGCACGTCCGAATCAACAGGCGAGTTGTCGGACTCCACGGATTGGTCGCTGCAGGCAGCGAGCAGCCCGCAGGCCGTGAGGGTGAGAATGGGGAGAAAACGAGAGAATTTCCAGGAAGTCATGATGGGTAACAATAGGTAACATAAGGCAACAATAGGAAATTGATTTTCCGCAACTCACGATGCATAAGGAACCGTGATACGAAAAGACGTGTCCCGTGAATGATCTCCTAAAGACCGCCGAGGTTGCCAAGCTGCTTCGTGTGCATCCGAAGCACGTTTATCGATTGCTCGACCAAGGATTGCCTGGACGGCGTGTCGGGGGCGAATGGCGCTTCGTTCGGGAAGAGATCCTCGCATGGTCAGCGCACCGCGAGGAGATCTCTCCGGCGCAAGCGAAAGCGGCTAGCAACGAGCAGACCGCAGCAGCACTCCTTGGTGCGAATGGCGACTTGGTCGTCGAGATTCTGCTCGCTCAGCTACTCGGTGACGACAAGCCGCTCGTGGGGTTCATCCAATCCGATCGACAGACAGCCCTCTCACAGTTAGAGAAGAAGGCCATCCTCCTCGCCGGCTACCACGCCGACAGACCTCCCGCGCATTTCGAGGCGACGCGGCTTGCTCGCATCCACCTCGTACGCAGGCAAGTAGGCCTTGCACACCCGACATCGCTCCGCGTTCGGTCTCTCGGCGACATCGCGCGGCGACGATTGGCGATGCGCCCTGCGTCTGCTGGTGTGCGAGCGCACTTCGATCGCGCCATGGTTACAGAGCACATGACGCTTCGCAAGCTTGAGGCTCGAACGACCGTGCACGCATCGCATCGCGACACCGTGTGCGCCGTTGTTCGTGGCGAAGCCGATCTCGCGTTGACGACGGCAGCGTGGGCAGAGCGCGTCGGGCTCCGATTCTACCCCATCGCAGAAGAGTCCTACGATCTGCTGCTCTTTGCCGAGCATCTCGGTGATCCGCGTGTCGTAGGTGTCTGCGAGGTCGCGCAATCGCGAAGCTTTCGAAACGCCCTCGATCGGGTTGCCGGGTACAAGACTGACGAAACCGGCGAGATCCGGTACGAGTTCGAGACAGCGCAAACTAGGAGCTATCCGGCCTAGCCATCGCCCGCCTCCATGCGCGCCAGGCTCGCTGCTTTGTACTCCGCCCATTGCCCGCACCGGATGGCGGCGCGCGCGCCGGCAACTAGTTCGCCATAATAATGCAGGTTGTGCAGGCTCAGCAGGCGCAGCGCCGTCATCTCTCCGGCCATGTAGAGATGACGAAGGTAAGCGCGTGAATAGCCTTCGCGGCAGCATGGGCATGTGCAGTCTGCATCGATTGGGCGCGCATCGCATTGGTATCGCGCCTGCTTGATGACCACGCGACCGAATCGGGTCAGTGCTTGCCCATTGCGCGCATTGCGCGTTGGAAGCACGCAGTCGAACATGTCGATGCCGGCGCCAATGCCTTCGAGCAAATCGCGCGGCATGCCAACGCCCATGAGGTAGCGAGGGCGCTCGGCATCGAGCAGGTGCGCCACTTCACCGAGCGTGTCGACCATACGCGCGATGGGCTCGCCCACCGAAAAGCCGCCGAGCGCCAGCCCATCGAAACCTGGGTCGATCGAAGCGAGCTCTTCGGCGTGCGCGCGGCGAAGATCCGAAAAACATGCACCTTGCACGATCCCGAAAAGCGCCTGCCCTTCGGGGCGCGGAGCTTTGAGCGCACGCTTGGCCCAAAGCGTAGTTTGGGCAACAGCGGCTTCAACCGCTGCGCGTGGTGAGTCGCCAGACGGACAGACATCGAGCTGCATTTGAATGTCAGCGCCAAGCATGCCCTGCACGCGCACCGCTTGTTCGGGTGAGAGATGATGCTTCGACCCATCGAGGTGAGAGCGGAAGACGATGCCGCTATCGTCGATCTTCACGAGCGATTCGCCTAGTTTTTTGCCGTAGCCTGTGCTGAGCGAGAAGGCCTGGAAACCACCTGAGTCGGTGAGCATGGCGTGCGGCCAATGCGAAAAGCTGCGTAGACCACCCATCGTTGCAATCACCTCAGGGCCGGGGCGCAGCCAAAGATGGTAGGTGTTGCCAAGAACGATGCGCGCGCCGGTTGCCGCGACCTCGTCGGGGGTCAGCCCCTTGACGCAACCTTTTGTGCCCACGGGCATGAACGTTGGCAACTCGACATCGCCGTGCGGTGTTGTGAGCACGCTCGCGCGGGCATGACCACAGGTGGCAAGGACTCGGAAACCGAAGCCAGGCGTGCGGGGCGCAGTCATTGCGCTTCCTGCGCGCGATCGAGCAGCATCGCGTCGCCGTACGAGAAGAAGCGATACGCCGCTTGCACAGCGACGCTGTAGGCGTCGAGAACGCGCTCGGTGCCGCCGAATGCACATACGAGTGCGAGCAACGTCGACTTTGGCAGATGAAAATTCGTCATCAAACGATCCACGACCGAAAAGCGAAACCCCGGCTGCACGAGCAGGCGCGTTTCTTCTGCGCAGGCGCGCACATGCCCGGGGCGTTGCGTATCGCGCGCCGATTCAAGGGCACGCACGACAGTCGTGCCTATGGCAACAACGGGCGCATTTCGGTCGCGCGCGCGCGCGATGGCCTCGGCGAGATCGCGCGAGACTTCGAAGTGCTCTGCGTGCATGGGGTGGTCGTCGAGATCGTCCACAGTCACGGGTTGGAAGGTACCAAGGCCAATGTGCAAAGTGCATGTTTCGATCGTGCAGCCGCGTTCGCGTAGCCGCTGCAGAAGATCCAACGTGAGGTGCAACCCCGCGGTCGGTGCGGCCACGGCGCCTTCGTGGCGTGCGAAAACGGTTTGGTAGCGTTCGTCGTCGCCCGGGCGAGGTGCACGTTTGATGTAAGGGGGCAATGGCACTTGACCTGCGGCCTTTCGCGCTTCGTCGAGTGGCAATCCGCCCTGCGCCCATAGCTTGACGTCGAAAAGGCCGTCGTCCGTCTTGCCCTCGAACTCGACGACGAGCGAACCTTTGACGATTCGCATGCCGGGTCGAAGAGGCTTCGAGGCGCGGCCCATCGCCTGCCAGCGCTGAACGCTCTTGCCGCCTTCGGTCGTGTCTTCGATTTTGCGTATGAGAAATACCTCGGCTCGCCCCATCGTGCCTTCTTTGTGACCGATGATACGAGCGCGCATCACCTTTGTGTCGTTGACGACAACGAGTGAACCTGGCTCGATGTGGTCGGCAAGATCGGCAACTTTGGCGTGGATCGGAGCGAGAACGCTTTCAAGTCGACGTGAGTTCGAGGCGGTCGGCAACACGAGCAGCCGTGCATCGTCGCGCTTTTCGGCAGGAATTTGCGCGATAAGCTTTTGAGGTAACTCGAAATCGAACGGCTCGAGCCTCATTCGCTTTAATAATCCGAGTTAGTGTCCATCGTAGGTAATGCCAAGACGGGTCATCTTCCGCCAGAGTGTGGTTACCGAGATGTTGAGCACCTCGGCGACTTTTGGGCGGTTTCCGGCGTATTCGCGGAGCGCCATCTCAATGGCTTGGCGTTCGGCGTTGTCGGTCACTTCGGCGAGCGTTCGGCCGGTGTTCGGCCCTCGACGTACCTCGGCTTGCCGCGTGGCAGGCAGCATGTCGCTCGAGGTGATGACTCCGTCTTGCACGAGTGCGACGGCTTGCTCGATCATGTGTTCGAGCTCGCGAATGTTGCCTGGGAAGTCGTAGGTGGCAAGGGCCTCGAGCACGCCTTCGTCGAGGCGCGCTTTGGTGCGCATCTTGCGATTGTACTTGTCGAGGAAGTACGAAAGCAGATCGGGCAAGTCTTCGCGCCTGTCGCGCAGCGCCGGCAGTTGGAAGCGCGCGACGTTGAGGCGGTAGTAGAGATCTTGGCGGAAGCGCTTTTCCGCGATGGCCGTCAAAAGATCTTGGTTGGTCGCGGCGATGATGCGCACGTTGACCTGGATGGGGCGATTCTCGCCCACACGCCGAACTTCGTTCTCTTGAATGGCGCGCAGAAGCTTTGCTTGAAATGCGAGCGACGTTTCGGCGATTTCATCGAAGAAGAAGGTGCCGCCGTCGGCTTCTTCGAATAGGCCCTTTCGCGCGTTGACCGCGCCGGTGAAAGCACCTTTGGCGTGGCCGAACAGCTCGCTCTCGAGCAGCGTGTCGGTGATGGCCGCGCAGTTGACCGGCACGAACATACGACCACTACGCTTGCTGTTCGCATGAATGGCTTTCGCAATAAGCTCTTTGCCTGTGCCGCTTTCGCCTGTGATGAGAACAATGGCGTCGGTTGGCGCAATGCGCGCCACGCGCCCGAGCACTTCACGGATGGGACGCGAACGGCCTACGATATTTTTGAAGTTGCGCGGATCCTCGACGATGAGAAGCTTGGCCATCATGAATCGTTCGAGCTGCTACGCTCGCGCCATTTTTCAGCACCCTGCTAGAACATTACGCCGAGAATGAGGCGAACGGTTTGCGCGGCCGACAGATCGTAATTGGGGAGCAGAGGTGACGTTCCCGCGCCGGTCAGTGTGCCTTGCACACCCGGCAGATAATCGAGACCGCCAAGCGGGAAGAAAACACCATATTGCAAGGCTGCGTAGAAGCCGCCCATCTTGTTTGGGTCGTCGTTTAGCGTGCCGTCTTTCGATTGGTAATAAAGCTGCGCATCTAGCTCCACGCCAAGATCGCGTTTGTTCCCGGGAGTTTGCATGAATTCGCTTGCGCGGCTCCAGATAACCGCAGCACTGCCGCCGAACTTTTGGCCATTGGGGCTGCGAAGGAAATCGTAGTCAACGCTTGGGCGAAAGTAATAGGCGCCTTCCACACGCGTAAGAATGCGACGGAAAAAGATGTAATCGATCTGGTACGCGGGATGGAATCGGAACGTCGTCATCGACGCATTCGGCGCAAGCGACGCCATTCCATTCTGCGTCGTGTTGGCATTCGGCGACAGGCCCTCGACGTTCGGATCGCCGCTTGCCCAACCGACGCCGAACTGCAATCGGAGCTTGTCTTCGACCGTGCGATATTCGACTTGCGTGGCAAGACCCCATTGACGAATTTTCACCGGATCGCTGATGTCGTTCGACGCCGGCGAATAGCCAATCGACCCCCAGATTGTCGCGAGTTCTGCCTCGATACGCAGCTTGTTCCAAAGGAATTGAAGCCACAAGTCCGGCGTGAAGGACCAAAAGCGACGCGCTTCCATGCCGTTGTTGGCCGACGTGGTGGACGTGTCGACCGTGATGGGCGTTTGGTTCGAAGCCACATCGATGTACTGCGAGCGATATTGGGCATAGAGACCACCGTTGAGAACGACCTCGTTGCGAGCGAGCTTGAGGCGCTGAAGATCGGGATTCGTGCGGTGTGCGACGAAAGCGGCCCACTCGTTGACGTTGTTGAGGTTCGACGTATTGTACGGTTGTCCTCCGTACACATCGTATGGCGAGGCATTGGTGGGGCCGCTCGAAACGAAATCCCATGCTCCGCCGAAATACAAATCGAGCGACTTGATCCCCGAGACGAACATGATGCGATCGATGTTCGACTGGTAGTCGCAATCGAGGCAGTCGCCCGAGTTCATGACCATGCCGAGACCCCAGTGGTTGGGCATTCGGCCGAAGCGAAGCTGCCCAACGGGTGTCATGTATTCCGCCCACACGCGCTGCACGTTGATCGAGTTTTGGTAGCTGTTGACGCCAGCGGTCGGTGGCCCCTGCGTCGTCGAGAATGCGCCGAGGGGTGCGTAGGCGTTGTAACCGGCGTTCACATAGCCGCTGGTGCTTGTGCCAGGCTTCATGGCGTAGGCATCTGGCGTTGAGCCGAGCACCAAGTTATCGAGCAAGTCGACTTGCGTTAGAATTCGCAGGTTGTCCGAGATGTGAATCTCCGGGTTGAGGCGCAAGCGAAGGTTCGCCGTTGATTGCGTTTTGTCCATGCATTCGCCGGTGCCGCTGCTTCCGCAAAGCAGCACTTGCTGGCGCACCCCTGTCGTTGCCACGCCATAGCTTTGGTCGAGCGGTTGCGGCCAAAGAACCTGAGAGCTCGTAGGCACCTCGTGGCGGCCGAGCGTGAAGTTGTGAAAAAGCTCGCCGCGCGTGCGAAAGTAACCGTGCATTTCAATGGTCGGCCGCGTGTGGCTCCACCAGTCTTCGCTGTAAATCTCGGTCGGGTTCCCTGTTACGAAACCATTGCCCATGGGCCGCTCGCGGCCTTGGTTCATGAGTTTCTGCTCGTCACTCGTTGTATCCACGGCGGGCCGTGCGCCGCCTGATTGCGTTGGCTGCGTGGCCGTGGGTTGCATGGGGGGCGCGGGTTCGCTTGGCATGAGCCTTCCTGCGCTGCTCGTAGACCCCGTTGGCGTTGCGTCGACTTTAGGTGACGGCGGTGCTGCTGGCGTGGCGGGCTGCTGGGTGGGTTTTGCTGCGGGCTCGGCAGGCTGCGCAGCGCCGGCAGGGGAGGGCGCAGGGCTGGGGGCTGGGCTAGGCGCTGCTGCGGGTGCGGGCTCGGGTGCGGGCTTTTGTGCTGCCGCGGGGGAAGTCCAGAGTGCCAACGCCGAAACGGCGACAACGAGCGCGCTACGAGCTTTTCGGCGCTTGACCATGGGGCGCGCTTCTAACATGACTGCCGGGACTTCGTCCCGCGCTGCGCGTTCCCGATCAAATTCGCGCGCGGGGCTTGCGTCGAGTCACGATGGCGAGCAGCCCCGCAGTGGCAACGACAGCCCCGCCGCCAAGGACTGTTTGGCGCGCGTGGTGGACCAACCACGCGATGGTCGAGAGCGCGAGCCCTGGAGCAGGTGGCAGTGCACCTCCGCGCAATTCGGCACGCGCGGCGATTTCAGCGCATGCGTCGAGGGGCTTTGCATCGGCCGCTTTGCTACCGCAAACGAAGTAGCACGTGAAAATCTTATGCTCGTTGTCGTTGGCAGCAGAGTCGCCAAAGGCAATGAACCTTCGCGCGTAGGCCGAAGCTCGTGTGCCTGCAGGCGAGCCAGCAACTGTCAGCTCCAAGACATTGCCGGTATCGCTCGTGACAACGACGGGGCTCGCAACGATGCGCTCGGCGGTTGCGAGAATGAGCCCGGTCGTTCGTGCCATGGCAGGACGGCGCATCGGTTCGACCCAGCCCGGGATTGGTGTGGCTACGCAACCGGCAACGAGCGTGTGCTGGCCGTCTTCCGAGCGCTGGGCAACCCACGACGAAAACGACGAGCCGCCCGCACCAGGGAGCGCAGGCTGCGCGATTTCGGTCGCGACCCACGACGGCGGTGGGCGCGGTGGCTCGAAGGTAATGGTTGGAAGAATCACTCTTTCAGATTCAGTGTGTCGGCAACCGCAGCAACGGACGTTGCAATGAAAGATGAGGCCGCAATCCCGCTAGGTCCGTTCGCCCCGTTGGGCCCGATTGCCCCACTAACTGCGTTCGCGCTGCCCGTACCCATACCGCTGCTGCCGGCGCTCATGGAGACGCCGCCAATGGCAGAGCCGCTCGGTAGCATGGACGCGACGTGCTTTTGGTTCAGCGCTTGCTTGAGAATTTGGCTCGCCTTGAAAGTGAGCACACGACGCTCACTGATTCGGATTGGGTCGCCGGTTTGCGGATTACGCCCCGGCCTTTGCCGCTTGTCGCGGAGGACGAAGTTCCCAAAGCCGCTGATTTTGATCTTTTCTCCGCGGCTCAGTGTTTCCTTCATCATTTCGAAGACGAGATCGACGATGTCCGCCGACTCTTTCTTCGATAAGCCTCCGACTTTTGCGTAAAGCGCCTGGACGATCTCGGCCTTCGTCATGATCGTCTCCACCCCGATGTTGTTTCCGCGTTCCTGCGTGGGCCTTGCGCGGTTGACAGCGGCCAAACGACCGGGGTCAACACTCGCAAGAATTCAAGAATGATAGCTGCCCTTGGGCGCGACTGCAAACCCGGTGTATGCGGCACCTTACCATCGCATAGGGAATAAGCAGATCAGGCTGCTAGCTCTTCCGTGCTCGATGAAGAATGTGGAATTGCGTCCCGTTCTTGCCCTTGCGCTGATGGTGCCGGCGCGAGACGTGCGGCTTTGCGGCGTGCGAGCTGCTCGCTCGCAACGAGCACGGCGACGTAGCCGTAACCAACCATGAAGAGCATCGCAAACGGTGTTGCGAACCAGTGACCGGTCGTGATCGATGCGATGATGCTGCCGAACGACACAAGCGAAAGTGCCATTTCGACCATGGGCAGATCGGCGCGCGCGCGGTAGCGACGGCTATGGGCCAAGCCGTGCTTGGGCGTGCGAACGAACTCACCGGACATGGAACGAAGCCCTTCGAAGACGGCCTTTGACAAGTGCGGGGCAAGCCCTGCTCCGAGCGCAAGCAACGCCGGTAACGTGCGCACGGCGTCCATGCGCTTTCTGCCTTGCGCGGCTTCCGCCATGGCGTAAAAGGCGAGCAGCGATCCGGTCGTGCCGATGCAAAGAGGCAGGTCGATGAGGAGCATCGTGATCGGGTTCGTTGCGGGCATGAGCACGAGCGCCGGCAAGAGCAGCACGCTCAGAACCACCATCAGCGGGTACGCGAAGTGCGGCGTCATGTGAAAAAACGCTTCGATGCGCTGCATGAGCGTGAGCTCGCGTGCCGTCATCACGCGCTTCATCAATTTGCGTGCAGTTTGCACAGTTCCTTTGGCCCAGCGAAACTGCTGCGCGCGCAGCGCGCTGACGTCTTCTGGCAGCTCGGCTGGCGTGACCACGTCTTCGCGGTAGACGAACTTCCATCCTGCCATTTGCGCGCGGTACGACAGATCGAGATCTTCGGTTAGCGTATCGTGCTGCCAGCCGCCGCTTTGGTCGATGGCTGCGCGGCGCCACATGCCGCCCGTGCCCGAGAAGTTGAAAAGCCAGCCGGCCGCTGAGCGCGCGCGGTTTTCGACGAGGTGGTGACCGTCGAGCATGAGCGCCTGCACGCGGGTGAGCCACGACAACTCGCGGTTCATGTGGCCCCATCGCGCTTGGACCATGCCCACCCGGGCGTCGGCGACAAAGTGCGGGACCAAGTCGAGCAGAAACGTTTCTTTCGGGACAAAGTCTGCATCAAAAATAGCGACGAGCTCGCCTTTCGCGACCTTTAGACCGGCGTTGAGCGCGCCCGCTTTGTAACCCGTGCGACGAGCGCGATAAAGGTAGACGATGTCGAGATCTCCTTGCCAGTCAGCGCGTGTGCCTTCAGGAAGCGACGGCGGCGAGGCTGCAAGGGCTTGAACCTTCGACCGGGCCATTGGACGGCTCTCGTCGGTTGAGTCGTCGAGCACCTGGATTTCGAGCTTGCTACGCGGATACACCATACGTGCAGTTTGCTCGAGCAGGCGGTTGACGACGGTTGCTTCGTTGAAGAGCGGAAGCTGAATCGTCACGCGCGGTAGCGTTGCCGGATCGACTTGAAGTGAGAGCGGCGGCGTGCCGTCGCGTAGCGCGCGCAGTTTGGCCCTATACCTGAGAACCGTCAGCACCAGATGCGAGCGGTGAAGCCCGTACATCGCCAAAAGGAGCAGAACGGCGAAGTACGCGAAACACAATGCAGCCTGCATGCGCGGCAGCGAAGCATGAGGGCCGCGGCGCATTGTCACCAACTTGTAATTCGTTGTCCCTCGTTGTCCGCGAATGGACGATTCAGGAGAAAAATGCGCGCAAGTCGTCTTTTTCAGCACTTTTGTCGAACGGCACTAGCGTGTACGGCGTGTCCAAAACCTCCAGCCCCACGAGCCGTGCGTTGCTTCCTCCACCGGGGAGTCCGGACGTTCTCTACCTCGTCGATCTTTCGGGATACGTTTTTCGAGCCTACCACGCGATATCTCCGCTTTCGAACTCGAAGGGAGAAGTCACGCATGCGGTGATGGGCACCGTCAACATGCTGCAGAAGATTGTGGGCGAACGCCGCCCCGCAATGCTCGCCGTGGCCATGGACTCGGGCAGTCCCAGCTTCCGTAAGCAAATCGATGCACGATACAAGGCAACGCGTCCGCCGGCGCCGCCGGATTTGTCCCAGCAGATCGTTCGCTGCGAGCAGATCGTGCGCGCGTACAACATTCCCGTTTACCGAGCCGATGCGATGGAGGCCGACGACCTCATCGCAGCCGTGGTGGGGCGCGCCGTCCGCGAGGGACTCGTCGTCGTCATCGTAAGCGCCGACAAGGATCTCATGCAGCTCGTACGCGATACCGACGAGCGCGTTCTCGTATGGGATTCCATGCGCGATCGGACGTATGGCCCTGTCGAAGTCGAAGAGAAATTTGGCGTGCCTCCGAGCCAACTTGGCGACTTGCTCGCATTGACCGGCGATACATCGGACAACATTCCCGGTGTACCGAGCGTTGGCCCAAAGACCGCGGCCGACCTGCTTCGCGAACATGGAAGCTTCGACGGCATCTACCGGCACATCGACTCGATCAAGCGCCCAAAACTACGAGCCATGCTCGAAGCGCACGAGGCCGATGCGCGCGTTTCGCGCGAACTTGTAACGCTCAAGGCTGACGTTCCCATCGAATGGAACAGGGACCATTTGCAATATGGCGGCGCGGACGTTGCGGGGCTTCGCAAGCTTTTTGTCGAGCTCGAGTTCACTCGTCTGCTCGATCGAATTGGCGCCACGCAAGCTACGGAGTCGGTTGCGCCGTCGCAACAAGCTCCTGCCGCTTTGCCGACCGTGCACGCCGCTCGGTATGCGCTCACGACCGCCGAAGTCTCTCGGGTGCTAGCCGTTGCTACAGCGCGCGGTGCGCTCGGAATTTCCGTTGTGGGCAGCTCGCCCGATCCGATGCGTGCCGACATCATCGGCGTTGGGCTTTCGGCCGGTGACGGCGAAGCCACGTACGTGCCAATTCAGCATCGTTATCTTGGCGCTCCAGCGCAACTGCGCTGGAGCGACCTCTCTCGGGTGCTTGCACCAACCATGGCCGACCCGAACGTGCGCAAGGTTACGTACGACATCAAGCGCGCACAAAACATTCTTTTTTGCCACGGCCTTCGTATCGAAGGCAAAGTGTCGGATCCGCTACTTGCCGCTTACCTTCTTGATCCCGAGTCGCCAAACGGCTTGCAAGACCTTGTGCGGCGCGAGTTCGGCACCGAGCTCGCGGTTTACGACGAGGCGGCCACCGCAAAGAAAAAAAGCGATCGCGTTGCCTTTGACCAGCTCGACATCGATCGCGCAACCTCGTTCGGAGCCGCGCCTGCAGCGATCGCGCTCTCGCTCGCCGTGCGGCTCGATGCGCGCCTCGGCGCCGAAGGACTTGGATCACTCTACGAAGACTTGGAGCTGCCTCTTTCGCGTGTGCTTTCCATGATGGAGCAAAAAGGCGTG
This sequence comes from Polyangiaceae bacterium, assembly GCA_009780955.1. GTDB lineage: Bacteria > Myxococcota_A > Polyangia > Polyangiales > Polyangiaceae > Labilithrix. Next base: position 35,665 of record WQZB01000034.1, on the reverse strand, counting down.
CTCGTGGACACTTCGAAGCTCGCGGCCATTGCCGTGCAGGTCGACGCGGAGTGTGCGGCGCTCGAAGAAAAGGCGCACGAGTGTATAGGCCACAAATTTGCGATTCGATCGCGCGACCAGCTCGAAACCATTTTGTTCGACGAGCTCGAGCTGCCAGTGGTCAAGCGCACGGCCAAGGGCGGTCGCTCGACCGACGCAGCCGTGCTCGACGAGCTCGCCGACAAGCACCCGCTGCCGCAAGTGATTCTCGACTACCGCGAGCTCGACAAGCTAAAGGGAACCTATCTCGAGGGGCTTCCGCGCGCGGTCAATCCGGCAACGGGGCGCATTCACACCCGCTTCGAGCAAGCCGTGACTGCAACCGGGCGCTTGTCGTCGACCGAGCCCAACTTGCAGAACATTCCTGTCCGCTCGAACGTCGGGCGCCTCGTGCGATCGGCATTCGTCGCCCCTGATGGCTTCGTGATCGTGAGTGCGGACTATTCGCAAATCGAGCTTCGCGTGCTCGCACATCTTGCCAAAGACGAGGAGCTCGCGCGCGCGTTTCGCGACAAGCTTGACGTTCATGCGCACACTGCCTCGCTCGTATTCGACGTTCCTCGCTCGGAAGTCACGAGCGAAATGCGTCGCCGCGCGAAGGCGATCAACTTTGGTCTCATCTACGGCATGGGTGAGTCGCGACTTGCGCGCGAGCTTGGAATATCACGCCCCGATGCCGCGCGGTTCATCGAGGCATATTTCAAGCGCTTCGTGGGCGTGCGCAACTTCATGGCGCGCACGGTGGAAAAAGCACGAAGCGGCGAGGCGGTGCGAACCATCCTTGGGCGTCGGCGCTTTTTGCCAAACCTGCACTCGGGCAACCGCGGCCTGCGCTTCGAAGCCGAACGCGTTGCCAAGAACACACCGATTCAGGGCACGGCGGCGGACATTCTCAAGCTTGCGATGATCAAGCTTGGCGCAGGCGACGTCGTGCCAGGTGCGCGCATGATCCTAACGGTGCACGATGAACTCGTTTTCGAGGTACCGGAAGGACTTTTCGACGAGGCCGCCAGTCGGATCAAAGAGGCGATGGAGACCGCACTTGTGCTCGATGTGCCGCTGGTCGTCGACATAGGGCAGGGGAAGAATTGGGGTGCTGCTCATTAGACCGTCCTCGGGCGGCCGCACTTTTCAGTCCTCGGGTGGCCGCACTTTGTAGACATAATAACCTGCTCGCGTTTCGACCAAAGCGAAGCGCTCGACGAGCGCGCGGCGCAATTCGACGCCAAAACGATCGTGTTCGATGTGGACCTCGGAAAGCGGCCGCTCGAGCAGATCGCCCTGCATGACGAGACATGCCACCTCGGGATGCATGACGTCCGATAGCCAAACGTGGAGGGGAAATTTGCCTCGCAGCGCGAGGAACGTCGACTGGAACGGTGTCTGGACGATGCGCCCGTTCATCATGAATTCGACTCCAGGCTCCTCGGCGAGGACGATGGATCCGGCTGGCGCACCGCACGTCTGCCGTGCGGTCGCGATAACAGCCGCTTGTTCACGATCGCTGGGCACATGTTCGAAGGCGCTGCGCATGCTGCCTACGCCCGTCCAGAGCGCCTGTACGAGGGCAACGACGCTAAGGGGAAAGCGCGCGCGAGGCTCTCGCCACGACGCCGGAATGGGCGCACGCGCGAAAACGATGACGCCTGCGACGCACGGTTCGAGAAAGTAGACCGAGAGGCTTCCGATCTTTGCCAGGGCGAGCAGGCACCAAGCCGTTGCGCTCACAAGTCCCAAGAGCGCGACGAATGCCCCCGGATCTTTGCGCGCGCGCATGCCGACGAACATTGCCGATGCGAGCGGTAAACCAAAGAAAGGTAGCCGCGAGCCAAGCTGTTCGAACCAGAGCGAGGCACTTGGAGGCTGACCCGTCGAGGCGAGCAAATGCGTGATCCACGCTTGTCCGCTCACGATCGTGAGGGTCACCGCAATGCACGTCGACACGAGGGCAACACCCGCGATGCCAGGCGCGACGGCACCCCAAGCCGAGGCAAGCGGACTCTTCGCACCTACCGCACTTGCCCTGCGTGCGCCGAGCCAAGCGAGGAATGCAACCGCGAAAAATGCGCCCGGAGCAGCGCCAACAACGTTTGGCTTGAGCCAGGGAGCGAGCGCGAAAAGGCCCCCGGAGACAGCGTCGAGAGACACCTTGACGCCAGTGGACAGTCGCCGCGAGACGCGTTCGAGCGCAAGCCCCGAACAAAGGACAGCCAGCGCGTCGGGTCTTGCCACCAGGGCGAATAACGCGAGCACCCACACGCCCGCGACGAACATCGCGGCAAGCGCTGCGGCTCTGCGATGCTGACGCGGTGCGCGAAGGACAATCCAGCCTAACAACCCGTACCACAATGCGAATACCAAGAGCCTTGCTGCGTGTGCCGCCCACGCTTTCGGCAAAAAAGAAAGAAAGAACGGCCAGACCGGCGGATAGAGGACGAGGTAGCGTGCGGGCACCGGCCCATAGTCGTATGCGCCCACCGCCGGATCTGTGTATAAGGCAAGATTCGAGCGGATGCGATCGGCTTCGAAGAGCACCTCGCCCTCAACAATGTCGAGAGGTCTAACGAAGATCGTCGCTGCGGCCCAATAAAGTGTCGAGAGCAACGCACTTGTCACGACGAGCAACGCGACAGAGAAAATGACGCTGGAAAGGCGACCTCGAACCATATGGGCACGACGTTACTACCACGTCGTGCATGAGCAGCTGCTAGCGGCGGCGAAAACGCAGAAGCAGCAAGATAGCAAGGCCGAATGTGATGTTTGCGGTCCAAGACTGCGATCCACCCTGGGCACCAAGCGCGCAACCAGCGTTTGGCGATGAAGACGAATTGTTCACAGTGCCGGGGCTCGTTGCTTGCGTGGGCGTCGTGTTATCGCCCAAGGCAACTGGCTCGGCGATGGGCGTTGCGCCGGCGATTGTAAATGCTTCGTCAAGGAGCTCGTTGAAGCCAGCAGTCGTTGTGTAGATATGCCCGTAGTCGTCGTCGCATCCGCTGCCTCGCGACACGACGCCGATGACTGCGAGCGACTCTTCGCTGATCGCTGGACCGCCCGAGTCTCCCTGGCAAATCGAGCGGCCCACCTCGAACTCGTGTGCGCCAAGTGGCGTTCCCGATGCTGAGACGCCGCGGCCCTGCGCTAGCACGCTGATCCCACTTTTGCGAAAGCGCGTGCCGATCGGCACGCCCTGATCGTTCTGACCATAACCAACCGCGCGAATCGTTTCGTTCACGCGTGCCGGTGCATCGAGGCGCATGGCAAGCGGCGTGATGTCGTCGATGGCCTGATCGAGTGCAACGAGCGCGATGTCGGAATCACAGAGGTACGGGCCCTTCGGCGTCACGATGGCGCGTCCCGTTGCCTGGGGCTTGTGTGCGAAGTTTGGTTCCGGACCCGTATAGACGCCGATGATCGTTGGATCTTGTTCGCCCGAGATGTGCTTGCCGTTCGCCGAGCGCCCGTTCTCGTCACACGAGACCGATGTGGTCACGTTTTTCGTTACACAATGTCGCGCGGTCAAAACGAGGTTTGGCGCGACAAGGGCACCGGAGCAAAGTTCGAACGTTCCGCCCGCACCGATGCGCAACGCAACAACGCCGGGCAGCGCCTCGCCGTCGTTGTCTTCCGTGCCACCATAAATTTCTAGGTTCGCGGTGGGATTGACAACGTCGACTTCAACGGGATTACTTTCGACTTCGTTCGCACAGCCTTCGGCAACGAGGCCTAGTCCAACGACAAGGGCGTGAAAGTACACTTTTATTGAATGCTTGCGAAATGTGCATGCCACACTTCTAAGCTTGTTTTTATCGACCTTAAGAAGCGGGGTCGCCATCGTATTACGGAGACGACTGTTCACGATGCGTGCCTGGCTGCGACAGCTCAGGCAGCGGTCACGTCGTTTATTCCATCATTCGCGAAAGCCAATGTGAAACTCGGATGGTCGCAGTGAAATGGACCCGTGATCGCGATGTCATGCTCTCGACATTCGGGTGGATCGGTGGACATATCCCGCTCTTGCAGGTAAAGGTCGGTTTTGTCGTTTTCTCCGCGCTTTTCTAGGTATGGCTAGGTCTGGGCCCGAATTTGCTTCCCGTCCGCCGCTCCGCACGCCCGACGAAAACGAGGCCCTGACAATGCCGAATTCCGCCGCCAATGCTTTAAGCCTGATCACCGCACGCGATCGCGCGACGGTAGATGGTGCTGCACCGACCGTGGCGGCGTCGGGCGTCATGCCAGGTCTCGGCGTCGCACGTGACCTTCATGGTGTGTGGTCGCGTCTCAGCGATCGACAGCTCGCGTGGCTCATCGGAGCGGTACTCTTCGTCGTGTGTGCGTGGCCGCTCGCTTTCGTTGCGGTGCCGCCCCTGCAAGATCTGCCGAATCATCTCTCGGCGGTCGCAGTGATCGAGCATCCAGATCGCTACCCAGAGTTTGTTTTCAACGGATTTTTCAAGACGAACGCGGCGCTTTTCGCATGGCTCTTCGTTGTTGCCAAGATCGCCAGCCTGAACACGGCGGCGCGCCTGTTTGCGCTCGTGGTGCTTGCAGGTAACGCGTTTACGTTGCCGCGCTTCGTGCTTGCATTCACGCGTAGCCGCAAGCGAATGCTCGTTGCGAGCCTGTTCATGTGGCCCATGATCCACAACTGGTTTGTTACCGCGGGCATGCTCAATTTTTCGCTGGCCGTCCCGCTGTCGCTCGAGTTGCTTATGGCGCTCGATCGCCAACGCAAGGTGCCAACGTGGCGCAATGGAGTGCTCATTACGGCGCTGGGCGTCGTCACGTGGTACGCGCACGCCTTCCCGCTGCTCGTCGTCCACATGCTCGTGGCGATCGAAGCGGCGCTACGGCCCACGTGGAAAGAGCGCATCGCTGACGCTCGCAAGATGATCGTGCCGCTCGTTCCGGTCACGTTGCTCGTCATGGCATCTCTCTTCTTGCACCTGCGCGACACCGCGGGGCCGATGACCGCGTTCGTCGACATCAAAAGGTCACTTCCAGCCTGGGAGCTTGCCTACAACATGTGGGCCGAGTGGCTCTGGGCCTATTCGATGAATGAAGTGTCGAGCCTCGTGCCGTGTTTGCTGCTCGCCGCAATTGGCATTTGGCGTCGCAAAGAGTCTCCGCCGTTTTTTTCGCCGCTCACTCTCTTAGCACTCCTGCTCCTCTACTGCTTTGTACCGTACACCGAGACCAACTGGTCCCACATGAACTCGCGCTTCATCGCGTACCTTTGGTTCGCGATGCTTCTGCGTGTGCCCGACGCGATTCCGAAAAAGCTCGCGGGGTTGCTTGGTATTTCGGCGGCTCTTTACAGCGCGGGGCTTGGTGCAGATTACATGTATCTGGAACGCGAACGCCAAGAGTTCATCGCCGGCACCTCGGCGGTCCCCGAAGGCGCACGTCTTTTGCCACTGATCTTCAAGCACAAAGAGCCTGGCTTCAACAACGCGCGCCCGATCATGCACGCGTCGGGCTACTACGTGGTCGAAAAACTCACGGCAGCGCCCTTGCTCTTTGCACACTCGCACTCGTTTCCAGTCATGTACAGCGAGCCGCCTCCCGTGCGATTCAACCACTGGGTGCTCGAAGGCTTTGCGCCGAGCATGGCGCATTCAAGCGGGGTGTGCCGGAGCCCTCTCAACAATGCCGTTGTGGTCGACTGCGAAAGCATCTACGACGAGGCCTGGCGCGAATTCTGGGCCGACGCGATATCTCGCTATGACTACCTGCTCGTTTGGGACATCACACCGGAAGCGCGCGCGCACATTCCGCCGGTGTATAAGCCGGTGTTCGACCAGGGGCGTTTGCAAATCTACGCGCGCCCCCCGCTTTCGATTTAGCGCTCTGGCTACTTGATCCGCAACTGAATGCGGCGGCCGATGGGCAGCACGAAGGAGGCGTTGCCGCCCCGCGTGCTGATGCCGAAGTGGTTGCTGTCGAGGCCGTCGTCGGCTGCCACGCCACTGGCGATCGTGGCTGCAAGGTGCACGCGGGTTATTCTAGCATTGGCTACGAAGGGGCGACTTTTCAAAAGCGCCATGGTTCGCGTGATGCTGGAGCGAAGGGCTTGGCTTGGCGAGCCCGTCACATCGATGTGTTCGATGTAGCCTGCAACGTCGAGCGTAAGAGTCACGGTCGCTTCGCCTGCAGCTCCGAGAGGTGCGCTTTGCCACGCGGGATCGGCGCTTGCCGTTTGCGCGAAGAGGCGCGTAAAGGTCGATGCTAGAGGAGTCGCAGAGCGATCGCCTAGAGCACCGTAGAGCATGTTTACCTGCGCCGATGACGCGTCGGTCGACGTAGGACCTGCGGTCTGTCCAATCGAAGAACGTGGCGCATGCGAAGGAACGTTGGGCGCGCTGGTCAACGGCGGCTCGGTGGTGTGCGCTGGCAACGTGTCTGTAGTGGCGCCCATCTCGGGTGCGGGAAGCTCGAAGGTGTCGCCGGCCATTGCAGCCGGTTCATCTGGGCCGCTTGGGACACCTGCGCGTTCAAGGGGCGTTGCCATGCCTCGCGGACCCAAGAACAAAGCCATGCCTACTAGTGCATGTATACTGCACGATAAGATTGCCGTTTTCGTCAGCAAGAATCGCACGCCCTCTATAGTGTGCACCATGCGGCCGAAATTCGTGGCTCGAATCGAAAGCGCAAGCGCCGGATCGCAAAGAACGTTTACCGTTGGTGTAGGAGTTGCGTTGCCTCCTGACACTTCGTGTGCGAAGGACGCGTTATGGTTAGAGCAACGGGCGTAACGATTCCTCTTTTTTCGATCCGCACTCGTGGTGATTGGGGCATCGGCCAGATCACCGATTTGCCCGTTTGTGCCGCATGGTTGATGCGCGCTGGCCAGCGCTTGCTGCAAGTGCTGCCCGCGAACGAGCTTGCGGAAGGCGAAACAAGCCCTTACGGCGCACTGTCCGCATTTGCCATTGACCCCATCTACATCACCGTCGAACAGGTGCCTCTTCTCGACGAAGCAGCCATTGCGCAAGCACTTGGAAACGAGGGGCGCGCCGAGCTCGAGCGCCTTCGCGGGGCGGCGCGCGTGGATTATCGTGCGGTTCGGGCGCTCAAAAAGCGCGTGCTGGCTGAGGCATTCGCTCGCTTCCGAAGAACAGCGCTTGCCACCGGCAACATGAGCGCCCAGCATGATTTCAGGGCCTTCGTCCAAAAAGAGAGCGCGTGGCTCAGCGATCACGCGCTTTATTGTGCGCTCCGCGCCTCGCATTCGTTTTGGGGTTGGAGCACTTGGCCAACGGCCGAGCGCGATCGCGACTCCGAGCTCGTTCGCCTCTCGCGCGATCCAAAAGACGACGGGGCGCTTGGCACGCGCGTGCTCGAGCAGATGTACTTGCAGTGGGTAGCCCACCAGCAGTGGACCATGGCCCGGGGTCGAATGAATGCGCTCGGCGTCGTGCTCATGGGCGACATGCCGTTCATCGTGGGCAGCGAGAGCGCCGACGTTTGGGCGAACCGAAGCGAGTTTCGAACGGATGTGTCGCTTGGTGCACCGCCTGATGGCTTCAACCCCGAAGGCCAAGCCTGGGGCCTGCCCGCGTACGATTGGGACGCGATGGATCGAAACGACCTCGCGTGGATCCGCGCTCGCAGCCGGCGCGCGGCAGCGCTGTTCGATCGCTTCCGCATCGATCATGTCGTTGGCTTCTTCCGACAATGGGTGCGCAAAGGCCATGAGCATGGCGGCTTTGTTCCGGCAGATGAAACCGCGCAACGGGCGCGCGGAGAAAAAGTCCTTCGCGCCATCATCGATGCAGCGGGGCCCGGTGCCGTGATCGCAGAAGACCTCGGCGTGATTCCTCCCTTTGCTCGCGAAACGATGGCGCGGCTTGGTTTGCCAGGGTACAAAGTTTTGCCGTGGGAGCGTAACGAGCACAATGTGCTGCGCGATCCGCGTGCCTTCGCACCCGAAAGCGTTGCGACATTCAGTACTCACGACACGGCGCCCATTACCCAGTGGTGGTACGACTTCGCCGCCTGGGAGCGTGAAAGCTTTGCGCAGCTCGCAGGCGTGCGGCCCAACGAGACTGAGACCGAGAGCGAACGCGAGTTTCGACTCATCGAGCTGCTCTTGTCGGCGCGTTCAAACCTCACGCTGCTGCTTGTCAACGAGCTAATCGGCGACAAGTCTCGCATCAACACGCCCGGTGTCATCAGCGACCAAAACTGGACGTGGAGGCTGCCGCGTCCCATCGAAGATCTGACGAGCGATCCAAACCTAGTGCAAAGGTTCGAGCGTGTGCGCGCGCTCGCCATAGCAGCGGGGCGGGCGGCGCCCGTTTAGGATCACACCGGTTCGGTGTTCGAGTAATCTAAAGGGTGCATGACGTTTACACTCAGGCCGGGTCTCCACGCGCCACTCGGGGCCACTGCCTTCGCTGACGGGATCAATTTTGCCGTTTTCTCAGAGTGCGCAACGGGAATGGACTTGTGCCTATTCGACGAGCATGGGCGCGAGACACGAATTCCTTTTCGCGAGCGCACAATGAACATCTGGCATGGCTTTGCGGTTGGCGTGAAGCCTGGGCAGCGTTACGGCTTGCGTGCCTATGGGCTGTACAATCCGGCTCTTGGGCAGCGCTTCAATCCGAACAAGCTTCTCGTCGATCCGTATGCTCGCGCCATCGAAGGAACGGTCGATTACCGCGAGCCTGTTTTTGGGTACATGGGGGCGCCGGTGCGCGGGCTCGGTGGGACAAACGATCCACCCAATTTTCACGTGCTCGATCCACGTGATAGCGCGCACGGTGTGCCCAAAGGGATTGTTGTTGACGACGCCTTCGACTGGGAAGGCGATTGCCCTCCGCGAGTGCCGTGGGCAGACACCGTGCTCTACGAGGCGCACGTCAAAAGCATAAGCAAGCTCAACGACGCTTTGCCGCCCGAGCTTCGAGGCACTTACCTTGGCCTTGCAAGCGAGCCCGTTGTCGAGCATCTCGTGCGCCTTGGCGTTACCACCGTCGAGCTCTTGCCCATCCACGAGCATATGGACGAGTGGTCGATTGCAGCGCGCGGTATGCAAAATTATTGGGGTTACTCAACGCTGGGCTTTTTCGCGCCTGATCATCGCTATTCATCAAAGCCTGGCGCCCAAGTCGTCGAGTTCAAAACCATGGTGAAAGCCTTGCACGCGCGAGGCATCGAGGTCGTTCTCGACGTTGTCTACAACCACACGGGCGAAGGCGGCGACGATGGGCCCACCGTGTCGCTACGAGGCCTCGACAACGCGGCGTATTACCGGCTTTTTGCGAACGACCGAGCTCATTACGAGGACTACACCGGTTGCGGCAACAGCTTGAACATGCTGCACCCGCAAACGCTCAAGCTCGTGATGGATAGCCTTCGTTACTGGGCTACCACGATGCATGTCGACGGTTTTCGCTTCGACCTTGCTTCAACGCTTGCGCGCGAAACCATGGCGGTCGACAAAATGAGCGCATTTTTCGACATTATTCATCAGGATCCAATTCTTTCGAATGTCAAGCTCATTGCTGAACCATGGGATCTTGGGCAAGGCGGCTACCAGGTTGGCAACTTCCCGGTGCTTTGGACAGAGTGGAACGGGCGCTATCGAGACGCCGTGCGTCGCTTTTGGATTGGCCAGGCAAGTGCCGTAAGCGACATGGGCTATCGGCTGACCGGCTCAAGCGATCTTTACGAAGACGACGGGCGGCGGCCTGCTGCAAGCATCAACTTCGTTACGGCACACGACGGCTTTACGTTGCGCGATCTCGTCAGTTACGAAAGAAAGCAAAACGAGGCAAACGGCGAAGGTAACCGCGACGGTTGGGACGACAACTTGTCGTGGAATTGCGGTGTCGAGGGCGACTCGAATCTGTCAGCGGTCGAAGCGCTGAGGTGTCGTCAGCAGCGCAATTTCGTAGCCACGCTCATGCTCTCGCAGGGCGTGCCCATGCTGACGAGCGGCGACGAAATAGGCAAAACACAGCACGGCAACAACAACGCATTCGTACAGGACAGCCCTATTTCATGGCTCGACTGGAGGCTCGACGAGTCGCGGCAAAGGCTTTTATCGTTTACGCGGCAGCTCATTGCATTTCGTGCGCGGCACCCGGTGTTTCGGCGCCACCGCTTTCTGCGAGGCGAATGTGTTGGCGGAAGCGAGCTCAAAGACATCACCTGGTTTCACCCCGAGGGGCGTGAGATGACCGCGCTCGACTGGGAAAAACCAGCCTGCGCAACGATCGGCTTTCTGCTCTCGGGCGACGCGCTCGACTGGCGCGACGCAATGGGTGAGGCTGTTATCGACGACTCGTTTCTCGTGCTGTTCAACGGCGCGCGTAGCGACATCCCCTTCGTCTTGCCCGGTAAAGAGTGGGCTTTTCGCTGGAAAATGCGTATCGACACAAGGCTTGATACGATGAGCGAAGACGGCGAGTTCGTGGCAGGGGCAACTGCACTGCTACGAGCGTCGAGTGTAATGGTGCTCGAGCGCTTCACGAAATGACCGCTTTCGATTTGGCGCGATCTCTTCGTTGGGGCCTGCGGTGCGGTCCTCAAAGCGCAAAGAGGCTGTTCCGGTCCGCTCCTCGGCCCCGCCTCGACCTCGCGCCAACTTGAAAGCGGTCAAGTCGCCTGTAGAACCTCAGGCGTGTAGTTGACTAAGACGAGATTTAATGAGATTTTCGGCCACAGTTTTTGCAAGCAGGTCAGATGCTTGGAAATGTGGCGGATAACTACACGAGTACGTTCAGGATTCCTCATGCTTGAAACAGCCGAACAATACTTTGTCGCTGTTTTCATGAGGATATCGTCGGTTCTGGTACGATTTCTTGAGCTGTACAATAATATCCTACATGACAAGGCGGGCTGCGGCGTTGTGTCGAATTGCCCCACGGAATGCGGCATCGGCGCGATTGGCCACATAGGTGGTACGGTCCCGCTGCCAGATATCGCGCGCTTCGATGCCTTGTCGCGGTGGCATGATGACTGCTGAGGAGGCCGCACAGCCTCTGCCGGTTTGGCCAATTCCGGCTGCCGGGGGAGAGAGGAGCGAGATGTGAGCGTGAATCTGGCAAGCACGATTCCGATGGCACGTTTCAGTGCACTGCTGGTGGAGAGCGACAAGGGGGTGGGTCTCGAAAGCATGCTGCGTGAGCAAGGTTGCTCCGTTCGTCGCGCGACTTCGCGCGCAGCGGCTCTCGAGGCGATCGACACCACCGACATCGTTGTGATTTCCGCTTCCAGCTTTAGTGATGAAGAGGTCCTCGATCTCGCGGGGCGCGCAACGTCCCACGCGGTCGTCCTCATGGTAACGGACAATGTCGAACTGGCCGTGAAAGCGGCGAAGACCGGCGCAAGCACAGTGACGAACGGCTCGGCGGAACTCGCCGCGGCGCAAGTCACGCAGCTGCTCGCAATGGTCGAATTGAAGCGCAAGGTGGCGCGTGCGAGCGGAGCGGTGTCGGTGACCGCGCCGTCGAGCGGTGTTGTGCAACGCCGGTCCACGCCGCTTCCGAAAGAAGCGACACCTGATGCCATGGAAGCTCTCATTGAGGCAGCCGAAGGGCTCGTCCCCATGCACCGCTTCCAGCGAGTTTACGTCGACTACGCTCTCCGACGCTTTGGCGGCAACAAGGTGCACACGGCCGCGGCCCTCGGAATCGATCGGCGTACGATCCAGCGCTGGGCGCGCGCTCGTGCCGAGCAGCAGAACCAGCCGGCGTCGACGGGCCAGCCAACAACCGTATCCTGAGTAAAGGGGCAGGCACAGGGGCCTGCCCCTACATCCAACAAAACGCATATTCGTAGGGGCGGCCCTCTGTGGCCGCCCCTTCCGTTATTTTGTGCATATGAACGCGCGGTTGTAGGGGTGCCCTATGAATCAGCGCTTCTCGGCAAGGATCAGCGTGCGTGGCGACTCGCAACCGAAGAAGACGCCAGGCGTGCTCATGCGGCCGCTGACTTCGGCGACGCGGAAGCCATTGTCGTTGAGCATCTTCCCGAGTTCGTTCAGAGCATAAACGCGAATTGTGTATTCGGTCACTTTCGCACGCCCAGTGTCGAGCATGAGTGTGCGTTTGACCTTCAGCCGGCTGGTGATGAAATCGACTGCCATCTCGTCCATGCAGATGCATCCGTCACCCTCGAACCACGCAATCGAAGGAGCCTGGCGGACGACAAAGTCTCGGTTGATTACGTCGAGCAAGAACTGGCCGCCCTTTTTTAGGGCTTTGTGAACCTTGGCGATCACCGCATTGTTCTTCTCGTCGTCGAAGTAGCCGAAGCTCGTGTTCCACGCGAAAATGCCATCAAAGGTTTCGTCGAAGGCCATGTCGCGCATGTCGCCTTGCACGAAGTTGATTTTTTGCTTGCGTTCTTGCGCCTCGTCGGAGGCACGCGCCAGCATGGCGAGACTCAGGTCGAAGCCGACAACCTTGTAGCCGCGTGCTGCAAGCTCGATGGAGTGCCTTCCAGTACCACACGCCAAGTCGAGAATGGTTGCGCCGGTTTCGCAGCCAAGACTTTCTTCGATGAAGTCGACTTCGCGCGCGATATCGCGGTCGGTGATCATCGCCATGGTTCGGATGAAATCGTCGTTGAAAAGTTCTTCCCACCAGGGGCGTGACTTCTTACGGCTTGCGGTTGCCTCGTTCATTGGCGGCGGCGCAATGAGGTCGCCTGTGTGCTCCGCGTGCTCCGCTTGCGTTGCCTGCAGCATCGGAATGAGCGGGCTGACTGATTGCACCGCCACTGCCGTGGGTGCTGGGGTGGGATCGATGCTCACGAGATCGTCGACGTCGACCTCGTCGACTTCGCTGGCAACGTTACCCACGGCGCCGCCGCTTTTTGCCTCGTCGTCGTCGATTTCGATCTCTTCGGAGCCGTCGAGTCGCTCCGGGCGGGTGACTTCGTCTTCGGATGCAACATCGATTGGGATGTCATCGGACGAAGCCGGTGCCATCGAGGCCTCGGCCGCCGAGGCCTCCGCGACGCTTGTGTGCACTGCCGGCGCGGCCAACGGCACCGGCGGAGCGGGCGGCAGAATGGTCGCTTCGTTGGCTATCTGGTTTGGCTGGTTTGGCGGCGGTTGGTAGGGCGGCTGGTACGGCGTCCAGCTGTCTTCTTGCGCGTCGATACCCAATGCCATGCGGGGCGGTGGCTCAACTGCGGGCTTTTGTACTTTCCCGCTTTGCTCGCTCTCGCGCTCGGCATTGGCCGGACCCACAGCGATGATGCGCATTGGCTTGATGATAGGAGCAGCCGTAGGTTGGGTAGCCTGGGGCTTGTCCGCAGCCAAAGGAGCAGGCGGCACCGACGGCATACGAGGAGGAAGGCTGATGCGCGGTTCGCTCCCGCTGCTTTCTCTGCTTTCTTTTGCGGCGCCTTGGATGCGTAGCGAAGCTGTTGGCCGTGCCGGTGACACGCTGACCATTGGCTCATCGTCGCCGAGAATGATCTCGTCGAGAGCCGGTGCTTGCGGCGGCAAGGACTTGGAGTGCCCGTCGCTCATTCCGCCCCCTTTTTTTCTTGGATGGCGTTTTGGGTGGCTTCTTGGATGGCGTCTTGCACGTCCTGGATGGCGAGCGGCTCGGCGAAACGAATCGGCCCAACACCGGCTAAAAAACGCACTTTCGCGCCAGGCTCGAAGAAGACGACCGCGGTGGACCCAAGATGAAAAATGCCGATTTGTTCTCCACGCGCGATTGCGCGCGGCGGCTTCAACGTGTGACAACCAATGGGCACGTCGCGCGCGTCAATTCCTGTAACGGTGATTCGACCGACGACCATCGCACTTACCATCACCACAGTGACCAGGCCAAAGCCCTGGCTATCGATAACAATGGCAACCCGGCGGTTGCGCACCAACAGCTTCGGCACATGCTGAATGCCGATGGCGTTGACCGGATAATAGTCGCCACGCATTGACCGAACGGCGACGATTTTGCCGGCAACGGGGGAATGTACACGGTGGTAGTCGCGTGGGGAAAGGTAGACGACGCAGCCCGAGCCGCCTTCGTAGCGTTTGGCTTCGGCCGAGTCGCCGACAAGCTCGCTTACTTCGTAGGGTCGGCCTTTCACCTCGAAACGGTGGCCATCGACACGGCCTAGCGAATCGATGCGCCCGTCGGCGGGGCTAATGACAATGCGCGGATCGCTTGGAAGGGTGCGCGCGCCTTCTCGCAGCTCGCGCGTGAAAAAGTCATCGAAGCTCGTGTAGCCATCGCGCTTGCAACATTCATCGAGCTTCACGTTGTACGCGCGACAATAAAAATGCACGACGGCTTTGCCGAGCAAATCGGGCCATGCGTAGTCGGCAAGGTGCCCTGCGGCGCGGGTTATTCGCGTTCGTGGCAGTACGCGAACGATCTGGGCGGTGGCGTAGGTGATCGCGTTCAATCCGCTCTCGCTTCCTTGACCTAGATCCTCACGATAGAATACACGAATTCATCCGCGCGCCCCTAGTCTTGCCTAGTCTTGCCCGACGTCGGGCTCATAACGACTGCGCGCTGCCTCGCACAATAAACTACCTGCGTCGTCTTGGTCTCCGGTCGGGCCTTGCGTCGTATCGTCTCCAGGCGCCTGCTGGCATGCGCTTTCGAAGCCGAGCGGATCGTGGGCCACGGCCTCGGCAAACGACGCCAACGCCGACGCCTCGTCGCCGGCAGCGCGTGCTAGTCTGCCGCGCACAGCCCAGCATGGGCCGAAGCTTGCGACCCACTCGGTTGGATCCTCGAGCAGCGCCGCTGCCTGGCTTTCTGCCCCCATCTTTTCGAGAACGCGTGCCCGCAAGTAGCGCAGGCTCGGATCGGCAAAAAGCTCGGGCGAGACTTTGTCGAGCTGGGCGTTCGATTCGCTCGCATGCCCGCGGCCGAAAAGCAGCTCAGCAAGCCTTGCCCGCTCACGCGCGTTGGCCGACCCTGCGAGCTCGCCACCAAGCCCGAGCAACGGAGAAAGCGTTTCGCGAGGTCGCTTTGCCAGTTGCGCGCGCCACTTCGTATCCCATTGCGCAAGCGTTTCACCGCTCACACGCCGGAGAGCTTCGTCGGCTGTTTTTGCATCGCGCAGCGCGATGAGAAGCTTGCCAAGTGTCCCATTAGGCGAGCTTTCGACGAAATAGCGAACGAAGCTTGCGACCTCGGCAAAGACCACCATGGCAGCGTCGGCGCTCGGCAACATGGCAATTGACGGCCCAAGCTTGTCGAGTTGCAGATCGAGCTTTCGCTCCATTCCGCGAAGGACGATGGCTTCGGCACTTGGCTTGTCGTCGAAAGGCCCCGGCGCCCGCCATCGAGATTCTTGGCGGCGCGCAACGCCTTCGTGCAGCCAAAGTGGTGCACGATCGTGCGATGTCATCGAGATAGCAAGGTGCGTGAGCTCGTGGGCGAGCGTGTCTTGAAGGGCAAAGCCATTCATGCTTGCGCGCGGCGAGAGAATGGCGACCCTGCCCCATTTCGCGACGGCCACTGTGCCGGTGGTTTGCGCCGACTTGTACGGCAGCCCGGTCATTGCGCTGAGCGAAAGCAGGTCGCGCACGACTGTGATGCGCGTTGGCTGCTTCCATTCGACGCCGAGATCGCGCGAGAGTGCTTCGCGCGCCGCGATGACCGTGGTTTTGATGAGTGGGCCAAGGGCGCGGTCGGCTTCGTCTTGGTAGCGAAGAACAATGCCATTGGCCTCGTCGACTTCGGAAACCGTTGCTGCCGTGACACGCGCGCATCCACGGGCAACGTCGACGATCAGACTCGCTTCGTCGTCGTTTGCGGCTTCGCTTCCACTGAGAAGCGTTGCTGCGAGATCGCAGTTCTCTTCGTAGAGTGCGAGTCGCGCTTTTGCGACAACGATGGCAGGATCGTTCGGATCGGCCTTGGCAAGAACGGAGCGCGCCGCGTCGTATTCCATGGCCACGGTGAGCTCGGTTGCGTGAGAGGCAGCGCCCGAAATCTGTGACCAGCGCCAGGGTGAAGGCTCGCTCGGTGCGTCGGGCCCGGCGTGCGCGGGACCGAGCAACGCGGCGGCTGTGGCAGCCGCGAAAGACGCAGAAAGGAGCAAGTGAGAACCCCGGATCCGTCGCATCGCCACTCAAATTAGCACGAGCGAATTAGACCGCTTTCAAGTTGCGGTCTAGAAAGCCACCTGCACGTGGACGCCGGCGGACACCCATTTGATCGCGGCGCCGTCGCTGTTGCCTGTCACGACGTTGTAAGCCCCGTGAACGCCGAGATCGATTTTTGGAATGCCTACAAAGTCGAACGCGAGGCCACCGTCGAGTGTGGAAGCACTGCGATTGGGTGCATTGTCATTTCGTACGTTCGCATATCCGAGATGGCCGAAAACCGATGAGCGCACAATCGAGCCAGTACCCACGCGCGCGCCGACAAAACCCTGCAAAATTCCTGGTGCCATGTCTCCGCCGAACTTGTGGTACGCGCCGCCAATTTCCGGCATGAGCGTGACGACGGTGGCGTTGACCTCGTAGCCAACGCGAATGCCGCCTGCGTAGCCGCTGCTGATGGCAGATGGGCCGACCGGCACATCGACTTGGGCGTCGACGCCGACTTTCGGTTCTGCGGATGCATTCGTGCTGCCAAAGACCAAAACCAAAAACGTTAGCCCAATAGTGGAGCGAAGGAAACCTGCGCGAGGTGTGCCAGCGTAACGGGGAAAAGCCATGAAATGACCATAGCATTTGGACGGCTCGACGCGGTGACGCACGCGTCACGCTGCCAATGCGACAGCCCCGCGATCGCATTGGCTTGGCCGTCGTGGCGGATCGTCTCGCGGCGCACGTGCGCGTCATGGCGGCCGCTTTTGGGCGCCTTGTGGGCTCATGAAGCGCGCCGTCGTGAATTTGGCGTAACTGGATCGCGCCTTCGAACCGCGAGATGCAGCGCTTGGCAGCCGCGGCATGCTCCTCGCACCGCACCCAGAAGTACTGCCGCGCGGGAGTGTTTGCGCGGAGATTCAGTGGAGAAAACCATGGATCGCGACGACACTGCCGGTCCTCGTCTGCCGTCCGCAGACTTGACACACCTAGCTCCTGCCTCGCGTCGTAGCGCCGCGCCGCCCGAACCACCCGAATCAGATGCGCACCACGATGATGTGGCCCGAGCGACCGCGAGTGCGGCGCCTGCTATCGGTGATGTTCTTGGCGGCAAGTACCGCATCGACAGCGTGATCGCACGCGGAGGGATGAGCATTATATACCGGGCCACGCACCTCGAGCTCGAACGGCAAGTGGCTATCAAAGTGTTGCCAACCGAAGCGTCGGCGCTGCCCGAGTACGTGGCGCGGTTGAGGCGTGAAGCACTCGCTGCCTCGCGCATTCGTAGCGAGCATGTGGTGCGCGTGTTTGACTTTGGTGAGCTGTCGCCAGGGCGAACGCCGTATTTGGTGATGGAGTACCTAGTCGGGGCCGATCTGGCCACAGTGCTTGCGCGGCAAGGCCCGCTCCCCGCCCAGCTGGCGGTAACGTGTATATTGCAATCGTGCGAAACACTCGCCGAAGCGCATGCGATGAACGTGGTTCATCGCGATTTGAAACCGGCAAACCTTTTTCTGACGACAACCATCGATGACCACCCGTGCATCAAAGTGCTCGACTTTGGCATCTCACGCATGACGCGGCATCAAACACTTTCGCCTTTGACCGATCCCGGAATGGTGCTCGGTACGCCAAGCTACATGGCTCCGGAGCAAATGGAGGCTTCCGATCGCGTTGACGCGCGGACCGACATTTGGGCGCTCGGCGCCATTCTTTATGAACTGCTCGTCGGGCGCCCACCCTACGCCGGCGATGCCTTACCGCAGATTTTTATGCAGATTACACGTTCGCGAACGCCTCGTCCTTCCGAGGCGCGGACTGGTGTTGGTCCCGAGCTCGATGGGATTGTCGCAAAGTGCCTTGGCATCTGTCCCACACGACGCTATCCGTCGGTTGCCGAGCTCGCGTGGGCTCTTGCGGGGTTGGGGCTTTTGCGGGGTGCGTATGACTCGGCTGAGCGCATCTCGTGTGTTCTCGGTCGCCGGCCGCGTGATCTACCCATCACGCTGGCGTCTGCACGCGTGGCGCGCCGCGCAATGGTCGCGTCGGCGATGTTCGCCCGACCGAAGGCGCCTTTGGTTCTTCTTGTGGCAAGCGCGCTCGCGATCGTTCTTGCAGGCGTGGTTACCTACGCCAAAGTGTCGGCGCCGTCCGCGCAACTTTCGGCGCCTTTGGAGCCAGCGCTGCCCGCGGGCAACGCTGTATCGGTCGATCCAAAAGTGGCCGACGACGAAAGCGCAATTTTGCTCGTGCCGCCGGCGCGCAGGCCGCCAGCCGACTCGACAGCTCGTAAGCCGGTGCGCCCACAAGAGCCGGCGCCGCCGAAAGATTTCTGACGAACCGCTCTCGATTTGAACTTCACCAAGGAGCAGGGCGTATTCAGGAGCGCTTGCGCCGCGCGTATTCTTGAATGACGTACCAGAGTGCGACAGCCAAAAAACACGCCATGATGAACCCCCCAGCAGCATGACGGCTCCACGCTGGTTTTGATGGTAAGGGGGTTTGCCCTGAAACAAGAGTTATGTCGCTGTCGCTGCCTGCAGGAGTCGCCCCGGTCGCCTGGGCTGTCCGCAGGTCTGACTTGCTCGCCGGAGTCGCCCCGGTTGCCTGGGCTGTCCGCAGGTCTGACTTGCTTGCGGGAGTCGCCCCGGTCGCCTGGGCTGCCCGCAGGTCTGACTTGCTCGCGGGAGTCGCCCCGGTTGCCTGGGCTGCCCGCAGGTCTGACTTGCTCGCGGGAGTCGCCCCGGTTGCCTGGGCTACCCGCTTGTTTGGCTGGCTCGCAGAAGCTGCGCTGGCAGATTCCGTGCTCGCCGGAGTCGCCCCAGTTGCCTGGGCTGCCTGCTGGTCTGACTGACCCGCAGACTCCGTGTTGGCAGACTTAGAACTTCCGGGCGGGCTGTTGCTCTCAGAACTTCCGAGCGCGCCGCTGGCATTGCCAATAGCCTTATTCAGGGTGCCACCGAGAGCTTTTAACCCGACGGTTACAACCAGCAAGATACCCACGAGGAGCAGGGCGTACTCGGGAGCGCTTGCACCGCGCCTCGTGACGACCATCGCATGCAACTTGGAGCCGTATCGTGAGAGCTTCTGGGCGTCACAATCCATAGATCACACGCTGCCATACGGTGCAAGAAGTCTACCAGTTATAGTTACGAGCAGTTTTATGTCACCCGCCGGTCATGGCTACTCGGAGTGAGAGTATGCCGGTTACTGAGTTTCTGTCGCGCGCGGTTCCCTGGATCTTCTTTTTACCAATCATGGATAACTTTCAATCCGGATCGATACCGCAAGCGCCATGCTCTCGAAGGGTCGCGTTGCGGGGCAAGAGGCGATAGCCTGCGGTCTTCATGACGCGCCCCGGTTACAACGAGGTTGTGCTGCTCACCGGTTTCCCTTCTTTCATCGCGCGAAAGATGTGCACCGAGCTTGTGCGTTCGCCAACTACCTTCGTGCACGCGATTGTTCCCCCGAAGTTCGAAGCCGAAGCAAAAGAGGCGTATTGTGCCCTGTCGCAAAACGAGCAGGCGCGCGTGAACCTCATTGAAGGAGATGCCGCCGCGATCGATCTTGGGCTCTCGGGAGTCGAGTTCAAAGCACTTGCCGGCGAAATCGATCGTATCCATCACATGGCCCAAATCACCGACGTGGGCGCTGACAAGAAGCATGTCGAGCACGTGAACCTTGGCGGCGCGCGTGAGATTCTCGAGTTTGGCGCTGCGTGTCGGGGGATTCAAAACCTTGTCTTTCATTCGAGCGCCCACGTTTCGGGAGACCGTCGAGGAATTGTGCTCGAAGAGGAGCTCGAGAAAGGTCAAAATTTCCATAATTGTGTCGAAGAATCGCTTGCGCGCAGCGAGAAAATGATGCGCGCGGCCATGCCCAAGATCCCCATCTGCGTGGTGCGTCACACGATTGTTGTTGGGGATTCACAAACTGGCGAGATAGACCGCTTCGAGGGTCCGTATTTCCTTATCTCGCTCATCGTGACTTCACCTCCCGACTTTCCCATTGCGTTGCCCGGACGTGCCGAAACTCCGCTTTACCTCGTGCCCGTCGACTACGTCGTGCGTGCAACGCGGGCCATTGGTCGTGATCCGCGCGCGCCTGGGCGCACGTTCCACATTGGCGATTCGTCTCCCTTGACCGTCAAACGAGTTTTCGAGCTCGTTGCTGCGGCCTGTGGCAGGCGCACGCCGCACAGCTTTTTCCCCCCGAATCTCACCAATGCCCTTTTGCGGGTGCCAGGAATCGAGCGACTTGCGAAAAGTCCGCACGCATTCGTCGATGCGCTCATGACACATGTAACATACAATTTTACGAACACGACCGAGCTTCTTGCCGACACCGAGGTACGGTGCCCGCCCTTCGAAAGCTACGTAGAGCGGCTCGTTGAGTTCGTGCAGCATCGCTTGCGCGACAAGCGTGCGCGCGGCGACTCCGACGAAGTGGCTAACCCTTCTGCGTGAAGGTCGGTGAACGTCGTGGCAAGAACGCCGGTCAGGCCACTCGTTGGGGACGGCATGGTGGTAAGAAGGCTCATCGTGCGCGCGAAAGACGTTGCGTTTCTCAAAGGTATCGTGGAAGCCCACGAGGGCGTTGCCCAAGTTTTTGCCGAGGGCGGCGGCGACCTGACACTCGCCGCACCTGCCGATCGCTCTCGCGAGCTCGACGAGCTTGCTCTCGACCTCGCGAGAGACTTTGACGGTATCGTGCAGAGTACATCTACGGAGCCTGCGCAGACGTGAAAGGTAGATCCTTCGACTACGATGTTGCGATCATTGGCGGTGGCCCGGCAGGTGCGAGCACTGCCCTGCATTTGGTGCGCGCCGAGGGCATTGCGCCCAATCGCATCGTCGTGCTCGACAAAGCGCGCTTTCCTCGCGACAAGCCGTGCGCTGGGGCCATCAGCCCGCTTGGCATTGGCACTCTCGAAGCCATGGGGATCGCCGTTGATGTCCCGCGGGTGACGCTTGCTGGCGCGCGTGTGATTGCCGAGAGCGGCGCTGGTGAAACGCTTGCACCCATGGGCATCGTTGTCTGTCGCCGCGAGTTCGATGCATGGTTGCTCGAGACTGCGAGGCACGACGGCGTGGTTGTTCGTGACGGCGATGGCGTAACGGGCATTGCGCGCATTGCCGATGGCTATCGGCTCATGACGGCCTCGGGCGCCGTTCAATCGCGCTTTGTCGCCATTTGCGATGGATCCGGCAGCACTTCGCGCAAGCTTCTGGGGCTACGCGAAAGCGCGCGAAAAGGACATCTCTACGTTCTCGAGTCGCCCGAGGTTCCAAGTGACATCGCGGCGGGGCGCAAACTTGCCGAGTTCGATCTGCGCGTGGTGGGCGATGGCATACAAGGCTACTATTGGGATTTCCCGACAGCCCAAGGCGGCATGGTACCACTCGTTAGCCGCGGTATTTATCACGCCAATCTTTCAAGCAATCGTGCGGTCAAGGCGTCGCTTGCGCGCGCGCTCGATCAGCGTGGAATCGACATCGCGCATGTGAAGCTCAAAGCATTCAGCACGCGGCCTTTCGTTCGATCCTCGGTCCTCGCTATCGATGGCGCAATTCTCGTTGGCGAGGCTGCTGGAATCAATCGCGCGACCGGCGAGGGAATTGCCCCGGCGATTGTCATGGCAAAGATTGCCGCTCGTCACATCGCACGTGCCGTGCGCACGGGCAGCTCCGCGCGCTTCGAAGTCTACTCGCGCGATGTTTTGTCGTCGTGCATTGGGCGGCACATGCTTCAAAGTGCAGCGCTAACGCGTTTTGTTTACGGCGCTATCGGTACTGTCGGTGTTGTCGCGCGCCGCTACCTTGTGCGCTCGCCTTATGGCCGCGCCGCGGCGCTCAAATGGTATTGCGGCGAGCCGCTTTCGCTTTTCACCCAAATTCGATTGGGGGCTGGGCTAATGGCAGCAACGCATATTCGTAGGGGCGTATGGCCATACGCCCCTACGCGCACCGCCCGCTAGTCGCAGATTGTTGTCGAAGTCTCTATATGCAGTTACGGAGTCTGGCTGGCGTCTGGAAAGAAACGCTCGAGGAATTTCCTGCCGAACTGGTCGAACGCCTCGTTGCCCATGGTGCCGTACACCTTTTCCTCCGCAGAGCCGGGTCGAAGCGTGTTGTTGTCTTTTAGCTGACCAATGGCTGCAGCCCTAAAAACATCGGATCTAAATTTAAGTGGCTTGGCGCCGCCCGGAATCACAAACTGCGCGTCGAACGGAAAGATAATACTAACGTACGTGCCTCGCGGCTTCTGCGTTGTGTACGTGTGACCTGACCACTCCGCTGCGTGCGTGACGAAGAGCGTCGGCACTTTGACTTCGGGCAGCATTTCTACATCAGTGGGAACAACGGCACCCTGCAGGAAGTCGAAAATCTCTTCGGACAAGCCCTTTTCGAAGCGCGACGCGAGTATTTTGCCGAGGACCTCTTCGCGCTTGGCCGAGTGCTTTTCGTCGAAGTACTGCGATGGGTACGAGACCTCGCCCGCAAACGATGGCGTTCGGGAAACAAAGGCATCGGCGCGACCGAGCGACTCACTTTTCCTGCGCCGGAAACGGATCTCGACGCGGGCACCATGCTTTTCGGCCCACGCGAAGAGTCGCTCGATGAATGGCACCACGTTTTTGTCATTCGAGGGCGCGGCCTTCTTGAAAGCCTCGAACTCTCGAATGTATACTGCATGTATCGCTTCGCCAAGCTCGCGATCGATGCCGTGGTCAGGGTAGCGATGGGCAAATTCGTTGAGCGCCGCAAGCGTTCCCTTCGCCCTCGCACTTTCAAGTGCCGCAAGCATCGCCGTCCTAATTTCGACGGCGAGCTCACTTTGGATCTTGGCGGCGAGCTCACTTTGGGTCTTGGTTACTGGGTGCGTCGCCCTGAACGCGATAAGCGCGTCCACCGTCCCCGCGGCGGCGGCATCGCGAAGCTCGGCATGCGGCAAGTCGTATTCGTCGACTTGGACCGTGTGCACGCGACCATGCTCAAGATACAAGCGGTAGGAAGCGACATCATTCGCTTTCGTTGCCCGTACATACATGGCATTGTCGCTGCCACGGTTACGCGAAACTAAAAGCAACGGCGCAACCACGATGGCCACGATACCTGCCGCCACCACGCCGTACTTTTTCCACAGCGGCATCTGCACTTGGTACGGCTCGCGCGGCCCAACAGGGCTCGAAAAGCGCGGGTTATGCAGCGGATCGACCGCGACGAGCTCTTTCGGATCTTCGCTTGCCCGCGCCTGCATTGCGCGTTCGCGCGCCGCCCACACGCCCGTCGCCGTGGCCTCCGCATCATTCGCATTGGCCACGACAAATGAAAATGAACTGCCGCTTTCGAATGAAACGCGAACGTGGCTACCCTTTGCCTTCACAGATGCATCCGTAGTGTCGTAAATACGAAAGCAATCACTCTGCGCGTCGATGAGGCAGGCAGGAAACAAATACACGCCAGCGGCAAACGGCAGCCCACGCTCGCGTACCCGCCGCGTCCACACCTGCACGAGCCCAAACGCAACACCAAAAACCAGCACGGCATAGACGGCAAAAAAAACACGCCACGAATGGATCGACAGAGTGCTGTGAAACTCACCGTATCCAATTGCTGTGGTGCCAACGAGGGCAAGCAGCGAAACGACCGACAAGGCAACCCACGGAGCCTTGGTTTGCACGGCGCTTTTGCGGGCAAGCAGCGGGGCTGGCGGAAAGCCGCTCATGACCGATCCAACGAACCGGTCTTGAATGGCGCGCGGGAGCTTGTAAAAGTCGACGACCAACATGTTAGAGGTGCGGGAAAAGAAACAATAACGGCATCCTACCAACCTCTTAGCGCCGTTCGGCAGAAGTTCGGCTAATATAGCCGAACGCGCTGCTTCGCAGCGCACGAACGGCACTAGTCTTTTTTTGGGGGCTCCGCCCCCAGACCCCCGAAGCCGCTCCCGCGGCTTCTCCTAGTGCCGCTGGTCTATTCCGCATCAAGGTCATGGTCTCTCTCAAATCCAGTGGAACTTGTGCCGAGCGGCACTAGCCGAACGTCAGAGAATGTCTGATGCTGCCGCTTATGCCCGAGAATAGCAGCAGCGACAAAGATCTCGTCGAAGTAAAGTGCCCCGAGTGCGGCGAGGTCGTACGCGTACCCTTCGAAAAGGCCGAGCGCGAGATGCGCGCGCGGTGCCCACGGGGTCACGACGTGCCACTCGTCAAAGCGCTTTTTTAGGGCGCGATTGCACGACGTGATAATTGCAACATGCCATGACAAGCCACCAGAGCGTGCCCATTGCTCATCTGTCCGATCATGTTGGCCGCGAAGTAACCCTTCGCGGGTGGCTGTACAACAAGCGATCGAGCGGCAAATTGCATTTTCTCGAAGTGCGCGACGGCAGCGGCATGGTTCAGGCCGTGGTTTTCAAAGGCGATGTGCCAACCGAGCTTTTTGCTGCGGCCGACCACATTCAGCAAGAAACCAGCCTCGAAGTTTCTGGCATTGTCAAAGAACACGGCAAAATCAAAGGCCAATACGAGCTTCAGGTAAAAAACCTAAAGGTGATTGCGGCTCCCGTGCGCGAATACCCAATTTCTCCGAAAGAGCACGGCACGGATTTCTTGATGGATAACCGGCATCTATGGCTTCGTTCGAAAAGGCAAGTGGCCATCATGCGCGTGCGCCATGCCATCATCAAAGCCGTGCGCGACTATTTTGATAGCCACGAGTTCACGCTCATCGACGCGCCTATTTTCACACCAAGCGCGTGCGAAGGCACATCCACGCTGTTCGAAACCGACTACCACGGCCAGCCGGCATACCTCGCGCAATCCGGTCAGCTTTACATGGAGGCAGCGGCGGCTGCATTGGGCAAAGTTTATTGCTTTGGGCCGACGTTTCGCGCGGAGAAGTCCAAAACACGCCGCCATCTGGCCGAGTTTTGGATGGTCGAGCCCGAGGTTGCTTTCTTGGATCTCGAAGGCGACATGAACCTCGCCGAAGATTTTCTTTCCTATGTGGTCGCTCGTGTTCTCGAAACGCGTCAAACGGAATTCAAAATTCTCGAGCGTGACACGAAAAATCTAGAACGTGTTACGCCTCCCTTCCCCCGCATTACCTACGATGAGGCCATTCAAATCTTGCAAGACAATGGCCACCCAGAGGCAAAGGTCGGCGACGATTTCGGCGGCGACGAAGAAACCGTCATTTCAAGCAAGTTCGATCGCCCTGTCATCGTGCATCGGTATAGAGCATCCTTAAAGGCATTTTACTTCGCGCACGACAAAGCAGTACCCGACCTCGCACTCAATATGGATATCCTTGCTCCCGAAGGTTACGGCGAAATTGTGGGCGGCGGGCAGCGCGAAGACGATCTGGAGCGGCTCGAAAGCGCGCTTGCCGCGCAGAAGCTGCCCAAAGAAGCCTTTGAGTGGTATCTCGATCTGCGCCGCTACGGATCCTTTCCGCACGCCGGTTTCGGCCTCGGCATCGAGCGCACTGTGGCGTGGCTGTGCGGCCTTTCGCACGTGCGCGAAACCATCCCGTTCCCGCGAATGCTCCACCGGCTTACACCGTAACGACGCTGTAACCCAATTCCGCACCCACCACGACAGTGACTGGGATGGATCCGTTGATCCTGGCCAATGGCTCATTGGCGCTCGAGCGCAGGCGCTATTGGAGAGTTGCCTTAGCGATCGCTGCGACGGGATGCAACCGGCATTACGATTGCTCGATTGAGTCATGGAAAGATGACTCCCATAACTGACGTGTCAGTCGCAGGCGCAGAAGGACTTACGCAAGTTTCCGCACGCGCTCGCGCACAAACTCCTCGACCGATAGGAGTTTATAAAACGAATGATAAAACTTAGCTTTCGCTTTGACGCGCAGCCGGGCAGAAGCAGGCGGCTGCTGCGCGCACTAATTTTTGCTGGAATCGTCGCTGCCGCAACCACGCCGGCCTTGAACGCGCGAGCCGATTCATCCCATGCAACCGTCGACTGGGGCAGGCTGCTTATTCAACTCGACAACTACGTACGCGGCGGTCGTGAGCGCCCCAATGCGCAACAGGGGCAATCCACGCCACTGCAAAACGACCGCACTTTTCAGCCATTTATTCAAACCGCAGGCAATGCGTGGTTTGGCGTCGCGCCACGTGTGTCATTCGTGGCGCGCGACTGGGGCACAGCCTTTCGCATCGCGGGCGATCGCATCAGCCTTGTCGATGCGATGCGGCTCACCGCGTCCACGCGCATGGTGCTGACGCGCGTGCGCCTCAGCAACGCACGCGTTACACCTTTTTTGCAAATCGGTGCAGGCCAATGGCGCACAGACTCCAACATCTTGCCGCGAACACCACACTCCACCGAAATCGCAGCCCAAGTCGGCGGCGGGGTCGAGATGCAGCTTATGGCCTCTTGGCAGATTGCATGCGAAATCGGCGGAACGCTTTTCATCCGTGATGAGCGCGACGCGGATGATTTGCCTGCAACCAAGCTGTGGAGCGCGATGATCGCTTCGCGCATCGTATTCTAACCCGCTTTCGATTTGCTGCGATTTCATCGTTGGCGAACGCATCCGTAGGGGCCGCAGCATACTGCGGCCCTACGCATGTGCGTTTCGAGATCACGTTTCGCGCGCCGCTACATTGAACCATTCTATGCGCGATGGCGGTCTACGAGCCGAATGCCACGGCCCTTGCGCTGCTCGTCATCGGCGCTTTTCTCGTGACGAGCGCTCTGCTGAGCCGCCTGTGGGCGCGTTCGGGTGTTCCGCTGGTGCTCGGGTTCGTGGCTCTCGGCATGGCGGCCGGTGCCGAGGGCATCGGCCGCTTCGTGTTCGACAACTACCGGCTAAGTTTCCGCATAGGCACTTCCGCTCTCGTGCTCATTCTTTTCGATGCGGGCTTGCACACCCCGCGCACGACGTTCCGTCGCTACCTTGCTCCTTCCGTCGTGCTCGCAACCATCGGCGTTTTAGGCACCGCGGCGATGATCGGGGGCGCCGCGCACGCGCTTGGTTTTGATTGGACGACGGCGTTTTTGCTTGGGGCCATCGTCTCGTCCACGGATGCCGCCGCGGTTTTCTCCGTGCTTCGCGTTGGCGGTGTCGAGCTTCACGAGCGCGTGGGCGCGCTGCTCGAAGTCGAAAGTGGATTGAATGATCCCATGGCTGTCATCCTCACGCTCGGCACCACCGAAGCCCTTGCCATGGGGCAAACAATCAAGTGGACCATGGCACTTTTCGTGGGCGTGCAGCTCGGTGTTGGCGCCGCCGTCGGAATGGCAAGCGGGGTGGGGGCACGCCTTCTGCTCAAGCGCTTGCAGCTCTCGGTAACGGGCCTCTACCCCGTGCTCACCGTAGGTCTTGCCTTCGTTGCCTTCGGCGTTGCCTCGGTGCTTCAGGGAAGCGGCTTTCTTGCCGTGTATCTTGCAGGTATTGTCCTTGGTGATGCGAAGCTTTCGTACAAGGCTGCCCTCGGGCGCGTGCATGACTTCGTGGCATGGCTCGGTCAAGTCGCGATGTTCGTCGTTCTCGGACTTCTCGCGTCCCCAGCCCGCATTGTACAGGCCGCCGGCCCAGGGCTCGTGCTTGCGTTCTTCGTGGCTTTCGTGGCTCGTCCGGTTGCCGTTATTCCATGTGTTTTGCCATTTGGTTTCCGCGCGCGCGAAGTGCTTTTCGTCTCCTGGGTCGGTCTCAAAGGCGCCGTGCCCATCGTTCTTGCCTGCATTCCTGTCTTGGCTCACGTGACCGCAGCCACGCGTATTTTTGACCTTGTCTTTTTCATCGTTGTCGTTGGCGCCACCATCCAAGGCAGCACAGTCAGCGTTCTGGCGCGCAAGTTGAAGGTGGGCAGGCGCGTTGCCCCAACCCGTCCCGCAGCGTTGGAAATCACTGCGTCTCGCCCGCTTGGCCATGAGCTCGTCGTGTGCGAAGTCAATCGGGCGTCCGCGGTCTGTAGTGCGTCCCTCTCCGATATCCCATTCCCAGACGATGCCGCCGTGATGCTTGTCGTCCGTGGCGCCGACTTGCTCGCTCCTCGCGGTCACATCGTCCTCGAAGAAGGAGACATCCTGCACATCTTCTGCCGCTCGAGCGATTTGCCGATGTTGAATCTGCTTTTCGGCCAGCACGAGTCGTAGCACCGGTTGACCCACTCTGGTTTCTCGACTAATCCCGCCCTTATCCCGATAGCGTTACGGCTTTTTTCCCAGTTTTTCTAGCCCCGCCGCGCAGTCTTCCGCAGCAAGCGAGCAGCCATCCATGTCGTTCTCCCAACAAGTTCAGCCCAAGGCCGGCACGCCCGGAGTTTCCACAGACTCGTCGCCGCCCGCGGGCTCACAGGCGGCGCCTGCAGGCGGTAGCAACATGCTTGCGGTGCTGCTGCCTCTTTTGATTCTGGTGCCGTTTCTTTTCATGAGCTTTCGCCGCCAGAAGAAGGAACAAGAGCAGCGCGCAAAGTTGAAAAAAGGCGATCGCGTCGTAACGCAATCCGGCCTGATCGGTGAGCTCGCGGAAGCCGATGAGCGCATCGCCAAAGTGAAGATCGCCCCGGGAACCACCGTGCAGGTTCTTGCGTCAACCCTCGCTCCTTTCGACACGGCTTCCGCCTCTGCGGGAAAGGGGGCCAAGGTTGACAAAGGCGCTGACAAATCCGACAAAAGCGTGGCCGATGTGATGAAAGAAGCCAAGGCCGCGGCCGACAAGAAATGAAACCGCACTCGCGCCAATCGCTGCTTTTGTCTCTCGCGTGTGCGATCGGCGCCTATCTATTTTTCCGTTACGACAACTTCTGGGGGCTTGTCGTCATGGGTCTTCTCGTGGTGGCAACACTCATTACGGCGCTTCCGATTATGGATAGCGCGTGGCGCATGAAGGTTGGCCTCGTAGCGGCTGTCTTTTTTGGCACGCTCATCGTGCTTTGGCCAACGCTCGAGGGGCTGACCCATGGGCGTATTCGGTGCCCGCAGTACGTCAAAGACCGCATCACGTTCGGCATCGTCAAAGGCCTTGATTTGCAGGGTGGTTTGCGCCTCGTTTACACAGTGGAAGTGGAAGAAGCCATCCGCGACAAACGCGATAAGTTTGCCGATCAAATGCGCCAAGACCTCGCCGTTGCGTATGGCCTTCACTCGGGTGAAAGTCTGCTCAAGCGCGATGAGCTTGCAAAGCTCGATGACAAAGTCCATATCTACGAGCCCGAATCAGCGGTTCTTAAAATCAAATTTAAAGACCCGGCAGATACGAAATTTATCGACGACCGTTTCATCAAGAAGTTTGGTGCCGAGCTTACGCAGGTGAAGGGCGACGTGGGCGAGGCCGTTTTCAAAATCCGCGCGGAAGTCGAGACGCAAATTCGCGACAAAGCCGTTGCGCAAGCGAAAGACACCGTCAACCGTCGCGTCGACGAGCTCGGTTTGCGCGAGGCAAGCGTCACGACGCGCGATGAAGACATCATTGTCGAGGTGCCCGGCCAAGACGAACGTACCTTCAACGAAATCAAAGAAATCATCCGCCGCACGGCTCGCCTCGAGTTCAAAATGCTCGACGACGACGCCGACTTTTTCGGGAAAATTCCCGACAGCGCCATTCCCGCTGGCGAGGGCATCCAAATCTGGTCCGAAAGCGCGCCAGCCGGTCCCGGAAAAACGGTCAAATCCAGCTACGCTCGCATCACCAAGCGTGAGAACGAGAGCATGAACGAGGCTCTCGAGCGCTTCAAAAAGTGGACATCCACGCTCCAAGTTCCCGACGACCACGTGATTGGTTTCGAGAAGATCGAAGAGCGCGACGAAGAGACAGACAAGTTTGCCGAAAAGGGCTGGCGCACATTTTATCTGTTCTCGCGCTCGGAAGTGACCGGCGAGTACATCACCGACGCGCAGCGTGCCGTGAATTCGCAGGGCAGTGGCGGCCTACCGGAGGTCTATGTTGGGATCGCCTTCAGCCCTGCTGGCGCCGATCGCTTCGAAGAGGTCACCGGTGCCAACGTGCACCGCCGCTTCGCAATCATTCTCGACGACGTGGTCAACTCGGCACCCGTCATCAGGTCGAAAATCGGCGGCGGCCGCGCCAGCATCACGATGGGTGGCGGCGATCCCGACACCCAACTCAAGAACGCAGAAAAGCTCGAAATGGTGCTCCGGTCAGGCGCACTTCCCGCGCCCATTACGCCGTCCAACGAATCACTCATTGGGCCTACGCTTGGTGAAGATTCCATCAAGAAAGGCGGCATCGGCGCGGCCGCGGGCATGGGGCTCGTGCTCGTGTTCATGCTCTTTTATTATCGTAAATCCGGCATCGTTGCCGATATCGCGGTTCTCTTCAATCTTCTTATCCAACTTGGAATTCTCGCGTCGTTCAGCGGCACATTGACCTTGCCTGGCATCGCCGGTCTCGCGCTCACGGTCGGCATGGCCGTTGACGCGAACGTGCTCATCAACGAGCGCATCCGCGAGGAGTTGCGCGCGGCTCGTTCCCCGCGGGCTGCCGTGGAAGCTGGTTACGACAAGGCCTTCACCGCCATCATCGACGGCCATGTCACGATCTTCATCTCTGGCCTCATTCTCATGCAATACGGCACCGGCCCCGTGAAAGGTTTTGCGGTTACGCTCGTGATTGGCATTATTGCAAGCCTTTTTACGGGTGTATTCTGCACGCGCCTTGTTTTCGACTGGTGGGTGCGTGGTGCGAAGGTCAAACGACTCAGCGTTGGCGCGGAGTTCTGAGAGGCAACCATGGAGCTCTTCAAGCCAGGCAAAGTCTATGACTTCATGGGGGTCCGCAGGTACTGGATCACCCTTAGCCTTTTGCTCACCTTCGCCTCGCTCGTTTCACTCTTCTGGCCAGGGCCGAATTACGGCACCGATTTCCGCGGTGGCACCGAAATCGAGGTTGCGTTCAAAAAGCACCTCGAAAGTGAAGCGGTTCGTCATGCCGTGGAAGCAAGTGGTCAGTTTTCCGAGCCGGACATCGTCGAGGTGCAAGAGCCCAATTCGGAGTTCCACGAGCACCGTTCGCGGTTTCTCATTCGTGTGCAGGAAATCAGCACGGTTGACGACCACACGAAGAAATTGGTGAAAGAAGCCCTTTGTTTTGGCGACATTCCAGAGTCAGAACTTTGTCCGCCGGGCTCCCACGCAACGGAGGTCAAGTTCAGTGCCGGCGGCGACAAGGTTGCGGTGCGCTACGATTCCGAGCCCGACCTCGCCCGCATCAAAGAGCAAATCAATAAAGTATCGAGTGTCAATTCGAGTGTCAAACTTCGCATGACAACGGGCCCGAACCCGCAAGTCGTCAATCCTCGCGATCACCGCGTGGAGATCCAGCTTCAAAGCAAAGGCGATCAGCTGATGGATGCACTGCGAGCCCAGCTCGGGCCCGACACGGTTCCCGACAGTGCGCTGCGCGTGGAGTGGGTCGGTCCGCGCGCAGGAAAGCAACTTCGCGACAGCGCACGCAACTCCGTAGTCATTGCCATTGTATTCATCATGCTCTACCTCGCATTCCGGTTCGATCTCCGGTTCGCGCCAGGTGTCGTCATCGCATGCTTGCACGACGCGCTCGTCGTTCTTGGCGCATTCGTCGTATTCCGCAAAGAAGTCACGCTGTCGACCATTGCCGCCGTTCTTACGATTGTTGGCTACTCCATGAACGACACCGTGGTCGTTTACGACCGCATTCGCGAAAACCTCGGCAAGCACCGCGGCAAGTCTTTTGGTGAAATCATCAACTTAAGCGTATCTGAAACACTTTCGCGCACGATTCTGACGAGCGGCGCGACCATGCTCTCGGTTCTCGCGTTTTTCATCTGGGGAACAGGCATCATCAAAGATTTTGCCTTTGCCATGGTCGTCGGTATCGTCGCCGGCACCTATTCGAGCATCTACGTTGCAGCTCCGCTAACCGAGTTGATCGATCGGCGGGTATCACGCGGCAGCGCCGGCAAATCTGGCACGAACGAGATGAAGAAGCGTTTGCGCGCCGCCCGCACCTGATACGAACGAGAATGGGAATGCCTAACTCAGAGATTTTGATTCGCTTTGAGAAGGTCGGCAAAGCCTTTGGCTCGAAAATCGTTTACAACAGGCTCTCGCTCGACATTTTCCGCGGCGAAACGATAACGATTCTTGGCGCTTCCGGCAGCGGCAAAAGCGTCATGCTCAAAATGCTCATTGGGCTGCTCGAGGCCGATTCGGGCCGCATCATGTTTGATGGTCAAGACATCACGCGGATGGAAGAGCGGCAGCTATACGAAGTAAGAAGACGCGTTGCATACCTGTTTCAGGGGGCGGCTCTTTTCGATTCGCTCAGCGTTGGTGAAAACGTTGCCTATGGTTTGCGCGAGCAGAATTGGAACACGATGAGCGACGCGGAAATCGCCACGCGTGTGGCGCAGTCGCTTACCATGGTGGGATTGCCAGGCATCGAGCCAATGCGGCCGAGCGATCTGTCGGGGGGTATGAAAAAGCGTGTTGGGCTCGCTCGTACGCTCGCATTGCAGCCCGAAGTCATTCTTTACGACGAACCAACGACGGGGCTCGACCCCATCAACACGGCACGCATCAACCATCTCATCGTTAGCATCAAGCGATCGCTCGGTTTGACGAGCCTGGTGGTGACCCATGATATGGGCACCGCGTTTTCTGTTTCCGATCGCCTCGTGATGCTCGGGAAAAATCGTGTGCTGATGGAAGGCACACCCGAGAGTTTCCGCCAAACGCATGATCCGTACGTTCGCGACTTCATCGACGGACGAGCCCCTGAGGTCGAGGACGTCGACGTGCTACTCTCCAGTTCGTGAACGCGCAACGCCGCTCGCTCAAGGTGGGAATTTTCGTAATCGTGGGGTTCGTGCTTGCGGGCATTGCGGTGTTCATCATCGGAGAGAACCGCCGCTTTTGGGATCGCAAGGTCACCTTCAACGCAACATGGAACGACGTTGGCGGCCTCAAGGCTGGTTCGGCGGTGCGAATGGGGGGCATCGACGTTGGTGCTGTCTCCGACGTGGGGCACTCGCCCGATCCGGCCGACGCGAAAGTCTATGTCAAGCTCAGTGTCGCGCGGAGTGAAGCCGCGCGCATTCGTGCCGACTCGGTCGTGAGCATTACGGGCAAGGGGTTGCTTGGCGACAAAATGCTTGAAATCAGCGTTGGCAGCCCGAGCGAACCGCCCATTCCAGAAAACGGCACCATTCATAGCGATCCTCCGACCGATCTCGGCAAAATGATAACCGACGCCCAAGACATCGCTCGCGAGGTGAAAATCGCGATGCAGAACGTCCAGAAAATGACCGAACAAATCGCCGATCCCGAGTTCAATAACGAGCTGCATGGCAGTGTGAAGGCGCTGCACGAAATTCTCGACGGCGTGGCCCATCGCGACGGCGTCGCGCACCGAGTGATCTTCGACAAGCAACAAGCCGATCGCGTGAGCGAAGCGCTCGCGAACCTCGATGCGGCGAGCGCAAGTCTGAACGCAACCGCCGCTGAAGTGCGCGAAATAGCCGCTCGCGCGAAAAGCGGGCCGGGCCTTGTGCACACATTGGTTTACGACGACGAACTCGCGCAAGGCACTGCTGGCACGATGGTCGAGTTGCGCAATAGCCTTGCCGCGCTTCGCACAGGCAATGGCCTTGGTCACGCCATCGTTTATGGCGACAACTCCACGCAGCACGTCATGGGCAACGTCAGTGCAATGAGCGACGACATGCGCGAAATCATCGCCAACATCAAGGCGGGGCGCGGCACGCTCGGCGCGCTTTTGGTCGACCCGAGCGTTTACGAAGACATCAAGTCGCTCGTTGGCAATGTCGAGCGAAACCAAGTGCTTCGTGCGCTCGTCCGTTTCTCGATCAAACAAAACGAACAGCAGCGCCCGACAGCCGATGTGAAAGACAACGCACACGCTCGGTAACGTGGGCGATCGACACCGGGTCGAACAAGAGTGAGTTGTGGCCGCGGCCGGGCAAAACGTGCACATCGCCGCGCGGGAACACGGCGCTATCCGCGGGCACGACCATCGCATCGGCGCCGCCAACAATCGATGTGTGGGGCACGTCGTGTTCATGCGCGCGCGAGCGCAGTCGTGAAAGCAGTTGGCTCGTCCGACAAAGATCGGCGCCGACACCGACAAGAAAGCGGAAGCGGTGGGCGCGCTCGGTGCCACCAAAAGGGCTTCCAAGCGAGATGGTTTGCGCGACACGGCGGTGACCGCCGAGCTCCTGCACATACCAGCGCGCAACGAGACCCCCGATGCTATGGCCAACGAGGTGAATTCGGCAGTCGCCCCGGATTTGCTTGATGAAAGTGGCCAAGCTTTGCGCGATTTGCTCGATGCGAGCGCCCGGCGCATGCGTGAAGCTTCCAACTTTTGCGCCGGTTGCGCCTATCACTCGCTCTTTCATTGGCCGAAACACTCCTGCGCTCGCGAAAAATCCGTGTACCAGCACGACCACGTCGTCGTGCGGCCCAACCATCTTGGGCACGACCCAGCCAATGTCGCGAGGCATGAGCACGACTTCGCGAAGCGTGGCGATGGTTTCGTTCATATGAGCGCGAAGTAGCAGCAAGGAAATGTGACGAAAGCATGAAACATGCGAAGGCGGCCACTTTCTTGCTACGGTCGCGCCGTGCTCATGTCAGCTCGTAATCTAGGCGTGTCCATGGCTTATCCGTCTTTCTTCATGCTTCGCATGGTGGTTGACGAGCGCGATATCGATCAGCTGGATCATGTGAATAATATCGCATACTTACGATGGGTTCTGGATGTTGCGGTCGCGCACTCCACGGCGGTGGGGCTCGACGTCGAAACCTACCGGCGCCTGGGCGGCGTGTTCGTAGTGCGCCGCCACGAAATTGACTATCTGCGACCAGTATTACGCGGTGAAAGCCTCGAGCTGCGAACGTGGATAGACAGCGTATTTGCTGCCAAGTGCCGGCGCGCGACCGAAATCGTTCGAATCGGTGTAGGCGAAAAGGAAACGATTGTTGCTCGCGCGATGACAACGTGGGGCTTCATCGAGATTGCAACCGGCCGACCAACACGGATCCCCAACGACATTCGCCTGGCGTTCGGGCAGCAGGCGCGTGGTCACGACGCGGCATCGGCCGAATAGACGAGAGCGCGTCAAGTCGGAAGCGGCCAAGGGTGCAGACTCAGTACATGCTCGCTGCAATGTTATGTCGTTGCTGAATTGATAACGAGCACCTGACGATTTTTGGTTCATCGACGCAACTCGCGCCGAAAGCGGTCGACTTAAGCCGTCATGAGCAATTGGATCGACTCCGTTTCATTACGTGCTCGCGAAACCTTTACCCAAGCTGAAGAAGGAGCCCACAACGCCATTTCAAAAGTCAAAGAAGAAGCCAGTGCCGTTGCTTCAAAGGCAAAAGAGGCAGCTACCAAGATGGATCGGTGGATCGAGACGTCCGAGCCATCGAAGGCGGCGGACGACTACACAGCTGCCAACGTCGTAGCCGCCGCCCAGGCGCAGGCGTCAACGCCTCCATCTCACCATCCAGCTATCATGCCTTTCCCGCTCCCTGTGCGTAAGCCAGGAGACTTACTCCACGAGCCGAAAGAATTACTCAATAAGTCAGGAGAATTACTC
>WQZB01000033.1 GCA_009780955.1 Polyangiaceae bacterium | reverse complement strand
GCGAGGCGCTTCGACGAGAGCTGCTTGTGCAGCTTGAGGAGAAGCAACGAAGCGATGCGACGGAAATCGGCAAAAAGACGACGGGAGCAACCTTCGAGGGGTTCGGTTGCCTCACGTCGCTCGCGACGGCTGGTAAACATGCTTTAAGCTAAGTAGGTTGAGCGATGGGTGCGGCTGGCAAGAAAAAAACCGACGGAAAGACCAACGGGCCAGGTGGCTCGATCGAAAAGTTGATCGTTACGAATCGGCGCGCGAGCTTCGACTACTCCATCGAAGAGAAGTTCGACTGTGGCCTTGTGCTCGTCGGCAGCGAGGTCAAATCCATGCGCAGTGGCAAGGTCGAACTCG
This sequence comes from Polyangiaceae bacterium, assembly GCA_009780955.1. GTDB lineage: Bacteria > Myxococcota_A > Polyangia > Polyangiales > Polyangiaceae > Labilithrix. The sequence continues at coordinate 50,004 of WQZB01000033.1, read as the reverse complement.
TGGATGCCTTTGCCGCGATCGAGAACGGCGAGCTTTGGCTCAAACAAATGTATATTGCACCTTTTGAGCGTGCCGTAGCCTTCCCGCACCCGCCGCGCCGCAACCGCAAAGTGCTTGTGCACCGGAGCGAGATTGCGCGTATCGATCGATCCATCACGCGCGAAGGCTACACGCTCGTTCCGCTTCGCCTCTACTTCAAACAGGGCCGCGTCAAAGTGGAACTCGGCCTCGCGAAGGGCAAAAAAACCGTCGACAAGCGTGCAGACATCGCCAAAAAAACCGCCGATCGCGAGGCGCGCGCCGCGATGGGGCGCGGCCGCAAAGGGAACGGATAAAAGCATGCCCATCGAGCACCCCGAGCAGGTCGAGCACACCGAGCATGTGATGTGGGGCAAGGGTGGCGTAGCCTCGTTCGTCGCCGTGACCGACGATGCGGTGACTCTGCGTTCTTCCGTCTCGTCGCCGCCAGGCTCTCGGCTGGATGGCGCCCTTGTGAACCATCCGGCAGCGGAAATCCGTATCAAAGTCCATAGCTCGAAGCGCGAAGAGGACGGGAGCTTCACGATTCGCGGGCGGCTCATCGATGCAACCAGAGAGTTGCGCGAGCGCATCGCGTCTCTCGTCGCCGAGGACTCGAGGCGATAAAACGAATTCAATGGCCAAGCGAAGCGAGCCGAGCGAACCGAAACAAGAGCGCCGAGCGCGTGAAGAGCGCGAGCCAAGGCAGGTTAGTGCGGAGGCGCAGGCCGATGACGTTCGCATCGATCGCTCTCTTCGACCGAAGACTCTCGACGACTACATTGGCCAAGCAAGGCACAAGGAAAACTTACGCGTTTTCGTCGAGGCTGCACGCCGGCGTGGCGAGCCCCTTCACCACCTGCTTCTTTCGGGCCCGCCAGGGCTTGGAAAAACGACACTCGCGCAAATCCTCGCGCACGAAATGGGCGTCGAGCTTCATATGACGAATGGACCCGTTGTCGAGCACAAAGGCGCGCTCGCCGGGCTTCTCACCAAGCTTGGCCGAAACGATATCCTTTTCATCGACGAGATTCATCGGCTGAACGCCGTTGTCGAAGAAAGCCTTTACCCGGCCATGGAGGACTTTCGTATCGATGTCATGACGGGCGACGGCGCATTTGCCTCGTCGATTCAAATCCCGGTCGAACCCTTCACGCTCGTTGGGGCCACCACGCGCACGGGCCTGCTCACCGCGCCCCTGCAATCGCGTTTCGGCCAAACCATTCGCCTCGATTTCTACTCCGAGCAAGATCTTGCAAAGATCGTTCAGCGAAGTGCCCGTCTTCTCGGCGTCGAGATCGCCGCTGGCGCCGCCATGACCATCGCGCGCCGCTCGCGCGGCACGCCGCGCATTGCCAACCGTCTGCTTAGCCGTGTGCGCGATTTCGCGGAAGTTCTCGGCACGGGAAAGATCGACGAAACGATTGTGCAAACGTCATCCGAGCGGCTCGACATCGACGCTGCCGGGTTCGACGAAATGGATCGGCGCCTACTCCGCATCATCATCGAGGATTACGACGGCGGACCGGTGGGCGTCGAAACGCTCGCCGCCGCGCTCGGCGAGCCTCGCGACACGGTGGAAGACGTTTACGAGCCGTACTTGCTTCAGCAAGGCTATCTTGGGCGCACGCCGCGTGGTCGCATCGCCACACGCCGCGCCTACGAGCACCTGAAGCTGCCGTTCGCGGGCAAGCAGAGAGATCTGTTCGACCCGTAGGGGGGCAGCATGCTGCACCTCCACGAACATGCTTTTTTCGTTGTAGGGGCGGCCCCCTGTGGCCGCCCTAGAATGGGGCAGACACGGAGGTCTGCCCCTACGAAATGCGTTTGGTTGGCGGTTGCGTGTAGGGGCGTGGCCATACGCCCCTACCTTGCCTGTTCGAGCGTGACTTCGACCGTTACCTGCTCGACCGAAGCCGTGGTTGGAGGGGCGATTTTTCGCACTGCGACGGTTGCGGCAAGTGCACGCGTCTCGCCCAGAAGGCGAGCGGCGATGCGCTGGGCAAGGATTTCCAGCAGGCGATACGATTCGCTCGTTCCCAGAGTCACAACGATGGTCGCGATGCGGTCGTAGTCGAAAACGTCCTTCATGTTGTCGCGATGAGGAAGCTCGCCGGGCGGCAGATCCATATCTACGTCAACCGTGAAGTCTTGGGCGAGACCGCGCTCGGCGCGTGTGACGCCGTGGCGGGCACGGAAGCGAATGCCGCGCATTCGGATTCGATAACTCGAGGCTGCGGGAGGCATGGATAGGGTGTCGCAGTATGGTTTCGTTCCGCTGCGGCCGAAAGGTCTTCGCGATTCGCTTGCGGCGTCTTCACGATTCCCTAGCGGAAAAAGTGCGGGAAAAGTGGAAAATTCCGATTCGTTTGATCATGCAAACAATTTGCCTTTAAGGCATTAAGACAGGTATCCTTAAAGGGTGCGAAGTGGTCCTGTGCTCGTCATCGATGACGATACGGTGAGTTGCCACGAACTCGAAAAGGCGCTCGTCGGAGCTCGAATCGAGCACGTGGTCGTTGGCTCCGGGATCGCGGCGCTTGCACAAGTCGACAGATGGCAACCGTCGCTCGTGCTGCTCAATCTCAACATGCTGGGGCTTGACGGCTATCAGGTCCTCCGCATGTTGCGGGCCCGACCGGCCATGCGCGACGTGCCGGTGGTCGTTCTCACATCGCTAGAGGCAGACGACGAAATTGCCAACGCGTTCGAGGCTGGCGCTGACGATTTTGTGCGCAAGCCGTTCAATCCGGTCGAACTCATTGCTCGCGTACACTGCCAATTCCACCTTCGCTCTGCGATGGACGCACTTGCGCGACGTGAGAAAGACGCCAAGCTGGTGCTCGAACTCACGCAAGCGCTTGCGTCGAACCTCGACTTTCGCAGCATCCTGTTTACGGTCGTTCAGCGCATCGCGGAGGTCGTGAAGGTCGATCGCGTTTCGATTGTCCTTGTTCGCGAGCAAGAGCAAGTTGGCTACGTGGTCGCCGCGTCCGACGACGAGCAGTTGCGCGACCTGGTGATCGACCTAGCGAAGTATCCCGAGATTCAGCAGGTTCTCACGAGCGGCAAGCCCCTTGTCGTCAAAGACGCGGGCACGCATCCGCTCATGGAAATCGTGCGCGCTGCCGGTCGGAGGCGGGCAACGTTCTCGACGCTTGGCATTCTTCCGATCCTTTACGACGCGCGCCCCATGGGCGTGCTCTTCCTCCGATCGCGCCGCGCGGGGGCTTTCTGCACGCGCACGCTCGCGGCCTGCCGGACCATTGCGAGTGCGATGGCGATTGCGCTCCGCAATGCACGCATTCTGCAATCCTTGAGAGACGAAACACACCAGGTGACTGCGGCGCGTGTCGAGGCCGAGCGTCGCATGAAGTCGCTCGAGCGTTATGCCGACTTTTTCAACAGTTCTGCTGACGGCATCGTGGTCATCGATCAAGACAGTCGACTGCTTTTCGGCAACCCGAAGTCGCGCGAGATTTCCGGCTACGGCTACGGCGAGCTGTACGGCCACCAGCTCGACGAGGTGGTTTTGGATCCCACCTTTGCGCCGAAGCTGCGCGCAGACTTCCTCGATGGCCACTTCCCGAAAGAGATCGACATCCGTCTCCGCGCGCGTGATGGCCGCGCTCTCATCGTCAACGGGAGCTTCGCGAGTGTGCTGCGCGAGGAGGGACTCGTCCTTTGCTCGTTCCGCGACGTCACCCAGCAGCGTGAGGTCGAAGGCGAACTCGTCAAAACGAAAGACTCGCTCCGGCGGGTCATCGATGCCTCCGTCGACGGGATTGTAAGCTGCGATGTGCATGGGCGCGTCGTGCTTTTCAACTGCGCAGCCGAGCGCATTTTTGGTTGTGCGAGTGTGGATGTTGTCGGCACCGATGTGCGGGGTTTGTTCCCCGAAGGCATCCCGCATCGCACCATGAAGATGATCCGCGATGGTGGTGGGCGCGTTGGAGGCGTCGCGCTCGATCTCGTTGACGCCAGGGGCAATCGCATTCCAGTCTTGTTCTCTGGCGCCTTCATTCACGAGGGCGATACTCTGGTGGGCAGCGTCGGTGTCATCACCGATCTGCGTGAAAAAATGCAAATGGAGCAGCAGCAAACGCCGGGACAGCTTTTGGCGCAGGAGCGCCAGGCCATCGTCGCCGAGCTTGCGGGCGCGGCCGCACACGAACTGAACCAACCTCTCACGAGCGTTCTCAACTACGCGACGCTGCTTCGTCGCCTTTTGGAGGTTGGAACGCCGGCGTTGGCGGCTGCCGAAGTGATCGAGAGCGAGGCCGATCGCATGGCGGGGATCGTCCGCAAAATCGGTAAAATTACGAAGTATGAGACGAAAAGCTATGTAGGTAAGCAAAAGATTCTGGATCTCGATCGCGCGAGCGAAGACGCCGATCCGGATCTGCAGAGCGACGTGCTCAACGTCGAAAGTGCCGAGCCACTGGTCGCGGCATCGTCACGTGCGAAGATCAATGCAATCACTGTTTTCGCTGGGGGGACGAGAGACGAGCGGGAGTCGCCATGACCCCATCGGGCAACGTCGACGTCGAGGCGCAGGAACCCATCGCGGTGTCCTCGGTTCCCATTAGTCGCGAAACAACCATTGTATCGGCGTCGGCAACGCAGCTCGAGGCTGTGTGGCTCGACCGCCTGATCGAGATCGTCTGCAAGATACCGGTGGAAGCAGGCGAATGCGCTGTGGTCGCCAATGTCGTGCGGGTCGTTGGCGAGATCTTCCCAGACTTCGGTGTGGGCGTTTGTCTTGTCTCGATAGCGCTGCGGTCGTCGCTCAGTCCCGAAAGGGCCGTGCAAACGCGTGGGGAACGAAGGATCTTCAAGTACGTTCCCGAGGGCGAAGAGCACAAAGGCACAGGCGGTGACTCCAAGAGGCTCTTTCCCGGCTTCGCATTCGAGCGCGTGATCGCCGTGGACGCGCAGGGCAGCACGTTTCACTTTGCAAGCGACGACGTGCGCGTCATGGAAGACGACTCGCCCATGATGCGCGTGGTGCGCCGTGGCGTAGAGGTGCTTGGCCGCGGGTTAGACCTTGCGCGCATTCAGGCAAAGGCAACTGCCGAAGCACGCGAGCTCTGTATGCTGAGTTCGCATATGGCTCAGGCCGACAAACTTGCCAGCCTCGGTCAGATCGCCGCGGGTGTTATCCACGAGCTCAATAACCCCCTTACATCGATTGTCGCCTACACGGACTGGCTCATTCGCAAAATGGGGCCGGATGGCGATCCCGACAGCCTCGAGCGGCTACGCCGAATCGCGGAATCGTCGAACCGTATCTTGCGCTTCACGCGAGATCTCGTCGCCTACGCGCGCCCGCCTGGCGAAGTGCTGGTTGCCGTGTCGCTCGAGCGTGTCATCGAGCAAGCGCTTGTCTTCTGCGAGCATGTCATCGACGAGCACGGTGTGCATGTCGATTCGCGCTTTTCCGAGGCAACAGCACCCGTGCGCGGTGTACCCGAGCAGCTTGTGCAGGTCTTTGTCAATCTGTTCACCAACGCGTGCCACGCAATGCCTGCGCGAGGAGGCGTGCTGACCGTTTCGACCGAGCTCATGGCGTCCGGCGCGCACGTGCGCGTTGTCGTCGAGGACAACGGTCACGGCATTTTACCCGAGCACATGCCGGTCATCTTCGCACCTTTCTTTACCACGAAGGTTGATGGACGCGGCACGGGGCTCGGGCTGTCGATCGTCAAGAACATCGTTGACAATCACGGCGCCGAGATTCGTGCCGAGCCAGGCCAGAATAATAGAGGAGCCCGCTTCGTTTTGGTGTTTCCAAGCGTTGCGCGACAAGTAAGTCGTGCGACGTTGAACCAAGTCCAGTGACGTTGCCCGAGTGACGTGACCGGTAGCGGCAGAAGGTGAGCCGCCCGGAATGTCGATGAGCCGTGGAAGGCGATGGGGTTTTTGGGTTACCCTCATCCTCGTTCCCCATGCGAAAAAGACTCGCTCTAGCCCTACTCGCTCTGCTTTCGCTGCTGTCTGCTTACGGCAATGCAGCCGCTCCGAATGTCAGAGGCAAGATCAGCGGTCAAGAAAAGCTCCTACCGGAGGTCTTTGCGGAGGCAGCAAAGACCGATTCTCGTCGCTGGACATGGCGTGAGCCATCGCCGTCGGTTGCCGCTCAATTCCGTACGCTCTCGGGCACTCCATCTCGTGATCTCTGCATCGCCGCGACGCGTGCGGGAGGTGAGGGCACGCAGGAGGCCGTTCGCATGACGATTACCGGCGGGCGAGTGTATCCTACAACGATCGTGGTGGTCCCGGGAACACCGCTCGTGTTCAAAAACTTCGATCCATTCAAACATCGACTCTACGTCGTCGATCAGCAAACGATGAAGGCCGAAGATATCCAGAGCGGCGCGTCGCGCACGTGGAGCGCGCCGGGCCCTGGCCAAGGCCGCTTCGAAGTTCGCGACGAACTCTTCCCGAGCGTGCGCACGTTCGTCGTGGTTGATCCCGAAGTCGTGCAAATCGCCTATCCGAACCGCGAGGGCGCTTTCAGCTTTTCGCTCCCTCCCGGCGATTACGTGCTCAAGGCATTCTTTGGCGGCAAGGAAGTTGGCAGGCGGGTTTCGGTCAATGCCAAGGAACATGGCATGGTCGATCTCAAAGAACCGTTCAACGTTGGTGCGAGCGGCGCGGGGGTTGACAGCAAATGATGATCCTTTCGCGTATTTGGTACGTCATCCTCGCGCTCTTGCTTGCGGCTGCGTACTACGTGGTGTCGCTCGCAGTAGGCCAGTACAACCGCCGCAACCACGCAGCGATGGAAGAGATTCTGAAAACCGACAGCCAAGCCGTTGGCTGGGCGATGCAGGTCGACGCACGCGGGCGCCTCGACCGGCTTTATCTTGCGGCGTCCGATCCCGGCGTAGCAAAGGCTTTGCGCAGTGCTTTTGGCAAAGACCCGGTTCCTCCTGCGTCGAGAGAAGAAGCAACGAAAGTGCTGCGCGGCTTCAACGACAAGTTACCTGTAGAATACAAGAACGACGCGCTTTTCGTTGCCGATCGCGATGGCCGAGTCATCAGCCAGATTGGCTACGACGCTGCCAATGCATTCCCCGAGTTCGAGCTTGGCGGCTACCCAGCAGTGTTTGATGCGCTTCATGGATTTCTGCGCGACGACACTTGGGTGTGGGGCGGCCGTGTTGCGCGCGTGGTCGCCCGCCCCATTGAAGACGAAGTTGGCCAGCCTCCACTTGGTGCGATTGTCGGCCTCCGTTGGATCGACAATGCGTTCGCGAAGGACATCGGCAATCGTACAGGCGCAAACATCGCGTTCTTCGCGCTCGGTCAAGAGGTTGCGCACGTTGCGATAACCGACGGGTTCGAGGACAAGTCGTTCGAAATCCTGCGCGCCGATCTCAAGGAAGTGTCGAAAGACAAAGGCTTCCGCGAGGAAGGTCACGTGCGTCCTCTGGATGGTAGTGTGAAGGGTGGGGTGCTCTACGCTGGGCTGCCGGGCGATGCGTGGGAGCTCGGTGCTGGCTTCGCGGTCGTGCTCCCAAAGGTTTCGATCCCATCGGCCATGGGCTTCCTTCGTGGCGCCGACGATCGAGACAAAGGGAACGTGAACTGGTGGATTGCGGCGCTCATCTTTGTTGGCGGTTCGGCGATCGGCATTTTGCTGTCGCTGCTCGAGCACTCGAAACCAATGAAAGAGATGGCGCGTCAAGCCGCTCGCCTCAAAAAAGGCGAGATCGACGTGTTGGCACTTCCGCAGTTCCGTGCGGGCTTTCGCTCGATCGCTGCCGACATCAACGACGGCATCCACCGCGTGGTCGAAAAGGGAGGGGGCGTGGCAGGGAAGCCGGCCGATCTCGAATCGATCCTTGGACCTGCGTCCGCAAAGCCGAGCATGAGCGCGTTCGCATTCCCCGACCGTTCGACTGCGCAGCCCGCACCGACTTTTCCGAGTCCGCTTCCGAGTCCGCTGGGTCCTTCGGCGCCGACTCCCCCTCTCCCAATCCATGCGCCAATCAACGCGCCCAACACGAATGCGAACGAAGCCAACGCAAGCGAGCCCAATACGGCCAGCGCGAATGAGCCGACCGCGCGACCGCCGACCGCGCCGGCGCCACCTCCACTACCGGGCTCGCGTAAGGAAGAGCGCGCGTCGGGTGCTCAGTTGCCGGCGGATCGAGGCGTCGTGGCAAACGCGGCAAACGTGACAAGCCGCGATTCAGCGCCTGCAGATCTCGCGGGCGAATGGCAATCGGTCTACGATGAGTTTCTTCGCACCAAGCGTGAGTGTAACGAATCAACCGATGGCCTCACGTTCGAAAAGTTCAGCCAAACGCTTACCAAAAATCGCGATGCCCTCATCAAGCGACACGGCTGTAAACGCGTGAAGTTCACGGTGTACGTGAAGCAGGGGCGGGCGTCGCTCAAAGCAACCCCCGTTCGAGAATAAGGGTGTGGTCTTTGCAAGTTGCAGGGCATGGAACGGGCAGCACTTCATGTCGAGCTGCGAAGCTCGCTCGAGGTTTCCGACGAGCTTCGCAGGCACGAGCATGCTGCCGGCGATGACGATCTCGCTGACGATTTTGCGTACCTCGAAGACATGCTCGACGAACTCGAGCGCCACATCGGCAAGTCCCACGCCGATCCAGTTTTGTGCCTCGAACGCGCGGCAGGGCAGTTACAGTTGGCGATTCAAGCGATCGAGCTACGCCGCTCGCACGTTCCTCGGAGGTTGCGCGGCCGCCTCCGCGTGCTGCTCGAGTCGACCAGGCGCGTTGCCATTGTGCTGCGCGAGCCGAATGCGCCTGTTTTGTCGAAACCTCTATTCGGTGTGTTGCCGCTCGTGCGTCTCGTCTCGCAAGACATCCACGCGGCGATCGACTACCTCGGTTACGCTGCCGCGCTGCTGAGTGCGCTGGTTGCACGCACGCTGCCCGCGAAGTTTGTTGGTGCACAACTCGCGCTGGGTGGTACGGCTGTCTCGACGCTCACGGATCGACGCATCGGCACGCTGCCTGTCATTTCCATCGAGACCCACGAAGGACTCGATCTGGCCTGGGGTGTCACGATGCTCGCTTCCCCATTTGTTTTGGGCTATGCGCGCAAGGACCGAGCGGCGAGCGCGATTCAAGTCGTGGCAGGAGCCTGTGCGATAGCGTTAGCTATTTTTACCAATTACCGTACAGAACTTGGTACGGCGACGCCTTATCGATCGAAAGGCGGCGGCTCGAGATCTGCGGGCGGCAGCAGCGCGGGCAAGTCCGCGGGCAACTACTCTGGGCGCAAGCGTCGCTTGTCCGAAATGCCGAGACCGCTCGAAGGGCTGTCGTCGGCTCCAACGGACTGGAATCCGTCTACCGAGCGAACTTGAGAGATCAAAATCATCGCTCGCCTATTGGGCTTGGTAACGATAGATTTCGGCGCGATGAGCGAACTGCGAAAGGTTATTATCATCGGTTCCGGTCCTGCCGGGCACGCTGCGGGTATCTATGCGGCGCGCGCCAACTTGAAGCCTCTCATGTTCGAAGGGCTTGCGCGCGGTGGTATCCCCGGTGGACAACTCATGATCACCAACGACGTCGAGAACTACCCAGGCTTTCCCGCGAAGATTGCCGGGCCGGAGCTCATGGCGGCCATGCGCGAGCAGGGGGTTCACCAAGGCGTTGAAATTCGTTCGGAAGACGTCAACAAGGTCGACTTCTCGAAGCATCCGTTTTCTGTCTGGGCTGGCGACGACAATGTCGAATTCAAAGCCGACACGGTCATCATTGCAACAGGTGCGCAAGCCAAGTGGCTAGGTCTTGCAAGCGAAACGGCTCTGCAGGGCAAAGGGGTTAGCGCCTGCGCGGTGTGTGACGGCGCGTTCTTCCGCAACCAAGACGTGGCGGTCGTGGGTGGCGGCGACACGGCCATGGAAGAAGCGATGTACCTGTCGGGCGTGTGCCGCTCGATTACGCTAATCCACCGCCGCGACGAGCTGCGCGCCAGCAAGGCCATGCAGGACCGCGTGCTTTCGAATCCGAAGATCGAGGTTCTTTACGATACCGAGGTCGACGAAATCCTCGATGTGGCCAAGGGCGAGGTGGTTGGCGTTCGCGTGCGCAACAAAAAAACCAAGGCCACGCACGTGCTGAACGTAACCGGCTGCTTCATTGCAATTGGGCACACGCCGAACTCCGACATTTTCAAAGAGTTTCTCGAGCTACACGACAACGGTTACATTCGTACCAAACCAGGCACGACGCAGACTTCCGTGCAGGGCGTTTTTGCGGCGGGCGATGTGCAGGATTTCGTCTATCGACAAGCCGTGACAGCAGCTGGGTCTGGTTGCATGGCCGCTTTGGAGGTGGAGCGGTGGTTGGCTGCCCACGGTAGTCATTGAGCACGGTCGAGCGCGAAGCGCAGCTCGCCGCCGTACCAATTTTCGAGGGCCTTACGCCCGAGGCACTTGCCATGGTCGCGCCCGTCACGACCGAAGAAGTGCACCCCGCCGGGACGCGAATCTTCCATTATGGCGATCCGGGCGACAAGCTTTACATCATTCTCGAGGGCAAAGTCCGCATCTTCCGCGAAGTTTCCGGTATGGGCGGCATGGGCGAAGAGGCCCTTGCCGTTCTCGGCGAGGGTGAGGTGTTTGGCGAAATGTCTTTGCTCGACGACTCGCCCCGCTCGGCCGGTGCAGTTGTCCACGAGAATTGTAGGCTGCTCGTGATCACGAAGGAAGCCTTCGACGATCTTCTTTTTTTGCACAAGGACCTCGCGTACGAAGTTCTTTGGAGCTGCGTGCGCATGTTGAACGCACGCCTGCGCGAGACGAACGACAAGCTTACGTTCTTGTCGAGCACGGGTCGATTCTGATGTCTTCCATCGTCAGGCTTTCCGCAGCGGTTGTCGCGTTGGCCGCGTTGCTGCTCGCCGCTTGCGGGGGCAGCGTGCCCGGGGCCCCAAAGGCTCGTGCTGCTCAGGCTTCCGCGTCATCAGAGTCAGCAGGGGCAGAGTCGGCAGGCGCATCGAGCGAGGGCCGGCCTTCCGCGGGCGGCACCTCGGGTCCCGTGCCGCTATTGCCCATGAAAGCCATTATGGCAAGCACGATGGCAGACGATCTGAAGAAAATCGGTCTCGACGTGCAGAACCTTCCGCCGCTTCGCAAGCTTGAACCGGAGAAGCTTCGCCTAGTGATGAAAACTTTCTCAAAGGCACTTGGCACGAAGTGCACCGGCTGCCACGACGAGGACGACTACCGTGCGCCAACGCCGAACGCGAAAATCACCTCGAAAATGTGGGACATTTATGTGCGTGGTTTCGCGCAAACCGATGGCTCGGCACTTTATTGCGATTCATGCCACGACGGCAAAATGAAGTTTCTCGATCGCCACGACAGGCACTCTCTCGCCGGTTGGATGTGTGAAAATTACACAGAGAAGCTTCGGCGCGTCGACAAGCAAGAGAATTCCTGCGAGTCATGTCATGGTGATCCGTACAAGGCGCGCTTTCTTTCGACCTGGGCCATGTAAAGCAACTCGCTCGCGACGGCTGGTAAACATGCTCTTGGGTAACACGACATGACTTAATTCACGGTACATTGCACGCTTTTTGGCTGTATCTTGCAAACGGCTTGACCTGGGTACGCGTGTTCAGTACGCTGAACAACGTGCAAGGTTTGACCCAACGCCAGCAAATGGTGCTCGACTTCATTCGTCAGTCGATCACCGACCGCGGCTATCCGCCAACACTGCGCGAGATCGGCGCACGCATGGGGATCCGGTCAACCAACGGCGTCAATGACCACCTGCGCGCGCTCGAGCGCAAAGGGTATCTCACGCGCGAAGACATGAAGTCGCGCGCATTGCGCCCCACTGCACACTCGCCCATGGCGCAAGCTCCCGCGTCCATGCAAACGCCCGTTCACACGAACGTTGTAGCGCCCGCACGTGGGCACACAACCCGCGTAGCACGCGATGAGGGGCCAGACGGTTCGCGTGAGCGCTCGTACGGGCTTTTGCCAGCCAACGACGACGTCATCGATGTTCGGGTTCTCGGGCGTGTTGCCGCCGGCCTTCCGCTGTTTGCCGAAGAGCATGTCATTGACACTGTCCGCGTTGACAGCGGGTTGCTCAAGGGCGGTCATGACGTTTTCGGTTTGCGTGTCCACGGCGACTCGATGATTGAAAGTGGCATCCTTAGTGGCGACACCATTTTCGTTCGCAAGCAGCTCACCGCCAACCGTGGCGACATCGTTGTTGCTCTGATTGGCGACGAGGCAACGGTCAAATACTACTATCCCGAAAAAGACTACGTGCGCTTTCAGCCAGCCAATAAATCCATGGCGCCTATTCTTGTGCGGGCTTCTGATTTCAAGCCAACCATGCTTCTAGGTGTAGTTGTCGGCGTCTTCCGGCGCGTTTGACCGCTTTCGATTTGACGCGCCCTCTTCTCGTTTAGCGCGTTGGCGACTGCGGTGCGACGGCGTGTGCGTGCATTATACAAGCACACGCACCTCGCCGCCACCTTGGAAGTCGCGTCAACTTGAAAGCGGGCTTGGCCATTTGGCAGGCGATGCTCGGTTCAGTTCATAATCGAGAGTATGCGTTGCGAAAAAACTGATCGAATTTTGCAAGGCGGGTAAGATGGCGCCATGAATCAACCCCCCGGTGGCAACAACCCTCCCGGCTTCCCTCCTGGCGGCTTCCCCGGCCAGCCGCCACCCCAACAAGGTGGCTATGGTCCGCAACAGCCTGGCTACAATCCATCGCCTCAACAAGGTGGCTACGCTCCGCCACCAGGGGCTCACCCCGGTTACGGTCAGCCTCCTCCGCCCGGGTATGGACCGCCCGGCGCGCCGCCTGGCCAACCAGGATTTGGCGGTCCACCGCCTGGTCAACCTGGTGCGCCACCCGGATTTGGTGGTCCGCCCGGCCAACCTGGTCAACCCGGCGCCCCCGGTGCGCGACCCGCGTACGGTCAGCCTCCTCCGCCCGGGTATGGACCGCCTGGTGCGCCACCCGGCCAACCAGGATTTGGCGGTCCGCCGCCTGGTCAACCTGGCGCGCCGCCCGGATTTGGTGGTCCGCCGCCTGGCCAGCCTGGTCAACCCGGTGCACCGCCAGGATTTGGTCCACCGCCTGGTCAACCTGGTGCGCCGCCCGGATTTGGTGGTCCGCCGCCTGGTCAACCTGGTGCGCCGCCCGGATTTGGTGGTCCGCCGCCTGGCCAGCCTGGTCAGCTTGGCGCGCCACCCGGATTTGGCCCGCCGCCTCCGGGGTACGGACCGCCCGGCCAACCAGGATTTGGTGGCCAACCACAGGCCGGATTTGGTCCACCGCCTGGTCAACCTGGTGCGCCGCCCGGATTTGGTCCGCCGCCTGGTCAACCCGGCGCACCGCCAGGATTTGGCCCGCCGCCTGGTGGAGCACCTGGCCAATTTGGCCAACCACCTGGTATGGGGCAACCGCCTGCTGGCGGCGGATTCGGTGCTTCCATGCAGAGCGCGTTCGGCTCGGGCATGCAAAGCATGGGCATGGCGCCGGGCCAAAGTACACCGGGGCGTCCAACCGTGCGCAATCCCGTGATGACCCTGCTCATCCCATATGGCGTGATGATTGTTGGTCCGGTGATTTTCAACATCATCGCTGGTATTCTAAATCTTTACATTTTAAGCCTCGTTGGTTCTCTTGTGGCGCTCGCCGGGATGATTTTGATGATCCTGTCGCTCATAAAGATGGGCAAAGAGCTTCGCGAGGTGAATGGAACGTTCGAAGTCTGGAAGGCCGTTATCGTTCCGTTTATTTTCGTTCCGGATGAAATGGCAAAAGCCAAGCAAATGCGCGGCGTGCAAGCGCCTGCGCGTGGCTTTGTCCACTATTTCTTTATAGCGCCTTGGGCCTTTGCGGCAGACTTGAACGACATCGCCAACGGTTCCACGAGGTAGGCAAGCTCCCCTGTAGGGGCGTATGGCCATACGCCCCTACAACCAACAAAACGCGCTAAACGCATATTGTGCGTAGGGGCACCCCTTGTGGGTGCCCAGAACGATCGCCCCTCATCGCGTTCGCGTCAAATCGAAGGTGGTAACGAGTACGAGCGCTGGTACGTGGCTCTATATTCGGTTTCTTCGCGCTCCCAGCGTGCGTCGTCCCAACCGAGCTCGGGCTGTGCGATGGCGCGGATCTCGGCAATGTGATTCATGCCCCCGTTCGGTAAAAGCAGGCCAAGGCGCACGCGCCGCAAAAGCAAATCGCTGAGTGTTACAACGGCTTCGTGGCGTGCAGCGTGACGAAGTTCGCTGCAATATGCAATTGAATCACCAATGCGCTTTGCGCCTGCCACGTCAGCGGCAATCGCAGAGACTTCGGCGCCATAGCGACCGAAGAGGCGAGTGCGTGACGGTTCGTCCATGGCTTCGGGCCAGGCAATTTCTGTAGGCACTTCATCGAAGATGCGTGTGCGCGATCCAATCTTGCCGAGATCCCCTTCGACCGCTCGGAGTGCGTCGCGCGCCATGATCACGAACGTTGTGAGCTTGCCACCGGTCACCGTAAGCAGACCGTCGTCTTTCCAGATCGCGTAGTCGCGTGATTCCTTGGATGGATCGCGCTTGCCGGTGTTGACGACGGGGCGCACGCCAGACCACGTTGACAGGACGTCTTTCGGTGTGAGTTCCAGCGAGGGGAACGCCGTGTTCAAGACTTCAAAAAAATATTCGATTTCGTTTTGGCTAATCGATGGTTCGCCGTCGAGCGCGCCGTGGTCGACGTCGGTGCTGCCGAAGATCGTCACGCCTTCCCACGGAATCGCGAAGACCGCGCGCTGATCGCGCGGGTGAACTAGGCCCACAGCCTCTTTCAGCGGAAAGCGCGAATGGTGAAAAGCGATGTGGCTTCCGCGGATTTGTCGCAAGCGCTTTTTGTGACCGAGCTGGGTGCGCAGCTCGTCGGTCCACGCGCCGGTTGCGTTGATGACGATCTTCGCTTCAATTTCGATCGTACGCATCGTCCGCGAAGGCCCAGGGGCGACATCGTGCAGGACGATGCCGCGGACGCGTCCATTTTGGGTGCGCAAAAGGGTTTCGGCGCGCGCGTAGTTGATGGCTGTGCCACCATGGCGTACGCCTTCCTTGAGCACGCGAAACACGAGGCGCGCGTCGTCGGTTTGTGCATCGAAATAGCGGTAGCCGCCGCGGACCTTCGAGCCTGAAAGTGCCGGGATCTTTGCGATGAGATCGCTCCTTGATTGCGCCTGATGCGCCCACTTCCACGCGAGTGCGTCGTAGATTGCGAGGCCGATGCCGTACATCCACGTCGGCATGCTTTCGCCCGGGAAGGCAGCAAGGGAAAAGGCGAGAGGATTGATGAGGCCCTTGCCTTCCACCATCAACCGCTCACGCTCGGTCACCGATTCGCGCGTGACGATGAATTGCCCTTGCCGCAAGTAGCGAAGTCCGCCGTGTACGAGCTTGGTCGTGCGGCTCGACGTACCGGACGCGAAGTCTTGCGCCTCGACGAGCAGCGCGTTCTTTCCTAGACGGGAAGCCTCGCTGAGAATCTCGGCTCCGGTGATGCCGCCCCCGACAACGATGAGATCCCACTTTTGGTCGAGCCGGCTCCAAACTTCGTCGCGATAACCAGGGCCCATTTTTTTCTCTGCCTGCTTTTTTCGCTAAGCTCGCTTAGCGATAAACCTTCGCATGCAAAATATGTCTAGTGTGACTAGTATGCTTCGCGCTCGTGCGCGACAGGCACGATGTCGTCATGGCTTGTGTAGCAGGTGGAGATGAACATGTCGCTCGTCGAGAACGTCAATCAAAATGGTGAATCCAACGCGGCTTCGGAACGCTCAAGCGACACTGCAGGCGCGATCGGCGCGGTTCGCGACGAACTCTCGGCGCTGCTAGGCAAGCTCAAGGCCGCGCAGCGTAGCAGTGGTGCGCCCGATTGCAGCGCGCGCATTGAGCACCTCGACAAGCTCGAACGCGCCGTGCTTGCGCGCAAGCACGATATTGCCACGGCCATCAGCGCCGACTTTGGCAACCGATCGAGACATGAAACCCTCGTGGCCGAAGTGATGGTCGTCGTCAACGAGATCAGGCATGCGCGCGCCCACTTGCACGAGTGGATGGAAACCGATTCGCGCGACGTGTCGTGGATGTTTCTGCCGGCGCGTGCCGAGGTTGTGATGCAGCCGCTCGGAGTCATTGGCATCGTTTCCGCGTGGAACTATCCGATGCAACTCGCGCTCACGCCGCTCGTTGGTGTGCTCGCTGCTGGCAATCGCGCCATAATAAAGCCCTCTGAGCTCGCTCCGAACACGGCCGACATACTGAAAGAGCTCATTGGCGAAACCTTTGCCGCCGATCATGTGGCCGTTGTCACGGGCGGCCTTGACGTGGCCGAAGCCTTCTCGCACCTGCCGTTCGATCACCTCGTGTTCACCGGCTCCACGCGCCTCGGAAAGATCGTCATGCGAGCGGCCGCCGAGAACCTCGTGCCGGTCACCCTCGAACTCGGTGGCAAATCGCCGGCGATTGTTGGCGACGGCTATGGTGTTGCGCAAGCCGCGCAGAAAATCATGTTTGGCAAGTGTTTCAATGCCGGGCAAACCTGCATTGCGCCCGATTACGTGCTTTTGCCCAAAGACCGCGCCGACGCATTTGTCAAAGAGTGCCGGGCGGCTTTCCAATCGATGTACCCGACCCTTGCCAACAACCCCGATTACACGGCAATCGTCAACGATCGCCACTTTGCGCGGCTGCAAAGCTATCTTGCGAACGCGCGCGATCGAGGCGCAACGATCATCGAGCTCAATCCAGCGAGCGAAGTGCTTGACCCAAAGGCACGAAAAATGGCGCCAGCACTTATTCTGAATGCTCCAGGAGACTGCCTGGTCCTAGAAGAAGAAATTTTCGGCCCAATTCTGCCTATCGTACCTTACGAGTCACTGGGCGAAGCCATTGCTTATGTGAACGATCGTCCGCGCCCGCTCGCACTTTACTTCTTCGAACACAGTCGAAGTTGCATTGACCAGGTGTTGCGCGACACGATTTCAGGCGGCGTTTCGATCAACGACACCATGCTGCATATCGCGCAAACCGATTTGCCATTCGGCGGTGTCGGGCCAAGCGGCATGGGGCATTACCATGCGCGTGAAGGTTTTGAGGCTTTCACGAAGAAAAAGCCTGTTTTTTATCAAAGCCGCATCAATAGTGCTGGCTTGCTCAGGCCGCCCTATGGCTCGCAAGCCAACTTCATTCTGAAGTTTCTGGTCGGAAGGTAAGCGGAAATGTAGGGGCGCGATTCATCGCGCCCTCGGGAATGGTATGGATTTCAAAATGCCGCGGTCGGGCGCCATGAATGGCGCCCCTATGCATGTGCGTTTCGTCGGTTGTAGGGGCGCGATTCATCGCGCCCTCGGGAGTGGGGGCCCTGGTTAGAGAGGTCCTAGTCGCGGAGGGGGCGCCCCTCTGCGTCGGTCACCTTACCCGTCAGCATGAGAATGCCGTCGATGAAGGACCAAATCCAACCTAGTCCGCATGTACAAAAGAAAACGGCAATTTGCGCGATGGCGAGGCCGGTGTGGCCTGTATAGAAGCGGCCCGCGCCAAACGGAAGAGCAATCTGCAGAATCCCCGCAACCACCTTTGACTTGTCCGAAAAGGGCATGCCGGTAATCGGATCCACACCGTACGGCGCTGGCCCCTGCATTGGAGCGCCATAACCTGCATAACCTGCAGGCGCGCCATAGCCGCCTGGTGGCGGCTGGCCGTAGCCACCCGGTGGCGGTGGTGGCGGGCCATAACCACCAGGAGGGTAACCGCCTGGCGGTCCACCGTTGCCTCCAGGAGGAGGTGCATTCGGAGGGGAATTCATGCGACGATAATCCCTTTCGTAAGTGTGGGCGCCGTCATCGTGGTGCCGAAACCAAGAGTAAAGGCATGCCTGGTAGTTACGCAAGCAGAGCCGCATTTTGTCGGGGAAGTATGCTGTGCAAGTCGGCCTCGACCTCGGCTCAAAACTCGCATCCGCCTGAAAGCGGTCTAGCAACGAGGGGCCATCCAGGGTATCGGTGAATGCCCAAACCATGCCGCGCACTTTCAAGAAAGTTCTTGTCGCCAACCGTGGCGAAATCGCCATCCGCGTCACGCGAACGCTCCACGAAATGGGCATCCGTGCCGTTGCCATTTACTCCGAAGCCGATCGCGCAGCTTTGCATGTGCGCATGGCCGACGAGGCATATCCCATCGGCCCTTCACCCGCGTCCGAGAGCTACCTCCGCATCGATAAGGTTCTCGACGCTGCCAAGAAGGCCGGCTGCGATGCCATTCACCCTGGGTACGGCTTTCTCAGCGAAAACGCCGAATTTGCCGACGCCTGCGACCGCGCGGGCGTTACGTTCATAGGTCCGCCTGCCAGTGCCATGCGCCAGATGGGTTCGAAAACCGCTGCGCGCGCGAAAATGCAGGCCGCCGGCGTGCCCATTGTGCCGGGCGCCATGTGCAACACGACCGACGAAGCCATTGCCGCCGCGAAAAAAATTGGCTTTCCCGTCATGCTGAAGGCAGCCGCGGGCGGCGGCGGCAAGGGTATGCGCCTCGTGCACGCCGAGAATGAAATGGCGAACGCTTGGGAGCGCGCTCGCTCCGAAGCGAAGAAGTTCTTCGCCGACGACACCGTTTATCTCGAAAAGGCCATTGTTCGGCCGCGCCATGTCGAGATTCAAGTTTTGGGCGATCGCGAAGGCAACATGGTTCACGTTTTCGAGCGCGACTGCTCCATTCAGCGCCGCAACCAAAAGGTTGTCGAAGAAACGCCGTCGCCCGCTGCGTCGCGCGAGCTCGTTGCACGCATGGGTGCGATTGCCGTGCAAGGTGCCAAAGCCGTGGGTTACTTCAGCGCTGGCACCTTCGAGTTTCTTCTCGCAGAAGACGGCAACTTCTACTTCCTCGAGATGAACACGCGTCTTCAGGTCGAGCACCCGGTGACCGAGCTTATCAGCGGCCTCGACTTCGTGCGCGAAATGGTCAATATCGCGCAAGGTGAAAAGTTGCAGTTTGCACAGACCGATCTCGTCGGGCGCGGCGCTGCAATTCAGTGTCGTATCTACGCGGAGGATCCGTCGAACGGCTTCTTGCCATCGCCAGGCCGCATCGAGCACCTTGCCACGCCCGCAGGGCCCGGCATTCGCGACGACGGCGGCGCCTACTCGGGCGCTATGATTTCAAGCTACTACGATCCGCTCATTTCGAAGCTGTGCGTTTGGGCGCCCACGCGACAGTACGCCGTTTTGCGCATGCGCCGCGCCTTGACGGAATACATTGTCACGGGCATTCGCACGAACCTCGTTTTCCATAGCAAGCTCTTTCACCATCCTGACTTCGTTGCGGGCCGCTACGACACCGGCTTCATCGATCGGAACAAGGAATTTCTGCTCGGCGAACCCGTTTTGGCAGAGGACAATCGTGAGGCCGTGGCTGTGGCGATTGCCATTGCGGCGGCGCGTTTGGAGCGCGCAACCGGCGCCAACTCCGCAGCCCAAGGCCAGAGCGGTTCACACTTGTCGCCATGGGTCGGGAACCATCGCGCTCGCGCGCTGCGGTAAACCGCCTTCGATTTGACGCGCCCTCTTCGCGTTTGCGCGTTGGCGGTTGCGGTGGTCGCGCAGTAGGGGCGCAGCATGCTGCGCCCCTACGAAATATGCATTTTAGCGCGTTTGGTATTTCGATTTACTGATTGGTCATCGCGGTAATCGAGCAATCAGCATCGCAATTGTCTTCTGCGCATACAACGAGATCCGGGGCCCCTGCCTCCGCGCCTAGAGCTTCTAACTTGCATTTTGAGGCGGCATTGGCACCGTTGTTTTGTAGGCAAGTAAGGAGGCCTGTGGCTTCAGTCTTGCAAGTGTTGGTGCTGGCGTTGGCGCAGGCGAGCGCTTCGTCGCTGCAATTGTTTATTAGGCACGCTTTGCACGTGGTGGATGTTGCGTTGCCAGCCAACGGGATGCCCTCTTCGATGTCGCACAAGAAGGCGCTTTTGGCGGAGTCGCACGTGACGCTGGTGGAGTCTGTGTTGGTCGTTGGGCTACCTGAATTGTCGTCGCTGCCGCTACTGCTGCTGCATGCTGAAACCGTAAACCCAGCTGCCATAAGCAAAGCTGACGCACCAAGAATAACGAAGATAGGCATTCGCATAACGAGGTCCTCCTGCAACGCTCGGAGCATATCCGAGGCATGAGGCCATGACTAGCTCTCCGAGCGCTGCAACTCGAATGTGCGAAGGTGACGCGCTAGCAACAATGACGGAATGGTGAGCATCGTTGGGTGCTCTCGCTGGCGCGGGCCCAATGATTCTTCGTGGTGAGTCGCAGCAGACTACTCGCTACTATTGATTGCGCAGTCATTGCTGCACTCTTGTTCTGCGCAGTCGACCGCCGATTGAACGAGCTCAACGAGCAGGTTCAAGGCATCGGAGGAGCAATCTTGGTTGCTGCTCCCGAGGCAATCGCGCAGCCTTGTGGCCAAGTCGTTGCATTCGCCGTCGTCGTTGCAGCTGTCGCTGCTCAACCTGCACGACGTCTGCAAGCACGTCATGCACACGCCCCAGGTCGTGCCGCCGCCCAACGGAAAGTCGCCTGGGATGCCACAAAAGATATCTTGGGTGGGATCGCACGCGGCGTCACCCCTTGGCGATGAAGCCTCGGCGCTGCTGTCCGCCGTGTCGCCAGACATGGTGCCGCCTGCTTCCGTGTCGCCCGCGGTGGATTCCGCAGCCTCGTTGTTCGGGGCACTACCGACGCTGCTGATGCCACAAGCCACGACCGCGGATCCGGCCGACAACAAGAAGAACGCTGAAATACCAAGACTGAAGGAACGTGCTTGCATGACAATGTCTTCTCCGCCAGTCGCGCGCGGCGTGCTAAAGCACGCCGGTTACGATGGAACGCTTTTCCGTCACAACACCAATCTACTACGTAAACGATGTGCCACATCTCGGCACTGCGTACACAACGATTGTTGCCGATGCCTTGCGCCGGTTTCACTGCCTTCGTGGTGATGAAACTTTCATGCTCACTGGCACCGACGAACATGGTTTAAAAATCCAGCGGCAAGCAAAAGAGCAGGGGAGTGATCCAAAGGCGTTTACCGACAAAATTAGCGAGCGCTTCAAAGAGGCGTGGCCAAAGCTCGATATCGTTGCCAACAGATTCGTTCGCACGACCGATGTTGACCATGAAGCATTCGTTATCGAGCTCTGGGAAAAAATTGAAGCCAATGGGGATCTTTACGAAGGCGAATACGAAGGCTGGTACTGCGTTGGTTGCGAATCGCTCAAAACCGACAAAGAGCTCGAGTCAGGTTTATGCCCTTTGCACAAAACGTCTGCCGAGCGTGTGAAAGAGAAGAGCTACTTCTTCCGCCTTGAAAAATGGCAAAAGGTGCTGCTCGATTTCTATGCGCGGCATCCGCATTTCATCCAACCCGAGTCGCGCCGCAACGAGGTTGTGTCGTTCGTTGAGAGTGGCCTTCGGGACCTGTCCGTGTCGCGAACGAGTTTTACGTGGGGCATCCCCGTTCCTGGCAATCCGAAACACGTCATGTACGTGTGGTTCGACGCACTCGCCAATTACTTGAGCGTGCTCGGCCAAGGAAGTCTTGTGCGTTTTTGGCCGCCGAACGGCAAGGTCGTTCACCTCGTTGGCAAAGACATCTTGCGCTTTCACGCGGTTTATTGGCCGGCTTTTCTATTGAGTGCAGGATACACGGAAAAGCAAATCCCCCAGACTGTATTCGCGCATGGCTTTCTCACCATCGACGGCCAGAAAATGGGCAAAGCGCTGCGCAACGCCGTGGACCCGCTGAAGATTGCTCGCGAGCTTGGTTCCGACACGCTCCGCTACCATCTTTTGCGCGCGATTGCTTTTGGGCAAGACGGCGATTTCGATCACGCCGCGCTCATCGAACGCTACAACGCAGACCTTGGCAAGAACCTCGGCAATCTTCTTTCGCGTGTGCTCGGTCTTTGCCAGAAGGTGACGGGGGGCAAAGTGCCCGTGCAGGGGGCGCGCACCGCTTTGGAAGAGGAGCTCTTTCGGAGCGTGGTGACCAATCTCACTCTCGCGCGAAATGGGTGGGAATCGATCGAACCGCACCGCGCGCTCGAAGCGACTTTCGCGATCAGCTCGGCGGCCAACACCTACGTCGATCGTGCCGCGCCGTGGGCAAGCACGCCTGAGCGTGCACACACCGCACTTGCAACGCTGCTCGATGTTCTCGCGGTGCTGTCGGTGGCCATTTGGCCGGCCATGCCAAACAAAAGCGATGCCATGCGCGCGCAGCTTGGTCTGCCGCCCATCAAGCCCGAACTCGGCGTAGATCTGTTTCCCACCGACATCGTCGGGCCTTTCCTCATGGCAGGCGCGCCGCTTCGCCCGGCAGGCCCCCTTTTCCCGACGTTCGACAAGGACCGTACGAGAGATATTCTTGAAACACTGATTCCCAAAACGGTCCTTGTAGATACGGAATCCGGCGCCAAGAAAGCCGAGGCAGACGCGAAAGCCGAGAGCGCTGAGAATCAGTTTCTTGGCTTTGACGATTTCGCGAAAATCGATTTGCGCGTTGGGCTTGTGAAAGCCGCCGAAAAAGTCCCGAAAAAAGACAAGCTTCTTCGCCTGACGGTCGACCTCGGCGAGCCCTTGCCTCGCACGATCGTCGCGGGTCTTGCGCTGACCTTTGCGCCTGCCGATCTCGTTGGCCGTAAAGTGCTCGTGGTTGCGAACCTCGCTCCGCGCGAATTTGGCTCGGCCGATTTCGGTGCCGGCAAAGAGAAGCTCGTGTCGCAAGGCATGCTTTTGGCGAGCGGACCATCGGAAAATCTCAAGCTCGCAACGATCGATGGCGCCGCCCTGCCCGGTGCCAAATTGAAATGATACGGTTATGGGGCGGCCACAAGGGCCGCCCCTACGAAGAATGCGTTTTGTTGGTTGTAGGGGCACCCCTTGTGGGTGCCCTTCGTTGACCTCGCGTCAAATCGAAAGCGGGTCGCACATATCGCGAAGCGCTTCGAATACCTTCTCGTCGGAGTCGGCGGCGGCGTCGAGGGCGACGCGAAGCTTTGGCGAAAGCGTAGCCTCGGCCGCGATGCGTAGGCGTGCTTTGCCACTGTCATCGAGCGAGCGTCGCAGCACCATGGCTGCTGCTGCGCGGGCATCTTCGGGGGCCGCGGGGTTTTCGACCAGCGGCCAGAGATCTTCATCGCGGATGGCAACGTCGCGATAGCCTTCGTGCGTGTCTCGAAGCTTGGTGAGCGCGGCGAGCCATTGCTCGCTGGTCTGCATTCCACGGTTCACCATGGCGAGCAGATCCTCCCTCGTGTCGAGCGAACGGCGACTCAAGAGGATGTCGTTGATCCGTGCTACAAGCGCAACACTTGTGCGCCATGAAGCGTGGATTTTCTCGGTACAACCTGATGTAAGGTGCAACAAAACGATGCGATGGTCTTCGGTGGACACGTCATCGATTTGAGCGATTGGCACAAAGAGCCTGCGCCAAAGCCATCGGATCATGATCCCGTCGACTCCGACTTCAATCCACGTTGGAAGAATACCCAAAATAAGTAGCGGCACCACAAAGGCCAAACACGTAATCGCAATGGATCCGCCAATGAGGAGAAACAACACGCATAGTGCAACAATCATCATCCCTAAGACAGAGGACCTCGTCCTCGTCCCGAAAGAGGACCTAGTCTCAGAGAGAAAGGCATCGAACCTAAATAGGGTTGCAAGGAGCGGAGACACTCCTATGAACGTGGTCCGTTGACTTGCCGCTTCGAACTTTTTTGTTGCCGCCACACCGCGATACTAGCGGCTTTATCCGATGCGCGGGCCTTTGGGGGGCTCGTTGTGCTCGTTCTGCTTGCTCGGCTCGTCTTTCGCTTCGCGTCTCTTTTCGTTGGCCGCGTTAGGCTCGTTAGGCGGCGCAGCTGCTGGCGGCGGTGGTGCGGGTGGCTGCGAAGAGGTTCCGCTTGCTTTGTGAAACGCCTTGTCGAGTTCCGTGCTGAAGCTGTCGATGGCGCGGCCAAACTCTTTGGCGCCGTCTTTCACGGCGCTTTCGATTTGTTCGGTAGGGATGCGCTCGACAGCACCTTTGACCGCACGAAAAAGCAAGCCAAGGCCCTGTTTGAGGTCATCGACGGGCTTTTGCTTGTCATCGCTCATACGCGCAATAATGATTACCGTTGCTCGTTGTGTAAAGCGGACAGACCGCCCGAAAGCGGTCATCACCCGGCCTTGATGCGTGGCGCCAACGGCTGCCATGCGCTCACGCGGTTGCGGCCGCCGCGCTTCGAAGCGTAAAGCGCGTCGTCCGCGGCCTTGAAAAGGTTGTCCCACGTCACGCCCGCTTCGGGGAAGGTGGCAATGCCCACCGAACAGGTCACTTTGAGCGGGCCGTTCGGCGTTTGAAAAACGGTTTTTTCTAGCTCGTCGCGGATGCGCTCGCCGAGCAAACGCGCGCCGGCAAGGTCGGTTTGCTCGCAGACCACAACGAACTCCTCGCCGCCAAAGCGAGCCACGATGTCGGTAGCGCGCTTCTGGCGTTTGAGAATCTCACTTAGCCCTTTGATGACGACATCGCCAACGTCGTGGCCGTAAGTATCGTTGACAGACTTGAAGAAATCGATGTCACAAACAAGCACCGAAAGCTGGCGCCGAAAGCGCAAGGCTGCACTCATTTTTGCTTTCGCCTGCTCGAGCATGGATCGCTTGTTGAAAAGGCCCGTCATGCCGTCGGTGGTTGCCATGGTCTCGAGCTTGTGAACCATGCGTGCGTTGGAAAGGCTGACGGCGAGGTGGCTCGCGAGAACTTCGAGCGTTGGGCGTACCGTGTCACCGAACGCATGGCGCCGTTTCGCGCCAAGAATGAGCGTGCCGAGCGGGCGGCCGTGGTGAAGTAGCGGCAAAACGAGAAGCGACGGAATGTTTGGCCACGCAAGGCGCTTGGTGAGCACGACTTGATGCGTTCTATCGAACTCGCCTTTGTACGGAAGCGGAAAGCGGTTCGTTACGACCATTGAAACAAGGCCTGTGTTGTGGGCAAAGCGTTGGCCAACGAGCTGCTCGATCGCCAACTCTTCGCTCTTGGCTGCGCAAACCTGGTGCATGCGCGTGGCCTCATCCCAAGTCGTGACCGCAGCAAGATCGAAGCTTGCAATCTCGCGTGCCGCGCGCACGCCAGCCTCGACCACGTCTTTCTCGCTGAGGGCAGCGCCAAGGGCTTGGGCCGCACGATAAAGCTTGCCCTGCTCGACTTTCGCGCGTTCGAGCTGCACGAAGATGCGCTCGTTCTGAATGGCGCGCAGGCAGTAGTGTGCGGCCTGCGCCGCAAGATCGTGCTCGTGCGAAGAGAACGGGCGATTGTCGATGCGGTCGAGAGCAAGAACACCGCGTACAATGCCGTCGTCGACAACGGGGATCGCCGCGAGCGCTCTTACCGGGCAGCCGCCCACGTAGTACGGGACAATGTACGAAGGCCCGAGATTTTCGAGTAGCACGGCCTCTTTCTTGGTGAGTACAGCCGCGAGCACACCATCGCCGATCGAAAACGGTGCGTCGCGAACGTCGTCGGATGCCGTTGACAGCTCGCTGATGCGAAGGTGCGTTCCCGAGTTGGTGCGCCACAAAAGAACCGCGGTGTAGAGGTCAAGGCAGTGGCGCAACAAATCTAATGCATAATGCACGGATTGATGAATCTCATCGACGCTCGAGCGGGTAAGGCGCTCTTCGGTGTTTTGTTCTTCGGCTTTTTCGCCTCTTGCCTCGCCAGCGCCGAGCAGGCGGTAGCTGCGCGCATCGTCACGCAGACGCAAAAGTTCATCTTCAATCCGCGCGCGCGCCGTGATGCGTACGCGAGCGACCTCGGCGCGGAGAAGAACGAGGTTGAGCAGGGCAAACGCGCACGCGAAAGCCGCTTGTGTGGCGAGAGCTTCGTAGTTTGGTTCGCCGAGCGCCTTGTAGCGTATGAGCGCATCGAGAACGACGATCCATCCAACAACGAAAAGCCCTGGCACAGGGCGCCCGTACGATGCGACGAGCGCAATGAGGACATAAATAGCCGGCGAGAAGCGCCCGGAAAGCGTGCCGTCCAGCCGGAGCAAAACGGCGTCGAGTCCGACGGACAAGAGCGCGCCGAGCTCGAAATCGAGGAGGAATGGAGCGTCGCCCGTGAGCCTTAGCTTGGACCGCAAACGCTTGGCCACGAGCAGCAGCCAGAGACAGCCAAGCGTAACCAGCTCGGGGCCGACCGCGGCCGCCCCACCGCGCAAGACAACGAATGCAGCCAGGGCGCACGTCAGCACAAGGCCGAAGCTCGCGCGGGCCGCGCGCCGAACAAGAAGCGTCACGCGGACCGTGGCATCCATTCACAACTCGCCGTATCAAGGTCGCATGGTAAGGGCCAAGCACCGAGCGACTCCTGCCATTTTGTTGACATTGGTTACCCTCAAAAAAGTTCGCGGTGCGCTTCGTGTTGCGCAAGTTTTCACCGGCACGCCCGTGACGAGTGCGCTGGCCCTTGCCAATGTTGTCGTTTTTGCCGCGCAGATCGTGGTCGCCGGAAACGTTCGGTATGCGCTCGCCGTTCCCGAGAACGTACTCCGCTTGTTTGGCGCGAACGCCTCGCTTTCGACCATTGCTGACAGCCGTTTCGAAACGCTCGTGACCTCGTGCTTCTTGCACGGATCCATCATGCACCTTGCATTCAACCTCTTCGCGCTGTGGCAGGTCGGACCGCTGGTGGAGCGTGCCGTGGGCGTCGCGCGTTTCTTTTCGCTCTACCTCGCCGCCGGAATCGCCGGCAGCGCCACGAGCGCCATCTGGGGAAGGTTTTTCACCTCGTCGGTGAGTGTTGGCGCGTCCGGCGCTGTGTGCGGGCTTATCGGAGCCGCCATCGTGCTCGGCCTCAGAACCGAGGGAAAAAAAAGCGAGCTTGCGATGGGCATGGCGCGTTGGTTAGGCCTTTTGCTGATTGTGGGTCTGCTCAAGTACCTTCGTGGCGACATCGTGCAGGTTGACAACGCCGCGCACATCGGTGGAGCCATTGCAGGTGCCATGGTGGCAACCACCTGGCGTCAGGTTGCGATTCCTTCGCGGTGCGCGCGGAACGCCACAGCCGCGATCGTCACGGCTTGTGTGGTGCTGGTTTTTGCGAGCGCGGTGACCGTATTCGTACGCAATCGCACCGATCCGTTCCTATTTCTCGACGTCGACGGTAGGCTAAGGGTGGCACTCGAGGCTCGTCGCGCCGGCCGTTGCGATCGCGCGCTTGCAGCCATGCGCCGCGCCGTTGCCATGGATCCCAAGGGTGCGGCCGTCCGTGAGCTTGACGAGGAAATCCGACGCGACTGCGCGAACGACGCGAAGGAGGGGCGCCCGGCGCGCTGACTAAGGGCGCCGCTGCAGAGGGTCGATGCTTTATGCGGCGAATTGCCGCGATACGTTTTTTTCGCGTTGGACGCAACCGGAAGGAAAAATGGACGAATGGGTGTGTATGCGTAAATCATACATATCCATTGCATTGTTGAGTTTAATCGGTTGCAGTTCATCCTTCGGAACCGCGGAAGATCCATCGGCTGACGCCGGCGATGCCGGGCTCGACAAAACCACGGGAAATCCTTTGGCTGACGCTGGGGCCGACGCGGCGCCCGAAGCCCCGCCGGTAGTTAGTCCGCCGCCTCCCGATGCCGATCTGAACGAAAATTATGGCATTTTCGTTTCGCTTGTTGGCACACCCAACGGCGACGGCACGCGGGCAAATCCGCTTTTGTCAATTCAAGCAGCTATTGGAAAAGCCAAGCCATCTGGCAAGCACGTTTACGTTTGCAAAGGCACATACAAAGAAGCGCTCACGCTGGAAAATGGCATTTCGGTGATTGGCGGCTACGATTGCACGGGCAATTGGGCCATCGACAATAACGGCCGCTCGCGCATTGAGTCGCCCACAATCCCGGCGATTCGTGCGAACAACATTGTTGTTGCCACAAGCTTCATGGGCTTTGATGTGATTGCGCCAGATGCTTCGGTCAGCGGCACATCGTCAATTGGGCTTATTGCGCAAAACGCAGGTTCCTTGAGAATTGCCAATGGCAGTATCACGGCTGGTAAAGGTGCCGACGGTGCGCCGGGTACTACACCGGCCCCTCCGGTTAATGGCACGGATGTAGATGGTAAACAGGGAGGGAGTATTTGTTCTCTCCCATTCCCATTAAATATGACCAGTACATGTCCAACAACAGCGGCCGCGAAAGGCGGAACAAGCACATGCGGTGGCGAAACAGGCGGGGCCGGTACACTAGCACCCTTTTACGGCGGCGACTACCCCGCCTGTTCAATTCCCACAGTACGCGCTAAACTATACGAAGTGAAATCGGGCAACGCTGGCCAAGCGGGTACCGACGGCATAAGCGCTAACGCCACAGGTGCATTCAACGCGAACGGATACGTGTCCGCCGATGGCACTCCAGGGAAAAATGGTAGCCCCGGCTATGGAGGAAGCGGTGGGAAGTTTGCCGACTATGCCGATACTTGCAAACTTGATTGGTACTTCCAACTGAGCTCGGGCTCCGGGGGTGGTGCAGGCGGATGCGGAGGGCTCGCCGGCACGCCAGGCAAAGGCGGCGGCGCAAGCATTGCGGCTCTTCTGTCGGCAAGTGACGGGTTGACGTTCGACGCGGCCTTGGTGCTTGCCGGCCAGGGAGGTGCCGGAGGCAAAGGCAGTCTTGGTTCTCTTCCAACTGCCGGCGGTGCCGCGGGAGCTCCATTACTGTATACGGGTGCGCCGCAACCTGGCGGGCCTGGAGGCCGCCCCGGTATCAGCGGAAGTGGCGCGGGTGGTCCAAGCATTGGCGTTGCCTACACGGGTGGTATGCCCACTTTTGTCAACGGTGCCAAACCGAAAGCTGGCACGCCTGGTGCCGGCGTTCCTGAGGACTCGAACACATTCCAAAACGTGACCTGGAAGCTTCCGCTATCGGCCGCAGGTATTGCGCAAGACATGTATTCGTTTTGAGCGCTCGCTTTCGATTTGACGCGGTCTCTTTCGAGTGTGCCTCGTGGGCACACTCGATGAATCGCGTAAAAATTCGACAACCGACACACCTTCCTTACGAAGTCAGTTCGCCGGTCGATTTCCGTTCGGAGCTTTGGGCAGGAGCGGGGGCGAGCTATGGTCAAGCGACTCGCTTTTTGGCTGAGCGTCGCCCCTTGATCTTCACCGGTTTCACGAGCTGAGCGGCATCGACGATGGCGCGCAGCGCGGCGTTGATCGCCTTGGGGCTCTCGAAGTAGGCAACGAGCTCGGGGTCGAGGAACACAGGGGCGAGAGACCGCCGTGCGCTCTCGAGGTGTCGGCCACGCTTCGCCTTGCTCCAGTCGTAACGGGAAAGATCAGTCTCATCCTTCTTCATAAATCCTCCGCTGCGACGGACTGGGGACTTGTCACCGACACAGAATCGTCGACACGTACCGAACATACCATGCCGGTCTCGACTGGCTAAATCGCAGGCGAGAAGGAAGCAACTAACAGAGATTACATGCAAAGTGCACATTGAAGAGCGTGTGCGCCTTCGTAGTAACGCGCGAGCGCGCTCCGTACTTTGGCGTTCGTTTCCTGCCGTGCCTCGACGAGCGCGTGAGGAACACGCAGCGCGAGGAGCGATTCACGCGGCACACGCGGATGGTGCCCGCCTTCTTGCGCGTCAGCGAGGAAGGATTGAATCTCGGACGAGAGAAGGAACGGCAAGAGATACGCGATGTCTTCGCCGTCACCTGCGGGTGCCAGCACATAGAACTCGGTCGACAGCGCCAGCCCGCTTTCGATTTGACGCGATTTCATCGTTTCTTTTTTTCCCGGGCCGAAAGCCGCTGGGTGAAAAAGAGCAATTTGCCGGAGGTAGGGACGCAGGCGCGAGACCACGACGTCACCGTTGAATGCGAGCTTCTTGCGGCGCGAGGTTACGGCGCCAGTCGCGTAAGCAGTCTCGCGATTGTCTGCCTGTGCGAGTCGCGCGGCTTGCACGTCGAGCACGCCGTTTTTGGCGTGCGTCGTGTCGATGACAAGGACCCCTTGGTGAAGAACGTCGATCGTTTGGCGGCGCTCTGTGACGAGCTCCCCGAGAAGAATCCCGCCACCCAACCGGCTGGCTGTCAGGTGACGTTCGGGTGCGAGAACCACCTCGTCGCCAAGCTCGTGGAGCGTTCGCACTGTGATCTTCACGCAGCCCTCATGCAAAGAATCCTTCGGCCGCGAGAAACGGCGCGAGGTGTGAAAAGATCTCGTCGAGATCGTGACGGGTAATCATGGGTTCGCCTGCGCTATTTTTGCCGGCCTTGCTGCTGATGAGCAGCATGGTGCGCTCGCGGCCATTCATCGCCTCACCGACGGCGCGTTTCTTTGCAAAGAGCACGAAGGTGCGCTGAGAGGTGTGAGGCAGAAACGTTTCGCGCGGAAGGGCCACGACTGCCAAGAGCCTCGCGCGAGTTGCAAGCCATTGCCGCCAAGCCGCAAATGCCGCGCCGCCTGCCTTGTTGTACGGCAAGACGATGCCGAGCCGCCCGCCTGGGCGCAATAGAGAGAGCGAGCGCTCGACAAAGAGCACGTCGCGCTCGGGCGATCGCATCACACGCGCCACTTCGAAGTTGTCAGAAGGAGCGCGGCCGGCAAAGGGTGGGTTCGTTGCAATGACATCGGCGCCTGCAAACTTCGACGGAAGCGTACTTTGCGACAGTCCGTCGGCCACCACGATGGTATCTGCGAGCCGTCCGTCGGCCATTGCACTGAGGCGGGCAACCCGCACGGCGCGAGCGTCGACATCGCACCCGAACGTTTCGACTCGCGCGTTCGCGCGTGCATGCGAAAGAAATGCGCCGGAGCCGCACGCGGGGTCGATCACACGCTCGCCGGCGCGCGGCGCAAGGCTACGAACGATGAAATCGACAACGTGACGAGGCGTAAAAAACTGCCCCTTGTCGCCCTTGGCCATGCGCGGAACGAGCGATTCGAAAATCGCGTCAATCGCACCAATCGCACCAGTCGCGTTAGGCGCACCCAACGATCCTCCAGCATGCGGTCGATTGAGCCATGCGCGTGCCAGAAGCGCGTCAACTCTTGCGAGCAATTCGTCGGCGTCGCTCGGTGGGATGACGATTCCAAGCATTGGATAGTTCTTGGCGACCTGCGCGATGCCTTTGCGAATGGAGCGCACTCGCCTTCCTTGAAGCATGCGCGCGGCAGCAAGGCCGAAGACCATTTCGAAGGCATCTGCGCCGCTCGTTGCAACGACGATCTCTTCGATGTGGGCGATGAGGCGATGATCCCCCGCGCCCAGCGTGTGCCGCTTCGGCATACCGGAAACCTACTACAGGCTCTGAAAGCCGGGCCTATTCGACTACAAGGATTGTGCGAGAAGGCTGATGAACGGTGCTGACAAACAAAGCGATGTGCCTGATGCGCGCGATACGTCGAAGGACGACGCATTCGACCAAGCACGCGCATCGTGGGGGTTCCCCGCCTTTGCGAGAGATTTTCCCCGGCACCCGGATCTTGATGCGCTCGTCGTTGCTTTTGCAAATGGCGATTACGCTTTCGTCCGTGCGCACGCTCCGAAGCTCAGCGCAACCGCGGACGACTACGCTGTGAAATCCGCCGCGGAGCTGCTCGAGGCGCGCACCAAGCCTGATTCCGCCGCGAAGATCCTCGTGCTTCTTGCCCTTGCGCTACTTGTATATCTCACGGTGTTTTGGGTAGGCCATTGCGGAGGCTAGAGCAGGCGGCGTAGGGGCGTATGGCCATACGCCCCTACAACCAACAAGACGCAAATAGTGCGATTGTCGGTAGGGGCGCAGCATGCTGCGCCCCTACGCGCCAAGGAGAAGATGCGGCGTCAAATTGAAAGCGGTCAAACCGGGTCGCGTCGTTTTAGGATGACCATCAGCACGACGAGCATGCCTACGGTCATGCCGAGCAGCACGGCGATGGGAAGCCAGTGCTCATTGTAATTTACGAACGCCCATGCACCCTGCAAACTTTCCGATCCGATCTGCGCAATGGCGCACTGGAAATAGCCACCAGAAACGTAGTCGGACGGGCTGCTCAGCGTGGGGTTATGGAGGTTGATGTACCAGGCTGGATCTTTTGCAAGCGCTAGCCGCTCGTAGGCTATCGATCCCTCGAAGCCCCAGCGCGCCGGCATGACGTACATGAGATATTTGAGCCCGGGAGCGTCCGTGATGGTTGTCATTGGAACCATGAGGCCACCAAGAACGACCTGCGGAATGAGCGCAATGGGCGTCAGCGACATGGCAGCTTCGGCCGAGGAAACCGCTGTGGAAAGGAGCAGGCCGAGCGCTGTTGCGCTCATCGAGACCGCCACGATTACCCCTAGCTCTTGGAAAAATACACCTTTGAAGCCGAGCCCAAAGAAGACGATCCCGAGCAGCACCGTACATTGGAAAATGCAGACGAGCGACAGAACGATGTACTTTGAAAAGATATAATTGACGATCGAGAGATTCACCATTCGTTCGCGGAGGTAGATGGCACGCTCGGTTACGATCTCGCGCGCCGCGTTCGACGTACCGAACCACACGGCGCTGACGACGACGAAGAACATCGCCGCCGAGTTGTCGACGGTTGGCAGCATGTGCGAGAGGAGATCGCTCGAATTTTGCTTGGTGTCGTGGACCTTTTTGCCAAGCTCTTGCAAAGCGCCAAGACACCAAAACGGAATGGCCTTTTGCTGCCAGTAGAAAACGAACCACAGCATGGCGCCGATAACCGGCGCTTGCAGAAACATGATCCAAAAGCCGGTGCGATCGCGCCGCTTCACCGTCCAGTAGCGGCTCATGAGCAGCTTGAGCTGCCTGAACAGCGCGACGTCCGGGCGACTTGGAACGCCGCGCGCTATCGGTTCGGTGCCAACGGCGCGCCGCCCCGAGAACATTTGCTGGAACGTTGGATTGTTGTTGCTCCAAAACTCCGAACGCCATCCACGCGCTGCTTCGAGGCGCGCGGCGTTGCTCGGAACACTTGGGTCGCGCGCCCTCATTTGATCGAGCACGACACGCTCGCGGATTTTGAGCATGTCGAACATGTCGCGTGGATTGTCGATATTCCGATTTTGCGCCTGCGGCAGGGAACGGTACGGCCCCTCGCGCTCGATGATGGAGGCGAAGAAGCGGTAGCTCGTTTGGCCCGTTGGTCCAAAGTACGTGGGAATACCGCCGTAGCCCATGATGAATGCGAGATTGAATTTCTCGTATTCGTCTTTTGCGGGCTGGTGAATCGTCATAATGATGGTTTTGCCGGTCTTCTTCGTAAGATCGTGCAAAAGATCGATGAGGGCCGTCGTGTCGTCTGCGGCAAGGCCGGACGTTGGCTCGTCGAGGAAGAGAATGACCGGATCGGTTACGAGCTCGAGCGCAATGTTGACACGTTTTCGCTGACCACCCGACAAAACCTTCTTTTCAGGTTTGCCAATCTCGAGGTGCATGACTTCCTCGAGGCCGAGATCGCGCAGCGTTTGCTCGACGCGCTGGTCGATCTCTGCATCGGAATAGTCGTTTGGAAGGCGGAAACGTGCCGAGTATTTCACGGCCTCGAAAACCGTGAGCTCCGGATGCACGATGTCGTCTTGTGGGACATAGCCAATGACGCCGCGGAGCGCGTCGTAAATCGTATAAAGATCTTCGCCGTTGATGCGGACTTGCCCCGACGTTGGCGGCAAATAGCCATTCAGCGCCATCAGCAAAGTGGTTTTGCCGGCGCCCGATGGGCCCATGAGCGCGATCATGTCGCCTGGCAAGGCCTTGAACGACACATGATCGAGCAAGACTTTCATCTGGTTCTTGTTGTCGCGATTGGGAACCTCGAGGAAAAGGTCCCACGCCTCGATCTCGTACAGCGGCTTTCCCGCCCACGAGGCGTGCTGATCTTCGATGACGACATTGACTTGCTGGCCGGCAATATGGATGAGCACCGGCATTGGGCCGATGTAAACCTTTTCGCCGTTCGTAACCGGAACGCGCTGGCCGCGAGCGATGCGCTGGCCACGCACGATGGTGCCGTTGGCGCTGCCAAGATCTTCGAGCAAGAGTTGGCCGCCTTGGTTGATGATCTGCGCGTGGCGCGCCGAGACCTGCGGGTGCGGTACGACGATCTTGTTGTCGGGCGTTCGACCAATGCTCACAATGCCGCCCTGAAGCTGGTCGAGTTTCAGCTCGCCAATGACCGTGCGGTGCTTGTGCGGCGTGTCGCCAGCAGC
Source organism: Polyangiaceae bacterium (assembly GCA_009780955.1). Taxonomy (GTDB): domain Bacteria; phylum Myxococcota_A; class Polyangia; order Polyangiales; family Polyangiaceae; genus Labilithrix. Next base: position 15,706 of record WQZB01000033.1, on the reverse strand, counting down.
TCCAGCGCCACCAGGTGCTGGACCATAACCGCCTGGCGAGCTCAACCCGCTCGGTGCGTTCACCGCGCTGACCGCAAACCCCCCTGGAAGGGCGCCAACGCCTCCGCCCGCGCCACTCGCGAAAGCCTGTGCGATCTGACCAAGCAGCGGCACGGGTACGGGAACCGGACCAAAGGCGATGACACCGTTCGGGTCGAGCGGAACGGGCACATGAGGAGGAATGCGATTGCCACCTACGTAGGTGCCGCTCGTCGAGCCCGAATCGAGCACCATCAGGCGGTCCATCATCACGGTTGCGTGCGTGGCGCTGACCGCCGAACTTTCGATGACCAGCGACGACGTTGCTGCTTCGCGACCGATGATAAGGTGGCCTGGCGGCGCGTTCTGCTGACCGCGCGCCATGGCCATCATCGCAAGCGCTGGATGCGCAAGTGGAACGAGAAGTTGCCCAACGGTGAATTGTTTTTGGAAGTCGAATGGCGTTTCTTGCCGCGGCGTGACCGGTGCGCCATTGGCTGTTGACGGCCCCGCCCCTTCGTCGATGAAAAAAAGGTGTAATCCGCGTTTGACGATTCGAGCGTGGCGCGGTGCAACGCCAGGTCCTTGAAGGACGATGTCGTTGTCAGGGGCGCTGCCAATCCAAATTTGCTCCTTGCCGAAGCCGGGAATCATGCGGCGAGCATAACATTGCTGCCGGAACTTCGTTCCGGGCTGAGGCATCTCGGCTTCGCGGAGACCAGTCGAGTTGCCTCGAAGGAAAAGGCGAGATCTTACGCAGCGACGAGCGAAACGTCGACGCGTACGCCGAGCACGCGAGCGACCTTCTCGAGCGTGGCAAGCGACGGATTGCCGTCCGGGCTTTCGAGTTTGGCAATTTGCTGTTGCGAGACGCCAACGAGCGAAGCCAGTCGCCCCTGGCTTTCCCCGCGATCTTCGCGCGCCCACCGGAGTTGCATGGCGATGGCAATGCGAGGACCGACGTGGATTGCATGCCCAGTGGTCGCCACTGGGCGCGGAGGGGAATCGCCGTCTTGAAGATGTGTGGCGAGCCACCCATCAAGCGCATCGTGCGCCATCTCCACGGCTTCTTCCTCGGTATCGCCGCAAGTTTGACACCCTGGGCAGTCGGGGAACGTTACCGACCATCCGTCGGAGTCGTGAGCGATCGTCGCAAAGTACAGCATGAGTGAGGTCTCCTTCAGCCCTTCATCGCAAGGTAATTCCAGCCTGCCGCTCGATACTGCGAAGGGTGCCAATCGGTATGTCTTTGCGCGGATACGGAACAGTGACGGCGCCTTTCTTTATCTCGTGCTTGAAGTGGTGATGCGAACCTGACACGCGTGCGAGATACCAGCCGTCCGCGTTCAACGCCGCGATCACGCTCGCCGAGTTCATTATGGTAATATACAACCTAAAAGTTGTAAGTCAAGCCTTCCGGCGTTGTCGACCCATGGTTGAGTCCGTCGATTTTGACGCTGCCGTCTTCTTCGACTGCGACCTCTTCTTCATGGTTGCCTTCGTTTTGGTTGCCGGCGTAGATGCATTGCTACCCCATAAAGGTTCGGGCAACCGCGAGGATGCGATGGTCGGGTAGTTGAAGCCGGTTGCAACCGACCTTTTCAACCCCCCGAGCATCCCGCAGGTCGGTTGCGAACGCCCCTGCGCGTGAAGGCTCTCCTCAATTCCCTCGCGAGCGAACCTTATCTCGAGCGACCTCCGAGGCGCGCCGTGCGCGGTCCGATAGCCGCGCGATAGCTAGGGGCAATTCGGCTCTGACCGCGCTCGCGCCTTCGCCGAGTAACCCAAGACGTAGCGCCTTCAATTCATCGCTGATCGCTTTGAGCTCGGTGGCTGCAAAGGCGACTTCGGCGTCATCGTCGCGCACGGGCTCGAGCTCGCCGAAGCGCCCGACACGGCCGAGCGGTTCGCGATCGGAATCGCTCTCCGTCACCGTGGACGTGCCTGGTTTCTTTGATACTGGTGTCTTCGACATCGCTGACCTCGTTAATGGCGCCCATCCATAACACGAACGAGACTACGCGCCGATCGAAGGCGAGAAACCCCGAAGGCGAAGAGAATTAGCGTCGCGCGTCCAAGGCGAATGCCGCGCCGAAGCCGTCGCTGTCAAGTCAATGCAATATGCACGGTATCGACTGCTACATCCGACTTCGCCAGAAACCGGGTTCCCGCTTTGCGTGAGCAACGGACGTAACTTCGACCTCGCTACACTCGTCGACAACGAACAGCACGGAGTACGGGAAGCCTCCCACACGCGCGCGTTCCTCTGCGGCCAATTCACACACATCGCGGATGATATCTTCGGCCGTTCGCGCCATGCCCTGAAACGTAGCACGCGCTGCGCCGAGGTCGCCGTTCTCGCTTACACCCGCCCCGCGCGCATGAAACGATCGGCCCAATACATTGGCTCTCGTCGCATATGGTGAACAGCCAAGGTCCACGGCGTTCCGTCCTGCAAGAGGATGAAGTACACGAGGTAATCAAACCGCCGAAGGAAGGCCTTGTGGATGCGCTCGTCCTCGGGCATCGATGGAAACTGTAACGGCATGGCGTCGATGCGATCGAAGAGCTGTAACAGCGCCTCGGTGAACGCGTCGCCAACGCCCGTTCGCTGTTCGTCCAGCCAGTTCGCCGCCTCTCGGATCTCCGCAGCGGCGAGCGGATCGAACTTCATGCGCTCTTGCTGCGCGCGCGGCGCGCTTCGCTGTCGGCGTGAAGCTGCGCCCGCAACTTGGCCAGCGTGACGCCCTGCACCTCTCCCGAGAGAGCCGCATCGGCACGCCGGCGGAGTTCGCCCATGAACGCCGGATCTTGCTCGATCTCCGATGCGGCGACCGCATCGACAAGCGCGTCAAGGACACGCGTCCGCTCGCGCTCGGGAAGCGCAAGAACCTCATCGATGATCGCTTCGGCGGTTCTGGCCATACCCAGAACGTAGCATGCGGCGCGCCCAACGAGACTACGCGTCAGTTCGATAGCGAGAAACGGCGAAGGCGAAGAGAATTAAGGAGCACCGACACACTCGAGAGCGACATAGCGGCGCTCGCGAACACGGGCGACAACAGCCACCCCCACCAAGGGTAGAAAAGACCCGCGGCGATCGGGATACCAACGAGGTTGTAGACAAACGCCCAGAACAAGTTTTGGCGAATCGTGCGAAGCGTTGCGCGCCCGAGGCGCAAGGCGGTGGGAACCCCGGCAACGCTGGAATGAAGGAGCGCAACATCGGAAGCTGCCATCGCGACATCCGTTCCTGAGCCGATCGCAATGCCAACGTCGGCCGCGGCAAGTGCGGGCGCGTCGTTGATGCCATCACCGACCATTGCTACTACGTGACCTTTGCCGCGGCGCTCCGACACGACGCGCGCTTTGTCTTCTGGCGACACGCCTGCAAAGACCTCACCCACGCCTAGTTCGTCGGCGATGGCGCGAGCCGTGCGCTCGCGATCGCCGGTGAGCATGGCAACGTCGATGCCCATGGCGCGCAAATCGGCGATAGCTTTTTTTGCGCCTGGCGCAATCGGGTCGGCCACGGCAACGAGCCCCGCGAGTTTTTTGCCCACGGCACAGAAAAACACGCTGCGCCCGCGACTCGCGAGCTCTTCGGCCTTGTCTTCGAGTGGGCTCGGATCGATCGAGCCTTCGCGCATCCACTCGGCCGTTCCAACGCGCACGGCACGCAAGTCGACGCGAGCCTCGATGCCTTTGCCAGCCACGCTCCGGAAACCCGCGGCGCTACCAAGCTTGAGACCCTTTTCAGTGGCACCACGAACCAGGGCTCGCGCAAGCGGATGCTCGCTTGGCGCTTCAGCCGTTGCGACCAGCGCAAGCAGCGCGTCTTGTCCGCGACCGGTTGCGTCGACCACGTCGGTGACCGTTGGCGCTCCCTCGGTGAGCGTGCCGGTTTTGTCGAAAAGCACCAGATTCACTCGGCTTACCGTTTCGACGACAGGTCCGCCTTTGTAAAGAATGCCGAGCTCGGCGCCGCGGCTCGTGCCCACGGCAACAGCGGCCGGAGTCGCGAGGCCGAGCGCACATGGGCACGCAATGACGAGCGTGGCAACGAAGCGCGTGGCAGCGATCGCGAACCCGTCGGCCGTGGGATTCACAACGAACCATACGAGGAGCGACAAGGTGGCAATGGCGAGGACGACCGGCACGAAGACCGAGGCCACTTTGTCGGCCAAGCGCGCGATGGGTGCTTTGCCGCTTTGTGCGCGCTCCACGGCTTCGACGATACGTGCGAGCGCGCTGCCTTTTCCAGCCGTCAGGACGCGGACGGTCAGCGCGCCACTCTGGTTGAGTGTGCCGCCAAAGACTTTGTCGCCTTCGGTTTTGTCGATCGGGAGGCTCTCGCCGGTGAGCATGGATTCGTCGACTGCCGACGAGCCGCTTAGCACCTCGCCGTCGGCCGCAATGCGTTCGCCAGGGCGAACCACGATGCGATCGCCGCGCGCGAGCGTCGATGTTTCGACTTCTTCTTCTTCGTCGCTGTTCTCGCGCAAGCGCCGCGCCGTTGTTGGCCGGAGCGACACGAGATGATGCACGGCATCGGCAAGATGCTTTCGCGCACGCGTTTCGAGCAGCTTGCCTAAAAGAACGAAAGTAAGAATTGCCGCCGACGCTTCGAAATAAAGGTGTGGCGGGTGGTCGTGCTCGGCGTGTGCGAAGAGTCCGGGTGCGATTAGCGTAACAGCGGACGCGAGCCATGCCGCGCCTGCGCCAAGCGCTACGAGCGTGTTCATGTCGGTCGTACGATGACGAAGCGCTACGAGCGCAAGACGAAAGAAGCGCCTGCCGGGCCCAAAAACAACGGGCGTAGCGAGCGCGAACTGAAGCCAGCGCCCGAGCGTCGACTCGGCCTGCGGGATGAGGCCGTGAGACATGGCAAGCACGAGCAGCGGCACTGTGAGAGCCGCCGCGACCAAGAGCGATCGACGGAGTTCGTGTACTTCGCGCGCGTCGGCATCCGCTTCGGCGAGTGCAGCCTTTGCCTCGGAAGTGGAAGCAACGGGAGCCGTCGGCGCTTGCGACGGTGTTGTACTATCGTTCGGAGTACTATGGGATGCACGGCCCGCTTCGACGCCCGGCGAGGGGGCTGTCGCGAGGCCTTCTGCGGGCTCGGGGCGAACGGTTTTGTATCCGGTTTTTTCGATGACGGATGCGATTGCATCGGGCGTTGTTTCGCTCGGTGAGTAGCTCACCGTGGCTCGCCGCAAGACGAGGTTGACGTCGGCGTGGCGGATGCCGGGCGCTGCCAAAAGTGCAGTTTCGACGCGCCTTACGCAGCCTGCGCACGTCATGCCGAACACCGGCAGCTCGATCTGCTGGTTCTGCTGGTTCACGTCGCTGCGAGCGGTTTGTTCTGCTGATTTCGATTCGGTGTTCATGGTTTTAAGGCGTCCCGCCAGCCGCAAGGCACTGTCTTTCGAGCGTAGCGATGATTGCCGGTGGCTTGCCTGTTCGCTTTGCCCAGCGCGCCTGCGCGCACGCGCGCGGCTCGCCGTTCGGCGCGTTTGCATCGGGATCGGTCCACCACTTCGACTTTGCGCTTCCGGCAGGCGTCAGCACGGGCGCGGGGGTGATGTCTGGCGCCTTTGTGGCAGTGTCTTCGAGAGGTGCGGCAGTTGCGTTATGCGCGTCGTTCGCGTCATGCGTTGCGCGCGCAGGAGCAATGGCGTCGACCAGAGGGACGGTGACATGCGAAGGGCGGTGGTGCATTGCCAAGACGAGCCCGGCAACAATGGCAACGGCCACAATGCCAAGGAGCACGCCTAGAACGACAAAGCGAGCGCGCCGGTCTCGAGGTAGGGGCGCAGCGTGCTGCGGCACTGCCTTTTGACGCGCGTTTGACGTGATGTCGTGTAGGGGCGTATGGCCATACGCCCCTACCTTTGAGGGCTCCGCAGGCGGATGAATTGCCGTGAGCGGAATCGTTTTTGCGATCGTTGGCGCAGCAAGCGACGCAGCCGTTACTTTCATGCGCACCACCAGTGCCGTGATGTTGTCGTACCCACCGCGCGCGTTGGCGAGATCCACGAGCTGGCCTACTGCCTGCTGCGCCGGATTCGACCCTGCGATGTCGAGAATGTCGGCAGGACCAACGAGATCGCTCAGACCGTCGGAGCACAAAACGAAAGTGTCGCCCGCCACATACGCCACAGGCTCGGGCCGCAGATCGACTTCGACATCCTGCGCGATACCGAGCGCGCGTAAAATTTTGTTTGCGTCGGGGTGCGTTGCCGCTTGCTCAGGACGCAAGATGTTCCTCTCGACCATTTCTTGGACGATGGAATGATCTTTCGTGATCTGCAGCGCGACCCCCGCGTGAACGAGGTAAATGCGGCTGTCACCAACGTGTGCGATTTCAGCGCCGCTTGCATGAAAAAGCACCGCGACGACCGTGGACCCTGGGCGGCGGCCGCTTTCGGCCATTGGCATCGACCATACGCGCCGGTTCGCCTCTTCGATGCCAGCGCGCAACGCGTCGCGAGGCTTCGTCATTGCCGGCGCCGCCTGTACGAGCTCGGAGATGGTTTCGATGGCGAGCTCCGAGGCCTCTTTCCCGCCTGCGTGCCCGCCCATGCCATCGCACACGATGGCCAAGAGGCCGAAGGGCGTTTCGACGTACGCCGCCGAGTCTTCGTTCACCCGCTTGTCGGGACTACGCCCGGGATCGGTCCGCAGTGCAATATCGACCGCGGGGATATGGGAAGATTCTTCGCTCACGGCGTTATCATTCCACGTTCGTCACGTCCGTCACGTCCGTCACGTCAGCTCACATCAGTTGATTCGAACCACGAACTCGACGGGTCCGAAGCGAAGCGTGCTCCCGGCAGGCGCATACGTCCAGGTGTCTGCGGGCACTCGCGCTCCTTCGACGAACGTTCCGTTGTTCGACCGTTCGTCGCGCACGAAGAGCTGTCCGGCTTCGAACTTGAGCGTCGCATGAACACCGCTGATCCGTGGTTCGGCAAGCGTGACCGCGCACTCTGCCGGATCGCGCCCAACACGAACCTCGACGCCGGCTCGAATTGCGAACTGTCCTGCGGCGCCAAGAATCGTGGCTCCAGTTGGACCGTACGGATTAGGCGGAGGTGCGATCTCGGGAACGTAACCGGTGAGTGGAAATGCCGGAGCTGCGGGGGCAGGGGCGCCGCCAGCCGTCAGATCGCGCGGCAATGGTTGCCCGCACGAGAAACAGACCGAACCTTGGCCGACCGCAGCCATGGTCAGCATGTTGCACGCGGGGCAGCGCACCTGAACGGCGGATGCGCCCCCCGCTACGGCTAAAGGGGGATCACCTCCTCCCCAATCAGGTGGAGCAGGTGGGATCGCGGCAGATGGAGTTGCAGGTGACACGGCAGCGATCGGCGCCACAAAAGGCGGTTGGTACGGGGGAGCACTCGGCTCGAATGGAGCCTGCGCAGCCTGCGCGTTGACACCAACATCGGGCGGCGGCGCACCGTAACCGCTGTTGCCAACGTCGGATGATGCGCCGTAGCCGCCACTATAATTGCCCGGAGGTGGACCACCACCGTAATTGCCAGGGTAGCTTCCGCCTCCCATGCCTCCGTAAGGAGGCATGCCTCCGCCGCCGGCAACGACTGGAGCCGGAGGTGGCTGGTGCCCACGCCTGCCACGGCCGCCACCGCCGCGCAAGAGCAGAATGATGAGAAGAAGGATGACGACGACGAGACCTGCGCCGCCAAGGATGATTGTCAGGTTGAGTGGTTTTTTCCCGGCTTTTAGTGTCAGCACAGTGTCGGCTGTGACGCCGCTCACTCGCTGTGCCCTGTTGTCGTAGAGCACGAGCCGGGCAACGGCCGTGTCGCCAGTGCCGTCGATGACTTTTTCTTCGTCAGGTACGTTGATGGTTACGGATGTCTGGGTTGCCTCGATCGCCCCGCTGTGCATGTTCTGGGCGGTGATGCTTTTCATTGCCTTCTGCGCAACGCCGGGATCGTTGCGGTTGACGTTTTGATCGGGTTTCGTGCCTGCCGGAATGAAGTAGGCTTCGACGCGGTTTTTGTCGCCGCCCCAACAGAAATCACCGTAGATGCGAATCGTGCCGCCGGGACGCACTGGGTTCGACTCGGCCTCGGCTTTCGTTTGCGCGATGTCGATGTCGAGCGGCCAAGACGTTGGGTCGACGCCTATCGGAACATCTTTGAAGCTGCCGTCGGGGACGATGTCAGGCTGCGTGTTTCTAAATAAGAGGCTGAACGACTGCTGGGGTGTGGTCGCAAGGCACGCTAGGCGCCACTTGACGACCCACATTTGATCGAAGCGCTGCTTGACGATGCTGAGGATGGTTTTCGCCTTGGTGACGCCTTGACCGGCGCGGACAATGTCGAAAAAACCGCCAATTTCCGTGTTTGCCAAGTCTTGCATGAACTGCAGATCGTTCGATGCATAAACGTCGTTGGTGAGCCCGCCCGAGTTGGGGAAAAAAATCGAGATGATCGGCAACGGTGTTTTTGGCGCGAGCGTGTTGTCTTCTGGAAAGCGACCCTTGGTTGCGTACTGCTTGAGCGTGTCGGCGCTAACCGAGGCACTTGCGACGTCTTCGCGGCCCGCGCCGTTCGACAGAACGACCATGGCTTGGTGCAGTGGTACGTTATGGAGTGAGCCCGTGTTGCCAAGATCGCCAAACGACGTCGCAATGTTTTTGATCTGGTTGAATAGCGGGCGACTGCGCTGATGCGATGGCGACGGCGACGTGTTCTTTTTCAGAATGTCGACGAGCGTGTCGACGTGCGACTTCGGCACCCACCCCGAGTTTGCAACGTACGGGCTGATGCGATCGTCAAAGATGATAAGCTTCGCGATGTCGTTCGGGCCCATGGTTCCAATGAACTGATTGGCCACCTGGCGAGCGTCCTCGTAGCGAGGCCCCATCATGCTCGATGCGTCGAGGGCAACGAGCCACGCAGTTCCAACGAGCGGATCTTTTCCCGCGCTCGCCCAAAGTGCTTTGCTGTCGAACGTGGCCGGCATATCGACGCCATCGACCTTCACGGTGAGGTGCGCGCCGCTTGCAGGAAATGGAAACGCTGTCCAGAGTGCGTTCTTGGCTTCCACGGCGCTCGAAATGCAGTCGAGCAGGGGATTCCCCTTTAGTTGGCCGCAGCCCGCCTTTGTGACGGCATCGGGCATGGGTGTAAACTGCGCAATTTCGATGACCGTGGTGAGGACCGGCGTACCTCCGGCAATGCCCGCGCGTGGGTCGATTCGCAGAATGTGTGCCGTGGGCGCGGCGCCCGAGGCGCGTGCGAAAACCAGGATTGTGACAAGCGCGATCCACGCGACGATTCTTTGCTTGGTCATGGTGAAAGGTTCAGCCTATCAGAGGGCCTGCCAAAGTAGCCTCCAGTGGGCCTGTGCGACAGTATGGAATGAGCTCAGGCTAAGCCATCCACTCGTTGCCAAGCCAGGGAATTGCGGCGCTAAGCGTCTCTGCGAATCCCATTAAAAAGCCTCGATGAGCTTCGCAGGCAGCGGCCGGTGGGTGTAAGATTGCAATGTGTTGGTTGAGGCGCAGTCGTCCGAGCAATTAAGTGACGAGCCGGTCGACGATAATTCGTTGCATCCTGGAATTCGGCTCGAGCGCTACGAGCTTCTTGTCCCCATCGCACGCGGGGGTATGGCGCGCGTGTGGGCTGCACGCCTTCGTGGGCAGCGAGGTTTCCAAAAGCTCGTTGCGATTAAGACGATTCTCCCACACCTGGCGATCCAACCCGAATTCGAGCGCATGTTCCTCGATGAAGCGCGCATCGCAGCCGGGGTGCATCACCCGAATGTTTGCGAGATTTACGAACTCGGGGAAGAGCGCAACACGCTTTACCTCGCGATGGAATGGGTGAGCGGCGATTCGCTCGCGCGCGTGATTCGTGCTTCGGGCAAGTCGGAAGCGATTGCTCCTCGCGTCGTGGCGCGCGTCGTTGCTGATGCATGCGCTGGCCTGCACGTCGCGCACGAGTTGACCGACGACGACGGGCGCGCGCTCGGTGTCGTGCATCGAGACGTCTCTCCCCACAACATTCTGCTTACTGCCGACGGCATTGCGAAAGTCGCCGACTTCGGTGTCGTGAAGGCGCTTGGGCAGCTTCATGAGGCGACGACCGCCGGGCAGCTCAAAGGCAAAATTGCTTATATGTCGCCCGAGCAAATCGCGGGAGACTTGGTCGATCGCCGCAGCGACGTGTTCGCTCTCGGCTGCGTGCTTTACGAAGCAAGCACGGGGCAGGGGCCGTTTCGTGGTGACAGCGATCCTCAAACTGTTCGGGCCATTCTCGAAGGCGAGTATGCGCCGCCGTCGAGCCTTGTTCCGGGCTATCCACCCGAGCTCGCAAGCATCGTGGCGCGAGCTCTCGCAACCGATCCTGACCAGCGTTTTTCAACTGCCGAGCAGATGCGCTTTGCCCTCGAAGAGTTTCTCGCGCACGGCCCAATCGTCACCCAGTCGAACATCGCGCAGGTCGTTCGCACCCGTCTTGGTGAGCGCCTCGACCGACGCAAGGAACGCATCCGGCTCGCGTCGATGGCGGACGATCTCGAGGGCCCATTGAGCGAGCCTTCCGGTGAACTTCCGCGATCTGCGCGGTCTGACAGCAGCGTGCGTCGCCCAATTGCGTTGCCATTGCCTGTCAGCACTGCCAGTGTTGGTGCAGATGGTAGTCGAGCCGCGGCTGCGGGTGAGAATTCCGCGCGGTCGCTTCCGCTGATGGGCGCGTCAGCCATGACACCTACGGCAAACCGCATGCTTTTGCCTCCACGTCCACGCGGATGGGCCCGGCCAGCCAATGCCTTGGCAAACGCGCGGCAAGCTAGCCAAGCGAGTGCGAGTGCGAGCTTTGACCTGGGCAGCGAAAGCAGCGCCGGCCGAACTGTGCCATCGCGTACGTCGTTGCCATCGTCGGCCCCCAAAGCCCCATCAATCCCACCAACTCCACTTACACTGCCGCAGGCGCAAACGAGACCGGCGAGGCAAACGATACAAGGCGGCCCGGTTGGCACGTCAACATCGTCGGTGCAAGATCTTCCAGCGCCGCCCGCAAACGAAGCACACGGAAAAAGAAAGGGTATGCTTGCCATCGCGATGGCTTTTGTCTTGATGGCGTTTGCTGGTCTTGTTGGCGCGGTGATTTTCATGATGTGGCCTGTAACAGCCGCACCAACCGACAACGCCGCGCAAGCTACATCACAGGCAACGCCGCAAGCTCTCGCAACGGCCGAGCCTACCGAGTTTGTGCCAGCACCCGTCCCCAGCGCGGTGCCAGACACGATGCCGGGCACGATCGAGCTAGATAGCGTTGATCCAAAGGTGTCGGAGTCGCACGCACCAGCCAATGCGGTCGTACCGCCGGTTGCCAGGGCAATTGGATCCCACATAAGGCCTTTGCCAAGGGCTGATTCACCGTCCAGGGCTTCGGCGTCTGCGTCTCCAAGAGGTGTTGCACCTGCGCCTGGCAGCGGCGGTCGCCGCGTGGTGTTGCCGGCGAACGTACCCGCAAATCCTTACTAATTTCGCTTTGACGCGATCGCTGCGGTGCGTCGCGCGTAGGGGCGCGGCATGCTACGCCCCAAGGACATGCATTGGTTATAGGTCCGGGCGTAGGGCGCCATGAATGGCGCCCCTACGAAATGCGTTTGTACGGTTGTGTAGGGGCGTATGGCCATACACCCCTACTGGGCGGCAGTCGCAGCGCGTTATGAGCGTTATGAATTGATGCGGTTTCGGTCTAACCTGTCGGCGATGAAGCGATATGCGCGCGGAACCTTGCCGGCGATCTGCGTTCTTGCTGGCGTCTTGGCTTCCACGGCCGCACGTGCGGACACGCCTGCGCAACAAGGCGGTTCGCCCGCAGCCTCCCCTGATGCAAGTGCCGATGCGCGAATGCAATACCATTTAGGTACGCAAGCGTTTCAGGCCAAGCGATACAAGGACGCAGCGTTGCACTTCGAAACGGCGGCAGCACTTCGGCCAAGCGCTGTGGCGCTCTACACTGCGGGCATGGCGTGGGATCTTGCCTCGCGGCCCGAGCGCGCTGCCGACGCCTACGTGCGTGCGAAAGCCATGTCCGGACTTGATTCAAAGCAAAGCTCCGTAGCTGTGGAGCGCGTTGCGCAACTCGAAAGAACGCTCGGCACCGTGGTTGTAACCGCACCGGCAGGCTGGCGAGTGCAGCTCGATGCGTTCACCGAGGTTCCAACACCCGCGCGCTTGCACGGCGCCCCCGGTGTTCATGTTCTAAGCATACGTGAACCAGGCGATGTCATCGAGTTGCGTGATGTGTCGCTCGAAGCCGGCAAAGTGGTGAACCTCGAGCTAGGCGAAAAGCCGAAGCCTGCCGTGGTCGAAGTGCCGCCCAAAGTTGAACACGTGGCCCCCGAATATCACCAGCCAGGGTTTTGGAATGCTCGTCGTGGTGTTGGCGCGATCATAGCCGGCGCAGGTGTTGCCGCTCTTGGCGGCGGCGCTGTTTTGGGCCTTCAAGCCAACAAAGCAAGAGACGCGTACAACGCGGGACCCACGCGCCAGTCTTACGACCATGCCTCGTCGATGCAAACGTGGACCAACGTGGCATTCATCGCGGGTGGGGTTTTGCTTGCAGGCGGCGTGGTGCTCGTTGTGTGGCCTCGCAGTGAAAAGGGGGGGGCGCAGCAGCCGGCGAAACTATCGGTCGCGCCTTCCGTGGGTGGTGCCGTGCTTGGAGGGTCATTCTAATGCGCTTATTAGGAATGCGCTTATTCGGAGTTGCCGGCGTCGGGGTTGCGATTGCGTTCAGCGTCGTAACCGCGTGCTCCCTTGGTCTCGACGAATCTCTCATTCCCGCCGAGGGTGAGGGCGACGCAAACGAGGAAGACACCTTCGTGTCGCCCGATGCCAGCGACGCGGGCGACGCCGAGCCCGATGCGGTGGCAGATGGGGGCGGCGCTTGCACGAAGGACCAAGACTGCAACGCTACTGACAAGTGCTTTTTGACCGCGGGCCGGTGTGACGTGGCGCGCGGTTCGTGTGTTTACGATGTGTGCAAACCGCCAGGGTCGACATGCCAAGCGTCAGAGTGCAATGCTGACACGCACACGTGCAACCCGGCGATCGCATACTCGTATCAAGCTGCCAGTTTCACCGTTGATTATGAAATTGGTTGTGGCGGAACAGCCAGCTCTGCCAGCAAATGCTTTGCCGCTGTTTATCCATTCATTTTCGTTGGCACAGCAAACGGTGTATTGGCTTATCCCGCGAGGAACCCTGTTTCCCCTGCGCCGGCTTCGGTTGCCGTGACGGGTTTAGGTTTTCAACCAATCCAAATCATGGCAAGCGGCAATCGCGTTTTCTTCCTTGGAAAGCCCTACTCCCCTATTACTGCTGGCGGGCCTCCGCTCGTACCCATTGCGTGGCTCGATGTGTCGACCGATCCGTTTGCCAAGGAACTCGTTGCGCACACGGTCTATGCGAATTGGAATTTGCCGGCGGGCTACACGGGCAAAAACGCGACGATCTACGCGCGCGGCAACAGCACTGTACTGCTTGTGGATTCCACACCGCCAGCCGCAAATAGCACAGAGGGTTACCCGTCTGTTGTGATCGATCCGACACTTGGTGTGCCGCTCGATCTGACTGCCACGAACATCACGTTTACGACTGCTGGTGTGAGTCCTCAAATCATGAGCGGAACACGTCTACTCATGCACTCAATTGGTACGACGGCGCTCGCGACCGCGACGAATGCGTATTTTGAGGTTATTGACGAAGCTGATAGCACGCACCCTATCAGTGTCGGTTCGGCAAAGGTGTCCCTCCCCCCGGTAGTAGTTGGAGTCACCCCGGTCGTCCCAGTGTTGGTGCCATCGCAGCAAGTGTTCGCCGCAAGTTCCGATGGTGCCATTTTCTGGAGCGGAGCGGCGTCCACAGGTACGCTACAAACATCTGCAAATTTGGTTTTCGGTAGTTTCGTTGTTGATAATGCAATGGCGAATTTTGACGAAAACGCGCAGGGATTTACTACCCAAACATACTCGGCGCTGATTACCCTCTCCACTACAAACACCGTCGTAGGACCGGTGGCTATGCTCGACAGCGAAACGGCCTTCGTTACTACCGGCGGTACAAACGGCACTGTTGGAGCGACGACAATAACTCAGACGAACGTGCAAGTCGTCAAGAAGGCGCCGTTGGTTGTTGCCCGTCAGGATGTGCTGCCGGCGGTGGTGCCCACTCAGGTGGGTGTCGCAGCAAGCAACGGGCTCGGCTACGTTCTAACAACACCGTCTGCACCGGCGACAACGCCGCTAACGGTCTACGTTTACGATCCCAATTGCCCGTAACGCAGTAGGGGCGCCATTCATGGCGCCCGAGACCGCGGCATTTTGGAATACCATTGGCCAATCTGGGGCGCGATGAACCGCGCCCCTACGACTAATCCATAGGAACGCGCCCTCAATTCCAAATGCGCGCCACGACGAGGTGATCCACGACAAGTGGGCTGACTGCACTCAGACCGCGTATACTGCCTACAACTACCGTTTGCGAACTGTCGGGAGTGTATAGGGCGCGCCAACCAACCCCAGCAAGACTGGAACCCAGGGGATTGGTCAAGACGGTGGAGACGGGTATGGTAATGACACCTTGCTTGCCAATGGACATATCGGGCGTCAAATCAAAATTGTAATAAGCAACGGCCATGGAATCGTTGCTTGCCGTCGACTGATGACCTGCAACAAGGTAGCGGCCGTCGGGGGCACGCGTGATGCCGTAATAATAGCTATCAAGCGGTAAATCCACCTTGGCCTCAAGCTCACCGTCTTTGTTGATGCGAACAATCGAATAGACGTATGGGTATGCGCCTTTGCCTACTAGCAAATCAACGCTTCCATCGGTCTCGAACCAGGCATCGCCCAAATATGTCCAATCCGTAGAGGACCATACTCCGTAGGTTGTGTCGAGAGCACAAGACGATGGCGATTTCTGAGACCGACCGACACCTACGCCCACGCTGGTGTTTCCGGCAAAAGCAAGCGCGCCAGTTGGAAGCAACGACAGCTTGGTAATGGACGGGTAGTTGGTGTTATCCCAAGATCCTGAGCAGCCGGCCTGCCAATTGGCTTGGATTTGAAGCAATGCGGATGGGGTAGTGTTGGAGACGGAAGCCTGTCCGCCAGCATAAATGCTGTCATTCTGTCCCACAACGAAGGCATGTGGGGTAAAAGAAGTCCAATTGGCAGGGATTGGGGGTGATGGAAATGTTGTGTCGAGGGGACCGGCGGCCGTGTAGCGGCTGATGGTGTCCCTGGTGGCCGTTACGATGCGACCGTCTGGATATGCGGTCATGCCGAGAATCTGCCCATCAATCTTTTGTATTGAGGAATCGGCAGGCATTGGATCGACTGAGCCATCTGCCTTTAGTCGAATCACCACGCTTGTGGCGCCGTCGGTGCTCTGTGCACCAATAAGGGTTTTGCCGTCACTTTGCGGGGCGACAGTTCGTATATAACCGTATTCTGTTGTATCTTCGTAGACGCCGCCAGATCCAAACGAGGTATCGAGCGTTCCTGGGGCGCCCAGGGCAAGCGCATCTAATTTGGCCGTTTTTCCGCTTTTGTGATGTGGGCAGCTATGCTCCCCAAACGGCTCGTCGCAATCCTGTCGATCATGGCCGATCCGCGTGTCACACGCACGCGG
>WQZB01000032.1 GCA_009780955.1 Polyangiaceae bacterium | reverse complement strand
GGGGGGCGTGGCAGGCGAGTTGGGTGGAATGGTTGACAGCTGCGCGTTGGCCATGGCGGTGACGTCGGCACCGAACTGCTCGTCCATCGCCTTCGATGGCTCGGGCAGCGGGGGCGGCTCGGCTCGGCGAGTGACCGAGGTGACGGCTTCTTTTGCTTTTGAAATGGCGTTGTGGGCTCCTTCTTCAGCTTGGTTAAAGGTCTCGCGAGCACGTGATGAAACAGCATCGTACCAATTGCTCATGACGGCTTAAGTCGGCCGCTTTCGACGCGAGTTGCGTCGATGAACCAAAAATCGTCAGGCGCTCGTTATCAATTCAGTAACGACATAACATTGCAGTGAGAGTGCGCTGGATTGTACGTGCGTCGCGGGCTCGAGGTGCGTGGGTACGGCTTGAACCGAAGCTTCGTCCATCTGGGAAGCTTCGAAAGTCGTACGGGAAACTTCCCGCACGTCTCGGAAGCTTCCCGGATCACGACGGGCGACAAGCTCATGGAGGAGAAGCCGGTTGAGGCCTCGCGCGCGGCCCTCGCGCATGCGAAGTCTTCAAGCGAGGCTGATTTTTCGAACGCGAGTTCAATTCCAAATGCGCGCTACGATGATGCGTACGACATCAGCGCCGGCAGCGTTTCCACCGCTTATGCTGCCCACGACCACCGTGCGCAAGCCGTCGGGCGTGTATACGGCGCGCATGGCATACACATAGTGATCGGTCAAAGCGGTGGAGACGGGTATGGTAACGATACCATCTTGATTGCCAATGGACGTATCGGGTTGCAAATCCGAAGTATAATAGGCAACAGCCATGGAATCGCTGCCTGCCGTCGGGTCTTGGTACTGACCCGCAACAAGGTAGCGGCCATCGGGTGCACGCGTGATAGAACAGCCATAAGTGCTTAAAGTGTTTTCATTATAACACACAAGCGGGGAATCCACAGGGGCCGCTGGATTGCCGGCTGGGTCGAGATGAACAATCGAATAGACGTATGGTGGGTTTGTGCCTTTGTCCACGAGCAAATCAACGCTTCCATCGGTCTCGAAAAAGGCATCACCCAAATATGACCAGTCCGGAGAGGACCATGTTCCGTTACCGTTGGGTCCATATTTCTCGTCAAGAGTACAAGACGATGGCTGCTTGTACCGACCGACACCTAGGCCTCCACGGTTAGAGGAGGGGCCTTCCACACTGACACCGGCAAAAGCAAGCGCACCAGTTGGAAGCAGAGACAGATGGGTAATGTACTGCCAGTAGTCGGTGTTATTATAAGATCCTGAGCAGCCGTGCATCATTTGCCCGTCGGCTGGCTGCCCATTGGCTGGGATTTGTAGGAATGCGTAGGGGTAATTGGGAATGTGGTCATCAGTGTATCCGCCGACGTAGATGCTGTCATCCTGCCCCACAGCGACGGCCTCTGGTTGAAAATAAGGCCAATCGGCAGGGATGATTGGGGGTGATGAATTCGTCACCCAGGGGTTTGTTTCATTGAATGTTGTGTCCAGGTCGCCGACGGCCATGTAGCGGTTGATCGTACTCCCCGCCGTTAGGATGCGACCGTCGGAATATGCGGCCACGCTCGCGCCAGCGCCAAATGCATCAAAAAGGTACCCGGTAATATTTTGTATCTTCGTCCCAGTGAGTGTTTTGTCGACCAAGCCATCGGCGTTCAGGCGAATCACCGCGCTTGAGGGGCTCGAGGCCGGGGCGGGGTTTTGTGCAGTAATAAGGATTGTGCCATCGCTTTGCGGAGTGGCCGTATATATATAGGAATAATCTATTGTGTCCTCGATGATGCCGTCAGGCGCAATGTGGAATGTGGTATCGAGGGCGCCAGGCTGGCCACGAACGAAAAGCTGGAGATCCGTGACGACGTTGGCGGATGCGCCCTCCGCAGAGCCGTGAAGTGACATGTGCGTGAGCCCTTGAGGAGTGGACGCGTCAACGGTAATGGGCAAGCTCCCCGTGCTCGATCCAGATGGAATGGTGAGCGAGCCCACGGAAAGACCCTGGATTGCACCTGTTATATTGATTTTGATATCCGTTCCGGGCGTTATGCTTCGCTTGACGGTAATGGGAAGATTAATGGGTTGCCCTTGCCGAACGTATACCGGGCCATCGGCTTGCACGAACGAGAACGTTGCACCGGGGTCAACGACCCCGCCGTCCAAGTCGCCATTGGTTTGATCCGACCCACTATCGGGGCCAGGAGCCTCGCCGAACGGCGTGGCGCACGATGCAACGCAACCAACGGCAACGAGCAATACAGCGATAGAAAAATTTTTCATAGGAAGTGCCTTTCGAAACGCGGCCACAAACCTGCCGCTATTGTCTATGTCGACCGGTTTGCGAAAAGGTTGCTTCGAACGCAAAAATAGTCAGGATGAGGTAGGGGCTGCCGGCGAAATCAACTTGGCAAAGCGATCTTCCGGAATCGTTCACGTAGCGAATCACGGAAGTTTGCGAGATCGTCTCGCGTGACGGCGATGAGCATCACCGGAAGTGGCTCGAGCGGAAACTGTCCGAGAAGCCACGCGAGGATCCCAGGATCGATGCCACCATCCTTTTGAAGGGCCAAAGAGAGATCGTTCTCTGGGTGGTATCCGGCGCGGTCGAGGAACAAGAGATCTACGAGATCGCGAGGTTCGGAGCGCGAGAGGATGCACGTAAGCTTCGAAGCACGGAGATCTGCAAGCGACTCGAGCGCGATTCCATCCAGCGACGCGCCTTCTTCGATCGGTGGCGTTGCTTCGAACACGGCGTCAAGCTCCAATGTGCTGGACCGCGTGGCGACGCTCGCACGGATGAACGTTCCGGCGTCGCGGACGAGCGTAATCCGTGTTCCCGTTTGGTCCGCAATGTTCGGGAGATCTCGCACGAGAGATCGAACGTCCGCGGAGTGCCGGCAAACGAGATCGACGTCGTGGGTCGCACGATGCCCGAGGTAGGCGCCGCTGAGCGCGGCTCCACCACCGAGCCGACAACGAACACGATCTTGGCAGGCGCGAATCACGTCTGCCACTTCACCCGGTACAATGCGAGGGTCGAAGCTATTGCGCACGCTTTGCCTTGGGCGGTGGCCATGACGGCTCTGGAAGGCCGAGCAGATAACTCCACATTGCGCGGGCGCGACCAAGGTAACGGACGAGCCGCGGCCAGAGCGCGCGAATCTCGGCTTGCGTGACAAAGAGCCAAACGTCGCGTGTGTTGGCTTCACGCAAGAGGGCGCCCATCCAGTATGCCCGCTCTTCGAGATCTTCGGACGCCAGGTGGGCGCGAAGATCGGCGACGGTCGCGTCCGTCCAAAAAAGGAAATACGGTCGCGTGTCGTCTTGCAAGAGCGCAGGCGATGTCGGACCGAGGCGAATCATGAACGATACTTATCGTACCACGCGATCGAGAGGTGGTTTCGCGCGCGTTCGAGCGGCACCGAGCGCGCTCGACATTGAGTTAGCCACGAACACGAATCGCGTACATTAGCTTCGCAACATTTTTGAGCACATTCGGGATGCGCTTGAAAAGGTTGATCGACGGCGGGCGTTTCTCGATGACGCGCACGGGCACTTCTTTCGTTCGAACACCGCCGCGGTCGGCGCGAATGACGAACTCGCTCGCGAAGACGTCTTTGTCGATGAGACACGCGCGCACGACATCGAGCAGCGCCGTGCGCCGAAACGCCTTGAGACCATGCGTGTCGGTGCCACGGAAGCCGAGAAGCGTGCGAAGCATGGATGAATACGCGATACTTGCGACGTGGCGGATTGCCGGGCGGTCGTCTTCCGAGCCCTCGGCAAGCTTCGAACCAATGACCAAATCAGCCTCGCCCGTGTCGAGCAACTCGACCGCGTGACGATGGAAATCGACGTCGCAGAGATCGATTTCATCGCAAATGACGATGTCGCCTTGCGCAAGCAAAATGCCTTGCTTGAGAGCCTTGCCGTAGTTGGGCTCGCCCACGCTGATGATCTTGACCTGGCCCATGCGAGCATTGCCGTACTTGTTCGCGAGCTCTTGGCCGATTTCGATTGTGCTATCGTGCGAGCCGTTCTCGGCAAGGATGATTTCGTACTTCCACCCCGTCGACTCGAGACGCTCGCGAAGATCGACCACCGCGGCGTGGAGAATTGCCTCCTCATTGTAAACGGGAATGACAATGGAAACTTGGGGACCACGAATGCTGCACGATGGACGCAATTCACCGTTTGATTGAGCGCTTGTTGTCATAGCGGGAAAGGCTCCTACGGGCGCATAGCCCGAAAATAGGCACCTTGGGAGCGCTCTCTTTAGTACGTTCCGCATGCGGTCGCCAAGTCACCTCGATCGTCCGCGTACAACTCGCTCGCGAGCTTCTCCCGTTGGGCCATGGCTCGTAGTAGGGTCGCGCCGTCATGTTTGCAGCCCTTTCTTCAATGCGTTCTCTCGGTCGTGACGCTCGCCGCACAAAGGCTGCTCTCGCGATGGTCATCGTGTCGCTCCTTGCGTGCAGCGCGTGCAGCAAAGAAGAAAAAAAACCGGTGCCGCAGGAAGAAAGCAAGGCCAGTGCGGTCCCGTCGGACATGGTCGTCAATGACTTTCTTCCAAGCGGCAGCAGCAGTCAGGGGCTCGCAGTCAAAGGCGTCGACGGCGGCTTCGAGGCAGGCCTCGATGGACCAAGTGGCGGTCCGGATGGCAGCGCGGACACCGCCAACGCGGCTGGCGCTCCCACCGTACCCACCGTGAAAGTGATCGAACCAGGCTCCGAGCCGCGGGCCGTGCGCAAATATGCCTTTGTGGCAAACCGTGTCGAGCGGCGCGTGTTCACCGTTACCCAAAGCGTCACGGCACAAGGCCAAGTGCAACAGCCCCCCGGTCTCGTGATGACGATCGACGTCGTTGCAAAAGAGGTGAAAGGGACTAGCGCTCGCTTCGAGATGAAGCTCGTGAAGGTCGATCTCGCCGACAAAAACAAGATCGATCCACGCCTCGCGCAGGCCGCCGCGCAACACTTCGCAACACAAATCGGAACGTCGGCAACGTTCGATGTGACCCAACGGGGCGAAGTCGGTGAGCTGTCGCTGGGCGGCAACGAGAAGATGCAACACGAAGGCGCAGAGGAGATCCTTGGCGTGTTCGCGCAGTTCGTCGAGCTCGTCGTCCAGCTACTGCCCGACACGGCAATCGGTCAAGGCGCAAAGTGGGAACGCACGGACAGCGCGAACGATCACGAGCCCGAACTGCAGTCCAAGCGCACATTCGAACTCAAAAACGTAAATGATGCGGGTGGGACCATCCTCATAACAACGGAAGAGAAGGTCCCAAAGCGAGCCTATCCTGATCCGCGCATGCCTGGCGCTACGATAGAAATCGACGGCTCGGGAACGGCAACGCACACATTTCGCTTTGACCGTATCGCCACGAAAGTCGTTGGCGAGCAAGTCAAGCACGCAAAAGTCGAAGCGCCCGCCGGGCAAGATCCCACGGCGGGAAAGAAGACCATCGACGAGCAAGGAATCAAAGTAAAGTACGCACTCGAAACGCCGGCTAGCAAGTAGGCACGGCGCGGCCTCAGAGTTCAACGGAGGACACGAGAATGGCAGAAGGCTTGAACAAAGTGATGTTGCTCGGCAACCTCGGTGCCGATCCCGAGCTGAAAATGACGGCTGGCGGGCAAGCCATTCTCAAGCTGCGCCTCGCAACGACGGAGTCGTACCTCGACCGGAACAACACGCGCCAAGAGCGCACCGAATGGCACCAGATCACGATCTGGGGCAAGCGCGGCGAGGCTCTTGCCAAGTTTCTTTCCAAGGGCGAGCGCATTTTCATTGAAGGCGCGATTCGCACATCGAGCTACGAGAAAAACGGCGAAAAGCGTTATCGCACGGAAATTCACGCAACCAACGTGATCTTGGCGGGGCGCAGCCGGGGTGTGAGCGACGACGCCGGCGCGGGCGGCGGCTACGAACGGCGTGCTCGCAGCAGTGACGACGCGGGCGGTGCGGGCGGTGGTCGAGCGCCAGCAGCTCCAGCTCCAGCCGCCGATGATTTCGGTGATTATCCGGGAGGTGGGGGAGACGGCGACGACGAAATCCCCTTCTGACCGCTTTCGATTTGACGCGATTTCTGCGTTGGCGGCTGCGGTGCGGTCCTCAAAGCCGGAAGAGGCTGTTCCGGTCCGCTCCTGGAGGAGCCGTGCGACGACGTGTGCGTGTGCTATAATAAGCACACGCACCTCGCCGCCGCCTTGAACTCGCGTCAACTTGAAAGCGGTAAAGCGGTCTCGTGTTCACGTGCTTGCAGGGCCGTGGCCCTTCCGCTAAGACCGGGAGATTATGAGAGAAGGAATTCACCCGGAATATCCGCCGGCCACGGTTAGCTGCGCCTGCGGCAATACATTCGTTACGCGCTCAACGCGGGGCGATTTCCAAGTCGACGTGTGCTCGAACTGCCATCCGTTCTACACGGGAACGCAAAAGCTCGTTGACGCCGCTGGCCGCGTCGATCGCTTCCGCAAGCGTTACGGCAGCGCCACCAAGCCTGCTGCACAGGCCACAAAGCAGGAGACTGCCGCGAAGTGAATTCGCCGAGCAAAGTGGCATTGTCTGCGGAGCCGCATCGGCCGTACATCGGGGGGCAAGCCGTGCTCGAGGGCGTCATGATGCGATCGCCCAAATCCTTCGCGGTCGTGGTTCGACGCCGCAATGGATCGCTGCACGTTCGCGAAAAAGCCATGGCCGACGGGCGCACGGGCGCGGCCAAGCTTCCGTTGTGGCGTGGGGTCATGGCAATCGTTGAAAGCGTCAAGCTTGGCAGCGAAGCCTTGCGCTTCTCGGCCGAGCAAATGGAACGCGATCTCGACGCGCTCGACAAGGAAGATCACGCCACAAAAAAAACGGTGCCTCGGAGTGGCGGCGGTGTTGGCGCAAGCGTTGTGGGGCTGCTAAAGGCTGCATCATACACATTATTTCTGCTTCTTTCGACTGGCGATGACAACGCGGCCAACGCGAATGATGCGAACGGCGCGGCGCGCGCACCGAACGATGCCGAGCTCGAGAAGAGCGAATGCACACCAGAAACCACTGCAGGTGCTGGAGCGGACGGAGCCAATAAAGCAAAAGGCAACGGCTCAATGGTTGTGATGCTCCTCCTCATGATTGGTTTTCTCATCGCATTGCCGCAAGCCGCCGCGGCAGCCACAGCGAAGCTGCTCGGGCTCAATATCGGTGTTCAGTCGGCGGGCTTTCAGGCAATGACGGGCGCTTTCAAGCTCGTCATCGTTGTCGGTTATTTGGCTCTCATTCGGCGCGCATTACCAGATATCCGCCGTGTATTTCAGTATCACGGTGCCGAGCACAAAACGATTAGCACCTACGAGGCAAACGAAGCGCTCACTGTGGAAAATGCACGCACAAAGTCAACGCTCCACCCGCGTTGCGGCACGACCTTCCTCGTCATGGTGGCGTTGGTCTCCATTCTCGTTTTTACGGCCATCGGAAGCTTTCTGCCAAAAATCGAAACCGGGAAAGCCGTTCTCAACAACGTCCTGTTCTTTCTCGAAAAATTGCCTTTTTTGCCAGTCATCGCAGCGATAACATTTGAAATCCAGCGTTTTTTTGCGCGCCATTGCACGCAAGGTCCTTTGCGGGCGCTCTTGTGGCCAGGGTTTCTTTGTCAGAAGATCACGACCATTGAACCAACCGACGACCAGCTCGAAGTGGCCCTTGCTGCACTTCAGGTCACCCTTTTCCGTGAAAATGACATCGAGCAGCGTGCGACGCGCGCAACATCAACAATGCCAACATGGGTGACGCCTCCATCGCAGCAAGACTCACTTGCACTTGCTGACGTGAATTACCAAAGCTTCGACGCACTCATGAGTGCACCGCATCTTCGTAACATCGGTCTGTAGGGGCGCGATTCATCGCGCCCTCTGGAGATCAATGGTATGGTTTCCAAAATACTGCAGGCGGGCGCCATGAATGGCGCCCCTACGAATGCGTTTTGAAACGGCCTGTGGTATTCTGTAACCTCCAATGCTTCCCTTCGACAAGCTGGAGCAGCTTTCGCGGCGCTACACCGAGCTCGACGATTTGCTCTGCCAGCCCGAGGTTCTTTCGGACCGTAATCAGCTCTCGAAGCTAAACAAAGAGCGCACAGAGCTCGAACCGCTTGTTATGGTATTTGTGCGCTATCGCACCGTTGACAAGAAGTTACGCGACGACGAAGCGGCACTTGCCGATCCCGATCTGCGCGAGCTTGCCGAGCTCGAAATCCCCGAACTTCAGGCGGAACGCAGCGAGATCGAAAAAGAGCTACGCCTGCTTTTGCTACCCTCTGATCCAAACGACAAAAGAAACGTCATCCTCGAAATTCGCGGCGGAGAAGGCGGCGAAGAAGCATCGCTTTTCGCGATGGATTTGTTTCGTATGTATGCGCGCTACGCCGAAATGAAAAATTGGACTACCCAAGTCATGTCGCTAAGCGAAAGCGCAACGGGCGGCTACAAGGAGTGCATTGCGCTCGTGAGCGGCAAAGACGTCTACTCGCATCTTCGCTTTGAAGGCGGCGTGCACCGCGTCCAGCGCGTGCCAGCCACCGAAACGCAGGGACGCATTCACACGTCCACGGCCACCGTGGCGGTGCTGCCTGAAGCCGACGACGTCGACGTTCACGTCGACGAAAAAGATCTCGAAATTTCCATTGCTGCGAGTGGTGGGCCTGGTGGGCAAGGCGTCAATACGACGAACAGCGCCGTGCAGATCCTGCACAAGCCAACAGGCATTATCGTAAAATGCCAAGACGAGCGCTCGCAACTGAAGAACAAAGCCAAAGCGCTCAAGGTTCTGAAGAGTCGTCTTTATGACATCGAGCGCGCCAAGCAAGAAGCCGCGCTGTCAGCCGAGCGCAAAGGCATGGTTGGCACTGGCGAGCGCAGCCAGAAAGTTCGAACCTACAACTACCCGCAAAACCGCGTGAGCGATCATCGCATCAGGCTCACGCTGAACAAGCTCGATCGCATCATCAGTGGCGATCTCGACGAGCTCGTAACGGCACTGCGCACGCATCGGCAGGCCGCTTTGCTGCACGAAGAAGGCAGCGGCAACATGGCCGCGTCGCCCGTGCCCGCGATGTTCGGCGGCAACGACGAGGACAGCACGTGAGCAACGCGCAACGGCTCGAAGCGCTAACGTGTGCGATGGCCCTGGCGCCAGGCGTTTACGCGCGAAACCGCATGTTCGATCTTTTCAACAAGGCCGCCATTTCGCGCGCACGCTGCCGCGCAATAACCTTGCGGGACATCGTCCGTCATCTTGGGCATGCTTGCGCCGTGTCGGTCCTGCCGGACAACGATGGGTTCGCAGCCGGTTCGTCACGGGCAGCACGATTCATCCTTCGCTACCAGATCCCGCAGATGTACCTCGAACGCGTGGCGTCCATCTCGCGGCTCGAGCTCGCGATCGTGCGCCTGCTTGCTACGCGCGCTCAAATATCCTTTTTGCCAGCCGACGATGCAGATCGCACGCTCGTGCAAGACGCGCTCATGCGGCTGCTGTTAGCAGACGACGAGACGCAGATCGCCAAAGTTGCTAGACCGCTTTCAAGTTGACGCGAGGTCGAGGCGCGGTCAGCCGGGGGGCCACGCAAAATTGCGCCCCCCCAGCACATGCACGTGGATATGGTGCACGGTTTGGCCGGCTGCGTCGCCATCGTTGACGACAAGGCGGTAGCCGTGCGCTTCAAGGCCTTCAAGCTTTGCAACATGACGCGCGACAAGAAAAACTTGCCCGATGGTTGTTACGTCATCGGCACTGAGGTCGCGAATACCTGAGATGTGCTTGCGAGGCACAACGAGCACGTGGGTTGGCGCCATTGGACGAATGTCGCGAAAGGCGATCGCGTGCTCGTCTTCGTAGACGACGGTCGCGGGAGTTTTCTTCTCGATGACATTACAAAACAGACACATTACTCATGTTTACCTCAAGCACCTCGCAACCGGCTGATGAAAAACGAAGTTTTGAAGCAACACCGCTCCGCAAGACCGCCCGGATGGTCTCATTGTCGAACCGAACGAGCCACTGCTCCCGCTTCAGGCTGGTCGTGCCCCCTACAGCGCAACCCAGTTGCGCTGTATTTGAAAGTCCAATGGCGATGCGCACACGTCGCGCTCCGTTGAGCCCGAAGGCCATGGCTCTCGAAAGAAGCGGAGCGTGAGCCACGGATTTCGGGCTCAACGCAGGTGAGCGCCGCCACAAGTCTCGCTGGGATCCATCGCGTGCGCTGATCGCGCCGACTCTCGGTGCGCTCGTTGCCTTCGCGCCTCGGCGGCAACCGTCGCGTGTGTGGCCGCTTGTGCGGTGGCGCGCGCGACGCGCATCACCTGACGCCATTCGATCATCGCGGCTTGCGTGAGTGAACTCATGGTTTCGAGCGCACGATCGCGCAGCACGCTCGCCGCGATGCGCGCGAGGCTTCGAGCGATCGCAAGCTGCCCTTGCACATGCTCGGCGATCGCGAGCGCACGCTCGTCAGCCTCATCGAGAGCTGCCGCAGCCATCGGTTTCGTCGCTCGTTGTCGCGCGCAGGACGCTGAATTCGGACTGTCGCCTTGGTCAGAGTGCATGCACGCAGCCCAAGCATGGCGTGTGCCTCCAACAACACGATTCGTGCACGCTTCATGCAGCTCGACTGTCCACTATGAGCACCGGGCTTTTTCGAGACGTGCGCGGCGTGATCGCGGCAACAACTTTTGTGATGGGCGTGATGGCAGTAGCGGGATGCCACAAGGCAACCCAAGACGACGCACACGCAAGCGTCCAGTCCACTATAATGCCGAATCATCATGTGGAGGCAATGCAGAATCTCGAGCACAAGGAAGGTCACTCCGAGTCTCCTGCCGAGGAAGCTTCCATCGACGATCCGCCCGCCGAACAAGAACAAGCCGACGTGGCCGAAGAAATTGCGCGCGAGCGACACGAGCTTCGGCGGGTGCTCATGCGCGAAATTCGATGGATCGACAAGCACCTCGTTTCGCTAAAAGGTCAAGCCAATGTCGCGCGAGGTGCGCTGCGCGACGAGCGACTGCGAGACATGGATACAGCGCGCGCGTGGCAGACGCGGCTGAAGCAGGATCTCGAGGCTGTTGACCGCGTAAGCGACAAGGTGTGGCCTGCACTCAAGAACCAGATCGACAGGGACATCGAGCAAGAGCATCCGTTGAGCATTCCTCGTTCGTACGACAAGGCCTATGCGATCTGATACCAACGTATACAAGGACGAGAATGAACCGTGCACAATACATATTTTTGAAAGCACGATGTGCACAAGGCTTGTTCATGGCAACGACGCTGTCGGGTCTCGTTGCATGCGGAGGCAGCAGCGAGGCGAAGGCTCCTTCTGTGGGCAACGAGGACCACGCAAAGCGCGAGTCGATTGGTGAGATCGCTGCGGCGCAGGGCGGGCTCGCGTCGCTGAGCGGCGAAGGCAATCGAAACGAGGGCAGTGCGTCGGGCAACGAGGTGGCGATGAAAGGCCCTCTTTTTGCCGACCCCATCGACCCGGCCAACCCGGTGAAACTCGACGGCATCCTGAGCGAGTGGCCAACCCAATCGCCTGCAACCAACACGATTTCTGGAACAACCACCGGCATCGGCTTTGGCGTTGCCGTGAAGTACGACGACAACAAAATCTATGTTGCAGGTGAAGTGACCAATCCAAAACTTGCTCGCGGTGCTTCCCATAGCGAAGCGGACGATCACGTCACGATGACGCTCGCATTTCCGTCGAGCGGCGGTTCGCTCAAGGCATACGCAATCGGTTTTTGGCCAGGCAAGCCTGGAGAAACAGCAGGCTACGTTTCGTGGGCGAGCGGACCAAAAGCGGGGCGCGCGGCCCTTGGTGCGCGCATTGTCGAAGCCGAGACGAAGAGTGGCTACACATTCGAAGTTGCTCTTCCTTGGTCAACGTTCGCCGAAGCACGCACGCTGCGTGTAGGTTTGCGCGCGTCCTTCCGTTACGTCGACGGCGACGGCCGACGCGTTCGCGGCGTGCTCGCAACGGGTCCTGGCAGCGTCCAGAATCCGTTCGAATTGCCGGCGCTTCCAACCGCACCCGAGCAAGCCGTGGTCGACGAATTGCTCGAACCAATGAATCTTGCCGGGCAGCCGCCAAGCATCGATGTATTTTCGGATGTCACTGGCGACGAGCGCAAAGAACGGATCAGCGTGTTTGGGTCTTTTTTCACGATCTGCGGTCCTGGATACCTTGACGGCAGGCAGTTCTTGTGGCGCGAACTGAGCGGCACGATCACTTCGCTTGAGTCACGGTCCCTTGACGGCGCCAGCAAAGACGTCCTTTTTGCTCGGCGCCGTTTCAAGCAAAATGGTGCCGAGCGCGAGAGGCTGGAGATCTGGTCGCTCGCCAACGGCAACGAGCCAAGCACAATCTTCTCACACGAAATCGCGATCGCGTCAGCCGACGGCCAAAGGCGCCTGTCCAATGCCGTGCGCATCTCGAGCAACGAGGTCGAAGTGAGCGCGGAGCCTGCTGCGGGTTGGGACCAAGCGAGTTTCCACGAGCCAATCGCCAACGACGACCGCGCGATTCTTCTGCCGTGGGGAGGGGTCAAATCGCAGACCTTTCGCTACGAAAAAGGCCAATTTGTCCAGGTAGGGGCGCAGCATGCTGCGCCCGCGAAGAACGATCACGCACCCCACCACAGGCGATAGGCGGTCAGTGCCTGTTGCATACCTGGGGATTGAACGGATCTCGATCCTCGAGCGAGCACGGTACAGGCGAAGCAGACTTGGCAGGGGCAGCCGTTGCTGTGGACTTCGTTGCGGGAGACCTGACTGCAGGCACGAACCTTGGCACCTCGCGATCGAGCCGAATGGCAACGGCGCGTTTGTTCCCATCCACTTTCACAGTGCGAGACACGTAACCTGCGCGCTCGACTTTGACCGTGGATGTTTCGCCATGGCCAACGTGGATGACCTGCTCGCCTGATCCAAGATTTTTGTCGTCAAGCCACACAACCGCGTCGGCGGGAGATGGCGTGATGACTACATCACGCTGCCCCACCTTCGTTGCCGCCGCTGGATCGGCTGTGGACACCGAAGCGACTGCCGGGATCACCGTAGGTTCGACCGTGGGCACCGCTGTAGCGGGCGGGGTCACGGCAACACCTACGGGAGTCGCCACCGGAGGAGGCGTCACCGCGGGATCTGCCGTCGACGCCGAAGTTGCGACGACAACGCCACCACCGGGCGTATTTTGCTGCTTGGGCGATGCGCGAAGAGAGACCGCCCCGACAATCCCCCCAACGACGAGCACGACGCCCGTAATGCTCGCCATCGCGGCCCAGAA
Organism: Polyangiaceae bacterium; assembly: GCA_009780955.1. Lineage (GTDB taxonomy): Bacteria > Myxococcota_A > Polyangia > Polyangiales > Polyangiaceae > Labilithrix. Next base: position 37,792 of record WQZB01000032.1, on the reverse strand, counting down.
AACGGAGGTTCTCCGGCGCACGGGCTGCGCTGCTGCGGCCTGCATGATCGATTCATCGGCAGGGCGGCTTGCCGTTGCGTGGAAATAGTCGGCAGGAACATTGAAGCTCGCGGAACGAGCCATCATCTCGTGAACGGCGTCGGGGACCATACCGCGCTCGGCCTTCTCGAGATCGGCAACGAGCTCCTCCATCGATTGGTAGCGGAGATCGACCTTCTTCGAGAGGCACTTGAGAACGATTGCCTCGAGCCCCGGTGGGATCTCCTGCGGGAGCGGCACGATGGTTCGCAGCGGCGCCGGGGACTTGTACATGTGCTGAGTGAGGATCCCCATGAAGTTGTCGGCGTCGAAGGGGACCTTGCCCACAGCCATTTCGTACAGAATGACGCCGAGCGCATAGATATCGGTGCGCTGATCGACCGGTGCCCCGGCGGCCTGCTCTGGCGACATGTAGTGGGGCGTTCCGAAGACGCTGCCAGCGCGCGTGAGGCGGTGGGCGTCACCGGAGACTTTCGCGATACCGAAGTCCAAGATCTTTGCGAAATCTCGGTCTTCGCCGCGCGTGACGAGCATCACGTTATCGGGCTTGAGATCGCGGTGCACAATGCCAATGGCATGCGCTACGGCCAGGCCACGTCCGATTTGCTTGGCAATGTGAATGATCCTCGGCACGGGCACAACGCCGTTCGCGATTTGTGACGACAAGCTCACGCCGTCGAGGAATTCCATGACGAAGTACGCGGGCCCGTCGGGTATGCGCCCAAAGTCGGAAATGTCGACAATGTGTGGGTTGCCAATGCTTGAAGCGGCCTTCGCTTCATTCAAGAAGCGCTCGGTCATCTCGCTGTCGGCCGCGAGATCTCCCCGTAAGACTTTGATGGCAACACGCTTGTCGATCAGCGTATGGCGGCCTCGGTAGACAACCCCCATGCCGCCTTCACCGAGCTGCTTCTCGATGTAGTAGCGATTGTCGAGTGTGCAGCCAACGAGCGAGTCAACCCGTGGCTGCGAAGGGCTTTGACCGCGGATATTCGCGGTCTGCTCGACGCCAGGAGAATGTGGCTGCGAAGGGCTTTGACCGCGGATATTCGCGGTCTGCGACGCCGCGGTCTGCGACGCATCTACGCCAGGAGCGCCAAGGAAACGAGGCGGCGTGACGCGATCAAGGGCTTGAGTGCGTTCGGGGAGCGGCGCGGCAGGGCCAGGGCGAGTCGGCATGGTCGTAAAAGCAATTTTGAAGATACTGGTTTCTGGCGGTTCGAAAAGCTCAACGAAGCGCTTTCGGATGCAGCAGCCTCGCCAGCCCGACCGCTAACTACCTAACTACACTATACGACAATTGTGGTAGGCGCGCCCGTTCTCGAGAGCGTTCCAGGAGGACGAAGACAGGCTCTTGGCCACATCCCGTGCTACGAAGCCTTGCGGGCTGCTCGCGCTCTCCTCAATTCTCGCTGTCGTTCCTGTCACCACCATGGGCTACTCTGTCCAGATCGCGCTTCGCTACCTTGGCTCGAAACAGCGCGCATTCGTTTCGGTCGGCACGGCCATCGCCATGCTCGGGGTCGCGCTCGGGGTTGCGGCACTCTCGATTGTCATGAGCGTGACGGGCGGGTTTCACGATCAGTTTCGCGAGAAGGTGCTCGGCGTCAACGCGCACGTCATCGTCCTCAAGTATGCCGTCCACTTTCGCGACTACCGCGACGTGATGAAAACGGTCATGTCAGTCCCCGGCGTCGTCGCGGTGGAGCCGTTCGTCATCAACCCAATGATGATCACCCATGGCGATCGCACGGCCACGGGCGTGCTCCTCAAAGGAGTTGACCCGACCATGATGCCGCGGGTGCTCGACCTGCCCAGGCACATCGTCGAGGGTTCACTCGATGGAATGCGCAAGGCCGATGCGAAACCCCCTGAGCCGCCGCCCGGCAACGACCCATCGCCGGATTCCGACATCGACGGTGCAACCGACGAACACGATGCTGGCAAGCCTCGAGCGGATAGTGCGCCCATTTCGCCCGACGGAGGCAAGCTCAGCGTGCTCGAGGCGATCGAACAGCGAATCGCGCACAACGAGGAAGCCAGGGCGCATCCGGATGCTGGTGTGGATACCATCCTCGATGCCGGTGCTCCCACGGCTTCATCGCATGCCGCTTTGTTGCCAGCTGGCAACATCACTCCCCAAGGAGGCTTTGCAAGCACACTTCCTGAAGACGACGTACTACCCGCCGGCCTCGACTCCAACCCATGCAAAAGTCCAGAGCAGGTCAAGTCGCTTCCGGGTGTCGTCATCGGCCGCACGCTTGCCAAACGCCTTGCGGTCGGCTTTGGCGATTGCCTGCAAATTACATCTCCGCAAATTGGAATGGCTTTCGGTGCAAGCGGCGCGCGCCCTCCGATCGCCAAGCAGTTTCGCGTCATCGCAATCTTCGAGGCCGGCTTCGATCAATACGACTCGAAACTCGTTTACATCGATCTGTACGAGGCGCAGGCCTTCTACGAGCAGGGCGACAGCGTTACCGGTGTCGAGGCGAAGGTTTCCGACATCGAACAGGCCGCGTCGGTGGCAAAAGAAGTCGACAAGCTTCTTTCGAGCGGCGTCTACCACACAACCGATTGGCGCGAGCTCAATCATGCTCTGTTCACGGCGCTGGCTGTTCAGCAGATTTTCATGAGCATCGTGCTGGCGCTCATCATTGTTGTGGCAGCCTTCACGGTCATTGCAACGCTCATCATGGTGGTGCTCGACAAGAAAACCGAAATTGCGCTTCTCAAGGCAATCGGTGCGAGCGACGACGCCATCTTGCGTATCTTCGTCTACCAAGGCGGAATCATCGGTGTCGTTGGCACAGTGCTCGGCCTGCTTCTTGGTTGGGGCGGGTGCAAGGCCCTAGCTGCTTATGGCTTTCCGCTCGACCCAAAGGTCTACTTCATCTCGAAGCTGCCCGTGAACATCCGCCCGAACGAGTTTCTCCTCACCGGCGCCATCGCCATCCTGATTTGCCTCGTCGCGACCATCTTCCCCGCTCTTTATGCGGCGCGCCTACGGCCGTCCGACGGCCTGCGCGCAGAATAAGCAGTGCCCCTTTGTCCCGTCACCGTCATCGCTTGCGCGTCTTCGTTCTGTTGCCGCTCGTCGTCGCGGCCGTGGGCATCCTCGCGTACTTTACGGTGCGCACGACACTGCAGATTGACACGCTCCGCCAGCAGTCGGTGCTCGAGGCAACGCTCGCACTCGCAACGGAAAAAGCCGTTCGTATCGACCGAAGGCTCATCGATCAAGACAACGTCGTGATGGCAATTGCCGATCCGGCAAGGCTCGACGAGCTCACGGAGCGATGGATTCCAACGGCACAACGCGAAACGCCGAGCGTGCGTGCGATCCTCGTGCTCGATGAAACTCGCACGGTTTTAGCCTTCGCATCGCGCGCGTCGGCCTTCAGCGACGAAGAAGCATTCCGTCGCCTTCTCGTCGCGCGGATCGTCGGCGACATGAATCTCGCCGACCTGCCGCCCGACGAGCTGCGCCATCTTCATGGCGAGTATGATTCTCAAGTCTACTTGCTTGCCTATTGGCAACGCGTGCACGAGGGTCGTCGCTACCTCGTGGTTGCACGCCACGATATCGGTCGCATCGTCCGCGAAACGCTTCCCATGATGCTCGATCGACGGGAATCCCCTCGCGATGAAAATCAGTCACCAAAGTTAGTAGGCACGAGCGCCACGAGCCGCGTCAACGTGATCGACGAAGAAGGCCGGATCATCTACGGCCCGTCGCTTGGCACGGGCGAGTTCACGGTTGCTGTTCGCTTCCCGACGACGCTTTACAACTGGCGAGTGCAAGTCTCTCCGCTGGCAAGCGAAGAAATTGCCTCGCGCGTGCAGAACCGGCGACTGCTCGAACTCGCCATGATGACCATTTCATGCGTCGTCATCGTTGCGGCTGCCATCGTGATTCTACTTGCCACCGAGAAAGACCGACGCATCTCGGCCTTGAAAAGCGAGTTCGTCGCCAACGTAAGCCACGAGCTCAAAACACCCCTGGCACTCGTTCGCATGTTCGCTGAAATGCTTCAGTCGGGCCGCGTGGCCTCGCCAGCCAAGCAGCAAGAGTACCTCGACATCATCGTGCGCGAGGGCGAAAGGCTGTCGGCGCTCATCGAAAATGTGCTGGACTTCGCGCGCCTCGAGCGAGGCCGCGAGAACTACGAGTTCGCCGAGGGCGAGATCGGCGAGGCCGTAAAACGTGCTGTTATAGCCTATCGCTACCGCATCGAACGCCAGGGCGTCCGCGTCGTGCTCGACATCGCGCCCGATTTGCCTCGCACGCGAATCGACGAACGCGCCATTCAACTCGCCGTTGTAAACCTTGTCGACAATGCGCTCAAATACGCACCGGATGGCAAAGAGATCATCGTACGGGCCCGCTCTGTCGACGGCAGCGTGCGCGTGGACATCGTCGACGAAGGCCCTGGCATTCCAGAGGAAGATCGAGAGCGTATTTTCGAGCGCTTCGTCCGATTGACGAGCGCGCGCAGCGTCAGCGACGACAGCGCACCGCCTGTTCGGGGCAGCGGCATCGGCCTGGCTCTCGTCAAGCACATTGCCGAAAGCCACGGCGGTCGCGCATGGGTCGAGTGTAGCGGCCGAGAAGCTGGATCGACGTTCAGCTTCACCGTTCCGACTCGCCAGCGAACGGCACGTCGTAAGTTCTGGGACGAACGCGACCGTTCGTTCGACCCAGGCGTACACGAGCCCACGCGACAAACAAGCAGACATCAGACCGCTTTCTCGGGCCGTGCAAAGCCTTAGTTGACGAGAAGCTGGCGCACGATATCGTAATGATGTTACGGAGAGTAGCCGGGCATCGTACGACTACTACGCTGCCAAGACGTCAGCGGTGACAACCACGCTGACACCAATACAGTTTGGGAGGATTTTCAGGGATATCTGCATGGCGATCGGGAATGAGGAAGCAAAGCTGTTCGTGGCAGGACTACCAGACAGCGTTTCCGAAGAGGTCCTAAAGCAAATTTTTGAAGCTATCGGCGGCAAAGTCATCAGCGTGACTTTGCCGAAAGATCGCATGACGGGCCGCCCACGCGGGTTTGGCTTCGTCACTCTCGCCACGCCGGCAGACGCGCAAGCAGCCCGCGATGCGCTCGACGGATCGGTGCAAGGCGGTCGTTCGATTTCGGTGCGGCCGTTCCAAAACGAACCCCCGCGCAAGGGCGACAGCATGGCGCCGCCGCGGTCGAGCCCCAGCGGTGCTCCACGTTCCAGTGGTGGTGGTGGCGGCGGCGGCGGGCAGCAAGCCCCAGATCGCACGCTGTACGTTGGCAACTTGCCTTATGACTGCGCGCAGCCGGAGCTCGAGGCGCTCATCAACAGCGTTGTCGGCGAAGGCTGCGTCGTTCGCGTTCACCTTCCAATGGATCCCGACGGCCGAAAGCGCGGATTCGGCTTCGTCACCATGGCAAGTGCCGAGTCCGCAAGGACCGCGGCCGAGCAGCTCAAGTCCGCCGACCTTCGTGGCCGCCGTCTCATTGTGAACATCGCTCATCCAAAGGGCGAGCGTCCTTCGCGCGAACGCGAAGGCGGCTTCGGTGGCGGTGGTGGCGGTGGCGGTGGTGGCGGGTTCAGCGGAGGCGGTGGTTACGGCGGTGCCCCCAGTTTCAGCGGACCGCCGGCTTCACGCAAAACATTCGATAGCGATCGCAGGCGCAAACAAAGCAGCGGCAGCGAGGGTGGCGAAGGCGGGCCACCGCGCAAGGGTGGCCGCGGCGGGCGCCGCGAACGCGACGACGATTGGCGGCACGGCGACTTCGACAAAGACGACGAATAAGTAAGACTGTAGGGGCGCGATTCATCGCGCCCTCGCTCGAGATCGGCCTGCGATCGGGCGCCATGAATGGCGCCCCTACGTTCGATTTGACGCGATTTCGTTCGTTATGATTTTGGTTCGGTGAAGCGGCCGATAAAAAGAATGCGGCCGCTTTTGGTATCGCGGATGAAAAAGAGAAACGGGTGGTCAGCCCGAAACTCGGCGACAGGACCAATAGTCATGCCCGTCGTCCGCGTGCCAACGCCGGTGGCCGCGGCGGCTTCGGTGCCTTCTTCGTCAACGGCTACCCATGTTTTGTGCACCACGTTGCTCACGTAGAGCCGATCGTTGCCCTGCGGTTTGGCAATGCCGCTGAAATCGGCGTTGGGTGTGAAGGCCGCCTTCATGCCAAGGGCCTTCAATGCATTGTTCATTGAACTGCCGAAATCAAACGTGAACTTCGGCAACGTGACAGCAACGCGAGTGGTGGCAAGGTTCGTGGTCCAAGTGTCGATGCCGTTCTTTGCAACATCGTTTTCGAGCTTGCCGATGCCATTTTGGTCGTTCGGCAGGATGACGAGCATCGCGAGATCGCCGGCCTCGTAGCGCATTTCGAGTGCTTTGGCGCCGGAAGCACTGGCAAGCTTGTAAGTCCCTGTCGCGTGCATGGTTGGCGTTGTCATCGTCTTGCCTGGCGCGCTCGTGAATGCTTCGTCGTGCGTGGCGGACTTCGAAAACGGCAATGCCCACTTGCCCTTGAAGTAAATGGCGTTCGTGATGACCAAACGCGTATTTGCATCGACGAACCCGGCGAGGAGAAGCTCTTTGATTTGACCCGCGGTTTTTTCCGCGACCCAACCATTTATGGTTGTGCGCGCCTCTTCGGACGCGTGCACGAAGTCGAGCGGAGCAACCGATGCATCGAGCGCGCTTTCAACAGCTTTCGTGTATCCGGCTTCGAGCGTAAGGGACTTTTCGACCCACAAGCGATCGGCAACGATAAGCTTGGCGCTCGTTGGGGCAGTGCCTTGCGCGCGTTGCCAGGCAGCGCCCTCCGCTTTTGCGGCAGCGGAAGCTTTGTTTGCGTCGGTTGATAGCAAAAGCGCACGTGCCATTTCGCTTGCCGTTTCCCCGCGCGCACCGAGGTAAGCAGCCGAAAGCGCACGCCGAAGGCTCGTGCCCGAAAGCATGACATTGCCTGCCGTGTCTTTTTTGTGAGCGTAAAACTTGAACGCGAAATCGTTCGCGGCACGCACGTCGGCTTCGACCCCAACATCGGCCGAACTTGTTGCATCATACATATTTTTCGCGCCCAGCGCAGCGGTGCGGGCGGCCTCGGCTGGCTCGACGGGTGGAGCCGCGTCAACGATCGCCACCGGGGTGCTCGTGGGCGACGAGTCGCCCCTGCACCCGGCAAAGAGCTCGATGCACACCGTAGCCATCGCCATCATAGCCAAGGGCGACGCGACTGGCGCAATCGCAATCGAAAAGCGGACCATGGCAACGGTTTTCTGCTCTTGCATCGCAAACGTCAAGGCACCGATCCGCGCTGCACTTGGGCGCATAAAGAAGCTCTCGCATCATCGCTCATGTCTGAGTAAAGTAATGCGCCGTGTCTCTTTCATTTGCCAAACGCCTCGAAGTCGTAAAACCCAGTGTGACACTCGCCATGAACGCCCGCGCGGCCGAATTGCGTAGCAAAGGAGCCGACGTGTTCGCGTTCGGTGTCGGTGAACCCGACTTCGAACCGCCCGCGTTCGTGCTCGAAGCTGCCCGAAAAGCCGTTGACAAAGGTGTGTCGAAGTACACGGCCGTTACCGGTATCGCCGCCCTGAAAGAAGCCGTGTGCGAGCGCACACGCAAAGTGCGCGGCTGGTCGCCAAAGCCCAATCAGGTCGTGGTCACGGTCGGTGCAAAGCATGCACTCTTCAACCTTGCCCTCGCCCTGTACGAGCCAGGCGACGAGGTCATCATCCCAGCGCCGTATTGGGTCAGCTACCCCGAGCAAGTGAAAATGTTCGGTGCCGAGCCGGTTACCGTCGACACAACCGAAGCAAGCGGTTTCAAAATGACGCCGGAGGCGTTTGACAAAGCGCTGTCGCCAAAAACCAAAGCCGTCATCCTTTGCACACCGAGCAATCCCACTGGCTCCGCGTACTCAGAAAGCGAACTCAGTGCCCTACTCAACGTGTGGAAGAAGAGCAATTCGTGGCTCATCGTCGACGAAATTTACGCCGACCTCGTTTACGACGGCTTCGTGCACGCATCGGTCGCAAAGCTCGCGCAAGACCAAATCGACCGCATCGTCATCGTCGATGGCGTTTCGAAAACTTATGCCATGACCGGTTGGCGCATCGGTTGGTGCATTGCGCCCGCGCCACTCGCCAAGGTGCTCGACGTCGTGCAAGGCCAAAGCACAACGAACGCAACCGCCATCGCGCAACATGCATCGGTCGCGGCGCTCACGGGGCCACAAGAAGAAGTCGAGCGCATGCGATCGGCCTTCGAAAAGCGCCGCAACGTCATGGTCGAATCGCTCCGCTCCCTGCCGGGCGTGTCGTGCCGCATGCCGGAAGGCGCATTTTACGCCTTTGCCGATTGTCGCTCGCTTTATGGAATTCCTTACAAAGGAAAGCCCATCGCAAACGACGAAGACGTTGCCTTCTTCATGCTCGACGAGGCCCACGTTGCGGCCGTTCCTGGCGGCGCATTCGGCGCACCAGGCTATGTGCGCTTTAGTTACGCGACGAGCGAAGAGCGCATTCGCGGCGGCATTGCCTCCATTCGCGCAGCGATTGAAAAGGCAAAGCGCGGCTGACCGCGCGCGCCACACCACACACGCCACAATTAGGTACAGGTGCAAAGACCATGCATATCTACCTTGGCTCCGACCACGCCGGCTTTGCGCTCAAAGCAGTGATCGCAAAGCGGCTTGGTGAGCTCGGTCACGAAATCGTCGACTGCGGGCCATACGTGTATGACGCAAATGACGATTATCCGCCGTTTTGCGTGGATACAGCGGCGCGCACCGTGGCCGATCCGGGCAGTCTGGGTATCGTCATTGGTGGGTCGGGCAACGGTGAGGCCATGGCCGCAAACAAGGTGCATGGTGCAAGGTGTGCCCTCGCCCATAGCGACGAAACCGCAAAGCTTGCCCGCGAGCATAACAACGCAAACGTGCTGTCGCTCGGTGCGCGCACGAGTGCCGAAGCTGATTGCATGCGCTTTGCAGAGATTTTTATCGCAACGCCATTTTCAGGCGATGTTCGGCACATCAGGCGCATCGCGCAACTCGACGCTATCTAGCGATTGTGTTTGCCCGCGTGAGGGAACACCGACCGCACGACTTCGCGAAACTCTTTCGCTTCTTCCGCGGTTACAGTTCCATCGGCAATGATTTTCTCGACCTCGGCGTTGATGGTTGCAGTGCCCGCTTCGAACTTTGCTCGAAGGGCATTCGCCTCCTCAGCAGAAAGCTTCGAGGCGCGCTCTTCCATCCGTGCGCGTGCCTTGGCCTGACGGGCTTCGACCTTCTGCTTGAACTCGGCGGCAGGCATTGGAAACTTCGACTGGTCGCCGTGAGAGACCTTCGCGGGCGCTTCTCCTGCTGGGCCGGCAAAAGCGGGTACGGTAGCGAGAGTCGCAATGGCAAGTGAAGTGATGACGAAGATTGATCGCATGACAATTTTCTCCTTGTTGGTCTTGTAGACCACCAACGAGGGCTTTCGATGCCCGCGTTTACGGTTGTTTACGTGGCGGGTGCCTCGAGCGTTAGCGCCGCTCAATTTGCGGACAATCGCTTGTTACCGGCTTGTGCGAGCGCGGCAAAACCAGCGCGCGTTCCGGCGCGCCGAATGCCGCAAGCAGCGCAAAATGCTCAAGCTCGCATGGCGTAATGACAATGTGGTCAATAGCCTCGGCTCGCAATCTACGCCCCGCCTCGATCTGCGCGTGACGATCTTCTTGTTGCGATGTCCCCGGGATCTCATGGCCCCAAAGAGCGCGCAGGTTGGCAAGCCACACCAAGGCTACTACGGCTACTACCGTTGAGAGTACAATAGCGACTCGACGCGTGCTTCTCGCAAACGTTCTGCCTATCGCGTCAACGCCAAAGATGGCGAGCACCATGACGATCCCAACAAGTGCGCGCTCAGGGTGATGCGCAGGTGCGCCGTCGAGAACGTTGCCGTAAGCAAGGAAAAGCATGGAGGCCGCCGCGCACACGAGCGGAGCAGCCCACACACGCCGCACCTCGGCACGGCGAAGCAAGAACATCGCGCATGCTGATGCAATCGCAACGTCGGGGCGCATCGTGACCAGAAGGCGCGGGTAAAAAAGGAGCGCCGTAAGCGCGCCCGTCGAACCTTCGCCAATGGCGCGCTTGTAGTTCGAAACGCGATGGAAAAAATGCACGAAGCTGCCATGTGCGTACGCGTTCCACGCCATCCACATGAGCGGCCCAATCGCGACAAGAACAATAGGGAGTACGAAGGCGCGTTGCTTAGATTGACGAAATTGACGGAATTGACGCGTGCTGAGTACGAATGCGAGCACTGCAGCCACCGGCCATGCCTCGTAGCGTGACAAGCACGCTGCCAAGAGCGCCAGGGCGAACATTACTTGCATTTTGCATTCTTTGCATACCTCGCCCTTCGGCTTGCCGACCCCGCCAAGAGCCACCACCGCGGCTGAGGTGAAACTCGCAGTAAAAGATTCGGGCACCGTGGAAGCACCGAGCCACAGACCCCACGGCGAAATCATGGCGAACGTTACGGCCAGAAGAGCACGAATGCGAGACGCCTCCGCAGGGCCGAGCCGAAGCGCAAGGTAGGGCAGCGTCGCCGCAAGGCTTGCGATCGCGATGCTTGCGGCGCGCGCGACATCGAGCGATCGCCCGAAGACGGCCATTGCAAACCCTAAGATCCAGAAATGGAATGGCAACCAACTGGTGCTACTTGGATCGAGATGTGGCGCATGCACAAAAGCTGCTGCGATGGTGGTGCGGGCAAAGTCGTCGTCGGAAACGTGATCGAACGGCCCTCGCAAAACCATTGCGCACGCCAAGGCATGCACAAGCGCGATCGCCCCTACGTCAACGACGAGCGCTGTTCTCGCGATTCTAGTGGCTCTCGTCTTGCTCGTCCTGCTCGTCGTAGTCGTCCGCGGGCTCACCACCGGAAGCCGGTGGAGAAGCAGGCTCACCCGACGGCGCGTGGCTCGAACCTGGTGCAAGCGCCCCGTTACCGTCACCTGGTGGCACAGCCGGCGTGGTCTCGCGAGGAGCGCCTTTTTCGTTCTTCTTGGCCTGCTCTTCCGTTCTCTTACGCAAGAGTCGATCTTGCGAGGACGCTTCGTGTGCGAGCGCAACGCTCGTAATCATGAAAACGGCGGCGCAAATGGCTGTTGCACGCGTAAGGATGTTGCCGGCGCCGCTGCCACCGAAGACTTGCGCCGACGCGCCGCCGAACGCCGAGCCCATGCCGCCACCTTTGCCCTGCTGAATGAGCACGACGAACATGAGCACAAGGCAGACAAAGACATGAACGATGGTGACAAATGTGGCCATTACCTATTCGCAGCCCTGGCGATAGCACTAAAAGACGCCGCGTCCAAGCAGGCTCCGCCAACGAGTGCCCCGTCGACGTTCGCGCACGCGAGCAGCGCGGCGGCATTTTCCGGCTTGACCGAACCGCCATAGAGAAGGCGCGTGCGCGTTGCGAGCGCCTCGTCTTTGGCCGCAAGCTGCTTGCGGATGGCGACGTGGACCTCTTCGGCCTCGCCAGGGCCCGCAACTTTGCCCGTGCCGATGGCCCAGACGGGCTCGTAGGCGATGGCGACGGCGTGTGGGCTACGGGCGATGATGTCGATGAACGCGTTCAGCTGCCCTTCGACGACGCGCAAAGTTTCGTTCGCCTGGCGCTGCGCGAGGGTTTCGCCAACGCAAACAATGGGGACAAGATCGTTGGCAAGAGCGCTTGTGACCTTCTCAGCAACGAATGAATTGCTTTCGCCAAAGTACTGACGCCGTTCGCTATGACCGATGATAACCCATGCACAACCGCAGTCTTTCAGCATACTCGGGCTGATTTCGCCGGTAAACGCACCTTCGTTTTTGGGGTAAAAGTTCTGCGCAGCAAGCTGCACACTCGAGTCTTCAACGGTTGAAGCAACTGCGGCAAGCACGGTGAACGGTGGCGCAATCACGAGGTCGACCCCGGAGCCAAGCGAATGCGAAGACTTCACAATGTCTTGCGCGAGCTCAACGCCCGTACGGCCCCCTTTGTACATTTTCCAATTGCCGGCAATGAGTGGGCGTCGCGATGGATTCATGTATGTAATTTGCCTGTAATTGGGTGGAACAGCAACGAAGAAATCGCGTCAAATCGAAAGCGTTCAAGATGAACATCGAGCTCGATGAGGGAGTGCTAACGCGGCGTATAACGAGCGGTCCGCGCCTTTATTACGCGGCCGCGATGCCAGCCGAAGCCAACAAGGCGGTCGTCGCCATGCTTCATGGCTACGCGGATCACAGCGCACGCTACTCGCACGTCATGAGAGCACTTGCCGAGCACGGCATCGGCTCGGTGATGATCGACATGCGCGGCCATGGTCGCGCCCACGGCACGCGCGGTTTCTGCAATTGCTTTGGCGAATTTCTTGACGATGCGCGCGAGCTTCAAAGCCTCGCCCTCGAGCGCGCAAAGGGAGCGCCACGATTCCTTTTCGGCCACAGTTTCGGGGGGCTCGTTGCCGCCATGTCCGCCTTGGATGATCCAACTCCTTGGCGTGGGCTCGTGCTCTCGGCGCCATTTTTTGGTCTCGCGATCGATGTGTCGCGAGGCAAGCTCTTGGCGGCCAAAGTCGCCTCGCGCATCGTGCCGAAGTTTGGGCTACCAAGTGGTCTTGCTGGCAAAGATCTCACGCACGATGTTGATAAGGCACACGCGTACGATGGCGATCCGCTCGTTTTCAAGACCGCGAAGGCACGGTGGTTTACCGAGTCCATCGCCGCGCAGCACGACGCATTCGCCCGAGCCTCGCGATTGTCAATGCCGCTCTACATCACGTTAGGCAAAGCAGATCGCATTGCGAGCATGCACGCTACCAAGCTTTTTTTCGACGCGGCAGGCAGCCGTGACAAAACATGGGACGCACGCGAACGGCTTTTTCACGAAGTGCTGAACGAGCCGTCGTGGAAGGACATCGTCGATGCCATGGCGCGCTGGATCGACAAGCGAGCAAGCTAGCCCGCTTTCAAGTTGACGCGAGATCGAGGCGGCGGCGAGGAGCGGACCGGAACAGCCTCCTTGCGCTTTGAGGACCGCACCGCAGCCGCCAACGAAGAGATCGCGTCAAATCGAAAGCGGGCTACAATCCCTGCATGTGGGCCCGTATGTCTTCACTCTTCGCGAGACCGGTGTGCTTCCACACCATGTGGCCGTCGCGCGCGAGCACAATGGTCGTTGGCACAGCGGTGATGGCACCGAAGGGACCCGCCTCCGACGTCGTTGACGACGGATCACCGAGCGCCACCGGAAAGTTCACGTTCAGCGCCTTGGCGTAAGCGTCGACAATTACGATTTCTTTGCGCGGGTGAAGCGCCACCATCGCGTAATTGACCTTGTCGCCATCGTTTCTTGCCATGGCAACGAGGTAGTTGATTTGAGCTTGCCCGAGTAAATCGCCCGTTGTCAAAAAGACGACCACGGTGGGCTTGCCGCGCATCGTTTCCGATGTCACGGGACGATCGTCGAGCGAATCGAATGCGTACACAGCCGGTCGATGGTCTGGGACCGATGCGCGAGACTTGTCAGATACACCAACCGGTGGGACTTGCACCACGGTCCGCTCACAAGCAAAAAGCATGAGCGCTGCAAATGCGACACGCGGCAGTCGCGGCGAGCGCGAACTAGCCGCGCTACCCATCGCCTTTCTGGCCCACGAACGTATCTTCCTTGTCGGCGAACAAAACGTTGAACGTGGTGAGCGATCCGTAGCACCCCGTGATGTAGTGCTGCATTTGCACCTTGTCTTCGGCCGTGAGTTTTGGATGCGCATTGACCTTCTGCTCAAGAAGGCGAAGCTTGTCACGAATCATCACGATTTTCGAAAAGATGGTTTCGATGGGAACGCGTTTTTCCGCTGTACCCTCTTTGCCCGGCTTGAACACGACCTCGCCACCTTCCCAGCGCTGGCCAAGAGAGGCATCGGAAACGCCAAGCTCGTCGCGCAAAACATCACGAAGGATTTCTCGAAACTCGTCTGCATTCATGTCCAAAAGCTCCTCGGGCAATTCGAAATCGACTCGCCCATGCGCGCTTGGCGCGACCGGCGCGGCCGATTCCGACAACGTCGCGCGCGAACGCCGCGAGCGTGCTGCGCGCGACCTAGCCGTGGGTTTGCTAGTGAAAGTGCCGCGCCGAACGTAGTGCGAGCAAGTGTTCATTTCCCAAAGCAGAGCGGGCCACGCACCGAGAAGGCACTCGCCACGTCGCTGGACCTCGCCTTTCTCGTTTGCGATCTCGACCACGCGTACAAAGCGCGCGCACGATCCACATCGGTTATCGAGATCGGAATCGGATCCCTGACTCATTCGTTCTTTCTGTAACAAAAACCACTTTTCGCGTAGCTAGCGTAGCATTCACGAAACGCGCCCGACGAACCGCTTTGCTCGACATAATATGGCTCGGATCCAACGTCGGGGCTTGACTTGCCTGAACGTACCCTGGGATCGTTGCCGCGCTCACCAAAGGGGCACAGCCTCTTTCGCCTTCGTATTCGTCACCCGAAGCGTCGATCTCGCGCATGTCCGTCTCTAGAAAATCGTCCGATTCGCCCGAAGTGCTCGCACGCTTCAATGACGGGCTCGAGCTCGTTGACTTGCTCGGGCGCCAGCTTCGTCGTTACTTCGGTCCCTACGTGCAAACCGAAGACCTCATCGCACAGGGACGCGAAGCGCTGCTCGCCGCCGCGCGCACCTACGATCCAGACAGGGGCGTGCCCTTTCGGCGCTGGGCCAACCTCCGCGTGCGTGGGGCAATGATTGACGGCGTTCGCCAGCAAGGCAATCTTCCGCGGCGCGTTTATCGGCAGCTCCGCGCGCTGCTCGCTAGCGATGAAATCTACGAAGCTTTGGCTGAAGAGCAGGGGCCGCCAACGTTGACAGCCGCCGAGGCCGCAGACGAAGCGCTGTCTGATCAGCTTGGCACAGCCGCAATGGCGATGGCGTTGTCGTTTCTTTCGATGAAATCTGGCGACGCACTCGAACACGCTCCCGATCCGAACGAAGGCCCGGAAGATACGGTGATCCGCGCTGAGCTCATTGAAACGGTCCGCAATGCGATTTTGGAAAGGCCCGAGGCCGAGCGCCAGCTGCTCGAGCGGCACTATTTCGACGAACTTTCCTTTGAGGAAGCCGCTAACGAGCTCGGCCTTTCAAAATCGTGGGCAAGCCGGCTGCACGCGCGGGCTATGGAGGGCATTGCGAAGGCGATGAAGCGCGGGCGCATAGTAGTAAAATAGTCGACTAGCCAGTCATTTCGGCCTGTTCTATTTTTTTTTCGAATTGCTCGTTTTCACGCAACCAAGATCAAAAATGGTCGAATAAACAAACATGCGCATAGGAGAAGGAACAAGCAGCAGCACAGCGGCCGGGCTTGCACAAAGCTCGGCTGGTACACCAAGCGTCGGCAGTGTCGACAGCAACGCCGCCAACGTCAAAGGCGCGGATGCGCCGGAAACAGAAGGGCCAAGCCCCTTCCAGCAAGTTCTTCGTGGGCTCGGCCACGAGGTTGACCAAGGCGAGCGCGTGATGCGAAAGGCCACGAGTGCCGGCGGCCAAGATCTCGGTCCGTCCGAGCTCATCGCACTGCAAGCTGGCGTTTATAAATATAGCGAAGCGGTCGATCTCTCGTCGAAGATCATCGATCGTGCCACAAACGGAATCAAAACCGTCATCCAAGGGCAATAGCCCGCTTTCACGCGGCTCGTGTCAACTCCCACCTCAAATCGCATTCTTGGTCGTGTTCTTATTGCGATGAGCGGCGGGGTTGACTCCGCAGTGGCAGCCGCACGCCTCGTGGATCGGGGCTACGATGTCGTTGGGGTTACGTTTCATCTCTGGGACTATCCAGACGAAAACGACGCGAAAGCCCATGGCCGCTGCTGCGCTCCTGAGGATCAGTACGATGCGCGCCGCATGGCAGATGCCATTGGCATCGCACATTTTACCTTTGATCGCCGCGAGCTGTTCAAGCGCACGGTGGTTGACCCATTTGTCGAAGCTTATCTTGCGGGCGAAACGCCAAGTCCGTGCACGGCATGCAACCGAAGCCTGAAGATTGGCGAGCTCGTGGCCCTCGCCAATCGCCTTGGCGCTTCGCATGTCGCAACCGGTCATTACGCGCGTCTTGGGCGCACATGTAACGGCATGCCGTTTGTGCGCGAAGGTGTAGATCGCAACAAAGACCAGAGCTACTTTCTCTATGCAACCGAGCACGCGCAACTCGAGCGGCTCATCTTCCCGCTTGGCGAAAGCACAAAGTCACAAGTTCGCGCAGAAGCCTTGATGCGCCATCTGCCGGGCGCAACCAAAGGCGAAAGCCAAGAGCTTTGCTTCGTCGGCGCAGGCCGGGGCGCCTACGCGTCATTCGTGTCCGAGCACGCCAAGGGTCGCGTGCGACCCGGGCCTATCATCGATGCCGATGGCCGCGTCGTTGGCACGCATAGTGGCATCCATCGCTTCACGGTGGGACAGCGCAAAGGCCTTGGCGTTGCGCTTGGCAAGCCGACGTTCGTCACGTCGATCGACCCGAGCACAGCCACGGTGCGTCTTGGCAACATCAATGAGCTCACCAAGCAAGCGGCGCAAACGGTCCAAGTCAACGATGTCGTGCTCGCCCCCGGAGTATCGTTGCCGTTCGACGCGCGCGTACGCGTGCGCTACCGGCACGAAGGGGTGTTGGCACGTGTGCACGCGGGCGATGACTGCGCCACGATTGCCTTCGCGCACCCCGTGAAAGCCGTGAGCCGCGGGCAAGTCGCCGTATTTTACGATGGCGAGCGAGTGCTTGGCGGCGGCCGGTTATGTTGAACGAACCAAGGCGTGTGTGCGGTCGCTGTCGGCTCGCTACTCCTCTTTGCCGTAGTGTTCTACAGTCGCTTCGTGGCCGCTCGTCGACAGGTGGCAAAGCGTGGCATGTGTTTGACATGCGTCGCATTGGCGATTGCGTGCATGATACCAGCATGCTCACAAGGCAAAGGTGACGGCATTGTCGTCGGCACGCTCAACGTGCCCAGTTGTTGGACGGGGCCATTCAACTTGGACCCAAATTTTTTTGCGGCCGATCCTGCAGGATCGTCACTTCAACTCCGGATCCAAAACGGAAGCGACTTTGAAACGTTCTCCGACGGCATCTCGATTCTCATCTACGACACGAGCAAAATCCGCCCATCCTCCGGATTCGCGGGCGAGTACGGCGATGCCCTCGAGGTAGGCTTGCAGCCAGAGGTAACGCCTCCTGGTGTTCCGGTCACGCCCGACCCCAACCCACCGAACATCAGCATGACGATGTATCTTCAGAAAACGTGCGCCACGCAGAACGTGACACTTCAGGCTGTCAAGGAGGTTACCATTCCCTCGGACGGGTCGTGCGACGCCGCGGCGGTGGCAGGAGCCGATCCTACGGCGGCGTGCGATCCGAACACGGTGAATGTCGCAGGCGTTGGAACGGGCCAAAGCCTGGCGGCATTCACCCATGTCTTCAATGGCAATTTGGATGAAACGAACGCGGCCGAGCGACTGACGGCAGGCTGTTTCGACGTATATTTCGCTGATCCGCGCGAGGGAGCAGCCGGCGGCCTTGGGCCTCCCCCACCGTGCCGAGGGCACATCAAAGGGACGTTCAGGTTCTTCTTCGAGCGCGGGCGTCCAGCGCAGCCTTTCCCGTAAGTCCCGCATGGCCTGCCGCCATTTCGGACCGAGCTCCGCGACGAACGCAGAGCCCATGCGTAAAAACCGCCAGGGTGCTTGCGTAGCGCAACGCAGCCCGATACTTTTTAAATGGTGAAAAGATTCCGTGACGTGCGAGGCTATCCTGCCAAGCTTGCCAAAGTGGGGGCCGAGTGCCGCTCGTCGGTGCGGTGGATGCGCGAGGTGCCGCGGTCTGGGCTGCGTGCCTTCACCTTTGCGCTCATGGCTCTCATCACGCTTGTTGCTGCCACCGATTCGGCGCGGGCGGCTGACGTCGCAGCAGGTGCGTCAGCGTTGCGCCAGGCGCGCGCAGCATGGGACAAGGGCTCGTTCGACGTTGCCGAACCAAGCTACCGCGAAGCGCTAGAAAAAGGCGGGCTTGCGCCTGACGAGGTGCTTGAAAGCTACGTGCGCCTTGGTGCCATTCGTGCGGCCGACGGCAGGAAAGATCAATCCGTTGCCGCATTTCGTGCAGCCTCGGTCCTTGACGCGTCGTTCACCGTGCCAAGCGAAGGCGGCCCAAGAGGTTGGGCGTTTGCCACGCAGGCAAAGAAAGACACAGCCAAAATTGGCACGATCCACCTTTGGTTCCGCGCGCCAACGGAAACGCCGGCGGGCCAATCCTTCCGTGTCACCGCACAACTCGATGCGGCTCATGTGCCAATGATTGCGAAGGTTGGCCTTGTCGCACGCGACGGAACAAGCGGAAACACGATGAAGATCGATGCAAAAGCATCGTCCACCGTGGACCTCGAAGTTCCTGCGTCGATGACGCTTCCGAACGCAAGCATCGCGCTGCGCGTCGACGCGCTCGACAGCCACGATAACCGTCTCGCATCGACCGAGCAGCGCATTCATGTCACGCCTGCCACGCCCACCACCAGAGCCGCCGCGCCGGTGGTTGTCGCAGCCGGGCCGAGCCATGCCGCAACAACCTCGCAGCCGACCGACACCATCACACGTCGTACCGATGTCACCACATCGACCATCACATCGGGTGGCGGCTTTTGGTCTACGCCTTGGCCGTACATCATCGGCAGCATTGCGCTGACCGGGGCCGGAGCTGCCGGATACTTCGGAATCCGGTCCTCATATCAAGTTACTACCGACGCCCGAACCAGATAATTCCCACACTTCCTTCCATCCACAACACAAAAGGAGACAATTTGCCCAACGATCGCGCCGAGCGGCCAGAAATGAACCCGGGAGACGTGGCGCCGTCGTCGGCTGGGGCGCAGTCCGAATCACCCCGGTCAACGCCTGGCGTCCGCCCCGGCGCGGGCACGTATTTCCTTGGCCGCTACCGTGTCGTCGACGAAATTGGCGTTGGTGGAATGGCAAGCGTGCACCTTGCACGCGTGGACGGTCCCGGCGGGTTCCAGAAGTGGGTCGCCATCAAGAAGATCCACCCGCACCTTGTCGAGGACGAGTCGTTCGTCCAAATGTTCCTCGACGAGGCGCGCGTTGCTGCGCGTATCTCGCACCCCAACGTCGCAACGGTTTTTGATCTCGGCAAGCACGAGGACACGTACTGGATCGCGATGGAGTACCTCCATGGCGAGCCGCTGCGCGAAGTCATGCGCCAAACCGAAGAACTCGGTACAGCCATGCCACCAGAAATCGCATGCCGAGTCATTGCCGACGCGGCCGAGGGTCTGCACGCCGCTCACGAACTTCTCGGTAAGAACGGCGAAAAACTGGGACTTGTGCATCGTGACGTAACCCCCCACAACCTATTTGTGACCTACGACGGCACCACGAAAGTCGTTGACTTTGGCATCGCCAAGTTCGACACGCGCATGAGCCACACGCGCGCCGGCACGCTCAAAGGCAAGCTCGCTTACATGTCGCCGGAGCAGGTGCACGGCGAGGGTGTCGACCGGCGCACCGACATCTTCGCGCTTGGCGTCGTTCTTTGGGAGCTCACAACGGGCCGGCGCCTTTTCCGCATGGATAACGATCTCGATACGCTCGCCAAAGTTCAAGAGTGCATCGTCCCGCCTCCGTCGACTGTGATTCGCGGCTACCCGGTCGATCTCGAGCAAATCGTCATGAAGGCGCTCTCGAAGAACCCGGACGAGCGCTTCTACACGGCTCGCGAGGTGTCGCGCGCCCTGCAGTCGCTGCTCATGCGACGCGGCTTGTTCATTGGCGCGGACGAAGTTGCGTCCTACACGCGATCGATCTTCTACGATCGCATTCAAAAGCGCGAGGCGCACTTGCGTTGGGCTACCGACGTCACGCAAACCATCGACGTCGGTGAGCTTCCTGAACGACCACACTTCGACGGCTCGGGCTGTACGAGCAGCTCGGAGGTGCCAACAGGGGCGTCCGGATCAAAGGATCCCATGCAAACGCCTTACTCAACTGCGCACCCGCCGAAAGCCAACCTACCCGAGCCGCAGCCCGATTCAACGGCCAATTCGACGTCGGCTGCGCCAGATCGCGCAGCACCGCAGATTGCGTCGCACCAGCTCGGCACGCCCGAGCACGCCAACATTTCTTCGCAGCCAATCGCCAGCGGTCGGCGCACCAGGAGGATTGCATCGCCTCGCCCCGCGGCGGGTACGCCACCGATTTCGACCAACCAGCAGCCCTCGCACACCAAGCCGCCCCCTCCTGCCAAGCCACCCGTTTTGGCCGACGCTGACGACAAAACAATTCGCGGCGCGCCGGCAGCGCTCGAGAACGCGAGCAGTGCGGAAGCGGCGGGAGCACAAGGGACAGCCGACGTCGACTCGTCGCGCATGCCAACGCTGATGAAGGCGAAGGTGGACCCACGCGCAACCGTGGCGTTGGGCAGCGGGCCCGTTGGCAACGGCATTTCGGGTGCTCCCCGCGAACGCGAATCGTCGGGGGACCGCAACGAGGTGACCGTCACGCCGACGTACACTGTTCCGGGAGCATTTCCCCCAGCCTTCCAGGACTTCCCAGAGCCGCCGGCCAGACCAGCCAGCGACGAGGTGCGGCCCCCGCTGCCTTCGCGACTGGCGGTGCCGAGCAGCGCGCCAGTGTCACCACCAGCGTCGCCGCACGACTACCCATCAGTCACGCCCCCCGGCATGAGCAACCTCGCGTTCGTTTCCACCGTGATGCTGGCGCAACAAGGTCCTGCCGGTCCTGTCGGTGTGCCAGCCCCGCTCGATAGGAGCGAGCAAAGTCGAAGCTCGGGAGCACCGTTCGATTATTCGTCGCAAGCCAACGCGCAGCCGTATGCGAGTGCCCCGTCAAGTGGCCACCCGACAATTCCGCGTTCGACACTGCCACCCACCCACACCCCATCGGCGTGGCAGCGTTTCAAGTCGTCGACGTGGGCTATCGCGGTGCTTGCAGGTGCCATCGTGGTGCTCATTGCGGTTATGGTGATCGCCATTGTCTCGGCAATCAACTCATCACGGTCGAATAACCACGCTGCGTCCACGAGCAGTTCCGCGCCCGTGCCTCCTACAGGTGCCAGCAAGTCCGCCCCTGCGCCGGAGGCCATGGCAACCAGTACGGCAACCCCACCAGTCGCATCAGTCGCACCAGCCCCACAAGCAACGCCGGCCGCGTCGAGTGCTGATCTTGCGCCAACCGAGACTACATCCATAGAGCTGCCGGCATCGCCCGCGCCCAACACCACAAGCGTCAAAACCGCGCATGCAGCTCCAGCAGCACGCCGCAATCCGCAGCCAGCAGCTGCGGGACCGAAAAAAGCCGGAGGCATGGGCGCGATCACGGTCGTGTGCATGCCGAAGTGTAGCCAGATCATCGACAACGGAAGTGAACTTGGCGCCGGCCATATCTTCAACCGACCGGTCCCATCAGGGCGCCACGCACTCGAGCTAACAGCACCGAATGGTGTGAGGAAGAGCATCGTTGTCGAGGTCGTGCCAGACAAAACGAACGAAGTACGTGTCTCGATGGCGGGCGGCGGTTGACTTTCCCTCACGCCCCACGTGTCCCACCCGCGGCATGCCACGAGGGAACGTGGCGCGTAGCCACGGCCGTGGTGTTCGATCAACGATAAATTTCATCGAAAACGCCTATGTGGGCATGGTGCCGCGCATCGTAAACGGGGCATGCGCGGTGCACCCGACTGCGGTACGTGAACCTCGAACCGGGACAAGTCCTCTCAGGGACGCTTCGCCTCGTTCGCAAGATCGCCAACGGCGGCATGGGAAGCGTTTGGCTTACGGAGCATCTGCTTCTTGGCAAGCAAGTCGCGGTCAAATTCATGTCGCCCGAGTGGGCGCTGACACCAGGCGCTCGCGAACGCTTTCTCCGTGAGGCGCGCATCACCGGGGCGATCAACAGCCCACACGTCGTTCGAGTGCTCGATTGCCGGCTGACCGAGGGGGGCGAACCATATCTCGTGCTCGAATTGTTGCGCGGCGAGACTCTCGAGCAGCGCGTGCAACGTCTCGGGCCCCTGTCGCTTGGCGACGTTGCGAACCTTGTTTCGCAGACATGCAATGCGCTATCGCAAGCGCATAAGGCGGGATTTGTGCATCGCGACATCAAGCCAGAGAACGTTTTCCTCGAAACTGGCCAGGCTGGCCAGCCGCTAAGCGTGAAGCTGCTCGATTTTGGCGTCGCCAAACCGGTGCGGAGTGACGAATGCATCGAGGGCGATCGGCTGGCTGCCGGCACTGCACGGTACATGAGCCCAGAGCACATGTTTGATCCTGAAAAAACCGACGAGCGATCAGATTTGTTCTCGCTCGCTGCCGTCGCCTATTTTGCGCTCACACAACGCTCGCCGTACAACGCCCATTCGCTCGAGGGCTTCTACTTCGCCATCGACGCGGGGCGTTTCGACCGACCAACCGAGCTCCGACCGGAGCTGCCAAGGGCCATTGATGCATGGTTCAATAGGGCTCTCGCGCACGATCCCGCGGCACGGTTCGCCAATGCTGGTGCAATGGCGCGTGCGCTCCACGACATCGTACGCACGAGCCATGCGCAGCGTGATCCTTATCGCCGGCTTGTCCCCGGCGTTGCGGGTCTCGCGCGCGAGGCTAGTGACTCGCATTCGTCACGCGTGCGACGCACGGCAGCCGCCGCCACCGTGCTGGCCTCGGTGGTCATTCTTTTTGCGTGGCATGACGGCCACGCCGTGAAGGACGCAAGCGCAAAGGCCGACGAGGGCTCCGAATGTGCGTTGCGCACTCCCGCCGAGCTCCCCATGGTAGAGTGCGCTGACGCCATAATGCCTTTCGCGTTGCCTCAAGACATTCCGCCTTCGGCGGTGACGGAGATCCCCGATATGCGCGGTGCGAATGGACAATAAACAGTGACGACGCCTTCGCTCGTCACCATGGTCCGCCGTGCTTTTGCAGGAGAAACGAAGCTCCCTCGGGGCAGTGTGCTCGTTGTCGCGGTAAGCGGTGGTCCGGATTCCATGGCGCTGTTCGACGTGGCACAACGCATTGCTCCTGGCTTCGACATTCACCTTCATGCTCATGGTGTCGATCACGGCCTGCGCGAAGGTGCATCCGCGGAGCTCGATCTTGCGGCTGCTTTTGCCGAGAGCGTTCGTGTGCCATTTGGTCGAACGTGCGTTCATGTCGGAAGCGGGAGCAACCTTCAGGCGCGTGCACGGCAAGCACGGTATGCAGCGCTCGCTGCGGTGGCACGACAACTTGGGGCCCAGGCGATCGCGACCGCGCATCACGCCGACGATCGCGCCGAAACCGTGCTCATGCGCTTGCTTCGTGGCGCGGGCCCTCGAGGCCTTGCTGTTCTGCCGCCTCGAGCGCCGCTCGCAACGCTCGCAACCACTGAGGGGCTTGATACGATCGAGCTCGTTCGTCCCATGCTCCGCGCGAGGCGCTCGGACGTGCTCGCTCACCTCACGCGGCGTCGGATCCAGTTTGCGTCCGACCCGTCGAATCACGATCCACGCTACCTACGTGCACGCGTTCGCCGCGAGCTACTGCCTCTGCTGGAAGCGCTTGGCCCAGGCATCGTGCGACACCTCGAGGCTCTCGCCGATGAGCTTTCGGTCGACCGCGGCGCCGCTATTGCATCGAATTTTCCGCTGCCACGCACAACCGAGCAAAAGCTGCGCGACCTTGCACGGTCCCGTTCGAAAACGGCCAGGGTTTGGCTTCCTGGAGGTCTGGTCGCGGCCGTTGCCGACAACGCCGCAAAACCTCGGGCTAGTTCACGGGCTTGACACAATCGCGTGCGCGAATGAGGTCGCTCGGGGGTCGCGCTGGCCCGCATGAATGGCTATGAAAGCTAGTTAGACAGAGACGAAGACGAGCATCTGACGACGTGGTAGCCTAAAGGTTTGAGGTCAACGTGAAGCAATCGCACAAAACGCTGCTCCTCTGGGTCGTTCTCATCGTGGCATTTCTCACGATCTGGAATTTCTTGACCCCGGCAGAGCGCAAGGGCCCCGTCGCGTTCAGCGATTTCGTCAGCGAAGTCCACAAAGGAAACGTTGACGAAATCCGCATCAAAGATCGCGACTACACGTATCGAATGAAAGGCGCTGAGCCAAACAAAGCTGCCAGCACGAAAGAAGCCGTTGGCCCGGTTGCCGACGAAAAGCTGCTCGAAACGCTGAAGCCAACCGACCCGTCCGTCGCGCCGCCGAAAATCATCTTCGAGAAGGAAGATCAGTCGCCCATCTGGTCGAGCACGCTCGTCACGCTCATTCCAATGGCATTTTTGATCCTGATGTTCTTCTTCTTCATGAGGCAGCTTCAGGCGGGTGGCGGCAAGGCAATGAGCTTTGGCAAGTCCAAAGCGCGCATGCTTTCGGACTCGCAGAACAAGATCACTTTTGCCGACGTTGCGGGTGTGGAAGAGGCCAAAGACGAGGTCGAGGAGATCATCGCGTTTCTCAAAGACCCAAAGAAATTTCAGCGCCTTGGCGGGCGCATCCCGAAGGGTGTGCTCATGATCGGCCCGCCAGGAACTGGCAAAACACTTCTCGCACGGGCCATCGCCGGGGAAGCGGGTGTTCCCTTCTTCAGCATTTCCGGCTCTGACTTCGTCGAGATGTTTGTCGGCGTCGGCGCAAGCCGCGTCCGCGACCTTTTCGAGCAAGGGAAAAAACATGCACCTTGCATTATTTTCATCGACGAGATCGACGCGGTGGGTCGTCATCGCGGAGCCGGGCTTGGCGGCGGGCATGACGAGCGCGAGCAAACGCTGAACCAGCTTCTCGTCGAGATGGACGGGTTCGAGTCGAACGAAGGCGTCATCATCATCGCGGCCACGAACCGTCCCGATGTTCTCGATCCGGCCATTTTGCGCCCGGGCCGCTTCGATCGCCGCATTACGGTCAACCGCCCTGATGTGCGTGGCCGCGAGGCGATTTTGCGAGTTCACACCAAGAGGGTTCCGCTTTCGGCCGACGTCGAAATGGAAATCATTGCGCGTGGTACACCAGGTTTCGCGGGCGCCGATCTCGAAAACCTTGTCAACGAAGCCGCGCTTCTCGCCGCCCGCCAAGACAAAGACGCCGTGAGCATGGCGGACTTCGAGCTCGCGAAAGACAAGGTTCTCATGGGCTCCGAGCGCCGCTCGATGGTCATGACGGAAGAAGAAAAGTGGAATACCGCCGTCCACGAGGCGGGCCACGCCGTCATGATGATCGCCAACGAGAACCACGATCCGGTCCACAAGGTCACCATCATCCCACGCGGTCGAGCCCTTGGCGTAACCATGCCGCTGCCAAAGGGCGATGTTCTAAGTCGCACGAAAGAACAGTTCGAGGCGCAGATCCAATCGGCCCTTGGTGGGCGCATCGCAGAAGAAGTGTTCTTCGGAAGGCTCACCACCGGAGCATCGAACGACATCAAGCAGCTCACGCAAATTGCTCGTGCCATGGTGTGCGAGTACGGCATGAGCGAGAAGATGGGGCCGCTCGCGTATGGCGGTGAGGAAGGCTCAATTTTTCTCGGGCGCGACTACATGCAACGCAGCCAAGATTACTCGGAGCAAACGGCGCGCGAAATCGACCAGGAAGTGCGCGCGCTCATTCAAGACCAGTACAACAAAGTCAAAACTCTTCTTCTCGAAAAGCGCCATCGCGTGGAAGCCATTGCCAAAGCGCTGCTCGAATTTGAAACGCTCGATGCGGAAGATCTCAAGGCCATCTTCGAGGGGCGAGAGATCCCACCTCGCACCAGAATCATCATTCCGACATACGCAGAAAAAGAGAAGGCCAAGCAGGACAAGCGTAAGGCCGCAAGCATTTTCGGCGGGCCGCCGAAACCGGTCACATCCTGACAGCTTGTGTGGACGACATCTCGCGAGCGAGTGTCTCGACGAGTTCGGCGGCTGCAAGCTCGCGGGCAAGCGGTGCTCCTTGGCCCGCCCACTGGGCCGCAAATCCGTCGTCGCCATGTTTCATAGCGGCAATGTTGAGCTGCTTTGCCGCGTCGTACGCGAGAGGATACGCGGGCGGCGCGGGGCTTCCCGCCGCCTCCGCGTAGACGATGAATCGATTGACCATGCTGCGGGCGGGGCGCCCTGACACGACCGACGTGAGCCTCGTCGTGGCTGCGCGCGCGCTCTTCAGTGCACGTCGGTAGTTCGCGTTCGCCGCTGACTCGGGGCACGAGATGAACGCTGTGCCAAGTTGTGCGGCGGCGGCGCCGAGTTCGAGGGCAGCCTTGATTCCACGGCCATCCATGATGCCGCCTGTGGCAACGATGGGCAGCTTCGTCTGTCTAGCGAGAGATCGAACGAGGACACTCGTGCTCCATTCTTCGTCGACCTCGTTGGGATTGAAGGTGCCTCGGTGTCCGCCAGCTTCGATTCCCTGCGCGATGATCACGTCGATGCCTGCCCTCTCGATTCGTTCGGCTTCGCGTGGGTTTGTGGCCGTCGCCATAGTTTTGATGCCTGCCTGGCGACATGCGGCAAGGCGATCGGGCGAGGGGATGCCGAAATGGAAACTGACGATGGGCGGGCGCTCGGTGAGCAGCATCTCGAACGCTTCGTCGTCGACCAAGAACGACGTGTAGATCTCGCTGAGCGACGTTGGCGTAGGGGTACCGAGCTCGTTGAACAATGGCGCGAGATGACCGAGCCATACCCTCTCGCGTGCAGGATCGCGACGTGCGGGTTCATGGCAGAACACGTTGACATTGAACGGGCGCGGCGTGAGCGCGCGCGTCTGTTCGATCATCTGGCGGGCATTGGTGACCGTGCTTGCTCCAATGCCGATGGATCCGAGTCCTCCCGCGTTCGAAACCGCTGCGGCGAGGGTTGGCGTCGAAACGCCTGCCATGGGTGCCTGGATGATTGGCACTGCGAGATCGAACGGAAGCAGAGAGCGAGTTTGGTCCATTGAGTGTTGGCTCTTGTGGGCTGAATTACTACACTGACACACGGCAAGGACGTCATGGGTGGCACGCTCGCAGCTTGTGCGCACTGCTTGTGACAGGCACCCTTGCCGATCGGTCGGCGCGCGACTACCTTGCGCCGCCCAAAGGTTCTTTTAAGGAGTTACCATGTCCAGGAAAATTGCCATCAACGGCTTCGGTCGCATTGGTCGCTGTATCGTCCGCGCCATGTACGAGCGCAATGTGAAGGACATCGAGGTCGTTGCGGTCAACGACCTCACCAGCGACAAAACGCTGGCCCACTTGTACAACTACGACACCGTGCACGGGCGCGCCGAACAGCGCGCCGAGGTGGCCGACGGTGCCCTCAAAATTGCCGGCAAATCGATCAAAATCGTGGCCGAGAAAGATCCAAGCAAGCTTCCGTGGAAAGATCTCGGCGTTGACATCGTGCTCGAGTGCACGGGCCTGTTCACCGACAAAGAGAAGGCGAAGAGTCACATCGAAGCAGGCGCAAAAAAGGTGATCATTTCGGCGCCGGCGAAAAACCAGGATGCCACCATCGTTCTTGGCGTAAACACCCAAGAGTACGACGGCACGAAGCATCACATCATTTCGTGCGGCTCGTGCACGACGAATTGCCTCGCACCGGTCGCGAAGGTTCTTCATGACTCGTTTGGCGTCAAGCGCGCGCTCATGACAACGGTGCACTCGTACACGAACGACCAAGCCGTCCTCGATGTGCCGCATCGCAAGGGCGATTTGCGCCGCGCCCGCGCGGCCGCACAAAACATGATCCCATCGTCAACGGGTGCTGCCAAGGCCCTTGCCGAAGTCATTCCAGCGCTCAAAGGCAAGTTCGACGGCCAAGCCATTCGCGTTCCCACGATGGATTGCAGTGTCGTCGATCTTACCTTCGAGACCGAAAAGCCCATCACGAAGGACGCGATTCACGCAGCGATGAAGACCGCGAGCCAAGGCGCGATGAAAAATATTCTCGGCTACACCGAAGAGCCGCTCGTCTCGAGCGACTTCATTGGCGATCCGCGTTCGTCGATCTTCGATGCAACGGTTACCCAAGTCATGGGCGACAACTTCGCGAAGATCATGAGCTGGTACGACAACGAATGGGGATTCTCGAACCGCATGGTCGAACTCGCTCAACTGGTAGCGGCCAAGCTCTAAGGAACGAGAATGACCACGCTAGCCGGCATTGTGCCCATCAACGAACTTCCCATCGACCAAAAGCGCGTTTTTATCCGTGTCGACTTCAATGTGCCGCTCGAAGAGCAGAGCGGAAAGCAAGTCATCACCGACGATGCGCGCATTCGCGAAGCGCTGCCCACCATCAAGCACGCGATGGATCGCGGCGCGCGCGTCATCCTCGCAAGCCACCTTGGCCGCCCGAAAAAAGGACCCGATCCGAAGCTGTCGCTCGAGCCGTGTGCTGCACGTCTCGCAGATCTGCTCGGCGTCGAAGTCCACCTGCCCGAAGACTCGGTCGGCGATGCAGCCAAGAAAGTCGTTTTCGACCTGCGTGCCGGTCAGGTATGCCTGCTCGAAAACCTTCGCTTTCATGCAGAGGAAGAGAAAAACGACGAGTCTTTCGCCGCGCAACTCGCCGCGCTTTGCGATGTGTACGTCGACGACGCGTTCGGCGCCGTGCACCGCGCACACGCATCGGTGCATGCATTGCCAAAGTTGGTGAGTGAGCGCGGTTGCGGCTTTCTCCTCGAGAAGGAAATCAAAGCGCTCGGCAAGATTGTTTCGAATCCCGACAAGCCTTTCGTCGCCGTTTTGGGCGGCGCAAAGGTATCGGACAAGATCGCCGTGATTGAGTCCTTGCTCGAGAAGGTGGACGCCATCGTCATTGGTGGCGCCATGGCCAATACGTTCCTTGCGGCGAAGGGCATCGCCATGAAATCGTCGAAGGTTGAAAACGAAAAAACGGCTCTTGCCCGCACAATCCTCGAAAAGGCTCAGGAAAAGAAAGTGACGATAGCGTTGCCCGTGGACGTCGTCGTCGCGCAAAGCATCGAAGCCAAAGAGGGCAAAGTCGTCGATGTTGGCAGCATTCCCGACAATCACATGGCGCTCGACGTTGGCCCGAAGTCGCTCGCTGAATTCCAAAAGTGGTTCGACAAAGCCAAGAGCGTATTTTGGAATGGCCCCATGGGGCTGTTCGAAAAAACGCCTTTTTCCAAAGGCACTTTTGGCGTTGCGCGAGCTTTGGCCAATTCGAAGGCATTCACAGTCATCGGCGGTGGAGACAGCGCCGCGGCGGTGAAAGAAGCGGGCAGCGATGTGGCCAAGAAGTTTAGCCACATCTCCACCGGCGGCGGCGCTTCCCTCGAACTCATCGAGGGCAAGAAGCTGCCGGGCATAGAGGTGCTGCGCCGCTAGAGTTGTAGGGGCAGACCCCCGTGTCTGCCCACGCCTTGTTAGGGGCGGCCCCCTGTGGCCGCCCCTACGAATTTGCGTGATTGTGGGGGCGTATGGCCATACGCCCCTACGAATGCGTTTTGGCGCGAACAATCTCACCGGCACGCGCAAGCAACGCGTCCCGCGTGTTCAAAGACGGCTCGGCGATGACGAGCTCGAGAAGCTCGGTCAGCACTTGCCCAATGATGCGCCCTGGTGAAAGACCGAGTTCACTCATAAGAACATGGCCGTCAATGGCAAGGTCGCGCGTCGAAAGCGCGCTTTTTTCGGCCAATACTTTATCGACGTGCGCTCGAAGCCGCATTAAATTATTGATTTCACTTTCTTTGAACGTTGTGCCCTTGCCACGCAAGTCGGCCTCGTTTAGCGCACAAAGATCGGAAATGCGCTCTTTGCCAACGCGGCGAATCCACCGCCTTACCGCAGCGTCCGACCAAGCGTCGTAATGGAAAAGATGATGACGCACCAAAAGGACGATGCGATCGCGCTCGTCGTTTGAGAATCGCAAGCGCGTGGCAATATCAGAGGCTATCTCGGCGCCGATTTTATCATGATCGTAAAAGGTAAAGTCTTGCGTCTTGTCGCTGAATGCTCGCGACCTGGGCTTGCCAACGTCGTGCAAAAGCGCTGCGATGCGAAGCACCGGATCGCCTTCGCACGCGTCCATGCAGGCCATGCTGTGATGCCAAACATCGAATGAGTGATGCTTGTTTTGTGCGCAACCAACGCCCTCAAGTAGCTCGGGACAGCTAATCTCCAAAATGCCACTTTTTCGCATGATCTCAAACCCGAGCGAAGGCAATTTTGCTTTCATCGTTTTGCCCCACTCGTCGCGTACGCGCTCGGCGCTGACTTTGCGGTACGTATCCAACGTGGGCCGAATGGCCGCAAACGTATTCGGATCGAGTTCGAAATCGAGCGTGGCCGAAAAGCGTGCAGCACGCAGCACGCGCAACCCGTCTTCCGAAAATCGTTCGATGGCAATGCCTACCGCACGCACCAGGTGCCTTGCCAGATCGACCTGTCCACCAAACGGATCGATAATGGCGCCGCTCGAAGGGTCGACGGCCATCGCGTTGATGGTGAAGTCACGGCGCGAAAGATCGCGCACAATGTCGTCGACGAAGTGCACCGCATCGGGCCTTCGCCCGTCGGAATACGTGCCCTCGCCGCGCAAGGTGGTAATTTCATAATGGTGCACTTGCGCATCGTTTGGGTTGCGCATCACGAGCGTGACCGTGCCGTGTTTTAGACCCGTTGGGATGGCTCGCGGGAAAATTTTAATGAGTTCCGTTGGCCGTGCGTCGGTCGCGACATCCCAATCCGCTACCGCCCTGCCGAGCAGCGAATCCCGCACGCACCCGCCGACAATCCATGCGCAATAGCCAGCAGCGCGCAGCCGATCGCAAATGACAAATACGTCTTTTGGCACGAGGCCGAGATCGAAGGAGGTGCGCATCAATGGGCCGGTCACTCTTCGGCGGCCGCATCGAGCGTTGTTGATGCATGCGTCGCGCGCTTGTTCTTATCGTTTTTCTCGGCGCGCATTTCACGAAAGAGCGTCAGATCTTCCTTCACACGCCGAAAGGCCATGGGGCCATGTTTCACAGCGTTTTCGAGGAGGCCTCCAACCATGTGCGGTGCCTTCTGCACGACAAACTTGCTTCGTTTCACGAGTGTTTTCGCGCGATCGAAAAACCGTGCATAGCGCGTCTTTTTGATATACGGCGCAGCGGCAGCCACGACATCCGCGCTGCTCCCGGCGTACCGATGCCGCGCGCTGAAAAGCGGACTGCGCAAGCGCGCATTCGAGGCGAGAGCCGCCGAAACTTCTTCCTTTGTCACGCCATACTCGACGAGCGCACGTTCGTACTCGGCGATCGCCATCTGCTTGGCTTTGAAAAGATACATTTGCACGCGCGAATAAAAATTAACGCGCCCGTCGCCGCTTGTTTCCACGGCGCAGAAAATCGTCCCCGGAAATTTCTCGATAATTGCACTCTGCACTCCATCGGACACCCCCGAGCTTGGCATACAACCGAAGGGTTTCACGCTGAGAGTCATGTGCGCTTTGCGGTGAGTAACATTCAGGATGAGTTTTCCCACCTCCATGTGGCCTTCGCCGCCGCGCAAATCGTTGTTGTAGTGCGCATGACTGATGCTTGCGATCGCATTCATGTCCGGTAGCGTGTAGCCGCGAACCCCCATCGTATGCGCAAAAGTCTGGAAAAGCGCGCGCACGACGAAGTCCGCAATATGGCTCAGAGCGAATTGCTGAAACACCACCAGCGGGCCGCCATCGCCAAGCCCATAATGGGCCTTGTCGAATACGCGGAGATCGCCGCGCTCGCGTGCGTCGTTGCGCACTTCCCAGATTAGATAAAGCAACCACACCGTGACAAGCTGGACATCACACTCCGCGCCTTCCTGCTCAAGGAATGACTGCAATTGGTAATTTCCATCGCCCTCGGTGGTCATGGCCCAAAATTCGCCAATGATGCTCACTCTTGGTTTTGCCATCGTCTTGTCGACTTCGACGGCCGCGAGGATCTGCTTGCACTTGCGCAGAGCCACGAGAATGTTCGTACGCTTTTCAAGGGCCTCGTAGAGAATCTTCTTCGACTTCTCGAGCGCCTCGTTCGTTGCCCCTTTCACCTTCTCGTACGGGCGAACGCGGTAGCCGTAGGCGTTGAGAACATCGCCCGCAAGCCCGCCTTTGATAAGGGCCCAGAAAAATGCCACATTCAACTCGAGACCAACGTTGTCGCCCGTCGCCTGCTCAAGGTTTCCGGTTTGCTCGAAGAGCAGAACGCGAAAGCCATCAAAACCCGCATCGCGAAGCGCCTTTCGATACTCGGTGACGTACATACCGAAGCGGCACGGGCCGCACGCAGCCGCGGTGACAAAAAGGAACCGGTCGACAATGTCTTGGGCGCTCATCCCGTGCTTGTCGCGCAGCGTAATAAGATATGAAATAAGATTGCCAACGGTGTAATAGGTTGGATTGCACTGTCCTCGATTACCAAACTCTTTGCCAACCCGAAACGCGGCATTGTCCGGCACGTCGAGGTGCTGCACCTTGTAGCCAATGCCCTTCAGCGCGCCCTCGATAAGGGTATCTTGCGCCAACGTCAGACCGCCTATGAGAAGCGTAACCTTCGAGCGCTCAGATTTCTTGAAACCACGGCTCACCACGGGTTCGACCCAGTGTTCGATCGCGATGTCGAGACCGAGGCGCCTTTTCTCTTCCGCTTCGAACTTGGCAAGCTCGCTGTCTACATCAACGAGTGGGCTTACGATCGGCAGCTTTCTCTTGTGCAGCGAGGGCGTGGTTGGATGGCTCATGAACGATCTCCGAAATCAAATTTTTACCGAATCATTCGGCTGCACTGCTTGCCGAAGCGGACGTGTCCAGCCGAACGATGTGACCGTCTTTCGTTTTCTTTCCAAGCTTCACAATAACGTGTGAGTTGGGGGCATTCGGGTCGGGCTCGAGCAGACAGGCAGGCGGCGTGTACGAACGAACTTTCTCGCGCAACGCTTCGATCTGCCGAGCGAGATCGGCATTCTGCACGTGATACGTCGCCATCTGTTTTTGCTTCAGTTCGAGCAGCTCAAGATGCTTTTTCTCGATGGCGTGCGCCAGTTCATCATGCTTGGCACGTGCATCATGCAAACGTTCTTCGTGAAGCTTGAGCGCATGGGCGTATGTTTTCACACGAATCTTGATGGATCCGGTTGGCTTGTTTGCATCGATGTCGTGAAGCGCGGCATACGGCGTTTTTGACGCTTCGATGATCGAATCGACAAGGCCATAAATGGGCGAGTCATGCCCACACTTGAACGACGAGAGATCGAGCACGACGACGTTTGGGTGGTGCGCCGCAAAAACGGCAGCCCACACCTTTTGTGCGCTGTTGACCGAGTAGTTCTCGGGCCACACATCATGGAGTTCGAGCGGAGTCTTTCGCGTGCCGTTCGTAAGCTCTTTGTGGAAATAGCGATCGAGATATTCCCGTGTCTTCGGAATCGATCGAATGCTAAGTATGGGATATCCGAGCACTTGGAATTCTTCCGGAATGCCGTGGTTCAGCCCCGGATCGGAATGATAAGGGCGCGACAAGAGCAGAATGGCAACGCGGTCTTCCGCCTCGACAGCGTCGAGAATCGCCCTGCCCTTGTCTTGCAGATCCTCTTCGAACATCGTGAGAGCCTTCCACCCTTCGCGACAGGCATGGTCGTTTTCATCCTCGGTGATGCCGAGTCGCGACCCCCACGTCGAGAAGAGCCGCTTGGCCATCAGATTCGGTTCCACGAACGACACGGCAGGATCCACGTATTCGATTCTGCGTTGCGCAAAAAAATCGACCTCCTTCGTGAAAGCCGCTTTCATGACATTGGGAGCGCCGGCGACAATCGGACATGTCGCGTCATCCATCGTGTCGGTCACGAAATTCGTAATGTGCGTGACAATCGGGAAAAAGATATAGGCAAGCGGCTTCTTGTGGGTGTGCTTGTGAAAAAGGAGATTGTGAAGATGCGCCTGCACGACCTTGGACGGGTAGCATGGGTCGATGGATCCGTATTTGCCCCCTTCGGCCCACATTTCTTCCGTCGTTTCGTCGCTAAACACAATATTTTGCTTCGGAATTCCGAGCGCTTCGAAATAGGTCCGAAAGAAAGGGGCCGTTGAATACAAATTCAAGACGCGTGGAATGCCAATGCGCGTTCGACGGCGCATTTCTGCGGCGTCTTTCGGCGAACGCTTGAAGGGCCTCGTGATGGCCACACGCCTCTGGCCGAAAATGCCCTTTCGAACCTCGATGTCGGAAATGGGCGACCCAGCCTCGGGTTGAGGCACCGGCGTATAAAAGTGCGCAAAGGCACGCCTGGCCTCGTAGTCGACCATGTTCGGGTATTTTTGCGCGGTCTCCTTGCGCTCGGCTACGAGTGCAAGCATTGCCTCGTGGCTTTCGACGGTACCTTTTTCGCACGAAAATCCGGCAATATAGCGACTTTTTTGACCATCTGGCGTCTTCGCGTCGATGAACGTGCGCTTGCAGTCGTTCGGACAGAAGTGACACGTCGTTTCGTCGTTGGTTTTCGTCGTGTATTCAAGGTGAATGGCCGCATCCAGGCCAACAAAGCTCGAACGGCCGCGCCGCCTGACAATGCGAATGGCCTCCATGGCTGCCCCAATCGCACCCGCTTCGCCCGCGTGCGGGTGAACGAAAACCTCGGCATTCGGGACGCGCTCTTTGATGTAATCGACTTGCGCTTTGACGGCTGCAAGGTTGTATTGCGTGCCCCCCTGCAAAACGAACTTCGTTCCGAGCGACGCAAGCCGCGGAATTTGAACCACGTACTGCCAGACATTTTTCGGAAGCACCTGCGCGAGCCCGGCAAGCATTTCCTCTTTCGAGAACCCTTCTTTTTGAAAATTGACACGGTCGGTATCGAGAAAAACGGCGCAACCATAGCTAAATTTCGGCGCAAGATCGGCCTTGAATGCAACGTCGGCGAACTCGCGAACGGCCACGCCAAACGATTCGGCCGTGGCTTGGAGCAGCATTCCATTGCCGGCCGAGCAGCTATTCGAAAGTCGGAAATTCGCAATGTCGCCGTTCTTCAAAAACAGGACTTTGATGTCCTGCCCACCGATGTCACAAACCACGTCGACGTCGCCAAAGAAGTGCACCGCGCTCATCATGTGCGCGACCGTCTCCACGATGTTCACATCACTTTTCACACATTCTTCGAGTACGTCGGCGGCGTAGCCGGTGGCGCCGAAACCCATGCATTGAAACGTGGCTCCCTCTTTTTCAATCTCACTTTTTAGCTGCGCAAGAAGCTCCTTCGTGTCCTGAATTGGATTTCCCTTCGAAAGCTGATAAGCTTTCCTAAGAATTTCGCCGGAATCGTAATCAACGATCACCGCCTTGCTGGAAGTCGAGCCCCCGTCGAGCCCGATCACACCGCGCACGACCTGCCCCGGCGCGAACGCGGCAGGAACGAAATCTGGAATTGTGTAGGATGCACAAAACTCGCTGAGCTCGGCATCCGTCTTCGACAGCGCAGGACCGGCGCTTTCGCCGAGACGAGCCTTGCGACCCATGGTGATGTATTCGCGCAAGTCAGATAAGCCTTTAAGCCAACCGACTTCGGCCGGTTCGTGCATTCCGTAAAGCACGGCACCCAATGCGGCATAATACTGCGCGTTGTTTGGAACGAAGATGATTTCTTCGATAGGTCTACTTTGCGGCCACTCGTAACCGCGCTCGCGCCAAACTTCGGGAATGCGCAAACGCCAGCAGTCTTGCAAGAAAGGCAGGTAGGTATTCGGACCGCCGAGAAGAAGCACACGCGCTTTGAGCGTGTTGCCTCGCGTTAGCACGCTGAGATTTTGCATCACGATGGCATCGGCAAGGGAGCAAAGGACTTCGGTGGAAGGAATGCCGCTCTTAATCAAATTGACAATGTCGGTTTCCGCAAACACACCGCATTTCGCCGCCACATGATGAAGTTTCGACTTGTCGAAACGCAGCGTGGTCACGAGTTCCGGCGGAGCATTTACCTTGAGAAAGCACTTGTCGATGGTGGCGCCCGTGCCCGACGCACACTTGTCGTTCATCGACGCAATGGCCGTGCGGTCGCCCGTTTTGCCCTCTGTCTTGAATACAATGATCTTCGCGTCTTGCCCGCCAAGCTCAATGACAGAGCCCACGTCGGGGTGCAGGTGCTCGACAGCGAGCGTGATGGCGTTGACCTCTTGGACAAACTTGCCTCCAGTAGGCAGTGCGAGCGGCGCCGATCCGGACCCCGTGAGGAAAATGCGCCAACCGTTTGGCGGCTGATTGGGAAAAGCGGACATGATCATCTCGAGCATCTCGAGGACCTTGTCGGGCTGCTTGGTGTGATGACGCTGGTAGTTGCTCCACAAGATGGCCGAGGTAGTTGGGTCAACGACGATTGCTTTCACCGTCGTGCTGCCGACATCCATGCCAATCGCGAGAAAGCTGCTGTCGTTTACCATGCCATCTCCGAGTTCACGTGGCGAGCAAGCGCGTGCACTTCCCCGCGCCAGGATCGAGCGAGAGGCACAACAAGCGTAGGCCACCTCGCGTACTCACAAAGTGCCCGCGTCGACAACCCGCCGGCTGAACTGACATGTCAGTTCAGCGCCAAGCTACGCCGATTTTTGCCCACGGCCAAAGCATTTCGACCTCGCGGCGCGTCCACACGCACGGGCGCGACTGCGAACGTTATTTCTTTGTTGGACCAGCCGGCCGCAGATACGGGTTTGGTGGGGGAGTGAATGTGTTGCCCGTAGATGTTGCTTGCGCCGTCGCAGAAATAGGCTTGGGTGGCGTAGCGGGCCGCGCCCTTGGCGGCGGCGTCGACGGCCCCTTCGCAGGCGCAGAAGGTCGCTCTGCGGCAGGCTCCGGATACTCGATCACCGAAGGCGCCGCGGTGGGTGGCGCTGGTGGCGGGGGAGGATCAGTCGGTGGCGTAGGATCAGTCGATTGTGGCAGGGACGGCGGCGGCGGGAAACCCTCGGGCAGGTGTGTGCTTGGTGACGTGGACGTGCTCGTCGCCTTGTCGTCGGTTGTGCCGGCAATAATGAGAACGACGGTTCCAACGCCGACGCACACGCCGAGGAGCACAAGACAAATTATCGCCGCAAGGCTTAGCGACGGACCACGCGCATTGGTACCCGTGCGCGTCGGAGCTCGCGGGCGCATGGCCTCGCCTGGAGAATAAACTTCGTACGACAGCGAGCTCGCTGCCGTACCCGCTGCTATATTTGGGCGCGCGTACGAAGGCGCCTTCGTTACGGGCATCACCATGGTGGGCGTCACACCCGATGGCGCAACGGCACGAACCGGCGACGTGAACGACGCCAGCGGTGAAGGCGCAATAGGATGCTGTGAGGGAAGAGCCGTTTTCGACGGCGCACGTGACGGTGCCGACGGGACTGGCGGGGCTGCCGTCGCGGGCATCACCATGGTGGGCGTCACACCCGATGGCGCAACGGCACGAACCGGCGGCGCCGTGAACGACGCCAGCGGCGAAGGCGCAATAGGATGCTGTGAGGGAGGAGCCGTTTTCGACGGCGCACGTGACGGTGCCGACGGAACTGGCGGGGCTGCCGTCGCGGGCATTGCTACGGTGGGCGCGACGCCCGATGGCGCAACGGCACGAACCGGCGCCGTGAACGACGCCAGCGGCGAAGGCGCGATAGGATGCTGTGAGGGGGGAGCCGTTTTC